>PBKW01000002.1 GCA_002721615.1 Chloroflexota bacterium
CCAATATTAAACCAATAACCGCTAGCAATTCCTCTTCCTCTCTTTTTTCCTGGGGACAAATTATCATCTAATTTTGACTTCCAGTGATCAGATTTTTTCGCAGCTTTCAAACATTCCTCTAATCCTATTCTAGTATAAAGTGGACCTAAAGCAGTCCGGGTACCTTTTCTGGCAACATTTTTAATCCTAAACTCTAAAGGATTCCAGCCTTTTTCAGAACATATTTCATCTACTAAAGTTTCTATAGCAAAAGCAACTTGAGGAGAACCTGGTGCTCTATAAGGGGCTGAACTTGGTTTATTTACAATCACATCATAACCATCAATCCTTGTAGATGGAATATCATAACAAGAAAAAACACATTTCGAAGCTGCCTCAATGAAAGCCTCAGGAAATCCGCCTGCTTCTAATTTTATTACTGCTTTGGCAGCTAACATTTTTCCTGAAGAATCAACTCCTAACTTTACCTTAACTTTTCCACCAGGAGCTGGTCCAGTAGCCTCAAAAACATCTGTCCTTGTCATAACCAACTTAACAGGTCTCCTAGATTTTTTAGACAAAATTGCTGCTAAAGGCTCTAAGTAAATAGGAATTTTACCTCCAAAACCCCCTCCTATTTCCATAGGAGTCACTCTTACTCTAGAAACATCTAATCCTAATACCTTAGATACACTATCTCTTACGACAAATGAACCTTGAGTACTAGTCCAAATCTTTACTCTATTCTCTTCATCCCAAATAGCTGTGGCATTATGTGGTTCTATGTAACCTTGATGAACGGTTTGCATATTTACTTCTTTTTCCAAAACAAAATCAGAATTAGAAAAACCTTTTTCCACATCACCAAAATCATATCTTTCATGAAGAGCTACATTAGTATTTAAAACTTTTTTTCCTAGATGATCTGCTTCAAAATCTTCTAAAATTATAGGAGCATCTTTATGCATCGCCTGATCAACATTTATAACTGGCTCCAAAATTTCATAATCAACTTTGATTTTTTTTATAGCTTCTTCAGCAGTATTTTGATCTATAGCAGCTAAAGCTGCAACAGCATGACCCTTATACATTACTTTTTTATAAGCTAAAACATTTTCACTTAAATGCTTTTCAGAACCTGATTCTTCTGAAGAAGCTCTTTGTACATCATCTAATCTTGGAAGATCATCAGATGTCATTACAGCGAGTACACCAGGTATTTTTTCTGCTTCAGAAGTATCAATGTTTTTTATAATAGCATGTGCATGAGGACTACGAAGTACTGCTCCCAACACAAGGCCTGGCAATTTTATATCAGCTCCATATTGAGCTCTACCAGTTACTTTATCATAACCATCATGCCTTATAGGCCTAGTACCAATAACTTTATATTCTTTTTTATCAGAAGTTGAAACCATTTTTCCTCCTAACTACGAATTTTCAGAAGCTTTTTGTACAGCTTTCACAATCTTGTCATATCCAGTACATCTACATAAATTGCCTGCTAACCAATGTCTTATTCTACCTTCTGAAGGATTAGGCTCCTTATCAAGTAAATTCTTTGAGGCGACTAAGAAACCTGGAGTACATATTCCACATTGCAAAGCAGCTTCTTCAAGAAAAGCCTGCTGTAATGGATGTAGACCTTCAGGTGTAGCCATCCCCTCTATGGTTTCTACATTTTTTCCATCTATTTCAGCGCCTAAAACTAAACAAGAATCAACAATCCTTCGGTCTATAGTTACAGTACATGCACCACAATTCCCATCATTACAACCTTCTTTTGTTCCAGTTATTCCAACAATCTCTCTAAGAGTTTCTAATAAGCTTATATATGGAGGAATCAATAATTCCATCTCCTGTCCATTGATAGTTGTAGTAATTTGAATTTTTTTAACTTTCTTAGAATTTGCCATTTAATTTCCTCCTGCTCTTTCTAATGCTAGATCTAAAGTTCTCCTAGTTAAAACACCTATAAGATGTTTTCTGAACTCAACATCTCCTCTCATGTCAGTAATTGGAGAACAAGAATCTTGTGCTATCTGAGAAGCTTGATCTAAATTATCTTCCGAAACATCTTTCCCTAATAAAAATTCACTTGCTTTTTCCGCATAGATAGGAGTGGGCCCTACAGCAGCTAAAGCTATTTTAGAATTAGTGATTTTACCTCCATCTACTACTACAGAAGATCCAACAGCAGCAACAGCTATATCCATTTCATTTCTGGGAATAAATCTTTCATAAGCTGCACCAAAACCTGAATTAGGCAAAGGAATTTTTAAAGAAACTAAAAATTCTCCTTCATCTAGAACGTTTTTTCCTGGACTTACACAAAATTGATCTACAGAAATTTCTCTAGATCCTTTAGGTCCAGCAATCACACATATAGTATTATGTACTATCAAAGGACATATTCCATCTGCACTAGGGGAAGCATTACATAGATTGCCACCTAAACTTGCACGTGATTGAATTTGAATGCCACCTATTAGAGAAGCTGCATCAATTATTCCTGGAAATTGTGAAGTGACTTTTTCATCTTCATACAATACATAACATGGGACAGCTGAACCAACTAATAAATGATCTTTAGTCCACTCAACTTTTGTTAATTCAGGAATATTTTTCACATCTATAATCGCATCTAATTCAAACCTTCCACCTCTTGTTTGTACTAGAATATCTGTTCCTCCAGCTAAACATCTAGCTTTAGATCCAAATTTTTCAAGCAACCCCAATGCGTCATTAATATTTTCAGGGGCGTAATAATTATATGGATGCACTTGAAACTCCTATAAACAATAATTTTATTAAAACACTTTAGATATTATCTTAATTTGAATCGAATAGAGCAAGAAACAATAAAATAATTTCTCAATCTATATGAAAATAGGTTCAATTCGTAGATTTCACAGATAAACAAGTAACTGTCTTTACTATACCTGGCATTCTATGCATTTCATTGCTAAGAATCTTTCCTATACTAGGAAGATCACTTGCTTCTATTACTGCAATAATATCATAAGGACCTGTAACCACGTCTAACATATTTACTTCCTTTATTCCTTCTAATGTGTTTACCACATCTTGACTCTTGCCAATAGAAGTTTCTATTAAAATATATGCTCTTGTAGCCATTATTCCTCCTGCTCAAAGTAAATAATATATAATATATAATACACGAAATTTAGTTTATTTTCTGTTTCATTTTTACTTCTATGAGAATAATTTTTCATAATATTTTAATGAGTTAATTACCATCTTGATTTTTTGATCTTTTCTTTAAAAAAATAAAAATTATTAATAAAATCAGAAAAATTACTATTAAAACTCCAAAAGGTGTCTTTGTAATAGACAAAATACTAAAAATAAAATTCCAAAAAGCTCTTAAAAAAGAAGTTATCCAATTAATCATTTACTAATAATAACTAAAATTTTCAGTAAATTAATATTATTAGACTATTTCAATTAAGATATTTATATTATTAATAAGATATAGAGAAATTCGAAAAGAAATTATGAGACCAGGATTTGGCCAATTTAATTCAGCAAGCCCAGAATATTTAAAATTCGCAAAACAATTTGGTGCTACAGATATTCTATTAAATTCAATAGGAGGAAATGATAATCTTCCTAGTGCTAATGGCAAATGGGAATTGCAAGATTTAGTCAAACTTAGACTTATGGTTGAAAGTCATGGTCTCAAATTATCTGCTTTGGAAAATGTTCCTAAATACTTCTATGATCATGTGATGCTTAACGGACCTAAAAGAGATGAGCAGATAGAAAATATGATTTACACAATCAGAAATATTGCAAGAGCAGGTATTCCTATATTTGGATATAATTGGATGCCATCACTTGTATGGAGGACAGAACCTAAATTAATTAGGGGAGGTGCTGAGGCTAGTGCTTTTGATGATTCTGTAGCTCAAAAAATGCCTCTTACTCATGAAAGAGAATACACTGATGAGGAAGTGTGGAAGAATTTAGAATATTGGATAAAAATCATTACTCCTATAGCAGAAGATGAAGGAATAAGGCTAGGAATTCATCCCTGTGATCCTCCGGTGCCTAAGCTTGGTGGTATTCCAAATTTATTTAGAAGTTTTGATTCATACAAAAGGTTAATTGAGATTTATCCTAGTGATTCAAATGCCATAGAGTTTTGTCAGGGAACCTTTTCTGAAATGAACGATGATATTTATGAAATGATTAGATATTTTGGAGAAAGAAAAAAAATACTTTACGTACATTTTAGAAATGTTTCAGGTCAGGTACCAAAATTTCATGAAGAGTTTATAAACACTGGATATGTAGATATGTATAAGGCAATGAAAATATATCATGAAGTAGGATTTGATGGATTTTTCATTGATGANCATGTTCCAANTACNTATNAAGATACTCNNTGGGGACATAGAGGNAGAGCTTTNGCAAACGGTTACATACANGCAATGATTGAAGCTGTGCAAAAAGAGAANTAATTCNTTANCNAANTTTCTCTATAGNATTAANAAATATNTCAACAGCATGATTNCCANTTAAATTTNTNACTACTTTCAAAAACTAATTNTNNNTTACAATTNAAAGATTNTNTTATTGCTAATTCNATATCATCATGNAAAAAACCTGAAACACCTAAATTTATAATATCTATTGGACCATTAACAGGAAAAGCTGCTACAGGAGTACCACAAGCCATAGATTCTATAATGGTAATTCCAAAAGTATCGTTCAAGCTAGGAAAAACAGTAGAATCTGCAACTGAATAATATTCTGCTAATTCAAACCCAAATTTATATCCCGTAAATAGAATTTTACTATATTTTTTTTGAAGTTTCTCCTTAATAGGTCCATCACCAACGATAACAAACCTATATTTATCAATTTTTTGAGATAAATCACAAAATTTTTCAATATTCTTTTCTTTACTAACACGACCAACATATAGAATTATTTTTTTCTTTTGAGTAGGGTCTATGTAATTTCTTAATTTTGAATTTACTCTTGGTTTAAAAATATTTCTATCAATCCCTCTATTCCACAATTCTAAATTGTGAAAACCTTTTTGTGATAATTCCCGAATCATTGTTGGAGTATTTATAAAAATCATTGAAGATTTAGAATGAAATTTTTTTATGATTTTATATGTTAGTGATTTAGGAATCTTATACAAAGAATTTAAAAATTCAGGAAATTTTGTGTGATAGCTAGTAGTAAAATTCAAATTATTTTTTAGGCAATAAGACCTTACTATCCATCCCAAAACTCCTTCTGTAGCAATATGAATATGATCTGGTTGTATATTTTCAATTTTCTGCTTAATAATTTTTGCTCTAACTATAGGAAATTTTACTTCTTTATAACCTGGTAGGGATAATGTTCGATAATCAAAAGGATGAATAACTTCAATAGAATACCCTTTCTCAATAAACAGATTTTTCAAATTCACCCAAGTAGTCACAACACCATTGACTTGAGGAACCCATGTATCAGTAACTAAAAGTATTTTTTTCATTCAAAAAATTATTTTTCAATAGAACAATATTATACTCAAATCATTTTTATCACATTGATTTTATTAACTGATTAGAAACAATTTATAAGAAATTTAATATAAAATATTGTTATAAAAACAATAAATTTAAATAATGGATAAAAAAAATAACAAAGAAAAAATTTGCAAATTATGCGGAATAAGTGTTGAAAAACACTTTAGCAAATTTGGTATCTTTGGAATATACCCTGGATGTCATTTTTCTTCTAAGAAAAATAAAGATACTAAAGGGAATCTATCTGACTGTGAGACAATAATTTAATATGTCTAAAATTATTTATAATGAAAATTAAATCTTTTTTAGATTTATAGCGTTCTCTTTCCCTCTATTCTCACCTATCTCAAATTCTACAGCATCATTTTCTTCTAAATTGTCAATTCCTGCTTCTTTAACTGCAGAAATGTGAACAAAAACATCTTTTCCACCATCATCATTGTTAATAAATCCATATCCTTTGGTTGGATTAAACCATTTTATTTTACCTGTTGGCATATTACTCCTTGTTAATTTATAACAAAAAATATTATATTCAAGATGACTTTTATAGCAATATATTTGCGTACAATATAAATACAAAATATAGTAAAACCATGAAATTTCAAAAAATTAACTCTAAATTAAGAGATCAAAGACTAGTAATGCTGTTAACTCTAAATTTTTTGTTAATTGTTTTTATAGTATTAGAATTTTTAGTACTTAAGACGATAAATCCTGATTTAGGAAAGGTACAATCTGTATCAAAAAGACAGCTCTCTTCAGTTGGTTATCATAGCAATTAAACGTTTTTATTTATGAAATTGCTTTAATCAATTCTTTTAAAAACTCAATAGTTTCTTCAGAATCCTCAGTCGCCAGAGGCTCAACCAAAAGAATTAAATTACCATGAATTAAAAATTCAGTATATAAAGGCTCTCGCCTAACACATACTTTTCCATGAGGCACATCGATCTGATTTTCAAAAAACCTTGATTTATTGATTATGAATTTATCTCCCAGTCCATCCTCTGAATTCCATCTAAGATTTAACTTAATGCCATGTCTACCTGTCCATCCTCCTCCACGTGCATGTCCTCTACATACTAATTTTTCAACTTTTGGGCCATGTGCAATATTTTTCTCTACAACTTCAATCCTTTCTGTCTGTTCCTCACCAGCAATTTTCCCTAAAGTATTGGCAAGTTCAGTACTTGGGTATACAACAACAGCAACCTCTCTTCCTTTATAAAATCCCCATTTAACTATTGTGGTTTCAGGAAATTCTGTATTAAAATCCCCTTTAATTTTATATCCCGCACCAACAACATCGTCTAAAGAATAAATTTTATTTTCAATTTCATTTTTTCCTCCACTACAACCAAAAAACAAAATTAATATCACAAATATAAATAAAGATTTCAAACCATTTTCTATTTTTCTTTTAATTTTTTTATTAATTTTATACATTTTCTTATCTATTGAGATATATCTGAAATCAAACAGTATTGAATTTTTTTAAATATTTCTGGAGTTGTTTTAATTTTTTGAGATCTTACACCTCCACCTAAAATAATATAATCCAAATTCATTATTGGTGCATCTACATATAAAGATATATTCATTTCCTGCAACCCAAAAGGAGTCACAGCACCTAATTCCATACCTGTAATATTTTTTGTTTTCTCACTATCAGCAAAAGATAATCTTTTAAAACCTGTTAGATTCTTTAATTTATGATTAACATCTATCCGTCTAGTGGCTTGTATTACGGTCATAACATATTTAGGAATAGCATTTTTTGAAGTAATCAATAATGAATTAATAGCATTTTCGGGATTTATTGAATATTTCTCACAAAATTCTTTAGTATCTGAATATTTAGGATCAATATCCATTATCTCGTAATTGATTTCTAACTTATTTAATTCTTCTGATATTCTAATGACCATAATAAAAAATAATATATTTTAAAATGAAAAATTTCTTTTATATTATCTTAATATTTTCCATGACAACATTATTAAGTTGTAGCTCAGAAGTTTCATTTGAGAAAGAGGCAAAAGATACAGAAAAAACAACTTCTGAAATTCCAACTAATGTGAATTGTAAAAATGATTCTTACCCAGAAGAAGCTCCTAAATTTGGGAATAATTCTGAGATTCCTTACTCACCTTTGAATGAAAATTTAAAAGTTATAGATCTTAAAAAAGGAACGGGAGCTGAAGTGATTACTGATGACAAAGTTATTGTTCATTACACTGGATGGCTAGAAGACGGATGCATATTTGATAGTTCTTACATAAAAGGGAAAACTGCTTCATTTAGAATTGGAAGACAAAGAGTAATCAAGGGATGGGATGAGGGAATTCCTGGAATGAAAATAGGAGGAATAAGAAGATTAGAGATAGGATCAAAGTTTGCATACGGAGAAGAAGGAATTTCAGGCACAGTGCCTGAAAATGCAACATTAATATTCATAGTTGAACTTATAGACATAAAGAGGTTAGTTCAAAAATGATTAGAAAGACAAATTTTATTCTTTACTCTTTAATAATATCAATAATTATTTTAACAAGTTGTTATGGCGAAAAATCAGATGAACTTTTTTATGAAATTATCACACCTTCAGATAAGATATTCGCTTTCCAAGATTTAAAGAATATCGGATTCAAAAAAAGCCGAGAATATAATGTGTCAAAACTTGAGGGAGCAACAGGAGCTTGGTTCGGTTTTTGGGGAGAAGATGAATATAGCAGGAAAGATTATGAAATAAGATTTTATTCTAATCATCAAGATGCCGTATCTTTAGGAGAAACTCTTGCCAAAGAAGTAACAGGAAAAGATGCTGTAATAGCTAAATCTGAAGCTACTTGGAAAGAAGGCGTAAAAGACCGAAGAACAATTGGAGGTCCTGGTTCAGGTGGAGGTGGAAGAAGTGGTACTTTTCCGAAATATGGAAATTATTCCATCTATGGAAATATGGTTATATTATGTGAAGGCCAGATAGAAATAGCATTAAAAGTATGCTGGAAATTAATTAACACATTAGAGGAAAAAAATGACTAAAAAAAATATTTTAATCACAGGTGGCACAGGGATTATCGGAAACATTTTAAAACAAGAATTGAATAAAGATTACAATATAAGTATTTTAGACAAAATTGATTCTTCAGATTCTAATTCATTTGTTGGAGATATTTCTGATTTTAATTCAATTCAAGAGTCATTCAAAAACCAAGATGTTGTCATACATCTAGCAGCAGATAGAAGATCTCATGGAGAATGGGACTCTATAATGAAAAACAATATAGAGGGAACTTATAACATATTTGAAGCAGCAAAAAAAAATGGAATCAAAAGAATAATTTTTGCCAGTTCGAATCATGCTACTGGAGGGTTTTATATAGTTCCACCTTGGTCAGATGTATTTAATGGAAATTTTGATAAAGTGCCGCCAAATTATAAACTTATTAATGAAAAAGACAGAATAAAACCAGATGGATATTATGGAGTATCTAAAGCTTTTGGAGAAGCTCTAGGAAGTTATTATTCAGATTTTCATAATATCTCCTCAATCCACTTAAGAATAGGTTGGGTAATATCTGATGACGATCCAACATTTTCATCTGAATCTTTATCATTGTGGCTGAGCCATAAAGATCTTGCACAAATTACAAGAAAATCTGTAGAAGCACCAGAATCTCTTAAGTATGGTGTATTTTATGCAACTTCAGATAATTATTGGAAAATTTTTAGTATTGAAAAAGCCAAAAAGATACTCGATTATAAACCTTCAGATAATTCAGGCAAAGTTATAACTTATAATAAAGAAAAATTTGAAAAAGAAGGTTCTTCAGAATTAGATAATTAAATAATAGCAATCACCACACCTACCATAGATGAAATAACTCCTATTTGACTGTAAATTGATATCTTTTCTTTTAAAAATATTCTTCCTAGAATAATAGCAGCAATAGGAGAAGAACTTCCTAAAATTACTGTTAGAGAAGCTTCTCCAAAAAAAAGACTTGTAAACCAAAATAGCATTGAAAGAGTAGCTATAAAAGAAGCTGATAGAACAAAAAATTTACTACTATTATTTTCATATAAAAAACTTAACCTAAATCTATTGAACCAAATAGACAATATTAAATATACAAATAAGACAGTTAAAGACCTAATTAATGTAACTTGAAGTACCCCTGTATTTTCTAATACTTGGTCAAGAATTAAATTGCCAGAACACCATAATAATCCAGCAAACAAACAATATATTAAACTCTTGTAATTCGATAATAATGTGCGAAAAGAGAAGTTATCATTTCTTTCATCACTAGAGCTAAGATTTATTAGAATTACTCCAAAAATTATAAAAATAGCACTTAAAATTAAATGAAAACTTAAAGAATCATTAAAAATCCATTTACTAGAAATCATTGTAAATAAAATAAAACTACTCACAATTACTGTTAAAGTTAAACCAATTTTTAATTCATTTAGTGCTTTGACATAACTAAAAGTACCTAAAATATTAAAACATGCAGCTAATATACTTAAAAATATTAGAGAGGATGATAAAAGAAGAAAATCATTCCAAGCTCCAAATATTGTTGACAATATCAGCACTAAACTTACAGAAAAAAACCCTTCAGGAAGCATAAATGAAAATCTATGTCTTTCTGGAGTCTTTCTTAATAAGACTCCTGTAGCACCCCAACATACAGCAGACATGATAGCCATAATTTCACTCAATAATCCCACTCCTTTAAATTTCAAAAAATATCAAATTAAAAAATAAATTTATCTAAAAAATAGTTTATTAAGGTAAGATATTCATTATGAACAAGATATTAATTAGTGCAACATTTTTCTTGATAATACTTGGTTGTTCAAATGAATCACCCAAAGATAATCAACTTGAAATTATCTCAAATACTGAAAAAATTATTACTTTTGAAGATATAAAATCTATAGGTTTTAAAAAAAATAGAACTTATGACGTTTCTGGACTATCTGGAGCAACAGGAGCATGGTATGGATTTTGGGGGGAAACAAGAAGTGAAACGAAAGATTATGAAATAAGAATTTATAAAAGTCACTCAGATGCTGTTTCTTTAGGGAAAAAACTCGCTGAAGAAGTTACAGGTGACGATGCAATAATCACTAAAGAAGCAACTTGGAAAGAGGGGATAAAAGATAGAAGGCAAGTTGGAGGTGGCCGTACTAAAGGTACTTTAGAATTACAGGCTACAGGAATTTTTCCAAAATACGGAAATTATGTAATTTACGGAAATATAATTTTATTATGTGAAGGACAAGAAGAAATTGCTTTAGAATCATGCTGGAAATTAATCAATACACTAAATGGTTCAAAATAATATTTCAATACTATTTTCTCCAATGCCCTCTTTTGCCTTTACCAGACATCATATATTCAATCTTCTCATCAGCTTCTTCTTGAGTTATTTTTCCAGAATTAACCATAGATTGCATTTTATTTCTCATTTCTTCTTCAGAAAATACTTTTTTATATCCTTTTTTCCAATGCCCTCTTTTGCCTTTACCAGACATCATATATTCAATCTTCTCATCAGCTTCTTCCTGAGTTATTTTTCCAGAATCAACCATAGATTGCATTTTCAAGTTTAAATTCTCTTTTCTCTCAGAAATCATCTCATTTTTTACTTCTTTAATTGCATTAGACAAAATATTTTCATCAATATTAAGCTTATCCGCTAATTTAGATTCAAAAGATTTTGAAGGAGCACCTCTATCATCTGCTAAGGCATAAGAGCAAGAAGGATATAAAAATGAAAAAGCTATTAAAAATAATAAATATGTCTTTTTAGTTTTTAGATAACGATAATTAACCATTTTTTCAAAAATTAAAATTTATATAAACATATAATAACATTTCTAAATTAAACTAACACTTCACAAAAAATATAAATTTCAAGTTATGAAAACAAAATTAATCATTTATGGGATTTTATTAATATTAATTTTAGGTTGTTCTGAAAATAAAACATCTATTATTTTAATACCAGAAAAAATCAATCCTATTGATAAAATCTTTGATATAAAAAATTTAAATAATATTGGATTCAAAACAAACAAAGAATATGACGTTACAAATTTACCTAAAGCTTTATCTAGTTACTATGGTTGGATTGAAAACGAACAAGGCGTGCTAAAAGATATAGAAATAAGATTTTACGAGTCTCATGAAGATGCTTTAACTTATGGATTTGATCTAGCAAACGAAGTAACTGGAAAAAATGCGAAAATTTCTAAAAAAGACGTTAAATGGAAAGAGGGAAACAACGATAGAAGGTCTAATAAAAGGTCAGGAACAGGAGGACTAGGACCCGGATCTGGAAAAGCCAAATATGGAAACTTTGTTATCATAGGAAACATGATTCTATTATGCGAAGGATCTGAAACTACATCATTGGAGCTTTGTGGGCAAATAACTATAAAATTATTACCTTAAAAACATGAATATTCAAAATGAATTATAAAAATCCAAAGTTTTTAAAAAATCATATAAAAAGCATCATTTCTTTCTATCATCCATCATGTATTGATCACAAGTTTGGAGGTTACATAAACCAATTCCGTGATGATGGAACAATTTATGATCGAATGACTAAACATCTTGTAGGAACATGTCGATTTATATATATCTATTCTGTGTCTTCCTTAATACTAGATAACACAGAATATAAAGAATGTGCTGAACATGGATTTAAATTTTTAAAAGAAATTCATAAACAATCTGATGGTGGTTTTGCATGGTTATTGCAAGGGAAAAAAGTCGAAGATGATACAAGATTTTGCTACGGACATGCTTTTGTACTGCTAGCTGGAGCAGTAGCCGCTAAAGCAGGAATAAATGGAACAAAAGAATTTCTTGAAGAAACTTATGATCTACTAGAGAAACGATTCTGGATTCCTAGTGATCAACTATATGTAGATGAAATGAAAAAAAATTGGAAAGATATAGATCCCTACAGAGGACAAAATGCCAATATGCACATGTGTGAGGCTATGATTTCAGCTTTTGAAGCAACAGGTGATCAAAAATATTTAGATAGGGCATATATTTTAGCTAAAAGAATTTGTATAGATCTCACAAAACATACTAGAGGGTTAATATGGGAACATTTTAAAACTGACTGGACACCAGACTGGGAATACAATAAAGGTGATCCATACCATATGTTTAAACCATACGGATACAACCTAGGGCATTCTATAGAATGGGCAAAACTATTATTAATACTTGAACGTTATCGTTCAGAAGAATGGATGCTTAAAACTGCTAAACATCTCTTTGATGAAGCTATAGAAAAAAGTTGGGACAATGAAAAGGGAGGTATGCACTACACATTATCTCCAAATAAAAGTTTGCTAGATAAAGATAGGTATTATTGGGTAATTGCAGAAACTTTTGCTACTGCCGCCCTAATGGCTCTTAGAACAGGAGAATCACATTACTGGAATTGGTATAACAAAGTTTGGGAATTTGCTGATAAAAATTTTGTTGATCATCAATATGGAGCTTGGTACAGAATTTTAAATGCTGAAAATCAAAAATATGATGATATAAAAAGCCCTCCTTCTAAAGCAGATTACCATCCTGTAGGAGCTTGTTATGAAACTCTACAAGCTATGAACCTTAAATCTGATTAATATATTTACCTGAAGCTTTCTGCATTAGATTTAGGTGAATAATTTAGAATTCCTTTTTGATTAGAAACATCCCAAATCTTCCACTTATTATTAGAAACTCCAAAGAAAATATCAAAGGTTATTTTTTCTGAAATAATACAAGCTTCTATCAAACCAGCTAAATCATCATGGCTACACCAAGTTGCAAAAGATCTTTTAGATCCATATTTTGTTCCTATAAGAGGAGAGTTATCCTTATTTACAGTACCAATTCTTAAGCATGCAATTTTAATTCCATATTTTTCATGAAAATATCTCCCTAGATTCTCTCCAAAAGCTTTACTGATACCATAAAAACTATCAGGTCTAACTAAACAATCAGGTTTTATAAGATCAAAATCACCTTCTAAGTTATCATAATTTCCAGAAATAATTTCTTTATAAGGATGATCATTTTCATAAAGACCTACAGCATGATTCGAACTAGCAAAAATAATTTTTTTCACCTTAGCAATTCTTGATGCATCAAAAACATTTCTTGTACCTTCAATATTATTTTTCCTTATAATTTCCCATTCATCTGAAACTGAAGGATATGCTGCAAGATGAATTACTGTATCAATTTTGTTTGAAAGCATAATATTTTTAAGTTTTTCAATATCTGAAATATCTGAGATTATCGTTTTGGAATATTTTGAAGCTACTATATCTAAACCCACAAAATTATTGTTATCAATTTTTTCAATAATTATCCCTCCAATTAATCCTCCAGCTCCAGTAACTAAAATGTTATTCATTATTATCCTCAATACTAAAAAATAGTAGTTATTACATATTATAATAAGTTTCCCTCATTTAAGTTCCCAATGAGAAAAATCAAATACCCGTGAAAGCTTACGAATCAACAACTTAAAAATACAAATAAGTACTTAAAATGAAAAAAAAATACACTCTTTTCGTAGTACGTTGAATTTTATTTTGTAATCCTAGAAAGTTGATAAGAGAGATTAATTTTATGTTAGGAGGAAATTAATGAATATAACTAGTAAAACTCTAAGTAGCTGGTTACTAATTTTGGGTGCTATTCTAACTTTGGTAATTTGGGTAGGACTAGAACCTGTGTTAGTTGGAGAGTACAATAGTCCACAAGAATTTTTGGCTAAAATGGACGAAGCAGGAAATATAGGAGCATTAATTGGCTTATTAGGCGGAACATTTTTTCTTGTTCAAATAGTAGGAACAGTAATGTTTGCACGCCAACTTGGTGAAGGAGGTTCTGGAGCTACAATCGGAAATGTTGCAGCTATTCTCGGAATAATACTTGGTGCTGCTATTCTAGTTACAAACGACTTAGGTCTTTCAGCTCTTGCAGCTGGATCTGCTGGTGATAGTGATAGTGCCATGGTAGGGGCTCAAGTGTCATTTTATACTGGAGCTTCTTTTGGAATGCTCTTTGGACTTACATATTTATGCTTAAGCATACCTATGATTGGCCAGGCTAGTAATATGTTTCAAAAAGTTTTGGGTTACTTACTAGGATTGATAACTCTAGTAATGATAGTCTCAACGGTTGCAGCTTTAGACTTGCAAGATAGCATTGTGGGAATAATAATATGGCTTGGTTTGGTTGTTGTTTTAGTTTTAACTGGTATTGCAAATTTGAGAAAAGAATGACAAATTTTGCATAATTTTGCAGAAAAACTCAACAAATAGTATCAATAATTTAGAGGGATTTAGTAAGACTAAGTCCCTCTTTCTTTAATTAAATGAATTGGATCTTGTTTCTCTAACTATTGAGTAAGGAGACTATATGAAAAAAAAATATGAATTAGGAGGTGGACCAGGTATGCCACCTGCCATTTCCAAAAACTATTCTAATGGGATCAAAGTAGGAAATTTTATATTTACAGCTGGACAAGCAGCTTTAGATGAAAAAGGAGAATTAGTAGGAGCTAATGATATTCGAAAACAAACAGATCAAACATTAAAAAATATTGGAGGTATCCTTGAAAGCCTAGGTGCCACATTTAATGATGTAGTAAAAACGACAGTTTGGTTAAAAAACTTTAAAGATTATCAAGGAATGAATGAAATATATGTAAAATATTTTAATGAACCTAGGCCTGTCAGAGCGTGCGTGCGAGCAGACTTAGTGCCAATCTTTGATGATGATTTGTTAGTTGAAATAGAAGCAACTGCAGCTATTTCAGGTTAATTTAATTCTAAAAGAAGGGAAAATAAATGAGTATTTCAAATATTAAGTTAAGCCAAGAAACTCCTTTTCTGATTATTGCTCGCGTAAAAGTAAAAGACGAAAAACAAAAAGAATACATCGAGCTTGGAAAGGAAATAGACGATATTGTTAATGAGACTGAACCGGGAATGCTATTTCATGATTTGAATTGTGACTCCAAGGATTCTTGTTCATTTACCTGGACTGAAATTCTTAAAGATAGCTCTTCATTTGTCTTTCATTTAAATAGTCCATTTGTAAAAGAAACTATAAAAAAACAAGTGAATCTAATTGATGAATGTCTATAGAAATTTACGGAAATGTTTCAAAGGAAGTTATTGAAAAGGTAGAAGAGCTAGAAGTGCCTTGCAATTACTTCAAAACCACAGGTGTAAATTACGTCAGAGATTTTTATAAAAATTAATTGAAAGCTAATTATTTATTGAGTAAATCAAAATATATTCTTACAAGTAATTAAATAGGAGAATGTAATGAAAAATGCTTGGGCAGTAGGAAATATAACTGATGAATTCATCAAAACTTCTAAACAGTTAGGAGTTGAGAATATTATTCATTATGGTGGACCAGGACAAACTGATTGGCTAGGAAGAGGAAGAACATATCAAGAATATAAAGACCTTATTAATAAATTAAATTCTAATGATCTGAATTTAGTTTCTTTTGAAGGTGGATTTGTCGGAAATCCACATTATTGGGATGTAGTTACAGGTGGACCCAAAAGAGATGAATTGATCGAAGACTTGATTTCTCAAATAAGAGATATGGCAAGAGCAGGAGTTCCTGCATATGGTTATAATTGGATGCCCTTAGGATGGGTAAGAAGTGACCCAATAGAAATAAGAGGAAAAGCTAATGCCACAGCTTTCAATTTCTCAAGTAATAATTTATTTTTTGGTGGGGAAAAAAATATAAAATCTATTGGAGAATCTAATCTTTTAACAAAAGAAATACTGTGGGATAACTTAGAATACTGGATAAAAGCTGTCACTCCTGTAGCTGAAGAAGAAGGAATAAGACTGGGCATACACCCTGATGATCCACCTGTAGATG
>PBKW01000003.1 GCA_002721615.1 Chloroflexota bacterium
ATGGACAGCTTTATCATATCTTTTTGGAGCAATTGGATCAGGACTTGCGGGTTTTATAGGAATGAGTATTGCAGTAAGAGGAAACTCTAGAACTGCAGAAGCTGCTCAAAAGGGATTAAATCCCTCATTAAGAGTAGCATTCAATACAGGCACAGTAATGGGAATGACAGTAGTAGGAATTGGAATACTAGGAGTATCAATTCTTTGGTTAATATTTGGGAATGCAAATATTATTGCTGGATTTGGTTTTGGTGCTTCATCTATCGCATTATTTGCAAGAGTCGGAGGTGGAATTTATACAAAAGCGGCTGATGTAGGTGCAGATTTAGTTGGAAAAGTAGAAGCAGGGATTCCAGAAGATGATCCGAGAAATCCTGCAACAATTGCAGATAATGTGGGTGACAATGTAGGAGATGTTGCTGGAATGGGTGCAGATCTATTTGAATCATATGCAGGATCTATAATTGCTACTATTGCACTAGCATTATTTACAACCTTGGATAATGGCTTATCAACTGAATCAGCAATAGTATTCCCTATTCTCATAGGAGGAATTGGTATTTTTTCATCTATAATTGGAACACTCCTAGTAAGAACAAAACCTGATGCAAATATGAGTTCCCTATTATGGTCATTAAGAATAGGAATTTTTGGAGCAGGAATAATCAGTCTTATTGGTACATATATAGCAACAATTTATCTAAACATACATATTAACTATTTTTATATAATAGTTATTGGACTAGTTGTAGGACAGGTAATTGGAACTGCAACAGAGTATTTCACATCTTATGAATATCGTCCTGTAAAATGGATTGCCAAACAATCACTTACTGGCCATCCTTCAAATATAATTGCTGGAATAGCAGTTGGTCTTTATAGCACATTGATTCCAGCATTATCAGTAGTGATTGGAATATGGGCTGCTTATCAATTGGGAGAATTATATGGAATAGGATTATCTTCTGTTGGTATGCTAGCAACACTGGGAATCACTCTATCTACTGATGCATATGGTCCTGTTGCAGATAATGCAGGTGGTTTGGCTGAACAAGCTGGACTAGATCCTGAAGTAAGAGAAAGGACAGATGCACTAGATGCTCTTGGAAATACCACTGCTGCAACAGGCAAAGGATTTGCTATAGGATCAGCTGTATTAACGGCTTTAGCTCTTATGGCAGCATATGCAAATGTTATTGACGTAAAAAGTTTCAATCTTTTAGAGCCATCAGTTCTTATTGGAATATTAATTGGATCAACACTTCCCTTTATTTTTTCTGGAATGACTATGCAAGCAGTTGGGGTTGCAGCAGGAGCAATGATAGAAGAAGTAAGAAGACAATTCAGAGAAATACCAGGACTCCGAGAAGGGAAAAAAGGAGTAAAACCTAATGCTGCTAGAGCAGTAGAAATTAGTACTACAGGTTCTCTCAAAGCTATGATTTTACCAAGTTTAACTGCTATAGTAGCTCCTATAATAGTAGGAATCATTTCAGAAGAGGCCCTAGGTGGTTTATTAGCAGGATCTATAGTATCTGGATTCCTTTTAGCAATATTTATGGCAAATGCAGGTGGTGCATGGGATAATGCAAAAAAATATATTGAACTAGGAAATCATGGGGGAAAAGGATCTGAAGCTCATAAAGCTGCAGTAAGTGGAGATACTGTTGGAGATCCTTTTAAAGATACTTCTGGTCCAGCAATAAATATTTTATTAAAACTTATGGCAATCGTTTCACTTATTTTTGGTCCTCTATTTTTAGGAATAAATATATTTTAAAAACAATTAAATAAGATAAGGGTTATTATTTTTTTCGGAAGCTATTGTAGTAGATTCTCCATGACCTGGAAGGACTATACAGTCTTGATCTAAGGTTAACAATTTTGTTTTAATACTTAATAATTCTTTATCTTTATCTCCTCCAGGCAAATCATATCTTCCTATAGAATTCTTAAACAAAGTATCTCCAGTAAAAATATAATTTCCTAATTTATAACATAAACTACCTAAAGTATGGCCTGGAGTAACAATGACATCTATATTTAACCCATCAATTATTATTTTCTTATCATTACTAATAATAGAATATTGTTTGGGAGGTGATTCAAATTCTGGAAAGAAATCAGTGATCCATTTATCTGGGTTTTCATATAAATTTTGATCTCCATCTCCTAAAAATACCTCAATATCATATTTTTGATAAAGTTGGGCTATTGCACCAGTGTGATCAGCGTGTCCATGAGTAACCATGACATATTTTAAATCAAATCCATATAAAGAAATTTTATTTATTAACTTTGATGATTCATAACCAGGATCTATCAAAAAACAATCTTCACTTTTTTTTCGATTGATCAAATAACAGTTTTCAGTAAATGGACCAACAATAATTTTTTCTATTGAAAAATTTTTATCTTCAAATATTTTTTTCATCTTCTTTAATTTCTTCAGATTTTCTCTTAATTTCTGACAATTTATTTAATGCTTCTAATGGAGTAATTTTATTAACATCTATTGAAAATATTTCTTCTGAAATCCAATTTTCTTCTTGTTGATCAATCATAGGAATTTGAAAACCATTAAAATTATTGTATGTGACTTTTTCTTGATTATTTCCTTCATAATCTGATAATAAGTCGTATGCTCTATCAATAACTTCTTTAGGAAGACCAGCAAGTTTACCCACATGAATCCCATAACTTCTTTTAGATGCACCAGGAACAATTTTATGAAGAAATGTAACATCTTTTCCAGTTTCATCAACATCTACACGAGAATTAACACATCTATCTAAATATTCTTCACAGTTAGTCAACTCATGATAATGTGTAGCAAAAAGTGTTTTACAACTTTTTTGAGGATTATTATGAATATACTCTACTACAGCTTTAGCTATAGCTAAACCGTCATATGTACTAGTACCTCTTCCAACTTCATCTAGGATAACTAATGATCTTGAAGTCGCTCTTCTAAGAACTGTAGCAGTTTCCACCATTTCTACCATAAATGTAGATCTACCAGCTCCTATATCATCACTTAAACCTGCTCTAGTAAAAAGTTGATCTACTAAACCTATTTTTGCTTTTTCTGCTGGAATAAAACAACCTATTTGAGCCATTAATGTAAGCATTGCTACTTGTCTAATATATGTAGATTTTCCTGACATATTAGGACCAGTAATTATTAATATTTGCCTTTTATCATTTGAAAGATCTATATCATTAGGAATAAATTTTCCATAAGGCATCGATTTTTCTATAACAGGATGTCTACCTGCTTTAATATTAATCCTGTTTTCTGTAGTAAAAGTAGGACAAGTATAATTATTTTCAACACTTATTTCAGCTAAATTAGATAAAACATCTATTTGAGAAATAATTCTTGCAACTTTTACTACATCATTTTGATATTCAGAAAGAGAAACACATAATTTATTAAATAATTCACTCTCCATCGATGAAACTTTATCTCTTGCATTAATAATCTTAGATTCTAAATTTTTTAATTCTGATGTTGTATATCTTTCTGCATTTACGAGAGTTTGTTTTCTATGAAAATATTCTGGAACTTGATCAATATAAGATTTCGAAACTTCAAAATAATAACCAAAAATTTTATTAAATCCTATTTTTAAATTATTAATTCCAGTTTTTTCTTTTATGTTTTTTTCAATACCAGTTAATTTCTCTCTAGATTCAAAAATATACCCTCGTTGAATGTCTAATTTTTTATTGAATCCTTTTTTAATAATTTTTCCTCCGCCAACTAAACCTACCGGTTCTTCTTCAATAACACATAAAATTTTCTCAGAAAATTCATCTAAATCTATTATTTGATTAGATAAATTTTTTATTTGAGGTGATTTTTCATCAATACTATCAATTATTTTTCTTATCTCAGGTATTAATTTGACTGCAAATGCCAATGCAACAATTTCTTTTGGATTAATTCTATTAGTGATGATTCTGTGCATAAGTCTTTCCATATCCGGGATAGAACTTAAAATTGATCTTATTTCTTTTCTCGCAGAATTATTATTAAAAAATATTTTTATTAAATTTTGCCTATCTTGAATTTTTTTCAAATGATCTAATGGTTTTGAGATCCAATTTCTTAACAATCTTGCTCCCATTGAAGTTTTTGTAGAATTTAAAACTCCAAAAAGAGTAAGACTTTTTGATTCAGGAGTTAAAGTTTCAAATAATTCAAGATCTCGAGAAACTTGATTGTCAAATAAAAGAAACCCATCTCTAGAAAGTTCTGATACATTATTAAATTTTGGCAAAACTTGTTTCTGGGTTTCTGAAATATAATTAATTATTTCACTTACAGCAAACAGAGAAGGTTTTCCTTCAACACAACCCATGTTTTTTAAATTTTTAACTTCTAAAAAATTTTTTATTTTTTCAGAAGAAGTAAAAATATCTTGGTTTTCAGGAGATATCATCCTAAAATTGGTTGGCAAATCTCCACTTTCTTCAAATAACATTCTCACTTTATTGTCACCAATCAATTCTGAAACTGAATGTCTATTGATCTCATCAACAACTAAATGTTCAGGAAAATCTCCAGCAAAACATTCACCAGTACTTATATCTACTATTGATATACCTACCTCGAAGTCACTTGAAATAGCAGAACATAAATAGTTATTTTTATCATTCTGAAGTAAATCGGGTTCAAAAATTGTTCCAGGTGTAATTATTCTCACTACTTCTCTTTTAAATATACCTTTATATGAAGTCGGTTCTTCTGTTTGTTCACATATAGCTATTCTGTATCCAGAATCAACCAAATCTTTTAAATATGAATCAATAGAATGGTATGGTATACCTGCTAAAGGAGCTCTTAATCCTTTTCCTACATTCCTAGAAGTTAAAACTATCCCGAGAATCTTTGAAATTAATTTAGCATCTTCATCAAAAGCTTCATAAAAATCTCCAACTCTTACCAATAATATTTCTTCTAGATAATCTTTTTTTAATTCCAAAAATTGTTTTCTAGAAGGAGATAAATCTAAAAAATCTTTTCCCATTTTTCACTCTTTATATGCGATAGTTATAGAGTCTGATGCTAACCAAGAAAATTGAGAAAAATTAATATTTGGAGGAACTTCAAATACTAAAGATCCTTTTATAAACTCATAAGATAACAAATCTACAGAACCCCATAATGGAGAAAATTCTATTACATTATTCAAATTTTCATTATTGATAATTTCTGAGCTAGCAACAGAGTTTATAGGCAAAAACCTACCTTGAGATTTAGTAATAAGTTCTGCAGCTTTTTCATCTATGAGTATTTTCACAATAGACTCAGAATGATTTGTCAATTCAACATCAACTTTTGCTAATTTATAATTCGGATTTTCTGGTTTAATAATATATGAATTAATATTTCCTGATTCCTTTTTTTGAGAAAAAACAATTTCATCTAAAATTAATGGTTCAGTAATTCTTAAATAAAATACTTTTCCAGAAACATATAAGGGATCTATGGTGATCCATGGTTTGAAAATTATCATTGGTATTATAACTAAAGCTGATATAACTGATCCTAATGCTATAAAAAACAATATTTTGTTAGTATTCATATCTTAACTTGCCATTTCTCTAAGGGTTTTTATTATTTTAGATAATTCTTTAACAACATAAAAAATTTCTTCTTCAGAATTAGACGGGCTGAGACTAAATCTTATTGATCCAAGAGCTAATTTTGGATTCAAACCTGTAGATATAAGTACATGAGAAGGATCTAGAGATCCTGAACTACAAGCACTTCCACTAGAAGCATAAATCCCAGCTAAATCTAATCCTACTAGAATAGGTTCTCCCTCTACTCCATCAAATGAAATATTAACAATATTTGATAATCTTTCTGTTGGATGTCCATTTAAAAAAGATTGGGGAATTAATTCTAGAATTCTATTAGATAATTTATCTCTTAAATTAGTACATTTTTCATTAAAGTTTTCTCTTTCAGATTCTGCTAAAAATAAAGCTTCAGCAAAACCAACTATAGCCGCAACATTCTCAGTACCAGATCTTAATTGCTTTTCTTGGCCACCTCCAAAAATTATTGGTCTCAAAGGAGTACCTCTTCTAACAAATAATGCACCAATCCCTTTAGGGCCATTAATTTTATGACCAGAAACTGAAAGTAAATCAACATCCATATTCTTCAAATTTATTTCCATTTTACCTAAAGATTGAACTGCATCAGAATGAAATAAAATTAAATTATTAGAATCTTGTTTTTCACGTACAACTTTAATTAAATTATTCATATCTTGAATAGTTCCAATTTCATTATTAGCCATCATGATGCTAACCAAAATCGTGTTAGGTTTTATAGCATTTTTAAGATCTTTGGGTGACACTAATCCAAATTTATCTACAGGTAGATAATCCACTTCAAAACCTTCCTTTTCAAGTTCCTCACAAGGATGAAGAACAGCATGATGTTCTATAGAAGAAGTAATAATATGATTTCCAAAATCTTTCATAGCATATGAAGAACCTAAAATAGCTAAATTATTTGCTTCAGTACCACCACTCGTAAATATAATTTCACTTGGTTTAGAATGTAAAATAGTAGATATTTTTTCCCTACTTTCTTCTATAGAATTCCTTGATTCTTGACCAAAAGAGTACAAACTTGATGGATTACCAAAATTACTTTCTAAATGAGGAATCATGGAATCTAAAACTTTCTTTTTAATTTTAGTAGTTGCTGCATTATCTAAATATATATAATCATTTATATTCATATTTTAAATTTTTCCGTTTATAATTATTTAGTTTTTTAAATGATAAAGTATTAAAGACCTTAATATTATTGAAGAATTCAAATGTTTTGGCTATTATCTTTTCTTGAATTGATTTTATTATTTTAAATATTTTATTCAAATTTACTATGATTAATGTAAAGAATTTATCTAAATATTATGGAGATTACCCAGCAGTAATCAATATTTCTTTTGAACTTGAAAAAGGAGACATTGTAGGACTGTTAGGTCCCAATGGAGCTGGAAAAACAACAACAATGAGGGTTCTGACAGGCTTTACTCCTCCTACAGAAGGAGATGTAACCATTGGTGGATATGACATAATTAAAGACTCCTTAGAGATAAGAAAACTTATAGGCTATTTACCTGAAAGTGTCCCTCTATATCTAGATATGGAAGTTTCAGATTATTTAGAATTTATGGGGAAAATCCGAGGAATGAGTGATTCAAAAATCAGAAAACGTCTTCCTGAAGTTATAGAAACAATAGGATTAGGTGAATATAGGAATGTTTTAGTAGGAAAATTATCTAAAGGCTATAGACAAAGAACTGGTATAGCTCAAGCAATTTTACATGAACCTAAAATATTAATTCTTGATGAACCTACAATAGGAATAGATCCAGTTCAAGTAATAGAAACAAGAGGATTAATAAAAGAATTAGGTGGAAATCATACATTAATTCTTAGTTCTCATATTCTTCCCGAAGTTAGTATGATATGTAAAAGAGTTTTAGTTATTCATGAAGGTAAGATTGTAGCTGATGATAAACCATCAGTACTATCAGAAAAACTAAAAACTTCAGAGCAAATTGAGCTAACAATACGATCAAAAAACATCAATGAAATATTAAAGGAACTAAGAAATTTTAACTTCATAATTGATGCTAGAGAAAATCTTGTCAATCAAATTACAAATAAAAATGATGAAACTATCAATCTCATAGTAGAAGTAAAACCTGAAAATAATGCTCAAGAGATTATAGCAAAAAGTGTAATTGAAAAAGGTTGGGGATTAGTTAGATTAAATTCTGTTCCTATGACACTTGAAGAAATTTTCATGCAAGTTACTACTGACGAAAAGCCAAAATAACAATGAAAAATATTTTTCTAATAGCTAATAAAGAAATTAAAACTTATATTGCATCTCCAATGGCATATATTGTTGCTGCTTCTTTTTTGGCAGTAACAGGATTTTTCTTTGTAGCTTCAGTATCAGATGCCTTTGCAGAAGCAAGTATCAGAGGATTTTTAGCAGGAGCAGTATTTTTTCTCATTTTTCTTTCTCCTGCTATAACTATGAGATTACTATCTGAGGAGCAAAAACTTGGAACATTAGAACTCCTTTTAACATCTCCTCTAAAAGAAGCTGAAATAGTTCTTGGAAAATTTATTGCAGCTTTTTCAATAATACTTTTAATGTTTCTTCTCACAATATATTACACAATAATACTTTTGATTTATGGAGTCCCAGATATAGGGCCTATTTTTACTGGTTACTTGGGATTAATATTATATTCAGCAGCAACACTATCTGTAGGATTATTTGCCTCAGCTTTAGGACCAAATCAATTAGTGTCATTAGTAGTTGGTTCTGGAATATTAACAACTCTTACATTTATTGATTTCATAGCGAATAGATTAAGTCCAAATGTTGCAAAAATTTTAAATCATTTACAACTAGGGGGTTCTTTTTCAGTTTTTGATCAACAAAGTTTTGGGATTTCTGAAGGAGGACATTTCGCTGATTTTGCTAGAGGAATCATTTCTTTAGGAGATATAACGTATTATTTTTCAATTACCATAGTATTTTTAATGCTCACGATTCTTATTCTTGAAAGTAGAAGGTGGAGATAATGAACCAAAAAAAATCAAGATCTCCTCAAAAAAATAAATCCTACAATTTTTTAGCATGGCTTAAAGATAACTCTAAATCTTTCACTCAATTATTAGTTCTATTTGGATCAGGATCATTAATAATAGGAATACTTGTTTATATTTTCTTCAGAGACATACAAGATGCTGGAATAATAGTTTCTGGAATAGCAATAATAACATTATTAATTGCAGCTATATTGAACAGAAAAAATGTTTTCAGAAGTATCCTAGGTAGACGTGGAAAATACAGTGCTAACACTTTTTTTATAGTTTTTGGAACTATATTACTTATGATTTCAGCAAACATACTTTTCTTTTGGTTAGAAACAAAGAACTCTCCACCCGGTTGGATAAGAACAGATTTAACTGCTACAAAAGAATATGAGTTATCTGAACAATCAGGGGCTGTACTAGATCAATTGACAGAAGATATAGAAATATTTATTTTTATCAAAAACAATACACAAAATAGTAACCTTGCTATAAGACGTACTGAAGATTTGCTAAGTGAATTTTCAAAAAGATCCACAACAAAAAATTTAACATATAAACTCATTGATCCAGATCTAGATCCTGACATAGCTCAAAAACTAGGAATTGATAGGTTCTTAGCTGGAAGAAACCTTCCTTCATTAGCATTTAAAGGATCTGAAACACAACGAATATCATATTCTATAGGTATTGATCCAAGAGAAAATCCAGATGTATTTTCAGAGCAAGATATTATCACTGGTTTACTAGTAGTAAGTCAATTAAAACAAAAAATAGTCCTTTTCCTATCAGGTCATGATGAAAGGGATATTACAGACTTTGATCAAAATTCAAATGGGTATGGATTAGCTGTAAATGCTTTAGTTAGAGATAACTACATCGTAAACAATGCAACTATAGCTGAATTAGGAAGTATTTTAGCAAGCGGTGACCCCGAGAATTTTCCTGCAGCAGTAATAATAGCAGATCCCAAAGAACCTATCACTCAACCTCAATCTCAATTATTAACTGAATATATAAATTATGGTGGAAATATTTTCATATTGATAGAATCAGATGTTCCTGAAGAATATCTTACTTTTCTATCTCAATGGGGAATAATGGTTGGAGACGGTACACTTATTGATACGATTAGTTACGTAGCACCAAACTTAGATTTTCTACAAGTAAAAAATACAAACTTACAAATTCCAGACCATCCGATTACCCATAACTTTGATGTTATGTATTTTCCAGGAGCTTCTTATATAGGTATGTCACTATCACAAGAAGAAATGCCTATCACACCGGAAGGAGTTTTATATGTTAATTCTCAACCTTTAGCTTTTACTACAATAAATAGTTGGTCTGAAACAAATCTAGAAGAACTTGCATTTGACAATAAAGTAGATACTCCTGGGCCATTACCAATAGCTATGGCTAGTCAAGTAATTAGCACTGTAATAAGTGAACCTTTAGAGCAAATAGATGGAGGATATTTATATTCTCATTTAGTTGTAATAGGAGACTCTGATTTCGCTAGTAATAAATATATTACATCATCAAGAAATCAAGATTTTTTTGCTAATTCAGTTAATTGGTTAACAAAAGATTCTGAACTTATTTCTATTAGAGTAAAAGAAAGTGTATTTAGAGAATTAGTTCTTACAAAAAACGAAAGAGCTTTTATTAGGTGGAGTGGCTGGTTGTTAATGCCATCAGTAATAGGATCACTAGGAATACTAGCTTGGTGGAGGAGACGCTAAAATTGAGTATCAGATTATCACTAATACTCATAATCTTATTATCTCTTAGTTCTATTCTAGGGACATGGATATATATTGAATTTCAAAACTCAGAAGACATAATTGAAGAATCTCCATATCTATACAGGATATCTAATAAAGATATGATCACTGTGGATATTAAAACTAAGAGAAAAGAATTATCCATTGAAAAAAGAGATGATAGGGATGGTCTTTGGTTTTTTAAAACATTAATAAATACTCCTCTTGACTTAAATAGATGGGGAGGTTTTACTTTTTTACTTCAAGGTCCCCTAACTGACAGACTTATAGATGATTCAGAAACTAATAGATCAAAATTTGGACTAGATAATCCATCATTAATTCTTAATATAGGTTTATCAGATGGAAGTAGTATAGAGTTAGCACTTGGAGATAAAACTCCTGATGGATCACATCATTATGCACTTGTAGAAGGCAGATCTTCTATTATGACAGTCGATGTAAGTTGGGGAGAAGTAATTCAAAAATTAGCTGATATTCCTCCCCTACCACACTGGTATTACTCCTTAGATCCTATTACAGTTACTGAAGTTGTTTTTTACCTTAATGGAAAAATTTCAAAAGCTTTTGGATTTGTAAAATCTAATCCAGATCAAGAATTCAGAAAATGGGAAGAATGCAAATTACTAATGGATCAAGAAACAGATCAACCATATCTAGAAATTGAGCCATGTATGGGCAAACAAATTGAAGATCAGAATTTATTAAAAAATTTAATCAATCATATTTCAAAACCTGATTTTGATGGAGTTGCTTTAAATGGAACTGGCTTAAAGGCGCCTCAAGAATTTGCAGAATTCGGTGCCACCTCAGATTCTCCTCACATATTTTTAAGAACTGAAGGTTTTGATGCTAAAGGAAAAAAAATTATTTCCAGAGTTGCAATAACATTCGGATCTAATAGTTCTGATGGAAATCATATTTATGTGGTTCCGCAAGATGGTGAAGACGTAATTTTAGCTGATAAAAAATGGGCTCAAGAAATACTTAATAATTTTTATTAAGTCATTGTTAAAGCTTTATATAATTCAGGCAACCTTAAAGGTAAAAGAGATATATCATCTAGGACCTCATAACTCATATCATCCATCATGTTTTTCATATAATCATGTCCCTGCTTATCCACAGTTAAACAAAATGGAGTTACACCAATAGATTTAGCCTCTTGGAGAGCTTTTTTGGTATCATTCACGGCATATTCTTTTTCAACCCCTTCCCTACTATATCCTCTATCTTGAGGTCTTCCATCACTGATTAAAAATAAAAATCTTGATTTGGCTTCTACCTTTTCTAATTTTTTAATTGTATGACGAATAGCAGGACCCATTCTAGTTGCATGTAAAGGACTTACACGATCAATTCTTTTAGCGATTTCAGAAGAAAATTTTTCTTCAATTTCTTTCATAACGAAAAATTCAACATTTTCACGTCCATATCCAGAAAAACCATAAATACCATAAAAATCTCCTAAAGTTTCTAATGCTTCAATCAAAAGTATGATTCCTTCTTTTTCTAAATCTATAATTCTTTTGTAACCTCTTCTAATACCCTGGGATCTTCTTTTTCTTAACCATTCCATATATTTTTCAGGATCATCAGGAGCGCCCCAATCATCTTTAGAATATTTAGTATTTTCAATTGCTTCAGCAGTAGAAGCACTCATATCCAATAAAAAAGCTACTGCTATATCTCTTTCAATTTTATTTCTTCTCCAAAATATTTTTTCTGAAGGAGTTATTCCAGCTCTTAAATCTGTCATTGCTTCAACTACAAGATCCAAATCTTGTTCTTCTCCTTCTTCAAGTCTTTTGATTTTTCTATAGTTCTCAGGGACAATCATTTCAAATTGTTTTCTTATTTCTTTCATTAATCCCGAATAATTTAATAGAGTTTCATCATAAAAATCAGATTCTCCTTCAGACATTTTTTTCTCATTAACTAAACACCAATTTTTTTTGTATTCTTTTGCTCTGAAATCCCATTCATCGTAAACATATTGATCTTTCCCACTTGAAATAAGTGATTTTCCATTCTCATCAACATGACCAAATGAATCAGAAAACATACCTCCAGAATTAGAATCATTACCATCAAGATTTTCGATTAAATCGGCTATATTTTTTGCTACATTGCCATCAGTATTTTCAGATTGATCTCCTTGAGTATCCTTAATATCAGGAAAATTTTTTATCATTTCCTCTAAGTCATTTTCATTTAGATTTAAATCATCAAAATTACCATCAGAAATACCATCAGAAAGTTGAAAATCATAAAGTAATTGAGACAATTCAGGCTTAAAATCTCCTCTATATTCAACTTCCTGAGGAGATTTATATTTTAATTCATCAGAAACATTTTCTGATTCTCCAAATTCATTTTTATCATTAGAAGATTTCAAATCTTTCTCTAAAGATTGAAAATAATCCAAAATATTTTTTATATCTTCTTCATTTTCTTGATTTTCAGTTTCATCTTGAAAATTTTCATTAAGATCCAATTCTTCAAATTCCAAGTCATCTTCTAATGTGTTATCTATTTCAGATAAAATTTTATATATCCTTATAGTTGCTTCTGCAGTATCTTCCACTATCGCTTCTGATGAACTCATTTTATTAACTAACACAAACAAATTTTTGATAATATATTTGTATTTTGATGGAATACTAATATTAAGATCAGGACTTATGCTGTACCTAATCAATATTTCTACAAGAGCTTCTCTTGTTGGCAATTCTTCAATTTTAGGTCTATTAATTAATGCTGATTTTTGTACATCAATATAATCATCTCGAATTCCTCTATATACATTTAAAACTTTTTTATCAATTCTAAAAGCTTCCAATAAAGTAAAAATATCTAAAGCAAGTTTTGAATCATCAAAAAGATTTAAAAATTTACTAATATCTGTCAAATATGATTTTGAGTCATTTTTATTTATTTCTGAATCATCAATATTTTCTTCAAATTTAAAATTATTTAGTTTAAATCTCAAATTAAAAAATAATGATGAATTTCTTCCAAAATTAAATTCAAAACTACCAAATTCCACATGACCTGTTTGATGTGTTGCGATTACTTTATACCATGCAAAATTTTCTTTTTTAGAATTGAATCTTTTTACAGTTTGAGGAAGAAAAATTGTGGTACCTTCAGTAGTAGCTAAATTTGAATCTAACCATCCTATTTCTTTTTCCACTAATTTTTCTGAAGATTGTATTTCAAGATCTTTTCCTGATAATGCTCCACAGTAAATTTTAAATAACTCCTTTTCTCTTTCAATATCTACAGAAAATGAAAGAGTATCAATTAATAATTGAGATTGCTCAGTTTCAACAAGAAAATACAATTCTCCTAAATTTAAATCTTTCTTTAAAATTTCTATACCTGTATTAAACCATTCTGATAATTGCCTATAAGTTAATTTTTCTAACAAAGAGTTAATTGAATTATTTAAATTGTATGAAGCATCCCGAGAATATTTTATTAAATTTAAATTGAAATTAAATATTCTAGAAACATCTAAGTCTTTTAGTTTTTCAGTGTTTATCAAAAAAATTTTTGCATAATTAGTAATTTTTAAATCGATTTTCTTTGTTTGATCATTATTTGATTTATCTTCTTTATCTGAGTAAAAATGTAATAACAATTGAATTAAATATTTAATGTTTTCAATTTTATTTTTCTGAATATTTAAATCTAATAATTCAAAAAAAATCTTTATTTCACGCCAATCATATATGGTCATTTTTTTTAAAAGAATTATGAAATCTGAACTATCTTTACCAAAGAGAGCCAAATTCTTAGTAAACCAATCTAAGTGATCCGAAGCCAAATCACATGATTTAATAGATAAATTTTCACAATATTTAGCTAAATTTTTTAAATCATCAAATGAAATAGTTTCAAGTAAGAAAGGAGAGGATTCTAAAAATTTTGCAGCTAGTAAATTAGATTTCCATGATCCAGAAAAAATATTCTTACTTATTTCTCCCCATTCTTGTAGATATCTTGGTCTTAAAAACTTTAAAACAGATGGGGAAGAAATCAAATATGAATAACCTAGTGAGGTTGATTCTAAGGAAATTTTTTCTACCGTTAACATCCAAATTTTAAAAGTAGAAAGGGGAATTTTTTCATTTATCAAAGAACTAACTTGAAAAAACTTTTTTCCTGTTTCCAGATTTTTTTCAGAGCCATTAGAAATATTCAATCCAATTGAAGCCCAATCAACAAGTGTCTTTTCATCAAAATATTTACTTAAATCATTCTTATTACTTACAAATGTTAAATACAATTCTTGAGAAACTAATTTTAATTGATTCCCTATTTTAGAAATTTTATTATTGTAATATTCGGAAGCTATCATTATTTATTGATTTATTTTAATAAGTAATTCATTTGTTATGTTAGAAGTAGCCCCCCATACCAGATAATCATTTACCAAAAACCCATTCTTTCTAATTCTTGATTTTTTTGTTAAAAAATCTATAGTTCTTTTTCTTTTAGGGTCTTGAATATCGTCTAAAGTAATAAACATCACTTCTTCAATTTCTTTTTTATCTGGTTTGATATTGCTATCATCTATTAAATGAGCAACATAAGGAAAAATAACATAACCAGTTCTAGTAACTTCTGGGGTTAAAGAACAAATTATTTCTATTGATTTTTTTGAAACACCTATTTCTTCTTCAATTTCTCTGTAAGCGGTATCCAAAAGAGATTTATCTGAAATTTCTTTTTTACCACCAGGAAAACATATTTCACCTTTATGGTTTGAAACCTCATTAGAACGTTTTACTAATAAAATACTTGTACCATTATTTTTTTGAGTTAACAAAACCATAACAGCAGCTTTTGGAATACGAGAAGATTTTTTGTCAGAAAATTCCTGAAACTTTAAAAGTTTTAACTTTGATTTTATTTTTATTATAGAATTATGGATATTTTCCATTGATTTTTTTAAGGTTAAGGAAAAATTGCTGAAATAACTTCTTCAATACTTTTATGAAGTTTTTTATCGTCTGTAATTCCCCATGATATAGCCACCTGACATGCTCTTCTTGCAGGAATACCTTCTTTAATTAATCGTCCTGCGTATATGAGTACTCTAGGACTAGCTGCCTCAGTAAGTCCATAGTCAGTTAAATTACGAATTTTTTCTCCTATTGTAGCTAGAGAAGAAGCTATAGAATCATTAACTCCTGATTCAGTTTTAATAATTTCTTTTTCTACTTCAAATGGAGGAAAATCAAATTCTATCGCTATAAATCTTTGTCTAGTACTTTGTTTTAAATCTTTTAATGCATTCTGATAACCTGGGTTGTAAGAAACAACCATAAGAAAACCTTCTGATGCTTCAATTAATTCACCAAGTTTATCTATAGTAAGCAATCTTCTATGGTCAGTTAAAGGATGAATAATTACAGTGGTATCTTTTCTAGCCTCTACAACTTCATCTAGGTAACATATTCCTCCAGCTTTTACTGCTCTAGTTAAAGGACCATCAACCCATCTTGTACCTTCTGGATCTATTAAATAACGACCTACTAGATCACTAGCTGTAAGATCTTCATGACAAGCAACTGTAATTAATGGAACTTCTTTTTGAACTTCTGATTTCTTTTTATTATCTTTCGAAACAATATTTGATATATGCCAAGCCATATATTCCACAAATCTAGTTTTCCCAGTTCCTGTAGGTCCTTTAAGAAGTACAGGTATTTTTTGTTTATATGCAGAATGAAAAATATTAATTTCATCTGCAACTGGAATATAAAAAGGCTTTTCAGAAATTTTGAACTCTTCAATTCTGATACTTTTATAATTAATTTTATCTGAAGACAATATTTTTTCTCTCCTAAACAACTTTTAAATTTCTTTTAATTATATCTTTCAAATTTAGCAAATTTTTATTATTTATTATAACTTGATCAACTTGTTCTTTATTTTGCTTTACAAATGATTGAAGTTCCAAAATAGAATTTATTTTATTTTCCCCCATTCCACGAAAATTTTTTAATCTTAATTTAATATTTTTTTTTGAAGATTCTACGAACCATATTTGATCACAAAATTTATGCCACCCTCCACTAAAAAGCAATGAAGATTCAATAGATATTTTTTCATAAAAATTTTTTTTATAATTTTGTAGTTTTATTCTAAGTTCATTAGTAATTTTAGGCCAAACTAAATTTTGAAGAAAAATTAATTTATCCTTGTCTTTAAAAACAATATCTCCTAATTTTTCTCTGTTAATAGTCATATCAGAGTTTAAAACTTCTGATCCGAAAAAATTAATTATTTCTAAATAAATATCTGTCCCAATTTCATAAGATTGGTGGGCTAATTTATCTAATTCTATTACTTGAAATCCATAATTAATTAAAAATTTACAAACTTCTGATTTTCCACTACCTATAAAACCTGTAATTCCTAAAACAAACATACCATTAATAAAAATTTGAATTTTGATCTTTCATAACTTAGATAATCTATCAATGAAATAGTAGAATATACCTTAACTCAAATATAACAACAAATAAAATAATATTAGGATTAAAGTGGATTTATTTGATTATAATGCTGAAACTCAAAATATATACAATTCTCCTCTGTCTAGAAGAGTAAGACCAAGAAATTTAAACGAATTTTTTGGACAATCTCATTTAATAAGTGATAAATCAGTAATTAAAACATCAATTGATAGGAAAGTTATACCCTCTATGATTTTATGGGGAGCACCTGGAGTAGGAAAAACAACTTTAGCTAACATAATTGCAAATTCTTCAAACCATAAATTAGAAACTATTAATGCAGTAAAATCAGGCGTTGAATCTATTCGTAAAGCAACAATCAAGTCTAGAGAAAACCTAGGCACTCAAAATTTAAAAACAATAATTTTCATAGATGAAATTCACCATTTTTCTAGAAACCAACAAGAATCCCTTTTAAATATCATAGAAGATGGACTCGCTACAATAATTGGTGCCACAACAGAAGATCCTGGGAGAACATTAATAGGACCTATTATATCAAGATGTAGAGTATTTAAATTAAAACATCTTGAGTTTCCTGAAATTAAAAATCTTCTTAAAAATGTTTTAAGAGATCCAAGAAGCAGACTCCATGAAAAACATATAGAAATATCTGATGAAAATTTAAAAACTTTAATCTCAAAAACTTCTAACGATGTAAGAATCATTCTAGATACAATTGAATTAGCCTGCCAAGATAATCAAAAATCTATAATTATTACAAAAAATAAAATAAACAATATTTTACAAACTGAATTAAATACTTCTTATAACAATGACAATTACTATAATTTAATTTCTGCATTAATTAAATCTATCAGAGGATCAGATGTAGATGCTTCAGTCTATTGGCTTGCAAGATTAATAGATACAGGTATAAATCCTGAAATAATTGGAAGAAGATTAGTTATTTCAGCTTCAGAAGATATTGGGTTAGGTGATCCTTTAGCTCTGACTATAGCATCATCTGCATTAGAAAGTGTTTCTAGAATTGGTTGGCCTGAAGCTAGAATAATCTTATCGCAAACCACAATTTATTTAGCTAAAGCACCAAAAAACAATTCTTCTTATCTAGCAATACAATTAGCTTTAGAAGAAGTTAATAAACCTATTAAATATGATGTTCCATTACATTTAAGAAACTCAACGAATTCAGTTTCCAAAAGATTCAATTATGGAAAAGGATACGAAAATCCTCATAACAATTTATTAGAAAATAAAATTGAATATTTACCCAAAAAGTTAAGAGGGAAAAAATTTTTCAATGAACAAAGTTCTATATAATTAATTTATAATTTTACTAACTTGTTCAATTGTGTAATCAATATCTTCAGAAATAATTCCATAATGAGTAACCATTCTTAAATTCTTGGTTTTCATAGAACCATTTACTAAAACACCGTTATCTCTTAGCTTTGAAACAAAGAAATCTGAATCCATTTTTTTCAAATCAAATCTAACAATATTTGTTTTTATGCTATTAGGATCAATGATAATTTCAGAAAATTCAGATAAGCCAAAAGCGAGTTTTTTTGCATTTTGATGATCTTCCTCCATTCTATCAATCATTGAATTCAAACCTACTATTCCTGCAGCAGCAAATACACCAGCTTGTCTCATTCCACCGCCTAACATTTTTCTCCAACGTTTTGCTTCTTCGATAAAATCATTAGGACCACATATTACACTTCCTATGGGACAAGATAGTCCTTTTGATAAACAAAAACCTATAGTATCTACAGATTTTGTTAAATCGATTAAGTCAACTTTCAATGCTACAGCAGAATTAAAAATTCTTGCTCCATCTAAATGAATATTTAAATTAAATTTTCGACCAAAATTTGAAAGTTCAGAAATTTGAGTTGGACTCAAAGGTTGTCCTCCAGTTAAATTATGCGTGTTTTCCAAACATAAAATCGAACTTTTAGTTTTATGAGGATCAATAGGATTTATCGAATTTTCAATATCATCAAATTCAATTGAGCCATCATCTTGATTCTTAACTGGCCTTAGGCTAACTCCCCCTAAAACTGAAGCTCCACTAGCCTCATTTAAAAAAATATGAGATTTATCTCCTACAATTGCCTCATCACCTCTTTGAGCTAAAGCAAGAATAGCTACTAAGTTACTCATTGTTCCAGAAGAAACTAAAAGAGCTGATTCTTTCCCTGTTTTTTCTGCAGCTAGTTCTTGTAAACTATTTACAGTAGGGTCATCTCCATATACATCATCACCCAACTCTGCTTCATACATAGCTTTTTTCATTTCTTTTGAAGGCTTAGTAACCGTATCACTTCTGAAATCAATTTTCATATTCTTCCTTCCTTATTTACAATAATAAATATATACAATGTTACTGATTTTATGTTAATACTCATAATAATAAATTTGTATTAATTTAATTGATAAAATGAATTTTAATCAAATAAATATAAAAAAACTGCTCATAATACTAAGTATTTCATCATCTATTCTTATTTTAGATCAAATAACTAAAATATTAATACGATTTCAATTAGATATTTATCAATCAATTCCTGAACAAGGTTTCTTTAGGCTAACCCATATAAGAAATACAGGAAGTGCATTTAGTTTAGTAAAGGATCAAAATATGCTTTTAACTATTATAGGCATAATAGTTTTGATGGTATTAATTTACTTTCTAAGAGAATTTGATACTGATCAACCTCTAGTAATCACAGCAATAAGTCTTCAAATAGGAGGAGCACTTGGAAACCTTTCAGATAGAATATTTTTAGGATCAGTAATAGATTTTATAGATATAGGAGTTTCAGGTGTATATAGATGGCCTACTTTTAATATTGCAGACTCAAGTATTGTGGTAGGAATAACATTATTGATTTTTTCTTTTTTTATCACCTCTAATGATAAAAATAATGATTTAGAAAAAAGACAACAATCTAGGAAAAAAATTTGAATATTATTAGCAAAAATTTAAATCAAAAAGAATATTCTTTCCAGTATTCTACAGAAAAATCTAATCCCCAGAGAATTGATAATTTTTTAGCAAAAAAACTAAATATACCAAGAAATCAAATACAAAAATCAATAGAATTAAATAAATTAAAATGTAATGGAAGTATAATTAGAAAAGCCTCATTCTTACTTTCTTCTGGAGACATCATAGATTTTGAACTATACATTGAACAAAAACCTGATCTAAGTCCTGAAAAAATTAATATTGAATATATTTACAAAGATAAAGATATTTTATTAATTAATAAACCAGCTGGAATAATTGTTCATCCTGGGACAAAAAACCCTAAACACACATTATTAAATGGGATATTAAATGATTTTCCTGAAATAAAATATGTAGGTAACCCTGAAAGACCAGGAATAGTTCATAGATTAGATAAAGAAACTTCTGGAATTCTTATAGTAGCTAGAAACAATATATCCTTTGACAATCTAACAAATATGTTTAAATCAAGAGATATACATAAAGAATATATCTGTTTAGTAAAAGGAATATTAAATCCTGTAGAAGGCACTATCGATTCTCCGATATCAAGACATCCTAAATTAAAAATAAAACAAGCAATTGTAAAAAACGGAAAAGAAGCTTTAACAAAATACAAAACAATTAAAAACATAAATGATTTTTCACTACTTAAAATTCAAATTTTTACTGGAAGAATGCACCAAATCAGAGTCCATTTAAGTTCTATAGGACATCCTGTGTTAGGAGATTCTCTTTATGGAAGTAAAAATAAAATATTAATAAAAAGACATTTTCTTCATGCTAATAAAATTATTTTTGCTCATCCTATTAATAACAATTTAATGAAATTTCAAATTGATTTGCCAAAAGATTTAAAAACGATATTAAATAAAATATAAAAATATTTCAGTTTGAGGATTTCATGACAAAAAGCCAAGAAAATATTAGAGTAAGATTTGCTCCAAGTCCAACTGGAGAACCTCACTTAGGTGCAATGAGAACAGCTTTATTTAATTGGCTATTTGCAAAACATCATAATGGAAAATTTATACTTCGAATTGAAGATACTGATCAAACAAGAAAACAAGAAGGATCCTTAGAAAATATTATAAAAGGTCTTGAGTGGATGGGATTAGATTGGGACGAAGGTCCTAAAAAAGGTGGGGAATATGGTCCATATACTCAATCAGAAAGGAAACATCTCTATTCTAATGCTGCAAAAACTCTTTTAGATAATGGTCATGCTTATTTATGTGACAGAACCCCCGAAGAACTTAAATTAATGAGGGAAACACAAAAAAGAGAAGGAAAACCTCCTGGATATGATGGTTTTTCTAGAAATAGAAAATTAGAAGAACTAGAAAAATCCAGAAAAGAAGGAAGGCCTATTGTAACTAGATTAAAAGTTCCTAAAAATGGGAATAGAAAATTTACAGATTCCATTAGAGGAGAAATAAATTTTGATTTATCTACCATTGATGATTTTGTGATTTTAAAAGCTGATGGTATGCCTACCTACCATTTAGCTAATGTAGTTGATGATCACCTTATGCAAATTTCTCATGTATTAAGAGGTGAAGAATGGATTTCTAGTACGCCAAAACATATTCTATTATATGAATTTCTGGGATTCACTCCTCCAAATTATGTTCACCTCTCATTATTACTTGGAAAAGACAAAACAAAACTTAGTAAAAGACATGGCGCTACATCAATACTTGAATATAAAAATTCTGGTTTTTTACCTGAAGCATTAAATAACTATTTAACTCTTCTAGGCTGGTATCCTGGAGAGAACCAAGAAATTCTTTCTAAAAATGAAATTATCAAAAAATTCAATTTAAAAGGCTTGAATGATAGTCCAGCAATATTTGATCAAGAAAAATTAACGTGGATGAATGGAGTTTATATAAGACAATCTTCTACTGAATTTTTAACAAAAATTTTTCATGAAGAATTAGAAAAAAAATTACCTAATACAGTAAAAAGACCAGTGAATAAAGGAATATTAAAGAAAATTGTTCCACTAGTAAAAGATAGATTAAAAACAACTAATGATTTAATTGAATATGTGGATTTTTTCTTTTTACCTCCAACTCAAACAGATCATACAATTATTCAAAAAGGAGTATCAAAAGAAGAAACAATTAAAATATTAGAAAAAACTATTTTAATGTTTAATAAACAAGAAATTCATCAAAATTTTGTTACAGAAAATATCGAAAAATATCTTAGAAATTTAATAGGTACTTTTGAGCTTAAAACAAGACAATCATTAGGAACAATTAGATCAGCAGTAACGGGAAAAGATGTTGCTCCTCCACTATTTGATACCTTATCTATATTAGGTTTAGAAGAATGTAGAAAAAGAATCAAAAATTCCCTTGAAGTTTTAAATAAACAAAACTAACTTAATTGAAGTTAGTTTTACTATTAGTTATAATGCTCTTTGGTAAAGAAACATTAAATAGGAATATTAATGACAGAAGTCAAACAATATGACGGAGAAACTTTCGACAGCTTGTTAAGAAGATTCAATAAAAGGGTCCAACAAGATGGTATACTTTCTGAGACTAAAAGGAGACAACACTTTGAACCTCCTAGTGAAATTAGAAAAATGAAGTTATCTGCAAAAAAAAGAAAAAGCTCTAAACAATCTTCTAAATATTATTAAACTATTAAACACTCCTCAACTTTTTATATTTATTTTTTATAATAAATCTATAAAATAAAATTTATGAAATTTGGAATTATTGTTTTCCCTGGAACATGGAGTGATAAAGATTGCAAGTATGCCGTTTCTGATAATTTAGGTCAAAAATCAAAATATATTTGGCATAAAGAATCAGATCTATCTGGAATAGATTCAATTATCATCCCTGGAGGATTTTCTTTTGGAGATCATCTAAGAGTTGGAGCTTTAGCTCAAGTTTCCCCAATAATGAATTCTATAAGAGACTATGTAAAAAAAGGATTTCCAGTAATAGGTATTTGTAATGGATTTCAAATTCTTTGTGAAGCAGGAATTCTACCTGGTGCACTAATAAGAAATAAAAATCTTAAATTCAAATGTAAATGGGTAAATCTACAAATTTCTAATAACAATACAATTTTTTCTTCGGAAACAGATTCAAAAAAAATTCTTAAAATTCCTGTTTCCCATGGTGAAGGAAATTTTCAAGTAGATCCAAAAACATTAAATAAAATAGAAAATTCTGAAAATGTTGTTTTCAGATATTGTGATTCAGATGGCAAAATAAATTCAGAATCTAATCCAAACGGATCAATTAATAATATAGCAGGAATCATGAATAACAAAGGAAATGTATTAGGTATGATGCCTCACCCTGAAAGAGCTTGTAATAGTAACTTGGGTAGTAATGATGGAAATTTAATTTTTCAATCCATGATTAATCATGTAAACAAATGAATCAAATTAATAAACTAAAAGAAGTAGACAAAGAATTCCTCAAAGATATTGCTCTTTCTTTAAAAGAATATGAACTCATAGTTTCCCTTTTAAAAAGAACTCCATCAAAATTAGAATTGGGTTTATTTGGAGCATTATGGAGTGAACACTGTGGATATAAACATACTAAATCACTAATCAAGACTTTACCTACAAAAAGTAAAAATGTTTTGATTGAAGCAGGAAAAGAGAATGCTGGTGCTGTAGATATAGGAGATGGGTATAGCATAGTTATGAAAATTGAATCTCACAATCATCCTTCAGCAGTAGAACCTAAAGAAGGTGCAGCAACAGGCGTAGGTGGAATTGTAAGAGATATAATAGCTATGGGTGCTTATCCCATTGCACTACTCAATTCTCTAAGGTTTGGTCCTATAGATAAAAAAATTAATCAATATTTATTATCAGGTGTTGTAGAAGGGATTTCAAGTTATGGAAATTGTCTTGGAATACCTAATATAGGTGGCGAAATAGAATTTGAAGAATGTTATACAGATAATCCAATTGTAAATGCAATGTGTGTAGGAATTCTTAAAGATTCTAGCCCTGTAAAAGCAGTAGCACAACAAGCAGGTGACTTGTTATTACTTGTAGGATCTAAAACTGGAAGAGATGGCATTCATGGAGCATCTGGTTTAGCTTCTCAATCACTTGATTCAGATTCAGAATTAAGAACTGCTGTTCAAATAGCCAATCCTTTCCTCGAAAAAAAACTCATTGAAGCATGTTTCGAAGCATGTAGATTAGAAGGCGTAGTAGGAATGCAAGACTTAGGAGCAGCAGGGTTAACAAGTGCAGCAATTGAAGTAGCTCATAAAAGTAATCTAGGTTTATCTTTAGATATATCAAAAGTTCCAGTAAGAGAAATGGGAATGTCAGCATATGAAATAATGTTATCTGAATCTCAAGAAAGAATGATTTTGATAGTAAAAAAAGAATACAACAAAAATCTTAATGATCTCTTTTCAAAATGGGATTTAGAATCTAGGGTTATCGGAACTTTTATAGCAGATAAAAAAGTTGAAATATATGAAAATAACAATTTAGTCTCATCTACTCCTATAAAACATTTAGTTGAAGCTCCAAGTTACAAAATTATTTCCAAAAAACCTCAATGGTTAAAAAAAGTTCAAAATTCGAAATTATCAAATCCAAATATTAAATCTTCAAATGCAAAAAACATTCTTAAAAAATTGTTAAGTTCATCTAATATCTCATCAAAAGAATACGTTTATCAACAATACGATCATCAAGTTCAGACAAATACCATAATTTCTCCTGGAGAAGCAGATGCTTCAGTCATTCAAATAAAAGGAACTTATAAAGGACTCGCTTTTAGCACTGATTGTGACAGTAAGAAATGCTATCTAGACCCCTATATAGGAGCAATGATAGCTGTTGCAGAATCATGTAGAAATATTTCTTGTGTTGGAGCTACTCCCCTAGCAATTACAGACGGATTAAATTTAGGAAATCCTGAAAAAGATGATGTTCAATTTCAATTATCAGAAACAATTAAAGGATTAAAAGACGCTTGTAATAAATTTGAAATTCCAGTAATAAGTGGAAATGCAAGTCTTTATAATGAATCAAACAATTATTCTATATACCCAACTCCTATAATCGGTTCAGTTGGATTAATTAATAATTTTAATAATTGTGTATCATCTTCATTTAAAAAAGAAAATGACTTAATTATTGCAATTGGAAATGATATTTTCGGAAATCATCCAAAATATCTCGCAGGTTCAGAATTTCAGAAAATTATACAAAACCAATTATCAGGAAAACCTTTATTAGATTTTGACTTTGAAAAAAAACTCCAAAAAATAACTAGAGAACTCATTACTTCTGGTTTAGTAAATTCTTCTCACGATTGTTCAAATGGAGGATTAGCTGTAGCAATTTCAGAATGCTGTGCATTAGGAAATATGGGAGCGAAAATAAATATTCCAATAAATTCCTGGGAGATTCCTCTATTTGGGGAAAACAAATCTACAATTATTTTTTCAATAAATCCTAAAAATTTAAAAAAGGTTACTAATATTTGCAAGATTAATTCTATTCCATTAGAAAAAATTGGAGTAGTAATGGATAAAAAATTAATAATAAACAATATTATCGAAATTGATCTTAAAGAAATCCATGAATCATGGTCATCAGGATTTAATAATTTATGAAAAATATTTTGACAACATATCCAATTAATGCTAACTTCAAAATCTTTGAAAAGCATTTTCTATTTTTATAAGAGGTTTTTTAAAAATGCCAAAATATGATTACAAATGTAACAATGAAAAATGTGAAGAAATATTTGAAGTTACTCAAAGTTTTTCAGACGAACCAATAGCAAATTGTATAGTATGCGGTAGTTCTAGTAAAAGATTAATAAGTAAAGTAGCTGTACATTTCAAAGGTTCAGGTTGGTACTCCACTGAAAATAGATCGAAATCTACCAGTGAAAATTCTCAAAAAAATAAAAAAGATTCTAATAAAAACACAAAAACTAAAGAAAAAACTTCTAATTCTAAGAAAGACAATTCTAAAAAAACATCACATAAACCTTCAATCAAAAAAACATCAAATTCTGCTAATAAAAACAAATGAAAGTTTTAATCCAAAGGGTTAAAAATGCAAAAGTACAAGTGGGAAATAATGATATTTCAAGTATCAATGAAGGATTGTTGATTTTTTTGGGAGTTCATAAAGATGATTCTTTCTATGAAACAAATTATATTGTTGATAAAATTCTAAATTTAAGACTTTTTCCCAAAAAAACATTCGAATCAGGTTTTGATATTTCAGTTATAGATTCATCGAAAGATATTTTAGTAATTAGCCAATTCACTCTTTATGGTTCCACAAGAAAAGGAAGAAGGCCAGATTTTACTGATGCTGCAGATTCTAAATTAGCTAATTCAATTTATGAAAATTTTATAACAAAATTAAAAAAAACGAATTTAAATGTTAAGTCAGGAGAATTTGGATCTGTAATGGAAATTACATCAATTAATTGGGGGCCAGTTTCTATAATAATAGATTCAAAAGAAAGAAATATGCCAAGAAAAAAGAAAGTTAATTTAACTCTAAACTAAAATCTACTGCTTTAGCTGAATGAGTAATATGTCCCACTGAAATGTAATCCGGATATTTTTCAGCATATTTTCTTAAATTAGATTTTGTAATTCCTCCAGAAATTTCTATTTCGACTTTATCAGAAATATTTCTTATAAATTTTACAGCTTCAGTTAAATCATTAAGATTCCAGTTGTCTAACATGATGATATTTATATCAGTTTTAATGGCTTCTTTAAGTTGGTCCCAATTTTCTACTTCTACTTCAATTTTTAATGAATCAAATTTTTGCCTGCAAATACTTACTGCATCTGTCAATGAAATATTATTTAAATGATTATCTTTAATTAATATTTGATCTGATAAATTAAACCTATGATTTATCCCTCCTCCTACTAAGACTGAATATTTATCTAAAATTCTCCAACCAGGAATTGTCTTTCGAGTATCAGAAATCTTTACAGGCAAATCTCGTATCAACTCAGATAATTCAAAAGTTTCGGTAGCTACACCACTCATTCTTTGAATAAAATTCAATGCAGTTCTTTCTCCTTTTAGAATGGATTTTATTGGGCCTCTTAAAATTCCTATATTACCTGATTTAGTAAAACCATCTAAATTATCTGTTAAAAATTCTATTTCAGAATTAATTTTTTTGAAAACATACTCAAATAATTTTAAACCTGACACTACAGCATCTTCTTTTAAAATTAAAATTAATTCCCCTTTTTGAGATCTTGAAGGAAATAAAGATTCACTAGTAGGATCACCCTGTTTAATATCTTCATCAAGACTAAGTTTAACTAGGTTAATAACTTCAATATTTTTAGTTATATCAACCAAAAAACCTCTTCAAATTAAAGCGATAACATTCTTTCTATAGCTTTATTAGCATTTTTCTTGACTTGTGGAGAAACCTTGATGTGATTAATCAGCAAACCAGCCCTGATGCCATCTAAAACCCATAGCAAATATGCGGGGTGTATTCTATACATTGTTGCACATGGACAAACAACAGGATCTAAACAAAATATTTTTTTATCTTTGTTATTCATTGCTAATCTATTCACAAGATTAATTTCTGTTCCAATAGCCCAAGTAGTTCCAGGAGATGCATTACTTATTGTATCTACTATAAATTCAGTTGAACCTACATAATCAGAGTTATCCACAACTTCTGTAGTACACTCAGGGTGCACTATTATATTCGCATCAAAATCATTTCTAGCATTTTGAATTTGATCAGTGGTAAATCTAGTGTGAACAGAACAATGACCTTTCCAAAGTATTACTCTAGAATTTTTTATTTGATCTTTAGTTAAACCTCCCATTTTTTTAAATGGATCCCAAACTACCATTTCATCTAATCTAATACCTAAAGATTTTGCAGTGTTTCTTCCAAGATGTTGATCAGGTAAAAACAAAACTCGTTTAGCTCTTTTAAATGCCCATTTAAATGCTTTTTCTGCAGTACTTGATGTACATACTAATCCACCGTTTTGTCCACAAAGCGATTTTATATCAGCAGTAGAATTCATATAGGTAATAGGAATAATTTGATTTTTTTCTAATAAAGTTTCACTTAAATCATTCCATGCTTCCTGAACATCTTCTATATCAGCCATATCTGCCATAGAACATCCTGCTGCCATATTAGGTAAAATAACATTTTGATCATCTGCAGATAATATCTCTGCAGTTTCAGCCATGAAATGTACTCCACAAAAAATTATATGTTTAGCTTTAGCTTGAGATGCTAGAACAGATAATTTATATGAGTCTCCTTGTACATCAGAATGCTTTATGACATCTTGCCTCTGGTAATGATGACCTAAAATAAATAATTGATCACCCAAAATACTCCGTGACTCCTTAATTCCTTGCTCTATTTCTTCAGAAGATAGTCTCAAATATCTTGTTGGAGCTTTTTGCCATCTCACACCAGATTGAAACTCTTCTTCTAAGGTCTTAGTTCTAAGATTTGATGATGTTTGACAAAATGCCATTTGTTCCAATTCAGAAATAGGAATCACAGGATTTTTCTTTTTTAATTCTTTAATAGACATTTATAAAATCGCTTTGAATTTTTGAATCTATACTACCATACAATGACCAAGGAGTTGATTGTAATATTTTCACCATAATTAATTGTCCAATTATATTTTTATCTCCTTCTAAATACACCAATTTATCTAAACGAGATCTTCCAAAAAGTTTTCCATTTTTTTCACCTTCTACTAAAACTTCTAAATCTTGATCTTGAAATCTGAGATTATTTTCAGAGCATATTTTCTCTTGAAGACTTAAAATTACCTGTAATCTTCTTTTCTTCTCTTCAACAGAAATATTATCCTCATGTTTTCTAGAAGCAATTGTACCTGGTCTCTCAGAATATATGGATGCGTGAACTTTATCGAATCTAACTTTTTCCAATACTTCAACAGATTTGTAAAATTGAGATTCTGTTTCACTTGGAAATCCTATTATTAAATCAGTGGTCATAGAAACATTAGGAATTGTTTCTCTAATAAGATTAATTTTGTCAAAATATTCTTCTCTAGAATACCCTCTTCTCATTACTTTTAATATTTCGTTATCCCCAGCTTGAAAAGGCAAATTAATGCTTTCACAGACTTTAGGTAGATCTCTGATAGCCTCAATGATTTTTATTGACATATCATTCGGATGAGAAGTTAAAAATCTTATTCGTTCAAGTCCTTCTATTTCATGAATAGAATAGAACAAGTCAGCTAGATCAGATTGTGGGTTCAAATCATGGCCATATGAATCAACATTTTGCCCCAACAATGTTACTTCTTTTACTCCTCTATCAACCAATAATCGAGTTTCTTCAAAAATCTCTGAAATAGCCCTACTTTTTTCTCTTCCTCTTCTATAAGGAATAATACAAAAGGAACAAAATTTGTCACAACCATGAATGATTGGAATAAAAGTGGTTACTTTAGGTTTATCTGGTATTAAGACAGGAGCACATCCAGAAATATCATTGTCTACAAATTGAGATACAGGTTCTAATATTTTTTCAAATTCTTGAGGACGAGCCCATGCATCAACATGAGGAAATCTTTGAGAAAGAGTCTTAGAAGTAGGTCCTACCATACAACCCATAACTGCAACCACGATTTCTGGTTTCACTCGTTTAATCTTTTTTAATTTTCCTAATAACCCTGTGGCCGTATCTTCAGCAGATTGCCTAACAACGCATGTATTTAATACTATTACATCTGAAGATTCTAAATCATTATTTTCCTGTAAGCCTAATTCTTTTAATCCAGTAGCCAATCTCTCAGAATCAGATTTATTCATTTGGCATCCTACAGTCCAAATATGATAACTAAAATTAGATTTATTTTGTTTTTGTAAAATATTTGTTTCCACGAATCAATTATATCAATTTTTTCCTAAATTATGGCGGAGAGTATGGGATTCGAACCCATGGTCGGATATAATCCGACATCGGTTTAGCAAACCGACGCACTAGGCCTCTATGCGAACTCTCCACGCAACTAAATTTAAGTTCAAATTCTACTATTCATAGCATGTAGATGTCTATCTTTTTAGGTTTAGTGTGAGGATTTTGTATTACTAGACGAAGAAATTCAACAATAAAAAAATTATTAAAAAGAAAAAATCAATAAGATGTAATATTATCTTCTATCCATTCTTCACCTACATCATAAATTTCTTTTTTCCATATAGGAACAGTTTTCTTCAGTTCATCAATTAAATAATCTATCGATTGAATTGCTGGTTTTCTATGTTTTGAAGATATTCCTATTAACATACTTATTTCACCAGGATAAAGTTTTCCTAATCTATGTAATAAAACAATTTTAGAAACATTCCACTTTCTATGAATAGATACGAATATTTTATTTATTTCATTTTTTGCCATAGGAATTAAAGACTCATACTCTAAAGATATTACTGTTTTATTATCATGATTATTTCTTGTAACTCCATAAAAAAACACCACTGCCCCATCTTCATGAGAAAAAAAACTCTCAATTATTTGATCCTTGAGAATAACATTTTCATCAATAATTATTTGGTCATCAAATTCTAAATTTTCTTCGTTTCCACCACTTACAGGAGGAATCAAATAAATTTCCTCATATTTTTTAATAATATAATTTTTATCAACATATTTCATATCTATAGCTACCATACAATTATGGATACTAGTTAGATTAAATTCACGCTCTAAAGTGGAAATTAATTGGGAAATCGTAGAACCATTTTGGACCTGAAAATCCAAAATTTTTTTACCAAAATTTTCCCTAATTGAAGCGAAAAAATAAATTTTTACATTGATCATACAATCTTAAATAATGAGGATATAAAATTATTTATTTACAATAAAAATATTCAATATTGTATCATTTTATATAATTACTAATAAACTATAAATTGACATACTTTTATAGCGTCAATAGAATCTAGTGGTCTAAAAACATTAATCAATAAAAATATGGTAAGAATCAGACTGAAAAGAATTGGAACAAAAGGGAAACCTAAATATAGAGTAGTAATTGCAAATCAAAAAGCTGCCAGAAATGGTAAATTTATTGAAGAAGTAGGTACATATAACCCTTTGACTAATCCATCAACTATAAATCTAGATGAAGAAAAAATTATAAAATGGGTAAGCAACGGTGCACAACCATCTGAAGCTGTTCATAATCTCTTTAGACAATCAGGCTTACTAGAAAAATTAAAATTACAATGATTGAAAAATCTGTCACTGAAATGGTGGAATATTTAGCAAAAGCTCTTTCAGAAAACCCAGAATTTGTGAGTATTGATGAAGAAGAAACAGAAGAGGGTATTACTCTAAAACTACAGCTTCATCCTGATGACAAGGGAAGAATAATAGGTAAAAATGGTCGAGTAGCCCAATCTATCAGATCATTAATTAGAGTAGGTTCTGTAAAAAGTGGCACTAAAATTCGCCTAAGAATAGACTAATATTAAATTCATATTTTCAAATATGGAAGAAAAAGTTGAACTGGGAATAATCACTAAACCTTTTGGAATAAAAGGAGAAATGGTTATTAAACCTTTTGCAAATAATCCTATTCATTTAATTGATGCTCATAGAGTATGGATTGATGAAAAAATCTACGATCTATCAAATTATAGAAATGGTCAAAATAAAATAATTATAAAATTTAAAGACATAGACAACAAAGAAGATGTTATCCCACTAAAAGGTAAAAAAGTCTCAATTCAAAGCAATTCATTAAAAAAACTAGAAGAAAATAATTATTATCATTATCAAATAATTGGATGTGCAGTAATAGACAAAAAGGCTGGAAATATTGGTACAGTGAGAGAAATTATAGAGACAGGAAGCAATGATGTATATGTTGTATCTAAAAATAAATCTGAATATCTTATACCAGCTTCAAAAAAAATAATTTTAAAAATTGATTTAACTAAAAAAATAATTTTTGTAGACTTGCCTGAAAATTTATCACATTAGATAATATATAGAATCATTAGGGGTTGAAAATATGTCAGGTCATTCAAAATGGAGCACTATTAAACATAAAAAAGGTGCTTTAGATGCTAAAAGAGGAAAATTATTCACAAAACTTTCAAAGGAAATCATAGTAGCAGCAAGAGATGGGGGAGGCGAATCTGAATCTAACTTCAAACTTAGGCTAGCAATTCAAAATGCTAAAGATGCTAATATGCCTAATGAAAATATTGAAAGAAGTATAGCAAAAGGTTCAGGAAAAGAAACTGGAGGAAGCTCTTTAGAAGAAATCACTTATGAAGCTTATGGACCAGGTGGATCAGCATTACTTATTCAAGCTTTAACAGATAATAGAAATAGAACAGCAGCAGAAGTGAGATCTACGTTATCAAAAAATAGTGGTAATCTTGCTGAAACTGGTTCAGTTTCATGGGGTTTCGAAAGTAAAGGAACAATAAATATAGAGACTGATACAACTCTTACTGAAGAAACAGCTTTATCTGGAATAGATGAAGGAGCAGAGGATTTTGAAATAAATTCAGAAATTATTACTTTCTATACTTCATTAGAAAACTTTGAAGATTTAAGAAAAAATTTAACTAAAATGAACTCTGTAAAGCTTATAAATTCACAAATAGAGATGGTGCCAAAATCATCTCTAAGTTTAGAAATAAATACTTCTTTAAAAACTTTAAAATTAATGGAAAATCTTGAAGATTTAGATGACGTGCAAAAAGTTTTCACAAATATAGATATTACAGACGAAATTATTGAGTCATTTGAAAATGAAAATTGAAAATGGAATTTGATAATAACACTTCTCCATCTTTCACTTTGAATAAACAATACTCCCCTACTGGAGATCAACCAAAAGCTATATCTAATTTGATAGAAGGAACAAAAAAGGGATTTTCCAGGCAGACACTTCTAGGTGTAACAGGAAGCGGAAAAACTTTTACTATGGCCAATATTATTTCTTCAATGAAAAGGCCAGCATTAATTATCGCTCATAACAAAACATTAGCAGCTCAATTAGCGACTGAATTTCAAGAGCTTTTACCAGAAATGCCCGTACATTTTTTTGTATCTTACTATGATTACTATCAACCTGAAGCTTATGTTCCTAGAACAGATACTTATATTGAAAAAGAAACTAGCATTAATGAGGAAATTGAAAGATTAAGACATGCATCAACCAGTTCACTTATTAAAGACAAAAATGTTGTAATTGTTGCTTCAGTATCCTGTATATACGGACTCGGTGATCCTGAAGATTATTCAAACGTAAAAATTTCCTTAAAAATTCATGAAGAAAAAGGGCTAAAAAACTTAATTAGAAATCTTATTTCAGTACAGTATAAAAGAAATGATCTAGATTTAACTAGAGGAACATTTAGAGTTAGAGGTGATAATTTAGAATTAATACCCTCTAATGAAGAATTGGCATTAAGGATTCAATTTTGGGGAGAAGAAATTGAAAAAATCAGTATGATTGATCCTTTTACAGGAGAAGTGATAAAAAATTTAACATCAGTAGAAATATTTCCTGCAACTCATTGGGTTACATCTGAAAAAAAATTAGAGAAAGCTTTAAGCAATATAGAAGAAGAATTAGACACACATTTGAAAATATTAAATTCTAATAACAAGTTATTAGAAGCTCAGAGATTACAACAAAGAACCATGTTTGATTTAGAATTATTAAAAGAAACTGGAGTTTGCCCTGGGATAGAAAATTACTCAAGACATATAAGTGGAAGATTTCCTGGAATGCCACCTCCGACATTAATTGATTATTTCCCTGATAATTTTTTAGTATTCATAGATGAATCTCATATCACATTGCCACAATTAAGAGGAATGTACAAAGGAGATTATTCCAGAAAAACAACTTTAGTAGAACATGGATTCAGGTTACCTTCAGCAATAGATAATAGACCCTTAAAATTTGAAGAATTTGAAGAAAGATTAAATCAAATAATCTTTGTATCAGCAACTCCAGGGGATTATGAAATTGAAAATGAAGAAAATCGAGCTACTCAAATTATAAGACCTACAGGTTTACTAGACCCTACAGTAGAGGTACTTTCAAGTAAAAATCAAATAGATATTTTAATAGAATGGATACAAAAAACTATAAAAAGAAAAGAAAGAGTTTTAGTAACAACTCTTACTAAAAGAATGGCTGAAGAACTTTCTGATTATTTAATAGAAATGGGAATAAAAACTCATTATCTTCATTCTGAAATAGACACATTGGAAAGAACAAAAATTTTAACTGAACTAAGAAGTGGAGTCTTTGATGTAGTAGTAGGAATAAACCTACTAAGAGAAGGATTAGATTTACCTGAAGTAAGTTTAATAGCAATTATGGATGCAGACAAAGAAGGATATTTAAGAAGTTCTACTTCACTTATTCAAACTATGGGGAGAGCGGCAAGACATATAAATGGTCATGTACTAATGTTTGCAGATAAAATTACTAAATCAATGAATTTAGCTATTAGTGAGACTAAAAGAAGAAGAAATGTTCAAATGAAATACAATTTAGAGAATAATTTAAAACCTGAAAGTATTGTCAAAGAAATAAAAGATATTACTGAAAGAGTAAAAAACAATTCAAGCAATAAAAAACAAATCAATTATAATGATTTGAGTAATGAAGAAATAATAAAAATATCAAAAAAATTAGAAAAAGAAATGAAAACACTAGCTAAATCTATGGAATTTGAAAAAGCTGCCCTAATTCGTGATCAATTAATAGATTTAAGAAAATCTACAAAATGATAAAATTAATTTGTTGACATAAAATTTCAAGAACATAAAATTAAATTTGATAATTAAGAGAGGAAACATGACTGATACGTTAACGAAAGAAAAAGTAATAGATGCATTAAAAGAAGTTTATGACCCAGAAATACCTGTAAATGTAGTGGATTTAGGGCTTATTTATGATGTAAATTTAGATGAAAGAGATGTTTCAGTGAATATGACTTTAACAGCTGCAGGATGTGGAATGGGTCCTTATATCGCACAGCAAGCTGAGTGGGCTATTTCAGAAATTGATGGCGTAGAAGATGTAAAAGTAGAATTGGTTTTTGATCCCCCTTGGAGCCCTGATAGAATTACTGATGATGGGAAAAAATTATTAGGCATAGATTAGTTATATCTTATGACTTCTGAAAAGCAAAGATCTCCCCAAGAAGAAGCAAAATTAAATCAAATAAGAGCTACCTTTCAAAAAAGAAAACAAATAGATGAATCTTTATCTAATATAAAACATAAAATTGGAGTATATAGTGGGAAAGGTGGTGTAGGGAAAACCACAGTATCTGTGAATCTAGCAGTAAGCTTGGCTAACAAAGGTTATAAAGTTGCTATTTTTGACGTTGATATCGATTGTCCTAATGTTACAAATATCCTTCATCATAATTCTCCTCCTAGTTCTCCTAAAGAAGGAGTTTTTATTCCATCTTCCAGATTTGATGTAAAGGTTATGTCAATGGCTTTTTTCCATGAAAATGAAGAAGAGGCAACAATTTGGAGAGGACCTATGATAACTAATGCTATAAATCAGTTAGTATTAATGACTGAATGGGGTGAACTTGATTATTTAATAGTTGATTTACCTCCTGGAACATCAGACGGACCCTTAACTGTACTACAGACTTTAAATCTTGACGGTTTCGTAATCGTAACTGCACCTCAAGATATTTCAAAATTAGATGCAATCAGATCAATAAATATGATTAAAAAACTAAATCAAAAAGTTTTAGGAATTATAGAAAATTTTTCAGGAACTATATTTGGTTCTGGAGCAGGAAAAGAAATTTCAGAAAAATTCAATATCCCGATGATGGGAACTTTATCTCTTAATGCAGATTATAGGAGAGGAAATAAACCAACAGTATTAACCAATACAACAGTAAAAGAAGAATACAATAAAATAATTGAACAATTATCTAAAGAATTAATCAATTAAATAATTAATTTTCTCTTTTTTATACTTCATTAACCATTTTCACAGTTATTTCAGTTTATTTAATTCTTCTGACAATTTTTCCCCAACAATTCTCTCTTCTCCTTCATGTAGACCAAAAGGAGAAACATCTAACTTAGAATCATCCAAATTGCCATCCATATCAGTATTGCACCTTAACCAAATACTAGGATTACCATTCTTTAAATTATTTACTACATTAATCAAAGATTGATCTCCATCTTCCAATTCAATACTTACTCCAAACGGATCATGTCCTATAGAATTATCTTTTACTCTAACTTTTATACCCTGAATATTTTTCAAGTATGATGCAATAGTATCACTAACCTTATAAGCTTTTGCTAATCTATCCTCGTGGTTAAGAGTAGTCCAAAGTTTTACGGATGCTACAGCTCCAACAATTTCTTGTCTATCAATTTTTTGAGGTCTTCCAACACCTCTAACTCTTCTCATTTCATATGCAATAAAACTTTGTAATGAAATTTTTCTTATCATTTCTTCAGTGCCTATCGCAAATCCGGTAGAATGAGGGGCACCAATATATTTTGCTGCCATAGCAGAAAAATCTGCTCCCATATTGACATATTTTCCAATATTTTCAATTGGATATACTTGTCCAGCCGCATCTACCATTACAGGCACATTTCTAGATTTTGCTATATCTATAGTTTCCTCTAATGATAAAACATTGGGATCAGAAAAAGTTTCATTTGCAACATAATGTACAGCTACAGTATTTTCCGTAATAGAAGATTCCAAATCTGATCTTTTAGTACCTTCTTTAGTTCCAAACTCAACAAGTTTAGCTCCAGCTAAAGTCAAACACCTTTCATAATGATAACGTTGTCTAGCTTGAATTAATATTTCATCTTTCATTCCAGAAGTATCAGGTAATTTTTTTATAAGTTCATCATTGTCTCCAGCCATAAAAGCAGCAGTAGCCAGAGTTAATGCTGATCCTGCACCTGAAGTGATATAAACAGCTTTTGCTCCAAACATATCAGCAATATATCTTCCTGCTTTTTCTTCAAGTTCTTCTAATGGGACATAAGTACTATTAGCATCATCCATAGCGTCCAATACAGGTTTAGGAGGAGTAGATCCACCTAGTAAAGTAACACTTCCAATAGCATTAATAATTGGTTTTATTCCTAATTCAGAATATATTGCAGTTGCTCTGTTATCTGACATTTTTCCTCCTAAAACTATCAAATAGAAAATTTAATTTATTAATTTAAAAAAACAGTTTTGAATTTATACATAGAAAGGTTATCATATTTGGAACATTAATCTTAAAATTTATGAAAACAATCTATAAAGCTAAATATATTTGTAACCAAAATTTCAATAATTGGTTAATTGATCACTCAATAATTGTAGAAAATGGTTCTATTATTGATGTGTTACCTACTAGTACACTTCTAGAAAAAAATGGACTCAAAATACATGATCTTGGAAATGTTTACCTTATACCAGGATTAATTGAAACTCATGCTCATATGCATGTTAGTGCTACGCATGATGCTTTAGATATTTTATTAAATGAAACTCGAGAACAATTACTTTTAAGAGCATCTGAAAATTTAAAAAAAGCTATTTATTCTGGAGTAACAACATTGAGAGATTTAGGCTCAAGAAATGATATTGCTTTTCCTATAAGAGATGCAGTTAAATCAAAAATTTTTACATCACCCAAATTATTGATTTCCGGTACACCAATTACTATTACATCAGGTCATTGTTATTTTTTTGGAACAGAATGTGATAGCAAAAACTCTGTAATAAAAGCTATTAGAAATCAAATTAAATTAGGAGCAGACCATATAAAACTTATGGCTTCTGGTGGAAATTTCACTCCTACATCTAATCCTAGAGAACCTCAATATGGATTTGAAATAATAGAAACAGCAAGAAAAGAATCAGAAAGACTAGGAGTTTACTTAACTGCTCATACTCTTTCAGCTCAATCAACAAAATTTTGTGTCGATGCAGGAGTTCATAACCTTATACATAGTAGATTCTTAAATAAAAATCCATCTAAAAAATATGGAGATTATTCTTCTGAAATTTTTTCAAAAATTGCTGAAAAAGGATTATTTGTTGAACCAACTATTGGTGCAGAATTATTAAGAGTAGAAGCTGAAAAACAAGGTCTTCCCATGAGAAAACCTAATTGGTCTGTTGCAGAATCACCTATTACTACCCAAGATATGATTGACCAATTTACAAAAATGGAAAAAGAAGGTGTTAGGCTTACTGGTGGATTAGATATGGGAATGGCTTATGCGACATTTGATAAATCCGCTGCAAGTGCATGGGCTATGGTAGAATTTCTTGGAAATAATCCTTGGAAGGCAATAAAAAACATGACTCTATTAAATGCAGAATGTCTTAGGATTGAAAATATTACAGGATCTATTTCACCTCAAAAATCAGCTGATTTTATAACTTTTGAAAAAAATCCTATTGATAATATAAGAAATCTTACAATTAATCCTTCAGATGTGATTTTGGAAGGAAAATTATTAAAAAGAAATCACAAAATAGTTAATTAATTTAATCATCCTCCAAAGTAGAAGTGTCCCCTTCAGGTAAACCTAATTCTCTAGCTTTTAATAATCTTCTCATAATTTTCCCACTTCTAGTTTTCGGTAAAGAATCTACATAACCAATATCTCTAGGAGCAACACCTGCTGAAAGTTTTTCTCTAGCAAATCTCATAATTTCTCTTTTAAGTTTTTCGTCCCACTCATATCCTACATTTAGTGCAACAAATGCTTTGACTACTTCCATAGCTATTTTATCTGGAATTCCTATAACTCCTGCTTCAGCTACTGCAGGATGTTCAATTAATGCACTTTCAACTTCAAAAGGACTAACTAGGTGACCAGCAGTATTGATAACATCATCTGATCTACCTTGAAACCAAAAATATCCATCTTCATCCATTAAAGCTTCATCCCCAGTAATATACCAAGATTTTTTAAATCTAGAATTATATCTTTCACTGTTATTCCAATAGGCATGAAATTGGGAAGGCCATCCTGGTTTCACAGCAAGTAATCCGGATTTATTAGGAGGAAGTGGATTAAAATCTTTATCTAATATTGCTAATTCAATCCCTGGAATAGGTTTACCCATTGAGCCAGGCCTTACATTCATTGATGCATAATTAGCACACATAATTGCCCCAGTTTCAGTCTGCCACCAATTATCATGAATGGGTTGTTCAAAATTCTTATTTCCCCAAATTACTGCTTCTGGATTTAAAGGTTCCCCTACACTACCTATAAATCTCAAAGTTGATAAATCATGTTGTTTAACAGGTTTTTCTCCTGATTTCATCAACATTCTTATTGCAGTAGGAGCAGTATACCAAACAGAAACTTTATATTTTTCAATAATACTGTACCATTTTGATGCACTAAATCCTCCTTCATATATCACTTGTGTTATTCCATTACTCCAAGGAGCAAACATTCCATAAGATGTACCCGTAACCCATCCAGGGTCAGCAGTACACCAATAAATATCATCATGATGAAAATCTAAAGCCCACTTTCCTGTAGCATACTGTTGAACAATTGCTTGATGTCGATGAACAGCACCTTTAGGTTTTCCAGTAGTGCCAGAAGTATAATGCATTATAGAGTAATCATATTGACTAGTATTAGCTATAGAAAAATCACTAGATGATTTTTCCATTAATTCTTCATAAGAAAGATCTTGTTCTATAAGAGGGTTGTTATCTCTATTATCTTTATTGACTACTATAATATTTTGCAAATCATTCAAATCACCTAACATATTTGAAATTTTCCTTCTTAATTCTGGTTGTGTAACCAACAACTTTGCTCCAGCATCTTCCATTCTATCTTTTACAGGATCAGGACCAAAAGCAGAAAACAAAGGACCAACTACAGCACCAATCTTTAACCCTCCAAATACAGCTATATAACATTCAGGTAACCTATCCATAAAGACAAAAATCCTATCACCTAATTTCACGCCTAAAGAATTTAAAACATTTGCAAATTTATCAGTTAAATCTTTCAATTGTTTAAATGTATAAATTTCTTCTTCACCATTTTTACCTTCCCAAAGAATAGCAATTTTTTCTCCTAAACCATTCTTAACATGTCTATCTATACATTCATATGCTTTATTTAATCCACCTCCAGGCAACCAATCTAATTCAGAATAAATTTCGTCCCATGATGATTTTTCATATGAATCATCATAATTTTTAATATTAGATTTAACAGTAAATTGATTTTGATCTGGTTTTTTGATTTCTTCAAAATCCATTACAGCCTCCTGATTAAAATATTTTTATTTTTAATACAAATTTGATATTTATATCAAATACAACAAATAGAAATCTTTTTAAGGTATACTATTCATTGCCTTAGTTAATATTTTCATTATTATAACCTATAGAAACAATATATCTTTTTTTTAAAAAACATGTTTTAAAAAATGAAAATCTTAATTAATTGATGTAAATTAAGAAATCACAAGAAGGTAAAAAATGAAAGTAATATTTTTAAAAGATATTCTCCCAACAGCAATGGCTGGAGATATAAAAGAAGTTAAAACAGGATTCGCTAGAAATTACCTTATTCCAAAAGGAATAGCAGTATTAGCAACAAAATCTTCAATGGATCAAGCAACAAAACTTCAAAAAGAAGCTCAAGAAAGAAGATTAATTGAGTCAAAAAAATGGGAAGAGAAAGGAAAATCTCTCGAAGAGAAAATTTTAACCATTACTGTTCAAACTGGACCTACAGGGAGACTTTATGGTTCAGTAACAAATACTTTAGTTGCTGATAAAATCGAAGAAGAAACTGGAATAAAACTGGATCGTAGAAATATAAGATTCCCTGATCCAATACGAATGGTAGGAGATTACAAAGTACCAGTAAAACTTTATGAAGGAATTAGTATAGATTTAGGATTAAAAGTTATAAGTGATGGAACCAATTTGGAAGAAGAAGTTTTTGAAATTACTGATACTCAAACAAAACCCGTAACCGAAAATAAAGAAGAAAATGATCAAGACGATGAAAAATCTAATGTAATTACACCTAATAATGAAGAAGATCTAGAAGAAAAAGGTGTTGAAAATAATAATGCAGATGTCCCTGAAAAAAATACTGAAAAAGAGGAAAAAAAAGATTAGTAAATTAGGGATCACAAATGCTTGGAGAGAAATTACCACCTCATGATTTAGATGCTGAAACTTCAGTACTTGGTTCTATAATTATAGACGGAGATTCTTTAACAAAAGTTTCCAGTTTCTTACATCCCGAAGATTTTTATAGTAAAGCTAACAGTGTATGCTTTGATGCATGCCTATCATTGTTTGATAGAGGAACACCAATAGACGAAAAAACACTTGGAGATTTTTTAGAATCAGAAGATTTACTAAAAGAAATTGAAGGAGGTAGAGGTTACTTCAGTTATATGGTAAGCCAAGTACCAACACATCTTCACATAGAGTTTTATGGAAAAATAGTACAAAGAACTGCCACTATGAGACGTTTAATAGGAGCAGCAAATGAAATAGCATCTATTGGTTACAATGACAACCCAGACTTATCTCAAGCTTTAGGTCAAGCAGAAGAAATTATATTTGGATTAAGAACAACACAAGACAGTAAGGATTTCACTCCTTTACGAGAATCTCTTGATACTTACCTCTTACCTCAAGATTTAGTCGAAGGAGAAGATAACAATAGAACACCTATCCCTTCAGGATTTAGAGATTTAGATCAATTACTTGGAGGGCTTCAAAGATCGGATATGCTAGTTCTTGCAGCAAGACCAAGTATTGGAAAAAGCACACTAGCTTTGAATATAGCTAGACATGCAGCTGGAAATAATCAAAAAGTAGCAATATTCAGTTTAGAAATGGGAAGAGAACAGATAGCATTAAGATTATTATCTTCAGAATCAAGGATTGATACTCATAGATTACGTTTGGGGTTAACTACAAATGAACAAGATGCAATTATTGTTGACTCTGTAGGAAGACTATCTGACCTACCTATCTGGATAGATGACACACCTATTCAAACAGTAATTGAAATGAGATCAAAAGCAAGAAGACTTCAGAAAGAAAGAGGTTTAGATTTTATAGTGGTAGATTACATGCAATTAATTTATGGTAGTCGTGGAAATAGAGATAATAATAGAGCACAAGAAGTAAGCGCTATTTCAAGAGAATTAAAAGCAATGGCTAGAGATTTACACGTTCCTGTATTAGCAGTATCTCAACTTAGTAGATCTATAGAACAAAGACAATCACATAGACCAATATTATCTGATTTAAGAGAAAGTGGAAGTATAGAACAAGATTCAGATATAGTAGCTTTTATTCACAGAGAAGAAAAATTTACTACTGAAGAAGAATGGATTAGAGCTAATAACACTGAACCATATCCAAAAGGTTTAGCAGAAATAATTATTGCAAAACACCGTCATGGACCTATTGGAAGCGTATGGTTAGTAGTTAATGATAATTTCGCAACCTTTAATGATGCAGCTCGAGGAATAGTATCAAGCTAATATGACTAATAATAACTGGTTAAAAACATTAAATAGATTAACTGAAGTAAATTTAGACAACTTAGATGAAAATTATATAAAAGACATTGAAGATGAATTTAATGAACTAGATTTGATAAGTGAGGCTAAATCATTTGTTTTATATTGGAGTGAAACGAGAAAATTAAAAAGATGGAAATTTGCTTTTAGAAATTGGCTTATAAAGTCTAAAAAATTTAAAGAGGAGAAATATGGAAAATCTAGGGGAAATTTTAAACAATTTAAATCGTCAGAATACTACAGATCCGAAGAATATAATCAAAAGTTCAAAGACAACCCAAGAGCCAATCATGTCTAAAAATAATTATTCTTGTGAATTATGCCTTGATTTAAAATGGATAGGTAATGAAAAAAGTGTAGGATCATTAGATTTTGGAAAATTAATTCCATGTCAATGTCAGAAAGACCAAATTAGTAAAGACAGAGAAGAGATTTTGTCAAAAAATATTACTTCTAATTTAGGTGATATATCTTTAGAAAAAATCAGAACCCAAACTTTTGAAAATTTTGATCATCCAAATCTAGAGAATGATATCTTAACTACCTCTATTAAAAGTGCCAAAAGTTATGCAGAAAACTATGATGGATTTTTTTTAATTTCAGGTCCTACTGGCGTAGGAAAAACTCATCTTGCCTTAGCTATTGCTGGAAATAGAATAAAAAACAATCTATCTGTATATTTCTGTTTTATGCCAAATTTACTTGATAAGCTTAGAAAATCGTTCGAGGAAAGCGACCCTTCATTAAAAATTGATTTTGATGACTTAATTAACTCGCCATTTCTGATTCTCGATGATCTAGGATCTGAAAATTCAAGTAATTGGGCATCTGAAAAAATTTATCAAATCATAGTTAATAGGCATAATCTTCGGTTACCAACAGTAATAACTACACGAAAAAATGAAGACGATCAATTTAATTATGGTGAATACACAGAAGCAATTAGATCACGATTAAATGATATTAAGGTTGTTTCACCTATTACAATAGGCACTTCAGATTACAGAAAAAAATAGCAATGAAAAATGTGAACCATCCATATTTAATTGCAAATTCAGAAAAATTCTGGAATCTCATAGAACATGATTCATCCTTAGAAATTAAATATAAAGGTACAACTTGGGCTGAAGGACCTGCTTGGAATTTTGAGAAAGATCAACTTATTTGGAGTGATGTTCCACAAAATAAAATGTATTGTCTTAATTCAGATTCATCTGTAATTATTTTTAAAGAAAAATCAGATTACAATAATGGAAATTTTATTGATCAAGAAGGCAGATTGGTAAGTTGCCAACATGGAAAAAGAAGAGTAATAAGAAAAGAAAAATCTGGAAAAACCACTATTATTGCTGACAATTATCAAGGTAAAAAACTTAATTCTCCAAATGATGTTGTAGTTAAAAGTGATGGAACAATATGGTTTACTGATCCTCCTTATGGAATCATGACAAATGAAGAGGGCTTTAAGTCTAAAAGTGAACTAGGAGGAAACTATGTATTCAGGGTAAATACAAAAAATCAAGTTGAAATAGTATGTAATGATTTTGATAAACCTAATGGTTTAGCGTTTTCTCCTGACGAGAATTTTTTGTACATTGCAGATAGTGGTGCTTCTTTTGGAGAAAAAATTCATCCAGAAAGACCTCATCATATTAGAAAATTCAAAGTTACAAGAAACAATTATTTGGAAGATTTAGGAGTATTTACAGTTATAAATCCAGGTGTACCTGATGGATTTTCAGTAGACTCTATAGGCAACATTTATACTAGTTCTTGGGACTCAATACAAATAATCTCTCCATTAGGTGAAAATATTGGAAAAATTGAGATTCCAGAAAAAGTTTCAAATTGCTGTTTTGGAGGATCTGATAAAAAAACTCTGTATATTACTGCCAGTTCTCGTTTATACTCCATTAGACTGAAAATTAATGGAATATAATTAAAATACAAAATAAGATACAACTTTAATATTTCAATGAAAAAAAAATAAAAATGGATTTTGATCAAATTTGTATAAATACAATTAGATTTTTGTGTGCTGATTCTGTAGAAAAAGCAAAATCTGGACATCCTGGAGCTCCAATGGGATTGTCTCCACTAATGTATGTTCTATGGAAAAATCATTTAAAATTTAATCCAGAAAATCCAGAATGGTTCAATAGAGATAGATTTATATTATCTGCAGGACATGCATCAATACTTTTATATTCTATGCTTCATCTTTCTGGATATGATTTATCCTTAGATGATTTAAAATCTTTTAGACAATTACACAGTAAAACTCCTGGTCACCCAGAATTCGGAGTCACTAAGGGCGTAGAAGCCACTACAGGCCCGCTTGGTCAAGGTTTCGCTAATGGAATTGGTATAGCTATAGCAGAAAAGATATTATCAACCAAATTTAATCGTCCGAGTTTTAAACTTGTAGATCATTATACTTACTCTGTTGTTTCAGATGGAGACTTAATGGAAGGCATTACATCTGAAGCAGGATCCTTAGCTGGAACTCTTAAATTAGGAAAAATAATCTATTTCTATGACAAAAATAACATTTCTATTGATGGATCTACTGATTTAACTTTCAAAGAAGATGTTGCTACTAGATTTTTGGCTTACGGATGGGATGTACAAAAAAATATTGATGCAAACAATATTGAAGAAATAGATAAATCAATAGAAAACGCAAAGAAAACAATTAATAAACCTTCCCTGATTATCATCAACAGTCAAATAGGTTTCGGAAGTCCTAATAAAGCAGGAAAGGAATCATCACATGGAGAACCTTTAGGGGAAGAAGAAGTAGAATTAACTAGAAAAAACTTAAAATGGAAATATAAACCTTTTGAAATACCTGAACAACTAGATGATTTTAAAAACTCCTGTATTAAAAATGGAGACAAGGAAGAATCTGAGTGGGAAGAGATTCTAAAAAAATTTCAAATGAATTTTCCTATAGAATTCAAAGAATTTAAAAATATTATTAGTAATAATTTTTCTGAAAACTGGGATTCTTTATTAAAAGAAGAATTCAAAAAAGATATAAAAGAAATTGCTACGCGAAGTGCATCTTCAGTAGCTATCAATGCAATATCGGAAAAAACACCAAATTTTGTTGGAGGATCAGCAGATCTAGCAGCATCAAATAAAACTACTATGAAAAATAGAACAATATTTCAACCTGATTCATCCACTGGGACTAATCTTTATTTTGGAATAAGAGAACATGCAATGGGAGCAATAGTATCAGGAATATCTTTACATAAGGGCTTTATACCATTCGCAGCCACTTTTCTAGTCTTCTCTGATTATATGAGACCTGCAATAAGATTAGCAGCGTTAAGCCAACTTCATGTTATTTATGTTTTTACCCATGATTCTATAGGTTTAGGTGAAGATGGTCCTACTCATCAACCAATATCTCATTTATTATCTTTGAGATCAATTCCTAACCTTACTGTAATAAGACCTGCTGACTATAAAGAAACTCTATCTTCTTGGTATTTAGCAATGAAAAGGAATACTGGACCTACTGCTTTAATACTAACTCGACAAGATGTACCTTCGATTTCTAAATATATGGAGTTAGATAGTAAACAAGGTCCTTATTCTGGAGGATATACAGTTTATCAAAAAGATAAAAATATGCCTCCAGAATTAATCATCATATCCACAGGTTCTGAAGTATCTCTGTCTGTAAGATCAGCAATTAAAATGTCTGATTTAGATATAAATATACGAGTTGTTTCAATGCCTTCTTGGGAAATATTTTTAGAACAACCTAAATCTTATCAAAATTCTGTTTTACCTAATAATGTAAAAAAGAGAATTTCTGTAGAAGCTGGATCCACAATTGGATGGGATAGATTTGTAGGGTCAGAGGGAAAAATTATTGGAATTGATAGATTCGGTTTTTCTGCCCCTGGAAAAATTGTTATGGACGAACTAGGCTTTTCAGAAGAAAATATAATTAATGTTTGTAAATCAATCTTGTAGAAATTAATTATGAATATAGCTTTTGGAACTGATCACGGGGGCTTTAGCCTCAAAAATTCAATCATTGAGAAATTAAATGAATTAAATGTAAATATCATGGATATGGGATCTTATACCATTGATAATGAAGATGATTATCCTGATATAGTTGAACCTGTAGCAAAAGCAGTTTCCTCAGGAAAAGCAGATAGGGGAATTCTTCTGTGTGGAAGTGGTATTGGAGCATCTATTACCGCTAATAAATTCCCTAGAGTAAGAGCATCAGTATGCCATGATTTTTATTCTGCTCAGCAAGGAGTAGAGCATGATGATATGAATATAATTTGTATTGGAGCTAGAGTAATAAATGAAGAAAAAGCAGTAAAAATAATAGAACTGTTTTTATCAGCAAAATTCAATTTAAAAGAAGAAAAATATAAAAGAAGATTAAATAAATTAATAAATATAGAGAAAAAATATAAATAGAAATTGATTAACAAAAAAAACGCTTCAAATTTAATAAAACAAATAAATGAACTAGGTCAATCTATTTGGTTGGATTCATTATCAAGAGAGATGATAAATTCTGGAGAATTAAATAATCTTATCTCTACAGGAATTTCTGGAATCACATCAAATCCTACAATTTTTGAAAAAGCAATTTCATCAAGTAATTCATATGATTCTCAAATAAAACAATTAATTAATAAAGGACAAGAAGAATCAGCAGATATTTTCAATCATTTAGCTATTGAAGATATCAAAAATGCTTGTGATCTTTTAATGCCAACTTACATAAAATCAGAGAAAAAAGATGGATTCGTTAGTATAGAAGTAAACCCACAATTAGCTTTTAATTCAGAAAAAAGCATAGAAGAAGGCACTGAATTATTTACTAAAATATCTCGTCGAAATGTCATGATAAAAATTCCTGGAACTCGAGAAGGAATGAATGCTATAAAAACATTAATTTCTAAAGGAATAAACGTAAATGTAACATTACTATTTAGCAGAAAAATGTATAATTATGCAGCGAAAGCTTACATTCAAGGATTACAAATTAGAAAAGAAAATGGCTTTAGTGACCTTGATAATATCTCTTCAGTGGCATCATTTTTTATAAGTAGAATCGATACAAAAGTAGATCAACTACTAGATAAAAAATCAGATCTTAGAGGAAAGGTTGCTATAGCAAATGCGAAATTAGCTTATCAAGACTATTTAAAAAATTTTAACTCTAAGGAATTCAAAGATTTATCTAGTTTTGGAGCTAATGTACAAAAATTATTATGGGCATCAACAAGTGTAAAAGATCCCGCTTTAAGAGATGTAATGTACGTAGAAAACTTGATAGGTAAAAACACAGTAAATACTTTACCTTTAGATACAATTTTTTCTCTAATAGACCATGGAATAGTTAAAAATACAATAGAAAAAAATCTTACTGAATCTTCGAAAATCATTAAATCTTTGAGAGAACTAAATATTAACTTAGAATACATCACTTCAAAATTACTTCAAGATGGAGTAATTCAATTTGAAGATTCCTACAAATCATTGATTAATGGATTAGAGGATAAATTCTTTGCCAACAAAAAATGATGATTTATCAAAAATAAATCAAAACCTTTATAACTTTTCATGTCTTTCAAAAGAAGAAATTATACAGTGTTCTAAGATAATTAATTCCCTAATAAAAAATAAAATTCTTGAAAATTTATTTAATGCAAATTTAAATATTTGGAAATCCAATAAAATCACAGCAGATAGATTTGGATGGATAAATTTTCAAAAACATATTCCTAAAATCCTAGACGAGGGATCCAATTTACTCAATGAACTATTTAAAGAAGAATTTAAACAAGTAGTACTAATTGGAATAGGAGGAAGTTCTCAATCTGCTAAAATATTTAATTCATTTAAAAACAAAAACAATAAATCTTTAGAACTTCATGTTTTAGATTCAATTCATGAAAAAAATGTAAAGATTTTATTCGAAAAACTTGATTTAAGAAAAACCATTTTTATTATTTCAAGTAAATCAGGTTCTACTTTAGAAACTAATTATTTATTTAATTATTTTCAAAAAAAATTATTTGAAAACAAAATTAATAATATAGGTAACCACTTTGTAGCTATTACAGATAAAAATTCTCCATTACATCAAATAGCCTTAAAACAACAATTCAGATATATTTTTTCATCACCTAAAGATATAGGAGGAAGATTTTCATTTACTACACATTTTGGTTTAATTCCAGGACTAATTTGTGGTTTTGATGTTGAAAAAAACTTAAAAATATTAAAAAAAAGATCTAAGGTTTTTAAAAATAATTCTGAAAGTAATCCAGTCTTAATATTAGCCGTATTGCTATACATATATCATCAAAAAGGTATTAATCAATTAATAGTTACTTATAATACCAAAATAAAATATTTTGCCACTTGGTTAGAACAACTTATAGCAGAATCTAATGGAAAAGAATTAAAAGGATTAATTCCTATTTTAAAATCAGAAAATCAACAAAAAAATCTTATTTCTAATAATAAAAAATATGCTGTTTTAGATTATCAACTAGACCCTAAAAATGAAGATTATTTCATTAAACAAAATGTTCCTTATTTCAAATCTGAGATTATTTCTGAAAAAAATATTCTAAGTGAAATGTTCAAATGGCAATTAGTGATTACCATACTTTGTTATCTGATAAAAATAGACCCTTTTAATGAACCTGATGTGAATGAATCTAAGATTTTAACTTTAGATGTTTTAAAAGAAAGAAAAAAAATTCCTAAAAGATCAAAAGAAACTACAGAGATAACTATTACAAAATTACTTGATCAATTAAATGAAAATACCCCCTTAGCAATTAATGTTTATTTACCAGAATTTTATTCATTAAATAAAAAACTAGAGGAATTATCGAACCTCATTACCCAAAAAACATCTTGTTTAACATTCATTGGATATGGACCTAGATATTTACATTCTACTGGACAGATTCAAAAAGGTGGGTCGAAAAATATAAAAACACTATTCATTGTAGAAAATAAGATAATTAATAAAATGAATTCAAAAGAAGAAAAACAATTAAACAATTTATTCTATGTTCAACCAGAAATAGATATTCTTTCATTAAAAAAATTAGGAAGAAGAGCATCAGTTATAGATATAAACACAGATTATGAAAATGAGTTAGATAAAATAATAAAAATTGTGAAAAATTTTGAATATAATGTTAAAACATGAATAATTTGAACAAAAAAATCGTGATTTCTACTACTCCTTTAAATCAGAGCATTAACAATAAAAAAATCGATACTACTTTAACAGATACATCTTTACATTTAGAGATTAAAAAAAGCTCTGAAAATTCAAACAAAATTTTCAACTCACTTCTAAATTCATTTGAATTAGGCGCTGACCCTAAAAGATTCATTGTCTCATCTGAAATTCTTAATGGTGAAAGTACATTATTAAGAACTAAAAATGCATTCTTAGAAAATATTAGTCAATTAGATTGGGTAACAGATTTTCAATCTGAACATGATCCTTTTCCTATTGATAAATGTAGCGATGCTTTAAGAATTGGATCAGATAGAATTGGAATCACTATTCTTTATAATCCTCAAATTCAATATAAAAATTCTCTTCGAAGTTATACTATTGAATCTATTAATGATGCCATGAAAATCACTAATCAAAAATTAACAGTTTATCTAAAAATTATCAATCAAGAATCTCCAAAAAATAATGACTTATTGTTATTAGAATCAATACGACAATTACAAGACGAACATTTGAATCCTGATTCATGGATTTTTGAATTAAATGGTAATGAAAACATTGCTTCATTAATTTCATCACAAGCTCAAATAGATGAAAGATTAAACACATCAGTAATTTTAAAAATTAATAATTTAGAAGAAATACAAAAAAAAATAGAAATTATAGCATCTACAATTGGAATACAAGGATTATTATTAGATTTCGCAATATGGGAAAATTTTCTGAGGAAACTTGAAAGCAATTTTGATTCTAAAAATTCTGAACATATTATCGGAAATAAAATTTTAGAGATTATAAAAAGATTAGATTATATTAATACTTCAATGAATTTATATTAGTCTGAATTTAATTAAGGAGAAAATATGCAAATAGGAATAATAGGTGTAGGTAAAATGGGTAGCGGATTAATATCTAGATTAATATCAGATAATCATCAAGTTGTTGCTTTTGATCAAGATCCCCAAACAGTAGAAAAATTTAAAGATAATAACGTAATTATTACTACAAATTTAGATTCATTTGTGAAAAAACTAAAATCTATTTCAAATAATACCAATTTACTTATTTGGGTAATGGTTCCATCAGGAGATCCAACTGAAGTAACTCTTAACAAATTAAAACATTTGATTTCTAAGGGAGACACCATAATAGATGGTGGAAATTCCTATTATAAAGACTCTATAAGAAGATATAAAATGTTCAAATCACTTGATATTAACTTTCTAGATGTTGGTACAAGCGGTGGAATTTGGGGACCTAAAAATGGATATTGTTTAATGATTGGAGGTGATAGTAAACCTTACCAAGATGCAGAACCTATATTTAAATCTTTATCTTCTAATGAACAACAATCAGAAACCTTTCTAGTAGGACCAAGTGGCTCTGGACATTTTGTTAAGATGATTCATAATGGAATTGAATATGGTATGATGCAATCTTTAGCTGAAGGATTTGAATTATTAAAAGAAAAGAAAGAATTCGATTATGATTTATCTTTAATCGCTCAAATTTGGGAACATGGAAGTGTTGTAAGATCATGGCTATTAGATCTTACTAAGATAGCTTTAAGAAATGATCCTGATTTAAAAAATTTGACTCCATATGTAGAAGACTCTGGAGAAGGAAGATGGACTGTTAAAGAAGCTATAGATTTAGGTGTACCTGCTCCAAGTATTACTTCATCAATTTTTACAAGATTTGCTTCAAGAGAAAAAAATTCATTTAGCTTAAAAGTTCTTGCAGCACTAAGACAACAATTCGGTGGGCATTCAATTAAAAAAAATAATTAAAATAATTTTTCATACAAATCTTTTTGACGTTCCATGCCTTCTCTTAGTAAAGAAGATTTACTAGAATCTGGAAAATATTTTTTTACTATATTCACTGGAACATCATTCCATGAATCCCAAATACCAAGTGATTTTAATGCTAATATAGAAGTTCCTCTACAAGTATCTTCAGAAATGTTAGAAATATTAATAGGAATTTGTAATACATCTGTCATTAATTGTAACCAATATTCAGAAGATTGAATTGCACCTCCTGAAGCAAAAATTTCAGAATTATCATCTAATGATGGTAATAACTTGTCTGCTACTATGCCAAATCTATAAGAAATAGCTTCTAAACAAGCCTGATATATATCAAATTTCGAAGTAGACAACCCCATTCCTGAAATTAAAAAAGATCCATCGAAAGACCATCCCAAACTTCTTTCTCCAGCAATAAATGGTAATACATTTAAACCATGATTATTATAAGAAACATTTTGAAGATATTCTTCAATTTTATTTTGATTGGGTAATGATAAATTATTTTTCAACCACATTAACACATTACCTCCCTCGCTAAATGAACCTCCTAACAATGTATTTTCTTTTCCTAGATTATATGCCCACAAACCTTTTGGGATTTTTTTGTTAAAGTTTTCTAACAAAACTCTCATAGCTCCAGTTGTACCTATAGACAAAGAAATTCTATTTTGAGTAGTGCAACCTGATCCTATATGTACTGCCGCTCCATCTCCAACTGGGAGAAAAAAAGGAATGTCTTTTAAAATAGTCCATCTTTTTGAATAATTATCAGATAATCTAACTACATAAGAAGAAAAAGGTTCTAGCTTTGGTAATTTATTTTTATTCACACCTATATGACGTAATAATTCTTCATCCCATTCAAATTTATATCTATTAAATAATCCGCTCCAAGAAGCTATAGAATAACTAGATGGAACATCTTGGTTAGAAAACCATCTATAATATAAATATGTAGAAAAATCACACCAATATTCTATATTTTTATAAAGATTTGGAAATACAGAATTTATCCAACGTATTTTTGATGGAATATATGCCGTATGTATAGGACAACCTGTTCTATTATATACTTCTTCTAAATCGATTTCCCTTTTAATCATTTCCATCTGAGATTTTGATCTAGTATCAGCGTAGGTAAAAACATTAGTTAATGGTTTTCTGTTTTTATCTAAACCTATAAAAGTACTTGCCATTGAATCTACAGCAACAGCAATAATTTCATATTTCCTTTCTGAATTTAATAAAATTTTATCTATATTTTTTTCAATTAAATTAGATAAAATTTCTGGATCAAATTCATTTTTACCATCTTTATCTATGATCAATGTATGAGGAAATTTAAATTGAAAATCTTTAATGGGATCAGCTTTTGTATCAAAAAGAGCTATTTTTAAAAAAGTTGTTCCTATATCAATAACTAAGATTACAGCTTTCCTATTATTAGAAAAATTCATATTAAGAAATAATTTTAAAAATATATATAGCGAATTTGATTATATTCATGTTATTTTAAAAATATGAATATAGGAATAGTGCAAGAAGAAAGAAAAAATGAATCAAGAGTATCAATAATTCCAGAAACAATTTTAAAATTCCCAAAACATAATTTTTCTATTGTCAAAGATGCTGGTCTTAAATCAGGATTCTATGATCAAGAATATAAAAATTCAGGTGCTAGAATTGTTGAGAATAATAAAGAATTAATTTCACAAAATGAATTAATTATAAGTGTTAATGCTCTAGATAGAGATTACTATAAAAATTTTCTTCAAAATTCAATATTAATTTCAAACTTTGAAACTTTTATTAACACTGATTCGATTAAGAATCTAATAGAAAACAATATAACTAGTCTTGCATTAGAAAGAATTCCTCGAATTGCGAGAGCTCAATCTATGGATGTCTTATCTTCACAAGCTTCTGTTAGTGGGTACAAATCAGTTTTAATCGCTGCATCTAAATTAAATAAATACTTTCCGATGCTAATGACAGCTGCTGGGACAATCCCTCCAGCAAAAGTATTAATATTAGGTGCTGGAGTAGCAGGTCTTCAAGCTATAGCAACAGCAAAAAGACTAGGTGCATCTGTAACAGCTTTTGATGTGAGAAAAGAAGTGAAAGAACAGGTAGAGAGTTTAGGCGCAAAATTCTTGGGAATGGATACTTTAGAAGATTCTCAAGAAAAAAGTGGCTATGCTAAAGAATTATCTACTGATGAGACAAAATCTACATCTGATTTTTTATATTCATCTATTATTCAATCAGATTGTGTTATTACAACAGCAATGATTCCAGGTAAAAAAAGTCCAATTTTAATTAATAAAAAATCTGTAGAAAACATGAAAAAAGGAAGCGTTATTATTGATCTAGCAGCAGAAAGAGGAGGAAATTGTGAACTTACTAAACAAAATAAAACAATAATTCATAATGAAATATATATTATAGGAACGTTAAATATACCAAGTACTATGCCCTATCATGCTAGTCAATTATTATCTAAAAACATGGAATCATTATTGAATCTTCTTCTTGAAAATGAAAATATTAATTTGAATTTCGAAGACGAAATAATTAATGAGCTTTGTTTAACTCATGATCATGAAGATAGACATAATTTATTAACAAAAAAAAGGAATTAAAAAATTTATGGAAAGTTTATTAATACTATTAATGATTTTTATTTTATCTTTGTTTTTAGGTTATGAATTAATCACCAAAGTCCCTCCTACTCTTCATACTCCTTTAATGTCAGGAAGTAACGCTATTTCAGGGATAGTAATAATTGGAGCAATTGTGATTTTAAAAAACGGTGATGGAAGAATAATGGAGATTATAAGTTTAATAGCTTTAATCTTATCAACTATTAATGTTATAGGTGGTTTTTTAGTCACAGATAGAATGTTAAGGATGTTTAAGAAAAATAATACAGAAAAATAGAATGATAAACTCAAACATAATCACATTAATTTATATTATTTCTTCCGTATTATTTATTTTAGGAATGAAAAGACTTAATTCTCCTAAAACTGCTAGATCAGGAAATCTTATTTCTTCTTTAGCAATGTTTATAGCAATTTTAGTAACCATTTTAGATAATTCAACACTGAAAATATCTTGGATAATTATAGGGTTAATAATTGGATCAAGTATTGGAATATCCATGGCTAAACTAGTCAAAATGACTGCTATGCCACAAATGGTAGCTTTATTTAACGGCTTTGGAGGATTAGCTTCAGCATTAGTATCATCACAAGAATTCACAAGAATATTCAATATCGGAAATCATACAATTTATTCAGTAAGTACAATTATAATAAGTATTATAGTAGGAACTATCACTTTTACAGGAAGCATTATAGCTTTTCTAAAACTACAAGAACTCATAACTACAAATCCAATATTAATCCCCTTAAGAAATATATTGAATTTATTTTTACTCTTAATAACTATTTCTATAGGAATTTTAATTTTGATCACTGGAAATCATTTACTAATTTATTACCTAATAGCATTAGGTTTAATAGTAGGAATATTAATAGTAATCCCTATTGGAGGAGCAGATATGCCAGTAGTCATAGCTCTTTTAAACTCATATTCTGGTATAGCAGCAGCATTTGCAGGATTTGCTTTAAATAATACTATTTTAATTATTTGTGGATCTTTAGTAGGAGCATCTGGATTAATTTTAACTAATATCATGACTAAGGCTATGAACAGATCTATGCTAAACGTAATCACCGGAGGATTTGGCCAACAAAACATCAATATTAATAAAGATATTTCTAAACATTCAAAACCATTTAAATCTATTGACACAGAAAGCACTTCAATTCTTCTAAAATATTCAGAAAATATAATTATTGTTCCAGGATATGGTTTAGCTGTAGCTCAAGCACAACACAGTATCAAAGATCTATCAGATATTCTTGAATCTAAAGGTTGCAACATTAAATACGCTATACATCCTGTAGCAGGAAGAATGCCTGGTCATATGAATGTTCTATTAGCAGAAGCAAACATCCCTTACGATCAATTATATGATTTAGAGCAAATAAATGATCAATTTATCACTGCAGATGTAGTTATAGTTATTGGTGCTAATGATGTTACCAATCCTGAAGCAAGGAATAATAGAAACAGCCCAATTTATGGAATGCCAATCCTTAATGTAGATAAAGCAAAAAATATAATCGTTTTAAAGAGATCTATGAGCACTGGATTTTCAGGAATAGACAATGAACTTTTTTATCAAGAAAAAACATCAATGCTATTCGGAGATGCAAAAAAATCATTAGAAGCTATTAATAAAGAACTTAAATTAGACTAATTTAAGAATCTCTCCATCCAAGTCCAGGTTGATCTAATAATTCTTGAGTTTCAGATATATCTAGCTTACCCCATTTTAGTTTTGGGTTAGCCTGAGGTATAGAATCAATCAATAATTGAGTGTATGGATGTTTTGGATTCTTTATTACAACTTCTACAGGACCTGCTTCTTTGAGAACACCTTTATATAAAATCATTATTTCATCACTAATTTGATAAGCAGTAGTTAAATCATGAGTAACATAAATAACAGAAATACCTAAATCTTTATTCAATTTTTTAACAGAATCTAATATTGTTGCTCTGAGAGAAGCATCAACAGCTGAAACAGGCTCATCAGCTAAAATAATTCTTGGTTGAAGTAATAAAGCTCTAGCAACCATAACTCTTTGTCTTTGACCACCACTTAGTTGATGAGGCAATCTTCCTAAAGTTTCTGATGGAACTAATCCTACAAGTTCTAAAGCTTTTTCAACCATTTTTCTTGCTTCTTCACCTTTAGAAGCTAATTTAAAATTTTTAATTGGGCTGTATAAAACATGATCTACCTTATAAAAAGGATTATATGAACCATAAGGATCTTGGAAAATTGGTTGAACTTCTCTTCTAAAATCTCGTTTTTCTTTTCCCTTCATATCCTTTAAATTTTTTCCTAAATATTCCACAGAACCTTTATTAGGATTAATTAATCCTAGTAATAACCTAGCCAATGTAGTCTTTCCACTACCTGATTCCCCTGCTACAGCAATAATTTTTGGGTTTTCTACTTCAAGATTCAAAGAAATATCATTAACAGCAATCAATTCTTCTTCTTTGGAAAAAATTCCTCCTCCAAAAGATTTTGTTACATTCTTTGCTTGTAAAAGTGATGACATTTTAATTCCTCATTTTCCTATATCAGAACAAACTTCACATTCTGAAATCCAATGATCTTTACTAATTTCTTTCCAAGGTGGAGTATTTTTATTTTCTCTTCCAAATCGGGTACAAAAAGTGCATCCTGGAGGCAAATTCAATAAAGGAGGAGGCAAACCAGGAATTCCTACAAAATCTTCCTTATTTTCTAGAGTAGGCAGACTTCTAATCAACAATCTAGTGTATGGATGTAAAGGTTTTTCAAAAACAGAATTCACAGGACCTAATTCAACCATTCTTCCTGCATACATAACACCAACAAAATCAGCAAATTGTGCTACTAATCCCATGTCATGACCTACTAAGACTATTGATGCTTCCAACCCTTCCTGTAGTCTTCCCAAAGTCTGCATCACAGTTCTCTGTACAACTACGTCCAAAGCACTAGTAGGTTCATCAGCAACTATTACTTTTGGATCCATCGAAGTAGCTATTGCTATTGCTACCCTTTGTTTCATTCCACCACTTAATTCATGTGGATACATGTCAGCAACTGATGGAAGAAGCTCTACTGCAGATAATAGTTCATTTACCTTAGATAATTGCTCATCTTTTGTAATTTTCTTAGAACCAAAAACTTGATGATCAAACAATCCATCTAATATTTGATCTTTAATTCTCAGAACAGGATTAAGAGAATTCATTGCACCTTGAGGGACTAAAGAAATTTTAGACAATCTAGCTAATCTCATTTCTTCTACATCTAAATCTAGAATGTCGTCTTCATCTAAAAATATATTTCCACCAGCAATTCTACCTGGGGCTCTAGTAAGTCTCATCAAAGCCATTGACAGTGTACTTTTACCACTACCTGATTCTCCCACAAGAGCTAACCTTTTTCCTTGAGGTAATGAGAATGATATTCCATCTACAGCTTTAACTACACCTTCAGGAGTATCATAATAAACTTGTAAGTCCTTAACTCGTAAACCTTTAAAACTAGAAGAAGTCACACTCTTTTCCTCAATCTTGGATTAGACCATTCATCTAATCCAGCTGTAATTAAAAATAATCCAACGAAAATCATCGCCAAAACAAGAATAGGGGGACCGAACCACCACCACATTCCATGGAGAATAGAAGAAAATTGAATATTCCAATAAATAGTCATTCCCAAAGTAGGAGAATCAAATGGACCTAAGCCTAATGCTTCCAAACCAACAGATGCTAATATTGCAGAAGCAACAGAACCTACAAAACTAGCTCCAATATATGGAGCTAAATTAGGTAACATTTCTTTAAACATTATGGATGTAGCACCTGTACCAGAAAGTCTTGCAATTTCTACATATAACTGTTCACGCATTACAAGAACTTGAGATCTTATAGTTCTTGCTGGCCATACCCAAGCAACAGCTGAAACAGCTAAACCCATTTGAACAACAGATAAGCCTGATTGTAAATTTACCGCAATTAGAATTAATATAAGAATTCCTGGTATGGTTAAACCTACATCAACGACAGTTCTAATAATATTATCAACCCAACCTCCAAAATATGCAGCTACAAAGGCCAATATTGTTCCAACAGCTATACCAATGATTCCTGCTATCAAACCTATTTGAATTGTTAAAGGAACACCAACTATCATCACAGCCATTACATCTCTACCTTGCCTATCTGTTCCCAGAGGATAACCATTTTTTCCTTTTTTGGAATCATATTCAAAAGGTGCTAAATCTGTACCTGCTTTAAGAGGTCTAAACCTTTCAGTTTCATATACGGCATAACCTATTACTACGAATAACAATAAAGCTAGTAGAAGACTTATACCTACACCTAGAGAAGGATTTCTTCTTACATACCTTAAAAAATTAAATAACCGTTTTTTTGATCTTTCTTTCAAACTTATTTCTTGATATACAGAACTAGTCATAATTATCCTTTCTTGTAACTTACTCTAGGGTCTAATAAAGGATAAGCTATATCTATTAAAAAAGTAGCAAGACCTAAAGACACTATAACAATAAAAATTAATCCTCTAATTACAAAGAAATCATTAAGTCTGATAGCTTGATAAAGAGTATTACCTAAACCAGGATATCTAAATATTACTTCTACTAATACAGATCCCGTAAACACTGTTCCTAAGGATAAAGCTAAGGCAGTTGTTTGAGGAAGTATTGCATTTCTAACAGCATAATTAAAAAACATTCTTATGCCTTTTAATCCTTTAGCCTCAGCTTGAATCATAAAGTCTTCTCCTTGGGTTGTAATCATCATACCTCTCATTCCCAATGCCCAAAAACCCAAAGATGCTAGTACTATTGATGCTCCCGGAAGAATAGCATGATGAATAACCTCAATAGCAAAAGTAAAACTCCATTCAGGAAGATTAGCAACGGCATAACCTCCAAATAATGGGAACCATTCTAAATTAAAAGCAAATATATATATCAGCACAAGTGCTAATAAATAATAAGGAATAGCAGCTAAAGTTAAAATTGGCATGAATACATATTGAAGAAAACCAGGAGATCTAGGCCAACCTAACAGTGCTCCAGCAAGAGTTCCTAGAAAAAATGCTAAAAATGTTACGACACTCAAAAGACCTAAAGTCCAAATTACTGAATCTCCTATTAAAGAATTAACAGATTTAGGAAAATAAGCTATAGAAGGACCAAAATCAAATCTTACTAAATCTTTCATATAATTCACATATTGAACATATAAAGGTTTATCCAATCCAAATTTCTTCTGATATGCCTTAGCCATTTCTTCCAATCCAGCTTGCATATGACCACCCCTCTGAGCCTCTAATAATAATTTCTCTTTAACAGGATCTTGACCAGAAAGACGAGGGATTAAAAAAATAGTAGTACTTGCTAGCCAAATAATTAGTACAAAAAACAAAAACCTTCTAACAATATAATATTGGAATATATTTCCTAGGTATTTAGTAACAGACTTCATATATATATATTTTTTTGGGTTCCTTTTCCTTAAGTTGATAAAGGATAAAGTATTTCGAGTTCACTAGCACTACACTACACTAAAGGATATAAAAAGAAAAAAGATATAGCAAATATTTAAACTCATATTCATTTCTTGAAATCGTCCTCCTTTTGATCTTTTTGCAAAAAATGAATTATGATATGATTTGTATTAAATTCATTCAGTCATCATAATAATTTTTGATTAACTGAGTATTTAAATTTGGTCTTTATTAAAAATTATATTTAGATCAATATTAATTAAACTAAACATAAGGAGATGAGGTATGAACCGAAAACTTCTAACTATATTTTTTGCAGTAATTTTGACTTTAACATTCGCAACACTTGCTTGTGGAGGAGAAGAGGCTGCTGAAGAAGCAGTGCCAACTCCAAAGAAGAAGAGTACTGTACAGATTCTTGGAAAGAGTACACCATATGCTGGTAAAGAAAAGAGTGCTGCTGAACACATTGAGGTTAAAAAAGATGAACCTAAAGAAGAGGCTAAAGCTGAACCTAAAGCTGAAGTTAGCGATTCTACAGGAGCAGCAGAGGTTGCAGAACTTGCATCTAGAGATGTTTCTAGAGAACGAACTTTTATAACCTTCCAAGGTGGATCTGAAGGTCGACACACTGACCACGAATTATGG
>PBKW01000004.1 GCA_002721615.1 Chloroflexota bacterium
GGACCTAAGGGAACCGGCATGCAGGAAGTGGCACAAATAACTATCGCATTAAAATATTTACCTTACGGAAAAGAAGTCGCATTAATCACTGATGGAAGGTTTTCTGGGGTTTCAACCGGAGCATGTATAGGACATATTGGACCAGAAGCATTAGATGGTGGGCCAATAGGGAAATTAAAAGAAAATGACATGATAGAAATCAATATTGATACTATAAATTTGGAAGGTTCATTAAATTTAATTGGAGAAAACGAGGAGAACAAAGGAATTGATTGGGGTAACCAACAATTAAAAAATAGAAAAATTCGTAATGACCTAAAACCTCAAGATGGAATTCCTGAAGACACTATACTATGGGCTCACTTACAATCCTTAAGTGGTGGAGCTTGGAATGGTTGCGTTTATGATTACGAACTAATAAAGAAAAATTCCGCTATATAATGGCGACCCCGAGCAGATTCGAACTGCCGATCTCTGCCTTGACAGGGCAGCGTGTTGGACCACTACACCACGGGGCCATTTTCTAAAGAATCTTAAAGCTATAACTAAAAGTAAGTCAAGTTGATGTTAAGAAAAATCTGAGCCTATACCCTGATATCCTATTTCAGGAGATCCATCAAGATTAATTAATATTGGGGTGATTCTCCCACCTTTACAAATTTTTTCAATCTCTACCCAATATTGAGGAAGCAAAGAAAGATCTATTTCATCATAATCAATACCATCATTATCCAATTCATTCTTTTTCATTGGGCTGTAATCACAATTAGGATGTGTATATAAAACTAACTTTTCCCTTACTTTCATTTATTTTCCCCATTATTATAAAAAATTTATTATTTCATTAATTAGTTAGCAGAGATCAATTGACTAACAATATTTAGATAAGATACAACAAATAGTTCTTGAATTAATATAATTATGATGTTCAAAATTAGTAATTTTAATTTATTATAGAATTTCAAAAGTTTATTGAAAGAATTAATAAATTTGACATAAGTTAATAAAAAATATTAAAATAGTGTGTTTTGGTCTTATGGTCGTGAAAATCTAAATATGCAATTCTTCCATAAAAATTTAAATTCGGTACAAATCAAGTTATCGGATTTTTTTTATTATCTCGAAAACCAATAAATTCTTATTTAAATTAATAAATTTATACGTGGAGCAAAAAAATGGTATTAAGTCCTGAGCAAACTAATAAATACAACTACAAAGGATTTAACAGGCTAAAAGATAATATTGAAACCCCAGAACTAATACATGTACAAACAAATTCTTTTAATTGGCTATTGACACAAGGATTAAAAGAATTATTTGAAGAAATATCTCCTATAGATGATTTATCAGGAGGAAGATTTGAAGTAAGATTTATCTCTCATGAAATTCGTGAACCAAAGTTTTCAGAAGAAGAGTGTAGAGAAAAAGAAGTTACATTCAGCGCGCCTTTATATGCAACTGTTCAATTAAAAATTATTAGTTCAGGGATGATAAAAGAACAGGTTTTGTTTATGGGCGAATTACCAAAAATGACAAAATTTGGAACTTTCATTATAAACGGTGCTGAGAGAGTTGTAGTTTCTCAATTAGTTAGATCACCAGGTGCTTACTTTACTACAGAACAAGATCCAGCTAGCGGAAAAACCCTTTGTTTAGCTAAATTAATCCCTTATCGAGGGGCTTGGGTTGAATTAGAAACAAACAATAAAGATCTAATTTCAGTAAAAATTGATAGAAAAAGAAAACTTTTCATAACTACGTTACTAAGAGCAATAGGTTATGAAACAGATAATGAAATTAAAAAACTTTTCTCTGATATTGATAAGGAATCTTCATTCATCGAATCATCTATGGAAAAAGATTCAAATGTAAAAACTCGGGAAGATGCTTTAATAGAATTTTACAAAAGAATTCGCCCTGGAGAACCTCCTAATGTAGAAAACGCAATTTCTCTTATAGAAAACATGTTCTTTAATCCTAGAAAATATGATTTAGGAAGAGTAGGAAGATATCAATTAAATAGAAAATTGCAATCAAACATTCCTTTAGATCAAAGAACATTAAGCAAAAACGATATAGTTTCTTTAACAAGGACAATGATCAATATAAACAATAATCTAATTGTTCCAGATGATATTGATCATCTAGGAAACAGAAGAGTCCGAGCGGTCGGAGAGTTAATTCAAAATCAAATAAGAGTAGGTCTTTTAAGAATGGAGAGAGTTATAAAAGAGAGAATGACCACTCAAATGGATCCTGAAGAAACTACTCCTGCAGCCTTAATCAATATTAGGCCCATAGTAGCTTCTCTGAGAGAATTTTTTGGAGGATCTCAATTATCTCAATTTATGGATCAAACTAATCCTTTATCTGAATTAACACATAAAAGAAGACTATCTGCAACAGGACCAGGGGGATTATCTAGAGAAAGAGCCGGGTTTGATGTAAGAGACGTTCATCATTCCCACTACGGTAGAATATGCCCTATTGAAACTCCAGAAGGACCAAATATTGGACTACTCGGTTCATTATCAACATATGCAAAAACAAATGAATATGGATTTATAGAGACACCATATAAAAAAGTAATGAATGAAATGTCAATTACAGACCCAGACATTATAGGTAGAACTATTTTAGAAGATATAAAAAATGGCAAAACAAATATTTTACAATCCAAAAAAATAATAACTAAAGATATTTTTGAAAAAATCAACAAATTAAACAAAAAAGATTTAAATTCTATAGGAAACATAAAAGTTCAACCTTTTATAACTGATGACCCTAGAGATATAGTATTTTTATCTGCAGATCAAGAAGAGGATTTAAATATAGGTCAAGCTATGACTCCCGTAGACCCTAAAGGTCAAATAATTGCTGATCAAGTAGAAGTAAGAAAGGGAGACAAAGTTGCCAAAGAAACTCCAGAACAAATTTCCCTTATGGATGTCTCTCCCATGCAGATTGTAAGTGTCTCAACTGCACTAATACCATTTCTTGAACATGATGATGCAAACCGAGCATTGATGGGTTCTAATATGCAAAGACAAGCTGTGCCTCTGTTAAAACCAGAAGCCCCTTTAGTCGGCACTGGAATGGAAAAACGTGTTGCTATAGACAGTGGTCAAGTAATTATAGCTAAAGAATCTGGAATAGTTACTAAAGCTAATAATTCTGAAATAGAAATAACTCATAAAAACAATAATAAAGAACATTACAAATTGAATAAATTTGTAAGATCCAACCAAGGTACTTGTATAAACCAAAAGCCTATAGTTAAAAAAGGTGAAAAGGTAACAAAAGGACAATCAGTTGCTGATAGTTCTTCTACCGATAATGGAGAATTAGCATTAGGGCAAAATTTGTTAGTAGGATTTATGAGCTTTGAAGGATATAACTATGAAGATGCTATTGTATTAAGTGAAAAACTAGTAAAAGAAGACAAATTTACTTCTATACACATAGAAAAATTTGAAACAGAAGCTAGAGAAACAAAACTTGGAGATGAAGAAATTACTCGAGATATACCTAATGTCGGAGATGAAAATCTCAGAGATCTAGACGAATTTGGAATTATTAGAATTGGAGCAAGTGTAAGCCCAGGAGATATTCTTGTAGGAAAAATCACCCCAAAAGGAGAAACAGAGTTAACTGCAGAAGAAAAACTTTTAAGAGCCATTTTTGGAGAAAAAGCTAGGGATGTAAAAGACACATCTCTAAGGGTGCCCCATGGACAATATGGAAAAGTAATAAAAGTTAAAGTCCTAGAAAAACAAAAAGGGGACAATATCTCTGCTGGAGTATTAAAAATTGTTAGAGTATGGATAGCTGACAAGCGGAAAATTAAAGAGGGAGACAAAATTGCAGGAAGACATGGTAACAAAGGAGTAATATCTAAAATTCTTCCTATTGAAGATATGCCTTATATGCCAGATGGAACACCATTAGATATAATTTTAAATCCTATTGGTGTTCCATCTAGAATGAATTTAGGACAGTTATTAGAAACTCACTTAGGAAGCGCTGCAAATACATTGGGCTTCAAAGCTAGAACTCCTGTTTTTTCTGGAGCAGACACAACATCTGTAGAAGATAATTTGGCTAGAGCTTGGATTGTTAAAGAATCCAATTCCATTAATCCTACTTCAGAAACTCAAAATCATATCGATTGGGACAAAGTATCTAAATGGCTTAAAAATCATGGATATAAAAGAGAAAAAATATGGAATGAATCACCTTCAAATAAAGGTGAAGCATCAAAAGCATGTTTAAATATTTGGTTATCAAAATATGCAAACATTGATACATCTAAAATAAAACCTTCAGATCTAATGCAGGAAGCCTTAAGAGTTCAAAGAGATAATAATTTATCCGCTCCAATATTTGGTAAAACAACTTTATACAATGGAAGAACTGGAGAAAAATTTGATCAACCTATTACTGTTGGTAATGTATACATGTTAAAACTTATACATCTAGTAGAAGATAAGATGCATGCAAGATCCACTGGACCTTATTCACTAATTACACAACAACCATTAGGAGGAAAAGCTCAATTTGGTGGACAAAGATTTGGAGAAATGGAAGTATGGGCCCTTGAAGCATACAGCGCTGCTTACAGTTTACAAGAAATGTTAACTATAAAATCAGATGACATAATTGGACGTGTAAAGACATATGAAGCCTTAATTAAAGGAGAATCTGTTACACAACCTGGCATGCCAGAATCATTTCAAGTTCTTTTGAAAGAACTTCAGGGCTTAGGGTTATCTGTAGAATTAACTAATAAAGAATCTTCAATTGGAGGCCTAGGAGAATCTACTGAGTTAGAAGATGAAGTAATTACGACGAAGAATACTCCTCATTCAGATGATTTATTTGAAGAACTACAAAGCATTGAAATGGAAAATGAAAAAGCAATAGAAAATATTCTGGGCGCTATAGATGAAAACAATGCCCCTCCAACTGAAAATAAAGTATCTGAAGACAAAACAGTTGAAAATCAAGAAAATTTAACTGAAAAAAATATAGATGAAAAATTTTTAGAAGATTTTGAAAAAACTTTAGACGATACTAATCAATAAGTTTAATTGTTATAGGAGTAAATAATGTCAATATCATCAACTGATTTCGATGCTATAAGAATATCACTAGCATCTCCTGATCAAATTACAGCATGGTCTTACGGAGAAGTTTCAAAACCTGAGACAATTAACTATCGTACTTTAAGACCAGAAAAAGATGGCCTTTTTTGTGAAAGGATTTTTGGACCCGTAAAAGATTGGGATTGTGGATGCGGAAAATACAAAAACATCAGATATAAAGGTGTTATTTGTGACAGATGTGGCGTTGAAGTAACAAGATCAAAAGTTAGAAGAGAACGTATGGGTCATATAAAATTAGCAGCTCCAGTAGCTCATATTTGGTTTTCTAAAGGGACTCCATCAAGAATGGGTGTTTTACTAGATATGTCTCCTAAAAATCTTGAAAGAATTCTATATTTTTCTCAATATATAGTGACTGATATAGACGAGGAAAGTAGACAATCAGCTATAGAAACATTAAAAGAATATCAAGAAAATCATCCTGAAAAAATTATTGATGATTTAAATTCTAATCCTGAATCACCTGAAAACGAAAAAAATGTTGAATTAAAAATTCGTGAAAGAATTAATGAATTGGAATCCCTAAAAGTCGGTTTACTTATGACAGAATCTAAATATCGAGAATGCGAAGATCGATATGGTGAAGTATTTGAAGCAGGAATGGGAGCTGAATCTATTTTAAAAATATTAAAAACTATTGACCTCGAAAAATTAAATACAGATCTCAGACAAGAATTAGAAATAAGCTCTGGACAAAAAAGGAAAAAAGCTTTGAAGAGGCTAAGAGTTGTAGAATCTTTCAGAAACAGTGGAAATAAACCAGAATGGATCATTTTAACTGTTCTGCCTGTATTGCCACCTGACTTACACCCAATGGTGCAATTAGACGGAGGAAGATTTGCAACTAGTGACTTAAATGACTTATATAGAAGAGTAATTAATAGAAATAATAGACTAAAACATTTATTAGACCTTCAAGCACCTGAAATAATAGTTAGAAATGAAAAACGAATGCTTCAAGAAGCAGTAGATGCTTTGATAGACAACGGAAGAAGAGGAAGAGCTATACAAGGTGGACATAATCATGTATTAAAATCCTTATCTGATCTTCTAAGAGGAAAACAAGGAAGATTTAGACAAAATCTTTTAGGAAAAAGAGTCGACTATAGCGGAAGATCAGTTATTGTAGTTGGACCAAAACTTAAATTAGATCAATGTGGATTGCCCAAAAAAATGGCATTAGAATTATTTAAACCTTTAGTAATGAACTCTCTTGTGGTAAAAGGATATGCCCATAATATAAGAAGTGCTAAAAGAATAGCTGATCAAGGAGAAGATGAAGTATGGGATATACTTGAAGAAGTTATTCAAGATCATCCTGTTTTATTAAACCGTGCTCCAACTTTACATAGATTAGGTATTCAAGCTTTTCAGCCAATTTTAGTAGACGGAAATGCCATACAACTTCATCCATTAGTGTGCCCAGCATTTAATGCAGATTTTGACGGTGATCAAATGGCTGTTCATGTACCTTTATCTAAAGAAGCTATCAATGAAGCCAAAACTTTAATGATGAGCACTGTCAATATGCTCTCTCCTAGTTCAGGAAACCCTATAGTAGCACCAACCTTAGATTTGGTGTTGGGTAATTATTATTTAACATCCTTGGATAAGCTTAATAGTAATGGAAACATAAAAACATTTTTGGATAAAAATGATGCTCTAATTGGATACAATAGTAATCTAGTCTCATTAAGAGAAGAAATAGAAATAAAAAATATTAACAATTCTACTATAAAAACAACAATTGGAAGATTGATATTCAATGAATCTCTCCCTACCGAACTTCAATTTATAAATGAAGTAGTAAATAGAAAGAAAATTCAAGAACTGGTAAGTAAGTGCCACAGTATGCTTGGGGATGAAGAAACTTGTAAAATGCTAGATTCATTAAAAAGTCTCGGTTTTGAATTTGCCACACAATCAGGAACAACAATCGCTATTAGAGACATGGTTGTCCCTGAAAAGAAATCCCAACTCCTCAAAACAGCTGATAACAAAATTGCTAAATTAGAAGAAATGTATGCCCAAGGTTTGCTAAGTAATAATAATGAAAGATATCAAAAAACCATAGATGTTTGGACCTCAATTAGTGATGAGTTAACAGGGGAAGTTAACAAAAATATGTCATCTTTTGGTGGTATTTTTGCAATGATGGATTCTGGGGCAAAAGGAAACATTGAACAAATTAAACAAATGGCTGGAATGAGAGGCCTAATGTCTGATCCAAAAGGTAGAATCATAGAACTGCCTATAAGATCAAGCTTCACTGAAGGGTTATCTGTTCTTGAATATTTCATTTCTACACATGGAGCAAGAAAAGGACTTGCAGATACTGCCTTAAGAACAGCTGATTCAGGATATCTAACCAGAAGACTTGCTGATGTGGCCCAAGATGTAATTATTACTAGTGAAGATGATGGAACATCTCAAGGATTATTAATTGAAGATTCTGATGAAAACAGTATTCAAGCTAAAATTTCTGAAAGAATAGTTTGGAGATATCCAGCTAGACCAATTAAAGATCCTAAAACTAATAAAATTTTAGCTGATTTGGACACTCTAATTACTCCAGAAATAGCTCAAAAAATACAAGAAGCTGGAATAAAAAAAGTATGGGCTTTGTCTCCTTTAACATCAATATCTAGACATGGAATATCACAAAAAGCTTACGGAGCATCATTAGCTTCAAGAAAACCAGCTTTACTTGGAGAAGCTATTGGTATAATAGCTGCACAATCTATTGGTGAACCAGGAACTCAATTAACTATGAGAACATTTCATACTGGTGGAATTGCCGGACTTGATATAACCAGTGGGCTCCCAAGAGTAGTTGAACTTTTTGAAGCTAGAACTCCAAAAGGAGTAGCAATACTCACAGAAATTCAAGGAAAGGTCCAACTTTCTAATTCTTCTATAGGAAGAGTAATAAAAATTTCAAATATTACTGAAAATGTCTCTAATCATGAAATTTCAAAAGGTTTTAAAACTACTGTGAAAAAAGGAGATTGGGTAGACGAGGGAGATGTAATCATAATTAACAAAAAAGATAATAAATCAATTAAATCTGATTCTCCCGGAATAGTTTCAATAAAAAAAGGCTCTGTTTTAGTTTCATGGAAAGAAACTGAGGAACGAGAATATTTGATACCTGCAGCTTCTCAAATAATGGTTACTGAAGGAGAAATAGTATCTCCAGGTCAACCATTAACTGCAGGACCTAAAAGCCCGCATGATATTTTAAGAATCCAAGGATATGAGTCTGTTCAAAGGTATCTTATTAATGAAGTGCAGTCAGTATATAGATCTCAAGGTGTAGATATACATGATAAACATATTGAAGTAATAGTTAGGCAAATGTTAAGAAAAGTTAAAGTAGACTCCTCTGGAGAAACGCCATTATTACCTAATGAACTTGTAGACAGACATGAATTTGAAGACATTAATAATCAAATTATTTCTGAAGGCAAACAACCAGCAACGGCTAGCCCAGTTTTACTTGGAGTAACAAGATCATCTCTGAAAACTGAAAGCTTCTTAGCGGCTGCATCTTTTCAAGAAACAGCTCGTGTTCTAACAGAAGCAGCAACTAACGGATCTATAGATCAATTAAGAGGCTTAAAAGAAAATGTTATTATCGGAAGATTAATTCCTGCAAGATTAGATTTAACTCCTGAAGGAAGAGAAACTTTAGGAATTTTAGAAAATAATATTCAAGATGATGATGATCCTGAAGATATTATGCCAGAATTTACAGAAGATGACTCTTCTATATATTCTTAAACAAATGACCTCTAATCAAACTTAAAGGGCGGTTAGCTCAGTTGGTTAGAGCGCAGCGTTGACATCGCTGAGGTCGAAGGTTCGAATCCTTCATCGCCCACCAACTATCATAAGATAAAAAAAGATAATAAAATTAATAGAAGCCTTATAAAAAAATATTTTGTTAACAAGTTTATATGGAAAAAGAAAAATCTCTTGAAGAATTAAGGTTTAAAATTAGACACTCAACAGCTCATGTAATGGCTGAAGCAGTTACTATTCTTTTTCCTGATGCTCAATTTGCTATAGGCCCCCCTACTGACACTGGATTTTATTATGATTTTGAAGTATCAAAACCTTTTACAGAAAATGATCTGAAAAAAATATCAGAATTAATGAAAAAAATTATTCGAAAAAAATTACCTTTTTCAGAAGAAATTGTTTCAAGATCTGAAGCAAAAAAGAAATTCAGTTCCCAAAAATTTAAATTAGAGATCATCTCTGACATTCCAAAAGAAGAAAAAATAACAATATGGAGCCATCAAACCTGGGAAGATATTTGTAGAGGGGGTCATGTAGAACATACAGGAAAAATTAAAGCCTTTAAATTATTAGATGTTGCAGGCGCATATTGGAGAGGTGACGAAAATAGAGAACAACTCCAAAGAGTTTATGGAACAGCATGGGAATCAAAAGAAGAACTGAAAAACCACCTAACAAAACTTGAAGAGGCAAAAAAAAGAGACCATAGGCGTTTAGGAAAAGAGTTGAAATTATTTTTCTTTGATAAAACAGCCACCTCTATGCCATTTTTTTTACCAAATGGAACTAAAGTTCTTAATAAGCTAATTGAATATATGAGAGAACTCTATGAAAAGTTTAACTATAAAGAAATAATTACACCTCAAATATTTGATTCTTCTCTCTGGAAAACTTCAGGACATTATGATCATTTCAAAGAAAACATGTTTTTTATTAATACTGACAATAAAGAATATGGCCTCAAGCCAATGAATTGTCCAGCTGCAGCTATGGTATTTAAATCTTCCCTTAGATCATATAGAGAATTACCTTTACGACTATCTGATTTTGGTAGACTTCATAGATACGAAAGATCAGGTGTAACTCAGGGGTTAACTAGAGTTAGATCATTCTCTCAAGATGATGCTCATATTTTCTGTTCTATTAACCAAGTAGAAACTGAAATTAATCAATTCTTAAAAATGCTAGACCAAATTTATACTGATTTTGGTTTTAAAAACTATAAATTTAATCTATCTCTTCGTCCAAAACAAAAATCTGGAGAAGATAAAGAGTGGGATATAACAGAATCTATTTTAGAAAAAATTTTGACATCTACTGGAAAACCTTTTTACAAAGAATCAGAAGAAGGTGCATTTTATGGACCTAAAATCGATGTTTTAATACCAGATGCAATAGGAAGAGAATGGCAACTTGGTACAGTTCAACTTGATTTTTTCTTAGGTAAAAAATTTGATTTAGAGTATATTGATGAAAAAGGATCTAGGAAAACACCTATAGTTATTCATAGAGCAATATTTGGTTCATTGGAAAGATTTTTTGGAGTTTTAATTGAACATTTTGGAGGCGCTTTCCCAATTTGGCTCGCTCCTAATCAATGTAGATTAATACCTATTGCTGATAGGCATAATTCATATTCTCAGGAAATTTTAAACAAACTCTTAAAAGAAAACCTCAGATCTGACATAGATTCCAGCTCTGAAAGAATGAACCAGAAAATTCGAAAAGCTCAATTTGAAAAAATTCCCTTAATGATAATCGTTGGAGATAAAGAAGTTAATGATAAAAAAGTTTCTGTAAGGTTACGAAATGGAGAAAATTATCAAAGTTTAACTATAGATTCTTTAATAAATGCTTTAAAAAAATCAGAACTAGAAAAATCAGAATTTACTATTTNAANTCNAAANTNATTTATTACAATAATGAATCATGATATTCTTTATATGAGGNAATAAATGACTGAAAAAAAAGTNGAAATNCATAGAGGGCTAGTAGGAGTATATTTTGATAGAANNAAAACTACTAGAATTGATGGAAAACAAGGAATNCTCGAATANNGAGGATATAATATCCATGATTTAGCTGAAAAATCTACTTTCGAAGAAACNTCATACTTGNTATTANATGGAGANCTACCAACNAAAACTCAACTTTCTGAATTTGATAAAACATTAAAATCTTCTAGAGAAATTCCTGANNNTGTNCTAAATATTATNGATTCTATAAAAGACAGTCACCCAATGGATGTATTAAGAACTGCTGTATCATCTCTTTCTTCTTTTGACTCAGAGGCTCATGATAAGTCTCCAGAAGCCACATTAAGAAAAGGAATACGATTAACAGCACAAGTTCCTACTATAGTGATGGCACATAATTCAATTAGAAATGGGAAAAATCCTATAAAGCCTAATAATAATTTGTCTCATGCTGCAAATTTTCTTTATATGATGACTGGGGAAAACCCTTCTGATCTAGTCTCTAATTTAATGGACAAAGACTTTATAGTACATGCTGATCATGGTTCTAATGCATCTGCTTTTGCTGCAAGAGTTAGTGCAGGAACACAAGCGGATTTACATAGTGCTATAACAACTGGAATTGCAGTTTTATCTGGTCCATCTCATGGAGGAGCTGCAGAAAATGTTATGAAGATGGTTAAAGATGTTGGAGCCCCTGAGAATGCAAAAAACTATGTGAGAAACTTATTGAAAAACAAAGAAAGAGTAATGGGTTTTGGGCATAGGGTTTATAGATCTGAAGACCCAAGAGCTAAACATTTAGAAGATGGCGTCCAAATGTTAAGTAAAGAAAAAGGAGATCCTAGTTGGTATGAAATTTTAGTAGCTGTTAAAGAAGCAATGGAACCATATCGCAGAAGAGGAATCAATGCTAATGTTGATTTCTATGCTGGAGTAATTTATCACTTATTGGGAATTCCATCTGATTTATTTGTTCCTATTTTTGCTGTAGGCAGAATACCTGGATGGACAATTCAAGTTTTAGAACAATATAAAAACAATATTCTACTAAGGCCTTTACTACATTATAATGGTGAAGAAACTAGACCTTATATAAATATTGATTCTAGATAAAAATTAATTTTTATTAAGATTAATGCTAGAAAAAATCTTAGCTGAAAAAATTCATTCTTCTGGTCCTGTTAATTTTTCTGAGTTTATGAATCTTGCTCTCTATAAAAAAGAACTTGGATATTACTCAACAAATCGTATCGGAGAAAAAGGAGACTTTATAACTAGTACTCATGTTCACCCACTTTTTGGATCATTAATTGGAAAACAACTTATCCAAATTTGGGAATTCATGGATAAGCCTAATCCTTTCTACATTTTTGAGTTTGGAGGAGCACCTGGAACTTTAGCTAAAGACTTAATTAATTATTGTTCTAAAAATAACCCTACATTTTTAAAACAAATGAAATATGTAATTATTGACTCTAGCCCAGTAACTGAAAAAAAAATTCTACATATAAATTCAGTAAAAGAACTTAAAGAAATCCCTAAAATAGGATGTGTTATTTCAAATGAATTAATTGATTCTCTTCCTACAAGAAGATTTCAAAAAACTACTAATGGCTTTAAAGAAATTTTTATAGACTTCATTGAAGAAAAATTTCAATTCAAATTATTAGAAATCACTGATAAAAAAATATTAAAAACTTTGTTAAATAATTATGAAAATATTCCTTCAGAAAGCAAAATAGAATTTAATGAAAACTTGCCTAAGTTAGCAAATGATTTTTATAAAATTTTAGATCAAGGTTTTGTAATAACTATAGATTATGGTTTTAATTCCCCAAATATCGAAAATAACCAAATCTATTACAACAGTTTTAGATGTTATTATAACCACAATTCTGATCAAAATCCGTTAACTGATATTGGTAAAAAAGACATGACATATGATATAGATTTTAATTTATGGAATAAAAATTTAACCGCAGTTGGATTTGATTATTATAAATCTGTTAATCAATCTAACTTTTTAATAAATCTAGGTTTTAAAAATTTTCTAAATCAAATAAGAGAAAGTAATTTGTCTGAAAATCAAAAAAATTTAAATAGAAAGGCAATGCTCGATTTGATTAAACCCAATGGATTAGGTAGATTCACAGTACAAGCTCATTCAAAAAATATTGAAAAAAAAATTCATCTAGATGGATTTTCTATAAATAAACACAATTATTTAAGCAAATATTAATAAAAAGATCTTCCATCTTTTTAAGAAATAGCATCAAAACTAGAAATTTTTTTTAATTCTTCTTCAAAACTCGATTTTAATAATCTAACATCTGATGCTATTGGCATCCAACGCATACCTTCTTTAATTCTTTTTTCAACTTCTTTTCCATCTCCACAATGAATTCCCATTGGTATACCTCGATTAGCACAGGCTTGATAAACTTTATTTACTGCTTCTTTATGCTCAGGGTTATTATTATCCATACCCAAAGTGATTCCCATAGAGGAAGCTAAATCATTAGGCCCTATAAAAATCACATCTATCCCAGAAACATTTAAAATATCCTCAATTTTTTCTACAGCTTTAATATCTTCAATCATTAATACAACACATATTTCATCATTGGCTTTTTGGTAATAGTCATCTCCATAAACAGTATTTGGTCTACTAGCGCCAATCCCTCTAAGGCCAACTGGAGGATATCTACAAGCAGACACCGCATTTAATGCATCTTCGGGATCCTTAATGTCAGGGATTACTATTCCCATTGCACCTATATCAAGTACTCTCTTAATTACTTGCCGATCATTCCATGGAACTCTTACAAATGGAGCAGAAGAAGAACCTTGAAGGGCCCTAAAACAGTGAACTAATTGAGAAAAATCAACAGCATTATGTTCTAAATCTATAGTAATCCAGTCTAAACCAAGCCTACTAATAACTTCACAAACAAATGGATCTCCTGTTGAAACCCAAGTTCCTATTGAAGGAATATTATTTTTTAACTTTACTTTAACTTGATTTTTTTTCATTTGTTAATTATTTCACCAGTAAGATATATTATTGTTTTATTAGAAAAATAAATAATAAATCATTTTTAAGATTAAACAAGAGGTAATTATGGGTAGTTTTGATAAACTGACCACATTAAATTATATAAATAACAATAAAGTTGTCCCTGTTTTTTATGACTCTGACATTGAAATTGTCAAAAAAATCACAGAGTCTTGCTATAAAGGTGGAATAAAAATATTAGAATTTACCAATAGAGGGGATTTTGCATGGGAAGTATTTAAAGAATTGGAGATTTTTTGTAGAAAAAATTTTCCAGAAATGATATTGGGAACAGGATCTATAGTAGATGCTTCTTTAGCAAATTTATATATGTCTTTAGGGTCGAATTTTATAGTCGGTCCAGTAACAAATTCTGAAGTAGCAAAAGCATGTAACAGAAAACAAATTCCATATATTCCTGGATGTTTAACTCCTACAGAAATTTCATTAGCTCAAGAATTAGGCTGTGATATTGTAAAAATATTTCCAGCAGATTCTATAGGAGGCCCATCTTTCGTAAAATCTGTAATGGCTCCAATGCCTTGGGTAAAAATTATGCCTACAGGGGGAGTAGACATAAATTCAGAGTCTTTAAAAAAATGGATTGAATCAGGGGTTTTTGCCGTAGGAATGGGCTCCAAGCTTTTTACAAAAGAAATTATTTCTGGTCAAAATTGGGAATTGTTAACAAAAAATTGTAAAAATTTATCTGAAACTATTAAAAAGATTAAATAAGGAGAGTTTATGGCAAGCTTATCTGCTTCAAATAAAGTTGCAACATTTGGTGAAATTTTATTAAGACTCGCAACGCCCAAACAAGAAAGATTTGTTCAAGCTAATAATTTTGAAATTGACTATGGAGGCGGAGAATATAATGTGGCTGTTTCGTTGGCACAATTTGGCGTTCCAACAAAGTTTATAACATTACTACCTAAGAACGATATTGGAGAAACTGCATTAAATAGAATCAGAAGTTTTGGGATTGATATTTCTTCTATAAAAATGGAAGGAAAAAGACTTGGCCTTTATTTCTTAGAAAATGGTGCTGCTATGAGACCTTCAAAAGTGATATATGATAGAGCTAAAAGTGCAATCAGCGAAGTTAAAGTTGGTAAGATTGATTGGGAAAAAGCATTTAAAGATGTTGATTGGTTTCATTTTACTGGAATTACTCCAGCTCTCTCAGAATCTGCTGCAGAAGTAACAATGGAGGCTGCTAAAGCAGCAAAAAAATTAGGTTTAACTGTGAGTGCTGATATGAATTACAGAAAAAATCTTTGGAGCCCTGAAGAAGCCCAAAGAATAATGAAGCCCTTAATGGATCACGTAGATATCGCTATTGGTAATGAAGAAGATGCAGAAAAATGCCTTGGAGTTTCTGCAGAAAGCCAAGATGTTACATCAGGTGAACTGAATCCTGAAGCATATAAAGATGTCATATCTAAACTAATATCAAATTTTGGCTTCTCAAAAGTAGGAATTACTCTTAGAGAAAGTATATCAGCTAGTGATAATAATTGGTCTGCAGTGTATCTTGACAACACAGATAAAGAAATAAAAATGCATATTGGGAAAAAATATCCTGTACATATTGTTGATAGAGTTGGCGGTGGAGATGCATTTTCTGCTGGAATAATATATGGAAATATTCAAAATTTTACAGCTAAAGATACACTTGATTTTGCAATAGCATCTTCTGCTCTAGCTCATACTATTCATGGAGACTTAAATCTAGTTTCGCTCTCAGAAGTTGAATCTGTTGCTAAAGGTGATACAAGTGGTAGGGTTCAAAGATAACCAACTAAATAAAACAATTTTATTATTAATAATAATTACAATTATTTTTTTGTCGAAAGCATCACTTTTAATCGCAGAAGGTTCAAGTAATTTTGAATATGATTCCCAAAACATAAATCTAAACATAGAAATTAAACCTGAAGTTTTAACAACATCAGAAGAAATTCGCTTAAAAATTACTCCTGTTATCAAAAACAATTTGGCATCATTAAAAAGTGTCAGAATAGATATTCTTGCTTGTTTCAATTCATGCAATGTTGAGTCAAAAATTCAAAAAATTAAAAGCTTAGCACTCAATTCACCTCAAAATCCTGATAACTATTTTAGTTTGTTTAAAATAGAAGATGAAGGAGATTGGGAAATAGTAATAAAAATTTCTAATAATAATTTTTCTGATAACTTTTCAATTCCTGTAACAGTCAACAAAAAACCTAATAATTCTAATTATTATTCCACTTCTATAACTTTTTTATTTATATTCCTAGTATTAGTAATATTTTCTATTTTTATAGGTCTAAAATCTAAAAAAAATATTAAGTTAACTCGTCTGAATAGCTAAACAAAGAAGGAAGCCCTCCTGTGTGAAGAAAAACAACATTTTCTTTTTTATCAATTTGATTATTTTTTATTCGATCAATAATAGATGCGAGCACTGGTCCACTATAATTAGGATCAACGAGTAAACCTTCAAGTTTAGCAGCCTTTAATATTGCTTCTTTCACAGAAGGAGTCAAAATACCATAACCATCACCAATATAATCATGAATAATAGGAAAATCATCTTTTGAATAAGTTAAAGGAAGATCCAATAATTCCTTTACATACTCTGAATTTTTAAAAATATAATCATTAAAATCAGTTTTTTCACTAACTCTAATACCAGTAAATTTCCAATCAAGTCCCAAATTTTTAGACCCTGTAACTAAGCCACACAATGATCTCCCTGCAACTCCAAAAATATGGATATTGTCTAATCCTTTCTCTTGAAATTGTTCATTTAACTCTAAAGTTGCATTAATATAAGCAATTATGCCAACAATTGATGGAAATCTATGTTCTTGTAATAAATAAGGCTTTTTGCCGTTATTTAATAATTCTTTCTCTAATTTTTTTGAATATTCTTTAGAGTTTTTTGATTCTTCAGAACTCAAAGCATGAATTTCAGCTCCAAGCAAAACATCTATCAACATATTTCCTTGCTTAGGTTTTCCTTTTGCATATTCGGAAATTAGAACATAAGGAATGCCAAATTTATTTGCTGCTGCTCCAGTCATTCGAGCATTATTTGAATGATAATCCATAATATTTATCAAAACATCATACCCTTCATCAATTATATGAGGAATTTCAAATTCATAGTGTCTTGCTTTATTTCCACCAAGAACTAACCCTGTTGTATCTTCTCTTTTTACCCAAAGATTAGGGGTTCCAATATCAGACCCAAGTCTTTCAATTTTTTCTAAAGGTGTTGGGAGATGAGCAAATTTGTATCTAGGTAATTTTTGAAGTTTATTTTTCAAAATCTCTAGAGTAATCATTGCTACCTTTTTAATAAAAATTTATATAGTTATAATCTTAATCTTTTTCACATGAAAAATAAAACTCATGTTAATCTAATAAAAATAATTATCTAATTGGAGAAATCATGTCAAGTCCTTTAAAAATAGCAATAGTTGGAATTGGTCAAAGAGGATTACAACATCTCGAAAACCTAATTAAACTTGAAGAAAATGAAATGGTAAAAATTCAATCTCTAATTGACCCATTCTCTGAAAATTTATTAGAAAAAAATATAAGAAAAAATATTCCTAGTTATTCTCAAAAAAACTATAGTCTCTACACTGACTATGATGAATTTTTAAAAAAAGAAGAAGTTGATGCTGTATGGTTTGTAATTCCTCCAAATCAACATAAAAAAGAAATTATTGAAACAGCCAAAAGAGGAATTTCAATATTCGCAGAAAAACCACAATCATTATTTTTAGATCAAGTAAAAGAAATGGCAGAGGTTATTGAAAAAAACGAAATAAACTCTATTGTAGGATTTCAAATGCGCTATGATCCATGGTACAAAGAACTAAATTCTTATTTATCTGATAAATGGGTTGCATCTATTACTATGTATCATGGTGGAGGAGTTGAATCTCACGGAGTAAAATATACTCATACAGAAAAAATGGATGGTCCTGGAAACAGAATTTGGACAGCTAATAGGTTATGGTCGGGAACATCAATGGTAGAAGCAGGAATACATCAAACTGATCTTATGAGATTTTGGGCTTCTGATGATATAAAATGGGTTCAAGCTGCTTATACTGAAAGACCTAAAGAATTACACAATATTGAAGGTGATAATCCCATTGCATATCATGTAACATACGGATTCAAAAAAGGCGGTACTGCAAATTTAATTTTTACTCGTCCTGCAAATGTGATCTTTCAAGAACGCTTTGATTATATTTTAACCACTCATTCCTTAATAAAATTTGAGGAAAATTTAGTTGCTTATGGAATTCAAGACAAAGAAAAAAAATCAAACAATAAAAAAATCCTAGCAAAAGGTCCCCATGAAGAGCCAATGGGAAATCAAAATACTTATGAAATTTCAAAATCATTTGTTGAATCAATTATTGAAAAAAATGAAAAATTAAGATTAAATTCATTTCAAAACAGCATTAACTCTTTATCTACAGTTTTGGCTGCAAATGTTTCTAATTCTTTAGGTGGAGAAAGAATAGAAATAGATGAATTTACAAATAGTCCAAAATTCTCAAAATATAGGCAAAGCAATCTTAAATAAATGAAAATTAGCAAAGCCAAATTATATTCTTTTCCAGTAAGGGCAGAAACAGAATGGTTAATTCTAGAAATTTTTTCAGAATGTAACCAGAAAGGATTCTCAGAACTAACAATGTCTAATTATTCTAAAAATAATCAACTAGAGATTGCTTTAAATAAAAGTTTAAAAAAATTATCAGGAATAGAAATTTATAATGATCATCAAATATCAGAATTAATACACAATGAAGAAGCATATACTAATCTCGCTATAGCTACATCTATAAGTGGAATTAGATCAGCTTGCTTGGATATTTTTGCTAAAAAAGAATTAAAATCAATGAAAGAATATTTAAGAAATTTATTTTCTCTTCCATCTTCTTCATTAAATCGAATAAAACTATATGCCAATATTAATAGATCCCTTTTACCTGATAACAGCGGGCCAGTTGACAGAAGCCCTAAAGCTTTTACTAATATGGCTAAAAAAGCAATTTCAGATGGCTTTTCACACATTAAATGTGCTCCTTTTGATAATTATCCAAATAATTTTTATCAAAATAACAATTTTATAAATGAAGGCTTAATTAGAGTAAATGAAATAACAAAAATATTAACAAAAGAACAAGAATTGCTTGTAGATTGTCATTCAAAATTTGACTTTGATTCATCTGTTGCTACCGAAAAAAAATTATTTAATATGGGAGTAAATTGGTTTGAAGAACCAATGAATCCAAAAAATTCTTCAAAAGAATTAAAATCACTTAAAAAATTCATAAAAGGAAACTTAGTTGGAGGAGAAGAATTTTTTGGAATAAAAAAATTCTTAGATTTATTAAATTCAAAAACTCTTGATATTTTAATGCCAGATGTTAAATATTGTGGTGGATTAGCAGAAGCTACAAGAATAGGAAAGGAATTAGGAAAAATTTCTCAACATTCTTTTTCAATTCATTGTCCTTCTGGTCCAATCTCTTTGCTTGGAAGCGCACATGTTACTGCCACATTGAGATCTAAGCTACCGATGGAACATGCAGTTTACGAAATAAAAGACAGGCATAGTTATATTTATCCTAAAGAATTAATAAATAACGGTGAATTTCTTTTCCCAAAAGGACATGGTTTAGGGGCAAAACCAAATTTCAATAAAAAACATCAAACCCTTATGAATATAAATCTTAATTTATGATGATAGAAAAAAATAAAGTTAGTTGGATAAGTAGAACTAAGTTAATTGTATTATTAAATGATACAAAACTTTCAAATGATATTTTATCAATAAAAATTATTAATTCTGAAAAATTATCAAATTTAAATAATTTAAGTACTTATAATCAAATTAATAAATTCACAATAGTAGTTATTTTAAAAGATTTTTCATTTTTTATAGGATTACCTTTCCCTTTTAGCAAAAAAGACTGTAAATCAATTGAAGACATAGAAAAAACATTAAAAAAAGACTTAACTTTGGGTTTATTATTCTATGAGTTAGGTTCCTGGGTAACAGGAATTATAGAATATAAAAAAGTTTTATTTTCAAAAAGAGGTTCTCGATATGTTAAAGGAAAACATAAAGCTGGAGGACAATCACAAAGAAGATTTGAGAGAAATAGAGAAAAGTGGATAGAAAGTCTTCAAAATAAAGTTCATGAAGACATTAAAAATTATATGTTGCCAAAAAAAAAGAAATTTGATTATTTCATTTGTTTGGGGGATATACATTCTTTAAATAATTTTATCAATAACACTAATTTAAAAAATCTTTTTGGAGAAAAAATTATATTTAAAAAATCTAATCTAAAAAACTATAATTCTAAAACGATTTTAAAAGCATCATCAAATTTATGGTCATCCAAAATATATTTAGATGATAAAAATGCTATAGTAGAAAAAATATGATTAACAAAAAAGATTCAGAAAGAACAGTTTATTTTAACGGAAACTATATTCCCGAAAGCCAAGCAAAAGTTCCATTTAGAGACAGAAGCTTTAAGTATGGCGATGGTGTTTTTGACATGACCCGAACTTTTGGTCACAAAATTTTTAAGATCAAAGAACATGTGGATCGTTTATACGAATCTCTAAATTACATGGATATTCATATAAATTTATCTAAAAAAGAAATGATAGATATTTCCAATAAAATTTTAGAAATAAATTTACCTTTGATTAACAATAAAGAGGATTACTGGGTAGGCCAAAGAATATCTCGAGGTATAGATAAAGTTGGAGGAGAACAATGGGACATTGATGGAGGCCCTACTATCATTGTTGAGTGCGCCCCCCTTCCATTAAAACCTAGAGCTTCTTTATATGAAACAGGAATTAAAGTTTGGACCCCTTCTGTAAGAAGAACTCCTTTTCAAAGCATGAGCCCAAGAGCAAAAACACACAATTACATTAATCTAATTCTTGGAGATAATGAAATTAAGCACATAGATGAAGATGCATGGGCTATATTACTAGATATTAATGGAAATTTAACTGAAGGGATGGGAAGCAATATTTTTACAATTTCCAATAATATTCTTTACACACCAAAAGCACAAAATGTTTTAGGAGGAATTAGTAGAGAAACAGTAATTGATTTAGCTAAAAAAATTGGACTTCAAGTAGTTGAAAAAGATATTGAAGTTTTTGAAGCCATTAATTCTGAAGAAATGTTTTTAACATCAACAAGCTTATGCATATGTCCAGTAACTTCATTTAATGGGAAAAAAATTGGAGAACATATTTTTGGCCCAATTACAAAATCACTTATAAAAGCTTATTCTGATTTCGTAGAATTTGATTTCCTTTCTCAATATCTTGACCATTTAGATTGATCTTACTTCATTAAAACTAAGTATTTTCACCATTTATAACAAAAATTTCATTTGAGTATAAAAATATTAGCAGGCAAACAATCTTTCTGCTAAAATAACATGTCGCAATAATAAATTCGATTTTTGCAAGCAAAAAATTTAAACAAAATAAACTAGGAGGAAAAAGTGTCATTAAAATTGAAGCCATTGGGTGATAGAGTAATTATCCAACCTTCAGACGATGATGTTGAAAAAAGCCCAGGAGGAATATACATTCCAGATACTGCAAAAGAGAAACCTCAAAAAGGTAAAGTTGTGGCAGTGGGCTCAGGCAGAACTACAGATGAAGGTAATACTATCAAAATGTCTGTAAAAGTTAATGATATCGTGATCTATTCAAAATACTCAGGCACTGAATATAGTGAGAACAGCACTGATTTTTTGATTGTAAAAGAAAGCGATATTCTTGCAATAGTTAGTTAATTAAACAATTCAAACCTCAATACGAGGAATTACGGAGACAAAAATGCCAAAAGATTTAAGTTTTGGGTCTGATGGTCGAACTAGACTAAAAAAAGGTATTGATACTTTAGCAGACACTGTTAAAGTCACATTAGGGCCAAAAGGAAGAAATGTAATATTAGATAAAAAATTTGGACCTCCACAAGTTTGTTCTGATGGAGTAACAATTGCAAAAGAGATTGATTTAGAAGATCCTTTTGAAAATATGGGAGCTCAATTAATTAAAGAAGCTTCTAAAAAAACTAATGATGATGCTGGTGATGGAACCACTACATCTACAGTATTAGCTCAAGCAATTATACAAGAAGGATTCAAAAATGTTGCTGCTGGAGCAGATCCATTGTCTATAAAAAAAGGATTAGATCATGCTGTAAGCTCAGTAAGATCCACAATTGCATCATTGTCTACTGCCGTTGAAGGAAAAGATCAAATTGCTCAAGTCGCAAGTTTATCTGCTCATGACGACGAAATGGGACAATTAATTGCTGATGTGATGGATAAAGTTGGTAAAGATGGAGTAATTACAGTTGATGAAGGAAAAGGGTTAGAGTATGAAACTGATTTTGTAGAAGGAATGCAAATCGATAGAGGTTACATTTCTCCTTATTTTGTAACTAATGCTGAAAGAATGGAAACAGTTCTAGAAAACGCTTATGTATTAGTAACAGATAAAAAGATTTCTGCTGTATCTGACATTCTTCCTGTTTTAGAAAAAATCTTACAATCCAATAAGAATATTATTGTTATAGCTGAAGATCTTGAAGGAGAGGCTTTAGCTACAATAGTTGTAAATAAAATGAGAGGAACTTTAAACGGATTAGCTGTAAAAGCACCTGGATTTGGTGATAGAAGAAAGGAAATGTTACAGGACATAGCTATTCTCACTGGAGCAAGAGTTATTACTGAAGACGTAGGGCTAAAATTAGAAACTACTACCCTTGATGATTTAGGGCAAGTTGAAAGAGTTGTGTCACGAAAAGATGATACTACTTTTGTTGGTGGAAAAGGAGATAAATCTGAAATTCAAGGTCGAATTGACCAAATTAAAGCTCAGATAGAAGAAACAACTTCTGATTATGACAGAGAAAAACTTCAAGAGCGAATGGCTAAACTTTCTGGAGGAGTGGCTGTAATTAAAGTAGGCGCTGCAACAGAAGTAGAACTAAAAGAGAAAAAGCAAAGATTAGAAGATGCTTTATCAGCAACTAGAGCTGCTGTTGATGAAGGAATTGTTCCAGGCGGAGGAACAGTATTAATAAGAGCATCAGAAAGTTTATCTAAAGTTAAGGATGCTGAACTTCAAACTGGAGTCAGTATTTTGAAAACCGCTTTACAAGAACCAATAAGAGTTATTGCTAATAATTCTGGCGCTGAAGGCGCAGTCGTTTTAGATGAAATAAAGAAAGGAAAAGGCAACCATGGATATGATGCTGGAAACGATAAATTTGGTGACATGCTAACTCTTGGAATTATTGATCCAGCCAAAGTTACTAGGGCTGCTGTAGAAAATGCTGTTTCAGTTGCTGGAATGATTCTTACAACAGAGTCTTTGATCACCGACAAGAAAGAAGATTCTCCTCTTCCTGCTGCTCCACCAATGCCAGGTGGTGGTATGGATGGAATGGGAATGATGTAGTATAACTTATTAAATAATCTTAAAAAGGGTTGGGTTTTCTCAACCCTTTTTTAATTTATATCAATGATATTTTGATCTGATTTTGATAAACCATCATACAATTTTATCATTCCATCTAACCATTTTTCTTGTACACCAGGCTCCCAAGAAGGATCAAATTCAGGATATTTTTTCAAAATACTTGAAATAAGAAGATTGTCACTATTAAGACTAATTTTTTGAAATCCTTTTTCATTATTTGAGTGTACCTTGTTTTTTATTGAAGAATTATTTTTTCTCACAGATATATGCCTTCTTGCAAGAATAAATGATGATAATTCAATACCTGCATCTTGACATGCTTGAATAAAAAAAGCTTCACATTTTATTATTACACCTTCTTTGGTATCAAAATTTTTAAACAATTCATGAAATTGAGATTTAGTAGCCTTAGTTAAATCTATTTTAAAAATAGGTTCATAGGTTTTCATTAATAATTTTTTTAAAATATTTCTTCTATTTTGACCTTCACTGTTAACCAGAAACCTTAAAGTATCTGAAGGAATACCATTTTCATCAATTAAATTAAGAACTTTTAATGCGGTCATTAATTGTTGACCGGAAGTTCCAGAATATCGAGGGCCCCATACACTTCTATCTATCCTTGAGGGAAAAGTCTCTTTAAGAAATTCTAAAAAATTTCGGAATGTTTTGTAAGAAACATAAGGAGGAATCATATTTAAGACATTTATACTTCATTTTGTTATTAGACTTTAAAGATATTCTCTTAATATTCCAAAGTCAACAAGTTTTTAGAATATGCGTTTTCCCAATCAGGACAATTTTTGATTATGCTTTTTAGAATGCTCAAAATTAAAGAATAACAAAAATTTAATGGAGAAACATTCATGGAAATATCAATAAAAAATTTAATAAAAACCATAAATTTAAATGAAACCTCAAAATCGAATAAAAATGCTAGTAGATTAAAAAAAATCGAAAAATATTCTCATCCCATTGTTTCAAAAAACACTGATGGGTCATTTAAGATTTTCTCTGGAGTAAACCAAATAATAGAAGCAAAAGGTCAAGGACAAAAATATATCAAATGTCTCCTATTCGAAAAACTCGAAGATCAAGAAAAATTTGAATTAGAAATTCAAACCAGTTACGAAAAACCTCATGTAAATGCATTAAATTTAGGAAATCTTTTAGTAGCTTACAGAAAAAAATTTAAAACAACTCAACAAGAACTAGCTCGCAGAACAGGGATTACAGCAGGAACAATTCATCATTATGAAAGTCTTATTACTACTCTAGCTCCTGAATTAACAGAGCATCTTAATACAGGAAAATTAACCTTTAAAGAGGCTAGAAGCATTGCAGATATTGATGACACAAAAAGACAAATTGAAATTGCTAAACCCTTTATTGATGGAAAATTAAGTTCAGTTTATGTAGAAAAAATAGTCTCTATAGCCAAAAATAATCAAGATTTAGAAATAGAAACTATTATTGATAATGTTATAAATGGAAAACCTTTAGAGACACAAAAAACTCAACCACAAACATTGGAGATAAAAGAAACTAAAAAACAAGAAACTGCTTCAATTGAATCAAGAATATTAGACCTTTCTGCTGAAGTCGCATCTTTACAAATGAAAAATATTCCTGAATTTAAAAGATTAAAGCTTATCAGTACTTTAAGAATTTTAGAAAGTAGAGTAAAGCTTACATTGTCTTTCTTAAATTCAGGGCCATCTGTAGACCTAAAAAACCCTGTAGCTCTTTCTAGCCTAATTGCTAAAAACCCAATAACAAATAAAAAATAGTAATTAAAGAAGTACTTCTTTTTCTACTTCTTTTAATGTTTCTTCAAGAATTAAGAGAAAATCACTTATTTCAGATGAAGATATTATTAAAGGGGGAGCTATAGGAAGGATATAATCAGAAACTTTTATCCAAACTCCTCTTTTTTTAAGACCTTCTGTAATTTTTTTCCCTAATTTTGCTTCGAGAGGAAAAGATTCTTTGGATTTTTTGTCTTTTACAAATTCTAATCCTTGTAGTAAACCTACCCCTCTAACATCTCCAATTATTTTTGATTTGTTCTTTAATTCATTTAATCCTTTTTTTAACTGTTCTCCTCTAATTTTTGCATTAAAAACTAACTTCTCATTTTCTAAAATTTCAATATTTTTTAAAGCTGCAGAGGTTCCTCCAGGGTGACCTGAATAAGTAAACATATGTTTAAAAGAATTTTCTTTATCTCCATCAAAAGCTTTAGCTATTTTTAAACTAGCAATTGAGGCACCCAAAGGAAAATAACCACTGGTCATTCCTTTGGCTACACTCATAATATCTGGAGTCACATTTACTAAATCAGCACCAAACCATTCCCCTAATCTTCCAAAACCAGTAATAATTTCATCAAATATTAAAAGAACATCATATTTTTCACATATATCTTTAACAAGTGGCCAATAATTTAAAGGAGGAACAACTCCACCTAGTGGTTGAGCCACAGGTTCTCCAATAACTGCAGAAATTGAATCTGGATTATGAAAAAGAATCAGATCTTCAATGGCTCTAGCAGCTTTTTCTCCACATTCTTCTTCACTATTTGCTCCAATTTCTTCATATCTATAGGGGTTTGGGTTTGGAGCATGTAACACATTTAATGGCACTGGTTGATATTCATCTCTAGGCAAGAAAGGATGAGAACCTAACCACATAGTTCCAAAAGTGCCTCCATGATAAGAACCTTTTCGGCTAATAACTTTATATTTCCCTTTATTGCCCTGCCTGTTATGAAATGCTTGAGACATTTTTAAAGATGTCTCATTTGCCTCAGAGCCTCCACTAGAAAAAAATGTTTTTGTTAAATTTCCTGGAGTTAAATCAGATAATTTTTTAGATAACCTTATTGTAGACTCAGTAACTGCTGAATACATATTCATGCTAACTTTAGATAATTGTTTATAAATTTCTTTTGCTACCTGTTCTCTTCCATAGCCTATATTCCGGAAATACATTCCTGAAATACCATCTAAATATTTGTTACCTTCTTGATCCCAAACATAAATACCTTTACCCTCTTTTAGAATTGTTGGACCACCTTCCATACTTAGATCATTTGTATTGCTCATACCAACAAACAAATGGTTTAGCGCTTGTTCATTTAAATTATCAAAGCTTTCCATAATAAGTTTTTTATAACTACAATTAGTATAAAAATTTTATAATATATCAAAATGATTAAGAAAGGTGCATTTATAGGATTAATAATAGGAATAATTTTTTCTATCTTTTATTCCATTACAAGTTATTGGATTTGTTTAAGTGTTCTTTCTTGTCCTAAAACTTGGGAGCCTTATGCTATAGTTTTTTTAATTATTTCTTTAGGGGGATTATTACTAGGAGTTTTTTTTGTTATCTTAGTAAAATTGCTATATAAATGGACTAAAGTTTAAATATTTTTTCAGATAACACCTTTTTTATCATTAGGATAAGGAGAAATGAACATGACTCAACATGATTTTGACATAGCAGTTATTGGTGCTGGCCCAGCTGGATACCATGCAGCAATTAGAGCATCTCAGCTAGGCAAGAAAGTTGCGTTAATAGAAAAAGATGACGGCTCAGGAATAGCTGGATTGGGAGGGGTTTGTTTAAACTGGGGCTGTATCCCAAGTAAATCTCTGTTGAAAAATGCTGAATTCATCAATCAAATTTCAGAAAGTGAAAAATGGGGAGTTAGCTTTGAAAAACTAAATATAGATTTTCAAAAAGCAGTAGAAAGAAGTAGAGAAGTTTCTTCTTCTTTGACTCAAGGAATAGGATATTTAATAAATAAAAATAAAATTTCTTTATTCGAAGATACTGCAAAATTCATTACTAACCAAACAATAAAATTAATGAATTCTGAAGATATTATTAAAGCATCAAATTTTATTATAGCTACAGGAGCTCGCCCTAAAAGTTTACCTAACCTAGAAATAGATAAAAATTTTATTATCACAAGTAGAGAAGCATTAGATTTAAAAGATGCACCAAAATCTATAGGAATTATTGGAGCTGGAGCAATCGGAGTGGAATTTGCATATCTTTTTAATTCTTATTCATCTGAAGTAATGTTATTTGAAATGCTTCCTCATTTAGTTCCTAATGAAGATGAAGATATTTCAATAGAATTAGAAAAATCTTTTTCAAACAGAGGTATAAAGTTTGCCACTAGTTGTAAGGTATTAGGCACTTCAATAACAGAAAACAAGGTAATAATAAGATATGAACAAGATGGATCAGAGGCCCAGTATGAATGTGAAAAAGTTTTATTAGGAGTAGGAGTACAACCAAACACTGATAATTTAGGATTAGAAGAAATTGGCGTAAACCTTGAAAAAGGATTCATCTCCGTAGATGACAATATGTTAACCAATATTACAAATATTTATGCTGTTGGAGATGTCACAGGAAAATTAATGTTGGCTCATGTAGGTTTCTCTCAAGGTGCCATAGCAGCAGAACATGCTTCTGGGTCTACAGTACACTCTCTTGACTATAAAGAAATGCCTAGGTGCACCTATTGCCAACCTCAAATTGCTAGCATTGGTCTTACTGAAAAAGAAGCACGAGACTCAGGCAGGTCAATAAAAACTTCAAAATTTCCATTTAAAGCTGTAGGAAAAGCTATAGCTATTGGTGACTCAGAAGGATTTGTAAAATTAGTTACAGATGATGAATCTGGAGAATTAATTGGTGCACACTTAATTGGTCCTGAAGTAACAGAATTAATAGCAGAAATAGGTATTTTAAAATTACTAGAAGGAACTAATGTAGAACTAGGAATGCTTACTCATGCGCACCCTACTTTATCAGAAGCATTAAAAGAAGCAGGGTTAGCAATTTCCAACGAAGCTATTCATTTCTAATCAATCTATATGAAAAACTTCTTCTAAAATAATTGATCTTTTTTCAGAGTGTTTGCCTCCAATATTTTCAAAATATGGAGCCATAAAATTTTGCCATTTAGTATTTATTTCTTCATCTTTAGCAGACAAAGATTCTTTTTTAAAATTATCAGGAATTTCATAATATCCAAAAAGAAGTCCTTCTGGAGTCATAAATATAGAATAATTTTTTACTCCCCTTTTAGTAATCAAATCTAACATTTCAGGCCAAACATTTTGATGATGTTTTTTATATTCTTCCTTATGTTCTTCTTTAATTTTGAACATAAAACAATGTCTTTTCATAAAAGTTAATCTGTATGAAAAACTTCTTCAAGTTCCATCATATTTTCATCGGGATGTTGATCTCCGATATTTTCAAAATATGGAGCCATAAAATCTTGCCATTTGGAATTAATATCTTCCGTTGCCATTAAATCTAAAGCTTCCTCAAAACTATGAGGAGTTTCAAAATATCCAAAAAGAAGTCCTTCTGGAGTCATAAATATAGAATAGTTATTCCAACCATGTTTTTTTAATGCTTCTAACATCTCAGGCCAAACATTTTGGTGGTGTTTTTTATATTCTTCTTTATGCTCTTCTTTAATTTTGAATAAAAAACCAACTCTTTTCATGTAAAATCTCCTTGAGTATTTTTTATAATAATAATGAGAAAAGATTAACGCTTTATGAAGAAAAAACAAAATCAACAATTCTTATATGATCTTCTTGAGGATGCCTTAAAGTATGCAGAAATGCTTTCTCATTCTTCATCAAATCAATTACTAAAATCAACTATTAATGAAGAATTAATTCCATCTTTATATATTTATAAAACATTTCTTGAACTAAAAAAAATAATGCGGACAGAAGTAGATATTGCTCTTAGGGCTTCTGTCACAGCAGCTTCTAAAATAGAAACCATAAATAAAGAAACTGTGTTTTTATTAAGTAAGGTAAAAATATTAAGGGAAGAAACACTTAGATTAAAAAAAACCCTACAATAATCATTAAATGTCTTCAAATATTACTGTACAGATAAATCAAGAATATAAAAGCAAAATTTCTAAAAAATTACTTATTGATGTTGCAAAAATTGCAAGAGATTTAGGATCAAAAAATCTTTGCTCTGATTCAATAGCTATTCAAGTAACTAATGATAAAAATTTAAAAAAATTTAATTATCTTTACTTAAAAGAAAATACTGTGACAGATGTTCTAGCATTCCCTTACAATGAAATATGGAAGGAAGGAAAATTGTTAAAAGATTTAACTAAAGATACCCTAGATAATGAATATAATCATTTGGGAGATATAATTGTTTCATTTCCTCAAGCTCAAAAACAATCAAAACTTTATCAACATAGCATAGAAATTGAAATGGCAACATTAGTTGCACATGGAGCTCTACATCTTCTGGGTTTTGATCATTTTGAGCCAAATGAAAATATTTTAATGAAAGAAAAAACGTTAATGATATTAAAACAATTTAATTTTGATAATAAAACATTATAGTTTCCGACTTTGAATAATGGTTGAAAATAATACTAATAAAAAAGTTCTTTATCTAAGATGGAGGCCCCAGTCCTTTAATGAACTCATTGGACAAGAACATGTAAGTACCACTCTTAAAAATGCGGTAATGAATAAAAATTGGTCACACGCATATTTATTTTCTGGTCCTAGAGGAGTAGGTAAAACTTCTACAGCAAGAATTCTTGCAAAAGCCCTGAATTGCCAAAACTCAATTCAAGGAGAGCCTTGTGAAAAATGTTCGATCTGTAAATCTGTAACTACAGGAAATATGATAGATTTAATTGAAATAGATGCTGCTTCTCATAGGAAAATTGAAGATATTCGAGATTTAAAAGATAGCGCTCAGTATTTACCAAATTCAGGAAAATACAAAGTCTACATAATTGATGAAGCTCATGGTTTAACTAAATTTGCTGCAGAAGCATTATTAAAATTACTAGAAGAACCACCTTCTCAAGTAGTAATTATTCTTGCTACAACAGAAATTCAATCTTTGCCGCCAACAATTGTCTCTAGGTGTCAAAGATTCGATTTCAGAAGAATTGCAGATAATGATTTAACTAAACACTTAATAAAAATTTGTGAAACAGAAAAAATTTCTGCCACAAAAAAATCTTTAGAATTAATTACAAAAGTATCAACAGGTAGCTTAAGGGATGCCGAAAATATCCTAGAACAAATATCAGTACAATTTAACTCAAATTTAACAGAAGAAAATGTTTCTTCTTCTTTAGGCTTAATAGATGAAACAATTAGTTTAGAAATTGCCTTTTCATTGTTAAGTAAAGACACATCATCTGTTTTTAAAAACACTCATTCTTTAATAGATTTAGGCATTGATCCTTTAGAAATACAAAAACAAATTATTAACTCTCTAAGAGAATTAGCTTTAATAAAAATTGGAGAAATAAATATTATTAATCAGTCTGAAAATATAATTAAAAAATCCATAGATATATCAGCAAAATTTTCTTTAAACAAAATAGTTGAAATAACCAATGTATTTTCAAAACAAGAAGTAATTTCAGGGGAGTATCCTCCTATTTCTTTAGAAATGGCCCTAATAACTGTGATAATAAAACAAGAAAATTCTATTAACCAAAAAACTACTGTTACCCCGACTTCTATTAACCAAAAAACTACTGTTGCTCCGACAACCAAAACAATTAATAAATCTATTCCAGAAAAACAATCTTTTCAAGTCATAAGCAGCTCTAAAAAAGAACTAGAAACTCAAAAAAATCCATCAGAAGCAACTTTGGTTAAACAAAAAACTAGAAATGCGTTTACTGCAGATGAAAGGTGGATAAAAGTTTGTGAAAAACTCAAAAGATCTAGAGGAAAAAAATATACTTTGGGGTCTTTACTTAGAAATGTACAAAACCCTTTACCCAAAAACTCTATACTAACTTTAAAATTTCAAAGCAAAACTTTAACTGAAAATATGATTGAAGAAATAAAAAATCAACAAGTAAAAAAATTAATCGAAAGCACAGTATCTGAAGTGTACAATGAAAATATAACCATAAAAATTCTGTCTAATAATTCTTCTGATAATAACGAATCAGAAACTAAGATAGAAGATAATCCTATAGTAAGAATGGCAATCTCTATGGGAGGAAAAATAATTAATAAAAAGGAAGACAAATGAATAAAATGAATTTATTAAAACAAGCTCAACAATTAAAACAAAAAATGGAACAGGCACAAAAAGAAATTGAAGAACTAAGGGTTGAAGGATCATCTGGTAGAGGTTTAGTAAAAGTTGTTATGACAGGAAACAAACTTTTATCTTCTATTTCAATAGATTCTAGTCTTCAAGAATCTTTTAATACTACAGATTTAGAAAAATATATCATTTCTGCAGTAAATGATGCATCTAAAAAAGCAGAAAAACAAGCATCTAAAAAAATGAAATCTATTACAGGAGGATTTAAAATTCCTGGATTAGGATTTTAAATTTTAATGGAATCTATAAATAACAAAATTATACCAAAGCCTATTAAAAATTTAATTTTGGCTTTCAGTGGCCTTCCTGGAATTGGACCTAAAACAGCTCAAAGGCTTACATATTTTGTAACTCAAAAATCCTCTGAAGAAATAGAAACACTTTCTCAAGCTTTAGTTTCTGTAAAAGATCATATCGTTTTATGCGAAATGTGTTTTTATATCATGGAAATAAATCCAGATAAAGATTCTCGAATTTGTTTAATTTGTGAAGGAAATAGAAATAAAAATCAAATTTGTATAGTTGAAAGTCCTTTGGATGTAATAGTTATAGAAAATTCAGGTATATATGATGGGTTATACCATATACTACATGGAGCTATTTCGCCTATGAATGGACTGGGCCCAAATAATTTAAAAATTGATGCTCTAATAAAAAGAATCGACAACAATATTGAAGAAATAATTTTTGCTACGAACCCAACATTAGAAGGAGAAGCAACTGCAATGTATATCCAAGAATTAATTTCTGAATTAAACGTAAACCCAACTATTACAATGCTTGCTAGAGGTCTCCCCACAGGCGCAGATTTAGAATACTCAGATTTTTCAACTTTAAGCAATGCTTTTGAAAACAGATCTTCTTTTAATTACTCTGAGTAAAATATTTATTAAAATCTATTATTATGACAAAAAATTATTTTGCCACAGGAATAATTAGTAAATCCTCAAACTTTGGGGAAGCAGATAGTATTTTTCATTTAATTACTAAAGAATATGGTCTTGTGAAAGCTGTAGCAAAAAGTGTAAGGAAACCGAAAAGTAAATTAAAAGGTCACTTACAAACATTAAATCATGTAAATGCTTATTTAAGAAAAGGTAAAAATTTAGATTTAATCATTCAAGTTGAAAGTGTAACTACTTTTAAATCAATTAAAAAAAATTTAAATTTTATCGCACAAGCATGTTATATGACGGAATTAACAGAATCCGTTATTAGCGAAGATCAGTCAAGCCCAGAACTTTTTAACTTATTAGTATCTTCATTAAAATTTTTAGAAACTTCAAAAAACAGAATTTTATTAATTCATTGTTTTGAATTCCAATTATTAGCATTATCTGGATTTAAATTAATGTTTTTAGAGTGTGTAAATTGCCAAAAAGAAATTTCTAAAAACTCACATGTTTTTTCTCCTGTTCAAGGAGGAGTTCTTTGTCCCAATTGCAAAAAATCTGAAAACACAAAATTGATAAACTTAAGTTTCACAACATTGAAAATTCTTAGAAATATGAGCAGAGAAAATTTTTCATTATTATTAGAAATATCTCCTCCAAAAAATATAATCAATGAATTATCTAGAATTTTCAATGAAAGCATAAAAGAATTACTAGGAATAAAATTAAATTCTCAAAATTTTTATCAAACAATTATGAAACATTAAACAAGATATTTTCAAAAGGTGAAAATTGGAAAGTAAAAAAATTATTATTAAAGGTGCGAGAGAACACAACTTAAAAAACATAGACGTTGAAATTCCAAAAAATCAATTGGTGGTAATTACAGGAGTATCCGGATCTGGAAAAAGTTCTTTAGCTTTCGACACTATTTTTGCAGAAGGACAAAGAAGGTATGTTGAATCCCTTTCTGCGTATGCGAGACAATTTCTTGGAAGATTAGAAAAACCTGATGTAGACAGAATCGAAGGATTAAGTCCAGCTATATCAATAGATCAAAAAGGTGTTAGTAAAAATCCTAGATCTACTGTAGGAACTGTAACAGAAATTTTTGATTATTTCCGCCTGTTATATTCTAGAATAGGCAAAGCTCATTGTCCTAAATGCGGAGAACAAGTTTCAAAACAATCTGCTGAAGAAATAGCTAATTCCATTTTAAATTTTCCTGATAATTCTAAAATTTCTATTCTGGCCCCACTAGTAACACACATGAAAGGAGAACATAAATCATTATTTGACGATTTAAGGAAAAAAGGATTTATAAGAGTTCAGGTTGATGGAAAGATTGTTGAACTTGATTCAAAGATTGAACTTAATAAAAACAAATGGCACACAATTGAAGCGGTGATAGACAGGCTGATAATTAAAAACAATATAGACAAATCTAGATTATTCAATTCTATAGAAACTTCTCTAAAAATTGGAAAAGGGTCTCTTATATGTCAATTACAAGAAAATAAACAAAAAAGATTTTCTGAAAATTTAAGTTGTAGTAATTGCAAAATTAGCTTAACAGAATTAGAACCTAGAAATTTTTCGTTCAACACACCATATGGTGCATGCAAAAGTTGTTCTGGCCTGGGTTTTAATCTTCAAGCTGATCCTTATTTAATTATTCCAAATCAAAATAAAACTTTATCTGAAGGCGCGATTGAACCTTGGACACTAAAAGATGGATCTTTATCTTGGGAATACAATTTTATAAAATCTTTATCTCATACTTACAATTTTTCTTTAGAACTTCCATTAAAACAATTAAAGCCTGAAATAATAAGTAAAATTCTTTATGGAACAAAAAACGAAACTCTTCCAATTACATATTTATCAAAAAAAGGAAATGAAAGAATTTGGCACACAACATTTGATGGTGTTGTGCATATTCTAGAAAAAAGATATCAAAACACTGACTCTGATTCAGTAAGAGATTTTCTTTCAAATTATATGGTACAAAAAAAATGTGAAAGTTGTTCAGGACAAAGATTGAATCAAGAATCTTTAAACGTCACAATATTAGATCTTAATATAATGGAAGTTTCTTCTCTCTCTGTTTCTAAGTGTTTAGAGTGGCTAAAATCATGCTCTTCAAATAATAATAAACATCTAACTAATTCAGAAAAATCTATTGGCTCACAAATTTTTAAAGAACTCAAAGCACGACTAACATTTTTAACAAAAGTTGGGTTGGATTATCTAAGTATTAACAGATCAACATCAACCTTAAGCGGAGGAGAAAGTCAAAGAATTAGACTTGCTACTCAAATAGGTTCAGGGCTTACAGGTGTATTGTACGTTTGCGACGAACCATCAATCGGACTTCACCCTGTAGACAATCATTTATTAATCAGCACTTTATTAGAGCTGAGAGATTTAGGAAACACAATTCTAATAGTTGAACATGATGAATCAATAATGAGAGCATCAGATAATATTATTGATCTTGGCATAGGTGCTGGAAATAAGGGGGGGGAATTAATAGCTCAAGGAAAGCCAAATAAGATTGAATCATCAAAAAAATCTTTGACTGGCCAATATCTTTCCGGAAAGAAAAAAATCGTTTTTCCTTTAAAACGAAGAGAAGGATCTAAACAAAATCTTATAATTAAAGGGGCAAGAGAAAACAATTTATCAAATATAGATGTAAATATACCTTTAGGAAAAATAGTTTGTGTGTCTGGAGTTTCTGGATCTGGAAAAAGTACTCTTGTAAATGAAATAATTTATAAAAATATTTCAAAAATATTATATAAAACTAGAGAAATTCCTGGAGAATGTGATGAAATTTTAGGTATTGAAAATATTGATAAAGTAATAAATATTGACCAAACTCCGATAGGTCGAACACCTAGATCAAATCCTGCAACGTATACTGGAGTTTTCACTTCAATTAGAGAACTTTTCGCGTCTGTGCCTGAATCTAGGTCTAGAGGCTATAAGGCTGGCAGATTTTCATTTAATGTTAAAGGAGGAAGGTGTGAATCTTGTTCAGGTGCGGGATATACTGAAATTCAAATGCAATTTTTACCAGATGTCACCGTGCCATGTGAACTATGTAGAGGAAAAAGATATAATAAAGAGGCCCTCGAAATTAAATTCAAAAATTTGAATATTAGTGAAATTCTTGATTTAACTGTTTCAGAAGCTTATGAGTTATTTTTTAACATTCCAAATATAAAAAATAAACTCAAAACTTTAATAGATGTAGGCTTGGGGTATATAAAATTAGGACAACCTGCAACAACACTAAGCGGAGGAGAAGCACAAAGAATAAAATTATCAAGTCAATTATCAAAAAAAAGCACTGGAAAAACTTTTTATATTCTTGATGAACCAACAACAGGGCTTTCATTTGAAGATTGTAATAATTTAGTAAAAATCTTACATAAGCTTGCAGATTCTGGTAACACAATACTTCTTATAGAACATCATCTAGATTTAATAAAAAACGCAGATTGGATAATTGATCTTGGGCCTGGTGCAGGATCAAAAGGTGGAAAAATTGTTGCTGAAGGGACACCAGAAAACATTATTACTAAAAGTGCTTCTTTTACAGGAAAATATTTAAAATCAATATCTGAAATTAAGCCTAAAAAAGCATTAGTGAAAAAAGTTAATTTAAGTAACAAAAGTTCAAAAAACAAAAATTCTAATTCAAATAATTCTTTTATATTTCCTATTAGGCCAGAAACAAAAAATATTATTAGGAAAAGATCAAGAAGATTCAGAAGAAAAATTAAAATTTAGTTTAAAAATCTATTTCTTTTTCTATTTTCGAATCATCAAGATTCATTCCTAGCCCTATTTCTTTTGGAATATCAATAAATCCCTTTTTTGGAGAAACTGGATTTAATAAAAAGAATTGATGAATGTCATTCCATTTAACTAAATACTCTTGGTAAGGAGTATGTATTGGAGATTGAGAAAGAGAAAAATGTATACCTGCCTTAGATGAATGTCCATGGGGAATAGTAATCAAATCATGCACAGTTGCGTAATTAGCTATTTTTAATGTTTCGCTTAAACCTCCTGCCCAATAAATATCTGGCTGCAAGATATCTAAAGCTTCTTGGTCAACAAACCTTTTAAACCCCCATCTAGTATATTCATGTTCTGCACCAGATAAAGGAATCGATGTCCTTTCTCTTAATTGTCTATAAGTATCTATTCTGTCAGGCATTGCAACCTCTTCAAGCCATCTGGGTTCATATTCTTCAATATATGAAACCATTCTTACGGCGTAATTTAAGTCCCAACTCTGCCAACAATCAAGCATAATATCATAATTTTCCCCTAAGGTTTCTCTTAATGTTTTTACTAAAGAAACATTTTTCTTAAAACCTTCAGTTCCACTCATAGGGCCATGTCTAAAAAACCATTTTTGTGCAACATATCCCATTTCTTTGAATCGCAATGCTCTTTCCTTAACTAACCCAAGATCTTCAACGGCAAAACCTAACATGCTCGCGTATGCTGGCATTTTCTCTCGTGTTGGACCACCAAATAATTTATATACTGGTTGCCCCAATATATTTCCTTTTAAATCCCAAAGCGCACAGTCAATAGCACTTAAAGCAAGCATAGGAGTTCCCTGTCTTCCATGCACCTGATGTCTATGCATTTGATCCCAAATTAATTCTATTGCAAGAGGGTCTTTTCCTAGAAGTAAATCTATTAATTGTTCTTTTATCAGATAAGCCTGAGCCTTATCTATTGGACCACCTATTCCTACTGCCCCTTCATCTGTTTGAATTTCAATAAATATTGCTGAAATAGGGTATGCCAACCCTTTTTGTTTATTAAAGCCAAGATGAGTTTCAGGCTTTCCATTAACAAAACTTTTAATTCTGTATTCAGGATAAATATCAAGTGGCATTACTAACCTTTCTTCCCAAAAAGTATTTTTTGTTTCAAGTGTTCCGCTTAATTCTCTTAATTTTATTTTAGTAATTTTCATTTTTATTTACCTAATAGATTTTTATTTCTTTAATATTTAGTTAATATTATCTTTAATTTTAGTGATTTTTAATACTTTAGGAGATTATATGATAGGACAACTAAGAACATATACAATAAACAAAGGAATGATGGAAAGCTGGCTAAAGCTTTTTAACGAAGAATTAATTTCAAAAGTCAAAGAAGCAGGGATGGGAATCCAAACAGCGTGGGTAAACGAAGAAAATACTCAATTTATTTGGATTAGAACTTTCAATAATCTAGAAGAAATTGAAGAAAAAGAGGCTAAATTTTATGGAACAGACTGGTGGAAAGAAAATGTTGACTTCATTAGAGGACATCATGCTCATAGAGAAATTGTTCTCATAAACCCCATTCTTCCAAATGGAGCATAAATATTATTTTAAAATAGTTCCAATAAATTCAGGTCTCCCATTAACAAAATCTTGAATATTAGTTGGGGTTTTCCCTTCTAATTGAACTAAATTTAGTTCCAGTGATCCTTGTTGAGTTGCAACAACAATTTTGTTATCTTCTGTCTTTTTTACATATCCAGGTTTTTCAAAAATATGTTGTGATAGTTTAGCTTGAATAATTTTTATATTCTTTTCATTCCAAAAAGAATAAGCCATGGGCCAAGGGTAATAAGCTCTTATTTCCCTTTCAATTTTTTTAGCCTTTTTGGTCCAATTTATTTTACCATCTGATTTTTTAATTAATTTTGTTAAAGTTGCATTATTGTTGTCTTGAGGAATTTCAAAATATTCACTAGTATTTATTTTATCAATAGTGTCTATCAATAATTTTATTCCTTCTTTAAATAATTTTTGAGTCAAAGTTTCTGCATTATCATTGGAAAGAATTTTTATTGATTTTTGAGTTAAAATGGGACCAGTGTCTAAACCTTTATCCATCTTCATTATTGAAACTCCTGTTTCTTTACATCCATCAAGTAAAGCTGTAACTATAGGGCTAGCTCCTCTATATTTGGGCAACAAAGAAGGATGAATGTTAAGTGCTCCATATTTAGAAGAAGTAATTACATCTATATCAAGTATATTTCCATAAGAACATAAAATTATTAAGTCTGGTTTTAGAATTTTTATATCTTCATAATTTGGAACAGAGGTAGAAAAATTTATGTTTAAATCTATAGCTGTTTTTTTAACAGGAGTATAGGTTTTTAAATTTCCTCGATTTCTAACTTGATCTTTTTTTGTGAACACAAAGATAACATCAAATTTTTCACTTAATGCTTCAAGGCATTTAGCGGATTCTTTTGGAGTTCCAAAAAATATTATTTTCAAATTCTTCTACCTTTTTTGTAAAAATTTTTGTTAAGAACAAACGTTCTTTTCAGGCTGTTTGTGAAATTTTGCACAATGATTAAACAAAATTATCTGGATTTTTTTAAATTATAAATAATTATCCATATCACTATTTTTAAAAGATATGATATGTTTTTTTTAGATAAAAGTTATTGTGCAACATTGTAACTAATAACTCTAGTATCTAGTTAATCAACGAGTAAGAATTTTACTCCCAAATTTAACATTAGCCATGATTTGGATGTATTTTCTTTGTAAAAATTGGAGTGATTTTGAAAAACTTAAATGCTGAAAAACTATGGTCAACTGCATTAAGTCATTTAGAACTCGAAATGCCAAAAGCAAATTTTGAAACTTGGTTAAAAAACACTACTGCTTTATCTTTAAATCAACAGTCTCTTATAGTTTCTACAGTCAGTCCTTTTGCTGCAGAAATGCTTTCTAAAAGATTGATGCCAACTATTTCTCGTGTAGTAGACAATATTGCAAATCAATCAATTTCTATTGATTTTAAGGTTTCTGTAAATGATAAAAAAAAATCAAAACATGTTCTCCCGAAAACAAAAAATCCAAGATTAGAAAAAAAATATTTTACTCCCATAAAATATACATTTGATTCATTTGTGGTAGGGGAATCTAATGAACTTGCTTATGAATCAGCTCAACAAATTGCTAATTCAAAATCAATTAAATTTAATCCTTTATACATTTATTCAGATGTTGGATTAGGAAAAACACATCTTCTTCATTCGATTGCTCATTCTTTATCTGCCAAAAATTTAAATACTAGATATATCACTGGTGAAACTTTTACAAATGAATATATTTTTTCAATAAAAGAAGGAACTATAGATAAATTTAGAGAAAAATACAGTAATCTCGATGCTCTCTTGGTTGATGATATTCATTTTATCTCTGGAAAAACTCAAACCCAAGAATCATTTTTTCATATTTTTAACGAATTATTTATTGAAGGAAAGCCTATAGTAATTGCTGGTGATGACCCTGTAGATCTTGCTGAAATTGAATCTAGAATTTTATCCAGACTTAAAGGTGGGCTTGTAGTAGATATACAAAAACCAAATTATGAAACAAGAATTGCAATTATAGAAAAAAAGGTTTCCATGGCAAATATTTCTATCGACGATGAAGTCATAATATATCTAGCAAAAACATGTAAAAATAATGTTCGTCAAATTGAAATGGCCTTAAATAGAATTCTTGCTTTTGCCCAATTAAAAAATTGTTCTGCCTCTTTGGTTTTAGCTGAAAACGTTATTAAGGGGTTTAGAATAAATAATAAATCTGAACATCCCTCCATAGAAGATTTGCTTTTATATATTTGTAAATATTTTGACATAGATATTTCTGCCTTAAAAAGTAGTAAAAGAGAACAAAAATTAATTTATGCTAGAAAAATTTCTTATTATATTTTGCGTCAAGACCTAAACTTAACTTGGAGCATAATAGGAAAAGTTATAGGAAATAAAAATCACTCTACTGTATTACAAGCATTCAGATCCTTAAAAGAAGATTTAAATAATAGCCCTCTTGTCAGAAATGACTTACAACAAATTAGAAATCAATTTGATTTTTAATAATAAATAGTTAATAACATATGTTTTTTGTTAACTATTCCTTTAATTTGTTTATTGAATTGTTGATTATAAAAATATAGATTATTACAACCAACAATCATTTAAGTTTATTTAATTTATTATTAATAGTTTTGAACATTTTGTTTTTTGAAATAAGCTTAAATTCACAAAATTAATTTAAATAACATTCTTATTATGATTATTAAAAGAAATAAATTTATTGATTCAACAATAATAAATATAACATCTGGAAATGGCGGAAATGGACATGTTTCTTTTAGAAAAGAAAAATTTGTTCCTAAAGGCGGTCCTGATGGTGGAAATGGTGGAAATGGTGGAAATATAACTTTATTATGTGATCCAAACATTATTGGTCTTGGAGAATTGAATTTTATTAAGAGATTTAAAGCAAAACATGGTGAAAATGGAAAGAATAAAAATAGATCTGGAAAAAATGCAGAAGATTTAATTTTAAGAGTCCCTAAAGGAACTTTAGTGTGGGTACAAAAAAACAAAAAATATATTTTTATTGGAGAACTTTTAGAAAAAGATGATAATTTAATTCTTGCTAAAGGAGGGAAAGGTGGAAATGGAAATAAAAAGTTTGTAGAGGCAAGTAATCAAGAACCACTATTAGCTGAAGCTGGGGAAAAAGGTAAATGTTTGAATATAAAATTGGAGCTAAGAATAATAGCTGATGTGGGTTTAGTAGGATCACCTAATGTAGGAAAATCAAGTGTTGTTAAAGTTTTAACAAATGCAAAACCAAAAGTTGCAGATTATCCTTTTACTACCTTGGAACCAGTTATTGGTGTTATTAAAAATCAATGGGACACTATTACAATAGCAGAAATTCCAGGAATCATTGATCAAGCTAGTGAGGGTAAAGGTTTAGGGCATGAATTTTTGAAACACATAAAAAGAGTAAATTTAATAGTTCATCTTTTAGATGCAAGTAGAAATAAATTATTTGAAGATTTTGAAAAAATTAACAACGAGTTGATGTTATTTGATAAAAATTTATTAAAAATCAAAAAGCTTATTGTAATCAATAAAATTGATCTTCTTGAAAACCTTAATGATATAAATAAAATAAAATCAAAATTTGAAGAAGATGGGTGGGATGTTTTAACTATTTCAGCTATTAAAATGGAAGGTATTGAAGATCTAAAAATAACTTTGATTAAAGCAACTGAAAATTTTTCCATTTCAAAAATTCAGATTAAAAAACATCTAAATTCTACAAAACAAGAGCGATTGAAACTTGAAGATAATAAAGTAATTATTTTGGATCAAGAAATTGTACAAATAGCTGAAGGAACTGATTTATCAAACCCCAATGCTCAAATTCAATTTTACAGAGAAATGAAAAAGAAGGGTATTTCACGCTTGTTAGAAGAAGCAGGAGTTAAACGTGGTGATAAAGTTTGGCTTAATGAAATTGAAATGGAGATGAGGTGATTCAAAAAATAGGAATTTTAGGTGGAACTTTTGACCCTATTCATTTAGGTCATTTTGTTTTGGCTCAAAAAGCTTATGAAGAACTTAATTTAGATAAAGTTGTTTTAGTTCCCGCAAATTATCCTTGGCTTAAAAAACCATTGAGATTAACAGATTCTTTTCACCGTATAAATATGATAAATCTTTTAATAAAAAATTATAGTTGGTTAGAATTATCGAATATAGATATATTACGTGGAGGAAATACTTATACTAAAGATACTTTAGAAGAATTAAAAAACATTTTTCCTCTTCCAACTAAAATGTATTTAATTCTAGGCTCTGATAACTTTCATGATTTTCATAAATGGAAAAATTATGAAAGAATTTTGGAGCTAGCAAATATTGTTATTGCTAAAAGACCGAATTTTGAAATAAATTCAAATGATTTTCAAAATATTAAAGTATTAAACTCTTCCATGTTAGATATTTCAAGTACTATAGTAAGAGAAAAGATTAAAAAAGGTTTTTCCATGAATAAACTGATCCCCTTAGAAGTAATAAATTATATAAATAATAATAAACTGTATACTTAGCTGAAAACTATGAATGACAAACTCTTAAATTCGTTACTTAATAGAATTAATGATCTAAAAGCATTTAAAACTGGTGATTTTTTATTGTCATCAGGAAAAAAAAGTGATTTTTATTTTGATGGAAGACTATTGACCCTTGATCCCATAGCAATAGACTTAATTACTAGATTGTTTTTAGAGATTGTTCGAGAAAGAAAAGTAAATATTGTAGGTGGACCAGCAACAGCTTCTATTCCTATTATTAGTTCTATCGTGTTTGCTAGTTTTAATGAAAAAAAATCAAAAAATTTAATTTCAGGATTTTTTGTTAGAAATCATCAAAAAGATTATGGAACTGGAAAAATTATAGAGGGACATCTTCCAAAAAAATCAAAAGTAATAATAATAGATGATACATTAACTACTGGAAACAGTGTTCTTCAAACAATCAAGCATGTTGAGAAGATGGATTGTGAAATTGTTGAAGTTTTGACAATTTTAGATAGAAATGAAAGTGGTAAAATTAATTTAAACAAAGCAGGGTATAAAACGACTTCATTATTAATTTATAATAATTTAACTAAAATGATTGAAAAAAATATATAAATTAAGTATCTATGTTTTTTGCCTCTAGTGCATGTGTTCTAATGAAATTTCGTCTTGGTAAAACCTCATCTCCCATTAATGTTGTAAACAAATCCTCTGCCCTTTCTGCATCATCCGTGGTTACCTTAAGCATCATTCTTCTTTTAGGATCCATAGTTGTATCCCAAAGTTGGTCAGCATTCATTTCTCCTAATCCTTTATATCTTTGAATAGTTACCCCAGTGTTGTCAGCATATTTTTCTAATATTTCAGGAAGATGTTTCCAATTGATACTTTTTTCGACAGTATCAGAATTTTTTACTACATTGAAATTTCCTTCTCCAAAAAGAGGTTGTATTTCTTTGTAAGCCCTTCTAGCTCTGTTCAAAGTAGGGTGATTATATATATCTGAAGTAAGAGTAAAACCATCTACGTCAAAAGTTTTTTCTGGAATTTCCTCTAAAGGTTCAGTTTCTGGAATGTAATTTTCTTCACTAGAATTTGAATCAAATAATGAAGGTTGAGAATCTACAATGTCTACTAAAGGCTGTTCAGGAGAAAAATCTAGATTTTGTAATGAAACATCATTTAATAAAGAAAAAACAATTTTTTGAGGGATTTCAATCGTTTCTAATGCTTCTATGCTGGTGATTAAATCTCTTAAATTTCCAATGAAAGAACCTAAATTAGACCCAGATAATGAAGGAGAATTATTAGATGATGATTTTACTGTGAGTTTTCCAAAAACTTTTTGTGCCATCCAACGATCTTTATCTTCTTCTGTAAATAACCATTGAGATGATTTTCCTCTAATAACTTTATATAAAGGAGGCTGAGCAATAAAAAGATGCCCGTTATTAATCAAATTTGGAATATATCTAAAAAAGAAAGTTAAAAGAAGTGTTCTTATGTGTGCCCCATCAACATCAGCATCTGTCATAATTACTACCTTGTGATATCTTAATTTCGTTTGATCATATTCATCTTCAAGTCCGGCTCGAATTCCACATCCAGTTGCTCTAATTAAAGCTTCTATTTCTGTGTGAACTAAAACTTTATCAGTTCTAGCTTTTAGGGTATTAAGAATTTTGCCTCTTAATGGCAAAATAGCTTGATAGTTTCTATCTCTTCCTTGTTTAGCTGTTCCTCCAGCAGACTCTCCCTCTACTATAAAAAGTTCACATAAAGAAGGGTTTTTTTCAGAGCAATCAGCAAGTTTTCCTGGTAAAGAGCCACCTTCCATTGCGCTTTTTCTTAAAACTAAATCTCTTGCTTTTTTTGCTGCTTCTCTAGCTCTAGCAGCAGTTGCAGCTTTATCTAAAATACTTCTGGCATCATTAGGGTTGTCTTCTAAAAACTCACTTAACTGTTTGCCCATTACAGTAGTTACTGCTGTTTCTACCTCAGGGTTTCCAAGTTTTCCTTTGGTTTGACCTTCAAATTGAGGATCTTGAAGCTTGACGCTGATTACTGCCATTAACCCTTCTCTAACATCATCTCCAGAAACATCTGGAAGGTCATCTTTTAAAAGACCATTTTTCTTTCCATAAGAGTTTATGACTCTAGTTAATGCCCTTCTAAATCCAGTTAAATGTGTTCCTCCTTCAGGTGTTACTATGCAATTTGCAAAAGAAAGAACATTTTCTTGAAACGTTTCATTATATTGAAGAGCGATTTCTACTTTTACTGGAGCAGCGGATTCTTTTTTAGGATCTTTACCTTTATTATTTTTAGAATAAGGATCTGCAGATCCTTGTATTAATATTACATTCTCATGAACAGGGCTACGTTTTCTGTTTAAGCTTCTAACAAAGCTTTGAACTCCACCGTCAAAATTAAATGTGATTCTATTGTTTGGCCAAAGTTCTTTGTGAAGCTCGCTTTTAAACATTATGCAAAGACCCTGGTTTAAATAGGTCATTTCTCTGAATCTTTCAGTAATTTTTTTATAGTTATAATTAAGCTCACCGAATATTTGTTGGTCAGGAAGAAAAGTTATTTCAGTTCCTGTTTCATCATTATTTTTACCTGAATCTTCTATTTCTTCTAGAGCAGACAAGGTTTTTCCCCTTGAATATGATTGCTGGAAAAGTTTTCCATCTCTTCTTACTTTTACCGAAAGGGACTCTGAAAGAGCATTAACCACAGAAGCGCCAACACCATGAAGTCCTCCAGAGACTTGATAAGATTTGTTTTCAAATTTTCCTCCGGCATGAAGGGTAGTCATTACAGTTTCAACGCCAGATCTTCCAGTGGCTTTTACTATGTCAACAGGAATGCCTCTACCATTGTCTTTAACAGTAACTGATTTATCTGAATTTAAAATTACTTGTACTGTGTCACAATGTCCTGCCATAGCTTCATCAACTGAGTTATCAACAATTTCATGTATAAGATGCTGCAGGCCGTCGGGGCCAGTTGTACCAATATACATTCCTGGTCTTTTCCTTACGGCCTCTAAGCCTTCTAGTACAGTAATGTCTTTTGCAGAATAAGAATTTTGTTTTGATTTAGGCATAAAATTTTCTGTTTTATTGTGGTGTTTTCTAATAATAATTTTATCAGTTTTTTTATCCTGATTAAATTAATTTTCTCATTAGATTTCATGAATCTAGCAAATTTGACCTGTCTGCTCAAGGCAAACAGTTCTTTGTATTCAAAAAATCTCTATTTTATATACAAAAGTTATGTATAATTTAATAATCAGAAAATGAAAAATGGGATAATTTATAAAAACTGGGATATTTTCAAATATAAAAATCAGAGGTAAAAATGAGCACACCTAAAGAATTATTGTTATTAATGTTGAGAAGAATGTGGATTATTAGACATTTTGAAAACACTGTTATGAAATGTCATGAATCAGGTGAAATTGTTGGGGCACTTCATTCTTATATTGGAGAAGAAGGTGTTGCAGTTGGGGCATGTGCAGCGCTAAGAGATTCTGATTATATTGCAGGAAATCACAGATCTCATGGACATCCTTTAGCAAAAGGAGGAAATGTAAATAAGGCCATGGCAGAAATTTTTGGGAAACAAGATGGATATTGCAAAGGAAAGGGAGGCTCAATGCATCTGGCAGATTTTTCTATTGGAATATTAGGAGAATCTGGAATAGTTGCTTCTTCTGTTCCTATAACAGTTGGAGCAGCTCTGGCTGCAAATATTCAAGGTAAAGATTTTGTTTCTTTAGTTTTTTTTGGAGACGGGGCGTCTAATCAAGGAGCATGTCATGAAGCAATGAATTTAGCAGCCTTATGGAAGCTTCCGGTTATATTTGTTTGTGAAAATAATCAATATGCTGTAACCACTTCTTACAAAGATAGTGTTTCAGTAGAAAACATTTCTGATAGAGCCTCAGCATATAATATGCCTGGACTTACTGTAGACGGACAAGATGTTATAGCAATGTATGAAGCAACAAATGAAGCTGTAATTAGAGCAAGAAATGGAGAAGGGCCTACTTTAATTGAAGGTTTAACCTATAGATACTCTGATCATTCTCTTGGGCTTGCAGCTGTTAGAAGAGTTGAGTATAGAACTGACGAAGATATAAAAAAATGGAGAGAAAGAGATCCCATAATTCTTCTAACCAAAACTTTAATTTCTCAGAATATTGCTACAAAAAAAGAATGTGATGAGATTGAAAAAGAAGAAGAAAAAAATATTGAAACAGCTTTAGACTTTGCAAGAAAAAGCCCTTATCCGAAACCAGAGGAACTTTATGAAGATATGTGGTCTACACCAATCCCTCTACCTTAATTAACAGATATCAGGAGAAATATGAGAAACATAATGTATGCCGAAGCATTAAATGAGGCCATAAAAGAAGAAATGACAAGAGATGATTCTGTATATTACATGGGAGAAGATGTAAGAGCTTCTATTTATGGGGCCTCAAAAGATCTTTTTGATATGTATGGAGAAAAAAGAGTATGGGATACTCCTTTGTCTGAAAATGGGTTTTTTGGTGCTGCCATAGGTTCTAGTTTAGTAGGAATGAGGCCAATTGTAGAAACTTTAACAAGTTTTATGTGGGTGGCTATGGATCAATTGGTTAGTCAAGCAGCTAAAATGAAATATATGTTTGGTGGACAAGCAACTTTGCCTGTAACCTTCAGGGCCGTAATGTATTATGGGGGAAATTCTGCTGCTCATCATTCAGATAGAAGTTATCCAATGTTTATGAACATGCCAGGATTTAAAGTAATTATTCCATCAACACCAGAAGATGCTAAAGGGTTACTTAAAACATCTGTTAGAGATGATGACCCATGTATTATTTTTGAAGATGGAAACTTAGGGGGGTTAAGAGGAAATGTTCCTGATAATGATGAAATAGATGGAGGAGAGCTTATTATTCCTTTTGGAAAAGCAAAAATTATGAAAGAAGGCTCAGACTGTACAGTTATTGCTGTTGCAGCATCTACTGTGGAAGCAATGAAGGCAGCACAGGAAATGGAAAAAGAAGGAGTGTCAGTGGAAGTTATTGATCCTAGAACATTAGTTCCTTTAGATAAAGAAGCTATTCTTAAGTCAGTTTCAAAAACTGGTAGAGTAGTTTTAGCTGACCCTGCCCATAAAGTTTGTAGTGCGGCAAGTGAGATAGCTTCAATTATAGCCGAGGAAGCATTTTGGGATTTACAAGCACCCATTATTAAAGTAGCTTCTGAACAAGTTCATATTCCTTTTAGCCCTGCATTAGAACCTTTGGTGTATCCAAATTCAGAAAAAATTGTGAATGCGATTAAGAAAACTATTGAATCTTAAATTATAGTAAGAGTAGGAATAATGTCTTTGGAAGTAAAATTACCTCAATGGGGAATGGGAATGAATGATGCGATGATAGTCAAATGGCTTGTTAAAGAAGGAGATGAAGTAAAGAAAGGAGACCCTCTTGTAGAAGTTGAATCAGCAAAAGTGAATGCTGAAGTTGAAAGCCCCGGTGATGGGAGAATAGGAAAAGTTTTTTCAAAAGAGCAAGAAGTTGTTCCGGTTGGAGAAGTATTAGCAATAGTTCTTGAAGAAGGAGAAACTTTAGATGATATTAAAACTACAAAAGAAGAAGAAAATTTCTCTGAGGCAAAGAAAACAAGTATGGGCACCAGACTAAATGCTTCTCCTTCTATAAAAAAGCAAGTAACACCAAGAGCTAGACAATTAGCTAAAAAATTAAATGTTGATTTAAATATGGTTGAAGGAACAGGGCCATCGGGTAGAATTGTAGAGGGAGATGTGGAAAAAGCCTCTAAAAAAGAAGCTTCGTCATCTGAAGGAGAACCTCTAACGGGACTTAGGGCAACTATTTCCAGAAGGATGTCAGAAAGTAATTTAATTCCTTCAGTTACGTTGGTTTCAAAAGTTGATGTTACAGATTTGGTAAATTTTCAGAAAAAACTTTTATCTGAATGGAGAAAGAATAGAATAAGGCCAAACATTCAAGATTTTGTTGTTTTTTCACTATCTAGAGCACTAGAAAAACACCCTCAAGTGAATGCAAATTTTTCTGAAAATAGAATTAATTTATTAGAAAAGATAAATATTGGTATCGCATTCTCTGTTCCAGACGGGTTAATTGTTCCAGTAATTAAAGAAGCAAACAAAAAACAATTATTAGAGATTGCTCAAGAAATTCGAGAAATTAGTAAAAGGCAAAAAGAAGGAAAATTAACAGTGGAAGATATGGCAACAGAAGGGTCTTTTTCTTTAACTAGCCTTAATTCTTCTGATGTGGATTTTTTTAACCCAATGATTAATCCTCCTCAAATAGGAATTTTGGGGATAGGTAGAGTTTTAGACGAACCAGGTGTTTATAAAGAAAACATTGAGATAAGAAAATATTTACATCTCAATTTAACTTTTGATCATAGGGCTTGGGATGGTGCCCCAGCATCAGCATTTTTGGGCACAGTTATAAAAAATCTTCAAGAATTGGGCGAATAAAATGATAATCAGATTCCTTTTATGAAATGAGTTCTGTAGGAATTATTGCAAACTCTTTAGCAGGAAAAGATATTAGAAGGCTTGTTTCTCAAGCGAATGTTGTCTCTAATCAAGATAAATCAAATACTTTAAGGAGAGTCTTTTCAGGATTATTAACAATGGGTGTTAAGAAAATATTTGTTATGCCTGATATCACAGATTTAACTAGAGCAGCAAGAGAAGACGTTCAAGATAAAATGGATATAGAAATTCTTGAAATTGGAAGAATTGATCAAGCAGGAACATCTACTATTGCAGCAGAACTTATGGAACAAAATAATGTTGATTGTATTATTACATTAGGAGGAGATGGAACAAATAGAGCAGTGGCTAAAGGAATAAAAAATATTCCATTGCTTCCAATTTCAACAGGAACTAATAATGTTTTCCCTTTTTTTATTGAAGGAACAATTGCTGGAATTGCTGCTGGCTCATACGCAGTAAGTAAAATAGAAAAGACAGAATTACTTTTAAAATCCAAAAAATTTGAAGTTTTAATTAATAATAAGATAGAAGACTTAGCTTTAATTGATATAGCTATTGTAAATATTCCTTTTTTAGGATCAGGAGCAGTATGGGATACAAATAACATAGAAGAATTATTTTTAACTAGATCTGAAGGAATGAATATTGGCTTGTCTTCAATAGGAGCTCAAATAAAACAGTTAGGTGCTTTAGATGAAAATGGATTACACTTGATTTTTGATAATAAAAATTCAGAAAATAGTCATATTTTAGTAAATTCTCCCATTGCACCAGGAAAAATTATTCAATCTAAAATTAACGAATGGAAAGAGTTGGTGCCTGGTGAAATGGTTAAAATTAGAAAAGAGTTTAGAACGATAGCTTTAGATGGAGAAAGAACAATTGAAATAGGATCAAATGATAAAATAGAAATTAGCTTGAGTTTAGATGGCCCATTAGTTTTAGATGTAAAAAAAATCTTATCGAAAACAAATATTTTTAACATACAGGAAAATAATAAATATCTATGATTTTAAAAAATTTAGATTACGCAAAAGAAGCTTGTGTTAGTGCTTCTAAAATTCTTCTTAATGATTTTGAAGATAAAAATAACTTAAAAACTTGGTTTAAAGAAAAAGGAGCTTTAGTTACTGAAGCAGATATTAAATCAGATAATAAAATAAGAGAAATTTTATTAAAAAGTCAGTTAGGAGCAGAAATTTTATCTGAAGAAAGTATATTTAACGCTACAAAATCGAACAAGTATAAATGGTTAGTAGACCCTTTGTGTGGAACTGTTCCTTATAGTATAGGTTTACCTCATTGGGGAATTAGCATTTCATTGATAAAAGATTATAAACCTTATCTTGGAGTTTTATCTTTGCCTACATTGAAGGAAATGATTTGGAACGATGAAAACGGAAACGTATATAATAATGGAGAAAAATTTCAAGTAAACCCTACATTTTCAAATCTTAAAGATTTAACTATTGGATTAGAAATTGATGGAGGTGAAAACTGGTCAACTTTAGGAAATTTTCTTTTTGAAAAATTAAACAAAATTGGTCAAATAAATTCTTTTTCGTCTGCTGTTTATCCTGCATTCCATGTATTGACTGGAAAAATGCCAGCAGTTATATTTTTTGATATAGCTCCTGTTCATATATCTGGGTTTTTGTCGATTTCACAAAATCTTGGGCTGAAGTGTACAAACTTTTCAGGAGAAGATACGAATCTTAAAAATGAAAATATTAATCAAGTAGTTTTAGCATGGCCTTCTGTTCATGAAAAACTTTTAAAAATATTAAATTAGGAGGAAAAATGTATAAAATTAATCATATTCATCTAAAATCATCTGATCCAGAATCTACAGCAGATTGGTGGGTTAAGGCTTTTAATTTTAAAATTAAAAGTGATACTACTCGTTCTTTTGGAGATAGATTTATAATGTGTGAAAGTGAAGGTGGGCTTGCTGTGAATATTTCTAATGAAAGAACTGGCGAAACTTTAAGTCAAGGTGATTCCAACCCACATTTTGGTTTGGAGCATTTTGGACTTGACTCTGATGATATAGATTCTGATATTGGAAAACTTGTCAGCATGGGAGCTATATTAGCAGAGGGACCTTTCAGTTTAGATGATGGTAGAAAAATTGCATTTCTTAAAGTTCCTGGAGATGTTCGAGTTGAACTTATTCAAGGAATTTAATTAACAGCCTGCATTAACGCATTGATATATCCATAAGTATAAGCAAATGCAGTCATTTTTGGATCATTCCCGCTTATTTGAGGGACATGATCTGGCATTATCATATATTTATAATTTACCTCTTTGTATACTTTAAGAGCTTTTAACATATCTACAGAACCTTCATCAGGAAATACTTCTGTAAAGTTGAGTTTTCCTCCTTTTATGTTTCTAAAATGAACATTAAAAATTTTGTTCTTGTTTCCAAAATATCTGATAATATCAAAAATTTCTTCTCCAGGATCATCTAACATCTCGCATACGGTTCCTTGGCAGAAATTTAAGCCGTGAAATTTATTTTCATGCATTGAGATAAATTTTTTTAGGCCATCTACAGTTCCAAGAACTCTTTCAACTCCCATATATCCAGGCGGAGTATAAGGATCATGAGGGTGGCAAGCTAATCTAACTTTTGATTCTTCTGCAACAGGAACAATTTTTTCTAAAAAATAATCAATTCTCTCCCAGAATTCATTTTTACTTACTTGTCCTGCTAAAGTTAACTTTTGTGGAGTTTTTTTTGCTTTCTCCCATCTGAAAGTTGATAATTTTGCTCCCCCTCTTCCATATTCACTTTCTGTTCTAGGAATTCCTATTATATTTAAATTATATTTAACTGCCGGAATTCCAGATTCAGAAACAGCTTTAATTATTTCACATATTCTGTCTATCTCTTTATCTCTTTCTGAGCTACCAGTTAGAATATTTACAAATTCTCCCTTTTTAGCTCTTTCATCAATTATTCGTGAGCTTAATGGTAATTCAATCATATCTAAAGTTAAGCCGAATGATTCAACTTTTTCTCTGTATAAAGATAAATTTTTAGCAGTCCATTGTTGATGAGGAACTTCTGGGTGGCCAGATATATGATTAACTCCTAATTGTTTAAAAGTTTCATAATCACTATCTTTTGTAATCCCTTGTTGTGTACCTGTATACATATTCCACCTACTGTTTAGCTTATTGTTGACCTTATTAATATATACTGAAATCATAAAAACATGCATTTTTTACCTCATGGAAAACATAAATTAGCAATTGCTCCAGAAATAATGGGCACTCAAGGTGCTGTTGTTACAAATCATTGGGCAGCATCCTCTGTAGGGAGAGATATTTTAAAATCTGGAGGAAATGCAGTTGATGCATCTGTAGCAATTAGTTTTGCTTTAGGTGTTGTAGAGCCACAATCTTCTGGATTAGGTGGTGATGGGTTTATGATGATTTATGATCATGAAAAAAAGAGAGTTAAAGTTGCAAATGGAACAGGTGCTGCACCATCACTTGCTACCATTGATTTTTATAAAAATGGAATTCCCCTTAAAGGCATATTGTCTGCTTCAATTCCTGGTTTGGTTGACGCTGTACTTTCTGCTCATGAAAAATATGGAAGTTTAAGTTTGGAAAAATGTTTAGAGCCTGCTATTTCTTTTTGTAAAGAAGGGTTTCCAATAAGCGCAGTTCAATCAGAAGCATTAAAATTAGAAAAAGAGATGCTTTCATTTGAAACATCTAGAAAAATTTGGGCTTCAAAAGGAACTCCTGCAGATTTTGGAGAAATAATTTATAACCCAGATTTAGCTGAAACAATTAAAGGGATAATTAAATATGGGAGAGATTATTTTTATGAAGGAAAAATAGCTAGAGAAATATGTGATTTTTCAAAAAAACAAGGTGGAATTTTTGAAATAAATGATTTCAAAGATCATAAAATGCTTTGGCAAGATCCTATTTTTACAAATTATAGAGATCATTGGGTTTATGAAGCCCCTCCAAATTCAACTGGTATAACTTTGTTACAACAATTGAATATTCTGGAAAACTTCAATCAAGAAAATTTTGATCCTGTTTCTTTAAATGCAATTCATTTGATGGTAGAAGCAAAAAAATTATGTTTTGCTGATAGAGAAAATTATGTGGCTGATCCTGATTTTTTTGATGTTCCAGTTTCTGAATTATTATCTAAAAATTATGCTAGAGAAAGAGCGAGTTTAATTAATTTAACTAAAGTTATTCCTGAAGAAAAAATTTCTCCTGGAAATGTTTTATATAAAAGTTCTTCACAAAAAATTTCAGAAACAACATATTTTGCAGTAATTGATAAGTCTGGTAATGCAGTTAGTGCGCTACAAAGTATTCAAACTAACTGGGGATCAGGTCTTGTAGCTGGAGATACGGGCATATTGTTGAATAATAGAATGACTTATTGGCATTTACAGCCTAATCATCCCGATTTGCTTACTCCAAAAAAAAGAGTAAGGCATACTATGAATCCGGTAATGATTTTTTCAGAGAAAAATAAATCTAATCATCCAGAAAACCTGAAACTAATTTGTGGAACTCCAGGGGCAGACACTCAAGTTCAAACAAATATGCAGGTTATTTCAGCATTTTTGGATTCAAATTATCAAATTTCTGAAGCTGTTTGTCTTCCAAGATGGACACATCTTCAAAATTTTACTTTATCAACAATTCCACATACTACTCACAATGCTCTTCAAATTGAAAAAAGGGTAGACACTGATGTATTAGAGAAATTAAGTAAATTGGGGCATAACGTAGATTTGCTAGAACCATGGGGTGCTAGTGGAAGCGAAGGAATGATATCCATTAATCAGAAAACGGGTGTTTATTCAGCTGCTGTAGATCCTAGAAGAGATGGCCAAGCTATTGCATGGTAAATCAAAAATTTTCTAATCTTTTGATTTCATTTTCATTAATCTCAATTTTTAATACTCCTCCTGAAAAATATTTTTGTAAAGACTCGTAAGTTCTTTTTAAACGACGATCAGGATGATCCCAAGAATTCAAATACTTTATTGTTGAAATGCCAGCTTGTAAAGATTCTTTAAGGCAACCAAAACAAGGTTGCATTGTTGTAAAAATTGTTGCTCCATTTATAGAAATCCCAAATTTTGCTGCTGCTAAAATAGCATTTTGTTCAGCATGAACACAAATGCATACGTCATATCCTTTCCCTTTACCATATAAATCTCTTTCATTACAACGATCACATCCTCCTTGATCACAATTTGTGGTTCCAGTTGGGGTTCCATTATAGCCAGTTGAAATAATTCTTTCTTCTATAGCAATTATGCATCCTACTTTTGATCCCACACAATTAGCCCTGTTTCTTACAGCTAATGAAATGTTCATTAAATAATTGTCCCAATCAGGTCTAGATATACTTTTCATTTAAAGTTTTATAATTAATTTTAGAAAAAATTAGACTCAAGCGTGTTAGAGTGAGTAAAATTTGTAGGATATCAATATTTCAAGGATACATTTATGAATATAGACTCTCCCAAAAATAAAGACAATCAATTTACTGAAAGATTTGGGGATTATGGAGGAAGATATGTTCCCGAAACATTAATTCCTGCTTTAGAAGAGCTAGAAAAAGCCTATTTGATTTCACAAAATGACCCAGAATTTAATTCAGAGCTTAATGATTTGTTGAATAATTATGTTGGAAGACCTACTCCAATGTTTTATGCAAGAAATTTAACAAAAAAAATCGGGACAGCTCAGATTTTTTTAAAAAGAGAAGATTTGGCGCATACTGGCGCACATAAAATAAATAACGCACTGGGTCAAGCTTTGCTATTAAAGAAAATAGGAAAAAATAGAGTAATAGCTGAGACTGGGGCGGGCCAGCATGGTGTTGCAACAGCAACAGCATGTGCAATGTTAGACATGGAATGTGCAATTTATATGGGGGAAGAAGATATCAAAAGACAAGCTCCTAATGTTTACAGGATGAAACTTCTAGGGGCAGAAGTAATACCTGTAACAACTGGAAGTAAAACTTTAAAAGATGCAATCAATGAAGCATTAAGAGATTGGGTGACTAACGTAGAAACTACACATTACATTATAGGAAGTGCAGTAGGGCCTCACCCCTATCCATCTATAGTAAAAGGATTTCAAAAAATAATCGGAATTGAATCAAGAAATCAAATATTGTCTTTAACGAACACTTTACCAGACTATGTTGTAGCTTGTGTTGGGGGAGGTAGTAATGCTATAGGAATGTTTTCTGCCTTTTTGAATGATGATGTAAAATTAATTGGGGTTGAAGCTGCTGGAGAAGGAACGATGACACCTCAGCATGCGGCAACAATTTCAAAAGGAAGGCCTGGAATTTTACATGGTGCTTTTTCTTATTTGTTGCAAGACAAAGATGGACAAGTACAAGAAGCTCACTCAATTTCTGCTGGATTGGATTATCCTGGTGTTGGTCCAGAGCACAGTTATTTAAATGATACCGGTAGAGTTAGATATGTTTCCGCAACAGATGAAGAAGCTCTTTTAGGATTTGATTTACTTACGAAAACAGAAGGAATTATTCCTGCTTTAGAGCCATCTCATGCTATGGGCTATTTATCAAAGTTTTTAAAAAAATCAGATAAAAAAACTAAAATTATTTTGCTAATTAGTGGGAGAGGAGACAAAGATCTTGATACTGTTGCAACTTACAGAGGCATTAGCTTAAAAGATAAATTATAAATTTGAATCCTTGATAAATTTTATTAAAGCAAGATTAAAAAATGAAACTATTCTTTTTATTCCTTTTTGGGTTACATGTTTTTTTGTTGTGAGTTTTGTGGTTGCAGTACCAGTTTATTTAGATGGGTTGAATCAATTAACCGTTATAAACACTTTAAAAGAACAAAAGGGACATAATTCTGAACTAATGTTCACTACTCAGTGGATGCCGATGATCAAAAATGTTGTAGAAGAAAAACAGATTATTCTAGATGATTTATTAGAAGAAAACATTTCAGATTTACTTTCTAAGAAAAAAGATCTTTTAGCTTCTCAAAATTATTTTTGGGGGTTTTCTGAAAAGAACATTGATAAAGGAAGGCTTTCTTCTAAAGCATCATTTATTACAGTTGATGGATTTGAAGATAATATAAATATTGTTAATGGATTATATAAAAACGAAGATTTTAAAAAAGTTGAAAATGGATTAATAAAAGTTCTTATCCATGATGATCGAATGAAAGATCTGAATATTTCCATTGGAGATGAATTAAATTTATTGCCTGTTAGCTTAAGCTCTTCTGATCCGTTAAAAGCACTTGTAATTGGATCGTTTTTAGTTCGTGAAGAGTTTTTAATGGGAATGAGCAATGAGTTTTTTAATTCAAAGCCTACAGAAGATTTTGAAGCTTATCCTCTACCATTGCTTGTTAGCGAAGAAATGTTTTTTAGTCGAATTGAAGAAACTACTAGAGGTTTACCTATTACATATTGGTCATTTGTAAGTTTGAATAAAAAAAATATTCAAAAAATGGATTCAAATGAAATTATTAACAAAATTCAAAATTTAGAAAATAAGTTAAAAATCAACTTGCCTCAGATAACTTTATTAACTCAACTTGATACAAAATTAATTAAAAGTAATCAAGAATTATATTTTATATTTATTCCAATACTTATAATTATGTCGATTGTTCTAGGCTTTGCTCTAACAATTTTAATGATGTTTTCTTTTATAACTACTTTAAAAAGGCAAGTTGATTCTATAACTCTAATTTTTAGAGGAGCAAAAATATCCAATTTATTAAAATTATTGATTTATGAATGGATTCCTGTTTTTTTATTGATTATTGTTTTTGCTCCGATAATTACAATTCCTTTGGTAAAAAATTTTATATCTCAAAATCTGATAAATATGGGAATAATGAATAACAATTTTCCCATAAATTACAAATGGGATTATTTTCTCTTATCAACCATTTCAATGTTAGGTTGTTTAATGTTAATGGTGATTTCTTTTTTTGCATTAAAAACGAAAGAACAAAATGTCTTTAAGGTTTCGGGTAAAATTTTTACAGCAAACGCGAAACCTTTTTTTCAAAAATATTTTTTTGATATTTTAATTGCAATACTATTTTTTGCATTAATTTGGGAAACTCGAATTAGGATTTTCCAAGCTATTGATCAAAAGGAAATATCTAGTTTTGCATTTGAATTTAGAATGATAACTCTTCCATTAATGATGATGTTTATTTTTGCAATAGTATTTTTGAGAATTTTTCCTATGATTTTCAAATTATTAGACAACTTTGTAAATTTTTTTCCCCTCCCTTTTGGAATTTCATTTGGAGTATCTCAAATATCTAGAAATCCTTATTGGTATTCTTGGTTAATGTTAATTTTTATATTTTCTATCTCAGGTACTTTGGCTATAAGCAGTATTCATAGAACAATGGAAATTAATGGGACACAAAAAGTAGCTTATGAGATTTTATCTGATGTTAGATTAATTGAAAGTAGTCCATTTGGAATAAAAAAACAAGATAGAGAAAATATTAATAAAATAGAAAACATTAATGATTTTTCTTCTATTTTAAGATTAGAAGGATCTATAGGAACCACTGGTTCTGGAAACAAATTTGAAGTTTTAGCAATTGAACCAAAGAAATTGTCTGAAATTGCATGGTTTCGAAAAGATTTTGTAAATGGAAATATAAATCAAGTTTTACAAGAACTTTCAGAAAATAAAGATTTTGATGAATTAATTGTTAATGATAATTTTAAGAAAATTGTAATTACTGCTAAATCAAACAAAGAAATCGATAATACTTTTTTATGGGTTGTTTTTAGAGGTAATGATGACAGAATTTCAACTGTCACATTAGGTCAAATTCAACATAATAATGTTTCAGAACATGTTGGTGATTTAAGTAAAATTTCTCTCCCTGCAGAAATATTGGCTGTTCAAGCTTATCAACCTGGAAGTGAAGATACATCGAAACCTTTCGAATTATTATTACAAAATATTGATTTAATTGACTCTAAAGAAAATAAAATAAATTTAATTTCTTTTTCTAATGATAATTATTGGTCTACTATTCCTACCTCTGAAGGAATGGATACAGAAATGGAACAAAATTCTTCAGGGTTAAAATTAAGCTTAGGAGTAGGTTCTACTAAAGGTATTAGAGGTATTTACCGTACTCAATTTAATAATGGTATTTCGGTGATTGTGGATCAAGATTTTTTAAATAATAATGAAAATTTATTAGAAGAAAAATTTGTTGTGAATATCAAAGGAGTTTATCTTCCTGTAATGATTAATAATAAGGTAAAATATTTCCCTTCTTCTGGTGAAATTCATGATGAATTGATGATTTTCGATTTAAAACAAATCACAAATTTCTTAGAGCTTATGAATTTACAAGTAATAAGGCCTAATGAACTTGTATTAAAAATCAATGACAATGAATACGATCAGACAATTTCAAACATTAAGTCAAAATTTCCTTTAGCAAAAGTAAAAGATAAAAAGTCTTTAAAGGAAAAATCTTTAGTTACTCCGTTGGCTATTGTAGGTTGGAAAGGAATATCCTTAATATCATTTTGGATAGTATTAGTTCTTACTTTAATAGGCTATTATGGTTTTTCAAGAATTAATCAAGATGCTAGAGAAACAGAAAATGTAATTATTGGAACATTGGGAGTTTCAAAAAAGAAATTTTTATTAATTGTTTTTATTGAACAAGGTTTATTATTAATTTTTTCTATTGTTTTAGGTATAATTCTTGGAGTATTATTTGGCAGAATTCTCAATCAAATAATAATATCATTAGATTATAAATATTTGAGTAAATTTCCTGAAGTGCTAGCTATAGGTTGGTATGAATTATTAATTGTTATTTGTTTGATAATTCTTAGTTTTTTCCTTTATTTATTTTCAGCGAGGAATTTTTATAAAAAGATGATTTTTTCAGAAACATTGAGGGCAGAAAATAAATGATTTTTAGATTATTTTTGAAACGAATTATTGCTAGAAAGAAAATATTTTTTATTGTTGCTATTGGAATACTGTTAGCTTGTACTACATTATCTGGCTCAGTAATGTATTTTGAAAGCTTAAGGAATTTGGCATTAGATTATACTTTTTCAACAATTGACTCCAAGCAGCTTGATATAAAGCTAAGAGCAAGGGAAAGACCTATAACAAAACAAAAATATGATTATTTAGTTGGAGAAATTAATCAAAATGCTGTAGATCCATTGACAAAAATTATTTCTAAGCCCTTTTTTGGAGTAAAAACTTGGACATTTTTACCATATCCAGCTAATTTATTTAGTTTTGCTTGTGAAAAAGAATCATCTCATTTAGAAAATTGTCAAAGATTTTTCTTTTCATATTTAGATGGTTTTGAAAATAATATTGAATTGATATCTGGAGATTTACCTAAAAAATATAATTTTTCTAACAATTCTGAGATTGAAGTAATTGTTTCTAGAGAAGAATCAGAAAAGCTAAAGAACCTTCAAGTTGGCTCAACAAAGACAATTTATCCTTATTGGGAAGATGAAATTCAAGAAATCACAATTCGTGTTTCTGGAATTTACGATAGGGTTGAAAAAAATTCAGATTTTTGGGAATTTTATGATATTAATTTTTCTCAACAGGATTCTACGTTTAGTTTTGCTGGTTTCTTCATATCCAAAGATTCATTAACTTTAGGTTTAGGAGAAGTTTTTTCTGAGATGGGATCAGAATTTTATTGGGATTTTAAATTTGATTCTGATGTAGTGCACTCTCATGATAGTCAGGAGATTATAGATGTTATTGATCAGTCTAAAACTAAATTAAGTCAAGAAATAGATGGATTTGTATTGGTTTCTAAGTTACCGGGAATTTTGAAAATTTTTGATAAAAACCTTGTAGACAGTGGTACTCCAATGCGAATTGTTTTAATAATTATCACTGTTGTAATAATTTATTTTATTTATACTTTGATGAGTTTAATATTAGATAGCCAAAATGATGAAATAGAATTTTTAAATTCTAGAGGAACAAGTGTAAAACAAATAATATTCTTTATTATTGGAGAAACAATTTTAATTGCAATAATTTGTTCTTTATTGGGGCCTTTTTTAGCAATAGGAATAATTCAGTTTGCTGGATTACTTCCATGGTTGGCTGAATTTTCTCAAAATCAAACTCTTTATATTAAATTATCAAATTCTGCTTTTTTTGCTTCTGCTTTAGGTGGGGTGGTTTCATTAATAACAGTTTTAATTCCAGCATTCTTATTTATAAAGAATAGATCTTCTACGTTCAAAAGAAATGAAAGACCAAAAGAGTCAATAATACAAAAATATTATATAGATATAGGCTTTTTGGTAATTGCGTTATTAGCCTTATGGCAAGTATCAGAAAGAGGGTCTTTGTTGGTAAAAGATGTTCTTGGAGACAGTTCTATAGACAATTTAACTTTAATTATGCCTTCCTTGATATTGATAGCATCAGGTGTTTTTTTGCTGAGATTTTATCCTATCGTAATTAAAATTTTATCTTGGTTATTAACACTTCGAGGATTTGAAAGAATTGTTCCTTCTTGGTTAATTATAGGTTTATGGCAAATAGCAAGAAACCCAAGTCATTATAGAAAAATATCTCTTCTTCTTATTCTTTCTGCAGGATTAGGAGTTTTTGCTTCTAGCTTTGAATCAACTTTAGATAGAAGTTTGAATGATAGAGCTAAATATGAAGTTGGGGCTGATTCTAGATTAACTGAGGTGTCTGTTCCCTGGAATGGAGAAAGTGTAAGTGTATTGTCAGGTGAAAAATCTGAATTTGGTCAAGTAATGCCTGTTTATAGATCTGATGAAAGAGTGAAAAGTTCATTATTAGGAGATTCATTTCAACTTTTGGCAGTTGACCCTGATTTAGTTGATGAAGTTATTTTTTGGAGATCAGATTTTTCATCTGATAATTTAAATAAAATTTTAGATAATCTTAAACAATCATCTTATTTAGGTATTCCTGTTCCTGAAAATGTGAATTCTTTTTCATTAGAACTTAATCCTAGAATTGACCCAGAGTTTTTGTCTCCTGATAATAAAGGTAGATCTGGGTATCCACCAGTAGCGGTTTTATTAAGAATCAGTGATTCAAATAATAGGTTTTATTCACTTAGTTTAGGGACAGATTGGGAAAAATCAAATGATGGTAAAGCAAGACAACTATATCGTGATTTTAGGCAAAAGAAAATTTCTCAAGAAGAATTATTAGAATTACGTAAAGATACATTAGGTGAACAGGACCTTGAACACTGTTATTTTAAACTTAAACAAGATAAAAATTCATGGTGTGAATTGAAATCTAATGTGAACCCTAATCCTCGAAATATATCAAGCTGGGGAGGCAATAGACGCTCTAATAGATCTAGAGGGGCTCCTTTTATTCCATCACCTCCAATTACTCTTCATTCTATTTCTATTACACAATCAGGCACATATAATCCTGCTGGAGCCATAAATTTTGGTCGAATAAAAGGATTAGATCTTAATGGAAAGATTGTTTGGGAAAAAGTATTAGATAAAGAAGAAGATTGGACTTTATTGAATACTGTTCCTAATGCAAAAGGAGATACTTTAGTTGAAATAAATGACAATGAAGATAATTATTTAAGGTTTCAGTGGACTCCTGGACAAGGAAGCAGAAATCTTAGAGGTTTTTCTAAAGTTGAAAATATGATTTTACCAGCTATCGTGAGTAACTCTTTTATTGAAATGACTGGTGCTAAAATTAATGATATTCTTTCAGTTTCTCTATTAAATACTGACAGTAAAATTCAAATTAAAGGTGTTATAGATTATTTTCCTACTTTAAATCCTAATAAATCTCCTTTTGTGATTTTGAATTTATATGATGCAATGTTAGAAAGCAACGCACAGTTAATGGAAGGGGATTATCAACCTAATGAAATATGGTTGAAGTCTTATACAGTTGATGAAGCTATAAATAATTTAATGCAGTCATTTAATCTATCTGAAACTGAGGCACAGTCTTTAGTTGAAATGCATCTAGGCAATTCTACAGATAATTCTGATTTGAAGTTAGATTTACTGTCAAAAATTTCTAATGATTTAGAAGAAAAGAATATAGATTTTTTAAAGAAATCAGATATTAATTCTTATTTAAATAATGCAAAAATTGATCCTCTTACTTTTGCAGGATGGCAAACATTATTGATTATATCGTTTATGACAGTATCAATTGTCAGTATTATAGGATACTCTCTTCATGCAAGAAGTTCATTTAATGAAAGAGTGGGCGATTTTGCTTCTTTAAAAGGAGCAGGAATGTCTATAAGGCAAGTTCTTGTATTAGTTCTTATAGAACAATTAATTATAGTTGGAATAGCGGTATTGTTAGGGATGTTTTTAGGTTCAAGATTATCATCTACTATTATGCCTTATTTAATTACTTCAGGAGGATCCTTTAAAGCTATTCCTCCTATGGTAAATGAGATTAATTGGCTTAGTTTTTCTATAATTTTTAGTGCATTTTTGACTTTATTTTTCATTGTTATAGCATCAATAATGTTATCAGTAAAAAAATTATCTGTTCATAATATATTGAGAACGGAATTAAAATAAATTTAAATAAGATAATGGTAAAAGAAGAAAAATATATTACATGTAAAGGTTTATACAAAATATTTAAGGTTTCTGATTTAGAGGTAGTTGCTCTTAGAGGAGTTGAGTTAGAAGTTAAAAGGGGAGAAATATCAGCTATAGTTGGAGCATCAGGAAGCGGAAAGTCCACTTTGTTAAATATTTTAGCTGGATATGATTTTCCTAGTGCAGGCACAGTAGAAGTTGGAGAATATAATTTAATAGGGATGAAGAAAAAAGAAATAATAAAGTATAGAAGAAATGAAGTAGGATTTATTTGGCAACAAACTAGTAAAAATTTATTACCTTATTTGAATGTGAGGGAGAATATTGAGCTTCCTATGTTAATATCAGGAACTGATAAAGATAAAAGTAAGAGAGTAGACGAAATTCTTGTGGCTTTAGATTTAAATGAGATTTCAAAACGCTATCCGAAAGATCTTTCTGGAGGAGAGCAACAAAAGGTAGCTATAGGAGTAGCGTTATCAAATAGTCCCTCTTTATTATTGGCTGATGAACCTACAGGAGAATTAGATGATTCTACTGGTAAAATTGTTTTAGAGAGCTTAAAAAAAGTTAATCAAACATTTGGAACAACTGTTTTAATAGTTACCCATGATCCAGGAATTAAAACTGATGTAGAAAGAGTAGTGTCTATGAGAGATGGAAGAACCGCGACAGAAGTTATTTATGAAGATCTTGAAGGAAAAGAAGATGAATATTCTATTATTGATTCTTTTGGAGAAATTCAGTTGCCTCAAGAGGCACTTGAGAAATCAAAAATTAAAAATAGAGTCCAATTGAAAGTTTCTAAAGGAATAATAAATTTGGAAAAAGGTAGTGATGAATAATAATGAAAATATTTTGATTTTTGCTAATCAAATTTCTAGAAATTTTGAATTGACTGGTGAAACTATTAATGCGGTAAAAAATGTCACACTAAAAATATTTAAAAATAAATTTACTATTATTTCTGGAAGATCTGGTGCAGGGAAAACAACTTTACTTAATATGATTTCCGGAATAGATCAACCGTCTGAAGGAGAAATATTATTTGAAGGAAAAAATCTTGCTGATTTTTCAGAGAAACAGCTTACAGAACTGCGAAAAACTACTTTAGGCATTGTATTTCAATCATTTAGCTTACTACCATTACTTTCAGCGTATGAAAATATTGAATTACCATTAAGAATTAATGGTGTTAATTCTAAAAAAAGGAAAGATAGAACTTTAGAGTTATTAAATTTAGTCGGCTTGTCTCATAGGGAATCTCATAGACCTTATGAATTATCTGGAGGAGAGCAACAAAGAGTTGCAATTGCTAGAGCCCTATCAACTAATCCTTCTGTATTAATAGCTGATGAACCGACTGGTCAGTTGGACTCCAATAATACTGAAAACATATTTAATATTTTAGAAAATATGGTGAAAGATTATGGAACTACAGTTATTCTTACTACTCATGACATACGAATGATGAGTTATGCAGATAACTTGTTTGAAATAAATAGTGGAATATTAACAAAAATCTAATAGTAATAGGAGTTTTTATGAATTTAAAAAATGCTTCCAATCCTCTTGTAGCAGTAATGATGGGTAGTAAAACTGATTGGCCTTCAATGAAAAATGCCTCAGAAATTTTATCAGAATTTAATGTTTCTCATGAAGTAAAAGTCTTATCTGCTCATAGAACCCCGGGACAACTAATAAATTATGTTAAAGACATTGAAGAAAAAAATTTTAAAGTTATTATTGCAGGAGCAGGTGGAGCTGCTCATTTAGCAGGTGTAATTGCTGCTCATACGTTAATTCCTGTTTTAGGCGTACCAATGAAAAGTTCTTCTTTGGATGGATTGGATTCATTGCTTTCAACTGTTCAAATGCCTTCAGGTATTCCTGTTGCAACATTTGGAATTGGTAATGCTGGTGCAAGTAATGCGGCTTTAATGGCAGTATCAATTTTAAGTCTTGATAGTCATGATTTAAAAAACAAACTGATAAAATTCCGAGAAAATAAAGCGAAATCAGTTTTAGAATCTGAGCTTACATAACACTATTAATGGCTTTAGAAATTAATGGGATATTTCGAATTTAATAAACAACGTGTTTTTTACGAAGTTATTGGTGAAGGTAAACCATTAGTATTACAACATGGATATATGCAATGGGGAGAAGATTGGCATAGTGCAGGATGGATAAAGAATCTTCAAAAAAATCACAAATTGATAATCATAGACTCAATGGGTCATGGAAGAACTTCAAATTCAAAAAAAATTGAGGATTACACTATAGAAAGTGGAGTTGAATTAATAATCAGGTTAATGGATTTATTAAAAATTAAAAAATTTAATTTTTTTGGATTTTCAATGGGAGGTAGAGTGGGTTTTCAAATATTATCTAATTATTCTGAAAGAGTTGATAAAATTATAATAGGTGGAATGCACCCAAATGCTCCAAAAAAATATAGAAAACAAATAAATTTTAAAGAAGATGCAAATATAATTATAGAAAAGACTAAATTAGTTAAAAGACCAAGACCATCTTATAATATTAATTCTTTAAAATTATGTGATACAGCGCAAATAAAATGGAAAGGGCTTCAATCAGAGTTAAATCATATTAGTAATCAAATGTTATTATTTGCAGGAGATTTAGATCCATATTTTGATTGGATAAAAGAAGCTTCAGGAAAAATAAAAAATGCACAATTTTTTGATTTGAAAGGAGTAGGACATATAGGCTCATTTTACAGAATTAACAGGTCTATAAATTTTATAAAAATATTTCTTGAAAAAAGAGGTGATTATGGAAAATGACAAGGACTATAAAAACGCGATGGTAGTAGTTGCTCATCCAGATGATGCTGAATATGGTTGTTCGGGCTCTGTTGCTGAATGGTGTATTAAAGGGTGGGATGTTGTTTATACTCTATGTACTGATGGAAGTAAGGGAAGTGATGATCCAAATATGACTACGTCAAAATTAACTGAAATACGATATGCTGAGCAAATAGAAGCAGGAAAAATATTAGGGTTGAAAGAAGTAGAATTTTTAGGTTATTCTGATGCATTTTTAGAGCCAAGTTTGGAGTTAAGAAAAGATATTGTAAGAATGATCAGAAAACATAAGCCTGACATCTTAGTTTGTCAATCTCCTTATAGAAGCCTGAATACTAGTTATGCAGCGGGACATCCTGATCATTTAGCTGCTGGAGAGGCATCAATGTCTGCAGTATACCCTTCTTCTCGTGATAGGTTAACTTATCCAGATTTACTTGAGGAAGGTTTGCTTCCTCATAAAGTTCGTGAGTTATGGGTAATGACTAGTGGCCCTGAGGCTGATTATGTAAATGAAATTACTGAAGAAGGAATGAGCAGGGCGAAAAATGCCCTTCAGGCTCATTCTAGTCAAGTAAGTGAAGAATCAATTTTAAGAATGACTCAATGGAAGAAAGAGGCTGGTGAACCTCATGGATATTCTTATGCAGAGAGATTTAAAAAAATTTTATTAAAATAAAAATGATTAAAAGTTTTCTTTTTGATTTAGACGATACAATTATTAGTCGTGAAAAGGCATTTGATGGAACATTAAAATCATTAATTGCTGAATGGTTTAATTCATATTCTGAAAGTGAAAAAAATAATTTATTTACAGTTTTAAAGAATTGGGACGAAAGAGGTCTTGTTGATAGACCAATATATCTGCAAAAAATTTTAAATAATTATCAAAATATAGATAAAAATTTAAATGAATTAACAAAATTTTACTGGAAGTCCTTTGTAGAATCTGTGATTCCAGATAAAAAAGCGAATCAATTTTTACAAGAATTAAATGAGAAAAATATTTCTTGGGGAATTGTTACAAATGGAGACGAAAATCAGTATTCAAAAATAGAAAAAGCTGAATTAACTGAAATTTGTCCATTTGTTGTTGTTTCAGATATTTTTGGTACTAGAAAGCCTAATCAAGAAATATTTGAATATGCGTTAAAAAAATTAGGATCAAAAAAAGAAGAAACTTTATTTGTCGGAGACACGATAGAGACAGATATAATTGGCGCACAAAATTTTGGCATGAAATCTGCATGGATTCACCATAATCGTGTTTGGCCAACTTATATGAATTCTCCTGAAATGATTATTTCTCACATTACAGACTTAAATATATTGTTAGAATGAAAATGTAATGTCCTTTTTATCAGAAGAATTAGAAAAATATATAGCCGATCACTCTGAAAAAACGGGTTTAAGTGAACAATCTCTTCGAAAAGAAACACTTCAACTGGGCTCATCATCAGGAATGATGTCTGGTAATTCAGTTGGAAATTTTCTTAAACTGATAATAAAAATTAACAATTGTAAAAATATTTTAGAAATTGGCACATTTACGGGCTACAGTGCTTTAATGATGGCTACGGCTCTTCCTGAAGATGGAAAGATTATTACTTGTGATGTAAATAAAAAAACTTCAGAGATTGCAAAAAAACATTGGGATAAGAGTCCTCATGGATCTAAAATTGAACTCCATTTAGGTCCCGCAATTGAAACGATAAATAAATTAAAAGGGAATTTTGATTTAATTTTTATTGATGCAGATAAAAATAATTATTCAAATTATTTTGAAATTTGTAAAAACAGATTATCTAAGAATGGAATAATTATTGCTGATAATGTTTTATGGTCAGGAAAAGTATTAAATCCTCAAGATTATCAAACCAAGTCAATTGATTCATTTAATAAACTAATTAATAATGATAAAGATTTTTGGAATACAATTATTCCTATAAGAGATGGATTAATGATTATAAAAAAGAAAAGCAAATAAATATGAAAATCACAGATATACGCACGGTTGTTGTTGGTAATCCATGGAAGAACTGGGTTTTTGTTGTAGTTGAAACATCTGATGGCATTTCAGGGATTGGAGAGACTACAGGAGGCCTATCAACAATGCCAAATAAAGAAGCGGTCGAAGAAATAAAACATTTAGTTATTGGGAAAAACCCTTTAGAAATATCTAATATTGTCGATGAATTATATAAAGCATTATTTTTAAAAATTACTCCTGCTGTTGCTGCAATTGAAATTGCATGCTGGGACATATTAGGAAAAGATTTGAAAGTACCTATTTATCAATTATTAGGGGGAAAAGTAAGAAATAAAGTAAGAGTATATGCAAATGGCTGGTATTCGGGTGAAAGAACGCCAGAAAATTTTGGAGAGAGAGCAAAATTGATAACTGACAAGGGGTATACTGCACTTAAATTTGATCCATTTGGGTCAGAATATTTAAGACTGAATAAAGAATCAGAAATCTTTATAAAAAATATTATTAAATCTGTTAGAGATGCTGTAGGCCCAAATGTTGAGTTAATGATAGAAGGTCATAAAAGATTTAATACGGTAGAAGCAATTAAAATTGCAAATTGGTTAAATGAATTTGAGGTCACTTGGTTTG
>PBKW01000005.1 GCA_002721615.1 Chloroflexota bacterium
GGTGTTCCAGCTAGAGCCATCATCATTGCAGGAAGACCCTTGTCACAAGTAGCAATTCCCATTACGCCTTTTGTAGTAGGGATTGAACGACTAAGCCGTCTCATAACAATTGCGGCATCATTTCTATATGGCAAACTGTCCATCATTCCTGAAGTTCCTTGGCTTCTGCCATCACATGGATCAGAACAATATGCACTATAAGGGATACCATTGTCTTCTTTAATTTGATTAGCAACAGTTTCTATAAGCATTCCAAGTTCAAAGTGGCCAGTATGGTGACCTAAAGCAACAGGTTCTCCATCATTACCTCTCATGCCCCCTAGTGTGCTTAAAATCATAAATTGAGTTCCCCATAATTTTTTAGGATCCCATCCCATTCCGGTGTTTTGACTTTGAGCAAAAAGGTTACCGCTAGGTTCAGAAATTAATTGATCAGGCGTGAATTCAATTTTTCCTGATGGACCTTTTGCATGTGTTGAAAAATCCCAACTTTTTTTATTAAATTTTTTATCTCCTAATATGTCCATAATTATATTTTATCAATTTACTGAATTTATTATTAAAATCGATTTTAGTTTTTTCAGAATTTTTAGAAGGAAATAAATTTCCTGGTTTGTATTCAGTAATTTTTAAAGTTTTTTCAAAATTTTTATTAGACCAAATTGATAATAAGGTTTTTGAAAAATTATAGGAAAAATGATTATCTCTATTCAGGTTTTCATCAGTAATATTTATGGCAAAACCTTCTTTTTTTTTAGAAGATAAATTTTTAGAAATTATTGAAATTAAATTTATAGGATTTCTAAAATGAATATTAAAGTTAGAGTCAAAATCATTACTATTAAAATTATTGAATTTATCATAGGTATATAAAGATGCATTATTGATAATTCCATGAATATTTTTAGTTTCTGAAAAAATTTTTTCTGAAATTAATTCTATGGCATGATTTTTTGAAAGATCTAAATAAAGGGGATAAAAATTTTGATTATTAAACTTTTCCTTTAAATTTTTTGCTAGACTAATTGTTTTCTCTTCAGATTTATAATAATGAAGTAAAAGACTGTAGTTTTTTTTTGCTAAAATTTTTGAAATCAGATTGCCTAACTTGCTTGATGCACCTGTTACAAGTACGTATTCATTCATTTTCATAATTTATATTAAAAATAGATTTTATATTTTTATAAGTGATGTTTTTTATATCTTCTTGGTTTAACTCTTTCATCTCGTTTAAAATTCTTTTAGCAGTTAAAAGAGGATAATCTGTTCCAAAAATTATTTTTTTTGATCCAACTAATTCACATGCAATCTTAAATATTTTTGAATCGTATAAAAAGCTAGTAGTAGCAGTATCATAGTAAACATTTTCAGAAACTTTTTTAACCTCTTTCATTAATTCATAAAAAAGTAAACCGCCACCCCAATGAGCTAGAATAATAATGTTATCAGGGTACATCTCAATAAAATTAAAAAGTTTTTTGGGTCCAGATTCCCCTTTTCCTGGATATTTATGTCCTACTGGTTCAGATCCATGTATAGTGATAGGAATTTTTTCTGAACATGCTAATTTCATCATAGGATCTAAAACCTTTTTATCATTTAAATTCAAAAATTGATTAGTTGGATGTAACTCTCCAATTCCTCTAGCACCTTTCCTCAAACATCTTTCAAGTTCTTTGATTGCTTTATTGCCCCAGTGAGGATTAATAGAACAGAATGGAATAAGTTTATTAGGAAATAATTTATATTGATTCAAATTATAATTATTTGAAATTTTTGCAACTTCTATATTGTTCCAACCATAACCTAGGATAATAGATTTTCTAATATTGTTATTATCCATTGATTGAATTAATTTTTGTCCTGTAATGGTTTTAGATTTTGAATTAGTAAATAATTCTTCAAAAGTAGAATCTTTTCCTAGTTTTTTTTGCTCTAAACTAAAATTTGAAGGAAGAATATGGGTATGTCCATCTATAATCATTGTATATTATTTTTTTTGCTTCAATATTAAGCTTTAATAAGCTTATTCAAGTTGTTTATACTATTTATTAAACATTGTTATTTATAGTTATTCAATAAACTTATTATTAAGAAGGAATAAATTGAAATCATTAGTAAGTGTATTATTTTCTCATCCTAATAGAATTTTGGAAGATTATTCAAATTTATTAGACAGTATAGATTTTGAAAAATTTATTGATAAAAAAAATGAAACTTTATTAAAAGTGAACATATCTTGGGATAAGTATTATCCAGGTTGCTCTACTGCGCCTTGGCAGTTAGAAGGAGTAATTAAAAAACTAAAAGATACTGGATTCTCTGAAATTATTTCAGCTCATAATGGAACAGTTGTAGTTGACCCAGAAGAAGGTAGAAAAAAGAATAAACATGATTTAGTTGAAAATAAGTATAAAATTCCTTATATTGTCCTTGATTCTGGAGAAACAAAATGGATAAAATTTACCCCAAAATCCAAATTACTTGTGTTGGATAAAATTTTTCCTGATGGAATTTATATTCCAGAAATTTTTATGGGTAAAAATATTATTCATCTCCCAACTGTAAAAACTCATGTTTTTACTGGAATGACAGGTGCTATGAAAAATGCTTTTGGGGGATTATTAAATCGTAATCGTCATTGGACTCACTCTTCTATTCATGAAACTTTAGTAGATCTACTTATTATCCAAAAAGAAATTCACACAGGAATTTTAGCAGTCATGGATGGTACTTTTGCAGGTGAAGGTCCAGGTCCTAGAGCTACTAGAATTCATTCGAAAAATATAATTTTGGCAAGTTCAGATCAAGTTGCAATAGATTCTGTTTCAGCAAAATTAATGGGTTTTGATCCTTTAAAAATTCCTAAAATCAGATTAGCTCATGAATTAGGGTTAGGAATTGGAGACCCAAGGCAAATAGAATTCAAAGGAGAAAATGTTTCAAAAATAAATTGGAATTTTTCAAGGAAAGAAAATACTTTTGCTAGCTGGGGTCAAAAATTGATTTATTGGGGGCCACTCAAACCATTTGAAAAATTATTGTTGAGAAGTAAGATTTCTCCATGGGCTTTTTGGGCATCAAATATATATCATAATTTTTATTGGTTTAGATTTATTGGTAATCAAAGAGTAAAAAAGGCGATGAAAACTGGATGGGGTCAGCTTTTTATGAAATATAAATAAATTTATGTTCTTATATGACCAGATCCTTCTACAATCCATTTATAACTAGTTAATGAATCAAGTCCCATAGGGCCACGGGCATGGAATTTATTAGTACTTATAGCAATTTCAGCCCCTAAACCAAACTCTCCTCCATCATTAAACCTTGTAGATGCATTTGACATTACAGCTGATGCATCAATTTCTTTTAGAAAGGTATTTTTTACAATTTCATCTTTAGTTGAGATTGCTTCAGTGTGTCCAGATCCATATTTTTTGATATGATTAATAGCTTCTTCTAAAGATTTAACTGTTTTTATTGATATTTTTAAACTTAAAAATTCATTTCCCCAATCATTTTTATTAGCTTTTTTGATATTTGAATTATTTTTAAATTCTTTCTTTATCAGAGAAAATGTTGAATTGTCACATTTTATTTCTACATTTTTTGTTGTTAAAGCAGAAATAATTAAGGGGGTAAATTTCGGAGATATTTTTTCGTGTATTAATAAAGTATCTAGTGCATTGCAAACAGAAGGTCTTTGGGTTTTAGAATTAATAGCTATTTCAAGTGATTGTTTTAAGTCAGCTGACTTATCAACATACAAATGGGTTACGCCAATCCCACCGACTATTGATGGCATAGTAGATTCTTTTGATACTAAATTTATTAATTGTTCTCCTCCTCTCGGAATCATGAGATCTATATATCTATCCATTTTTAAGAGATCATTTATGGTAGATCTTTCAGTATTTTCAATGAATTGTACTGATTCTTTGTTTATTCCTACTGAAGATAAGCTGTTTTTAATTAATTTTGATAAAAATAAATTAGTGTGAAATGATTCTTTTCCACCTCTTAAAATTACAGAATTTCCTGTTTTCAAACATAATGATGCAATATCAATTGTTACGTTAGGTCTGCTTTCATATATAACCCCAATTACACCTAATGATACTTTTACTCTAGAAATTTTTAGGCCATCTTTTCTAATGTTTTTATCTATAATTTTTCCTATAGGATCAGTTAGGTCTACAATTTTATTTACTTGATTAATTAAATCTTCAATTCTTTCATTATTTAATTTCAATCTATCTAGAAAAGCATCCCCTAGATTTTTGCTTATAGACAAATCCTTTTGGTTTTCTTTAATAATTTTTGATGAATATTTTCTTAAATTACCTGCAAGAAGTTTTAAGGCTTTATTTTTTTTCTCAGTAGAAGTGATTCCTAATTCATAAGATGCTGATTTTGCTTTTTCTGCTTGTATAATTACTGATTTTGTGCTCATTATAGGAAATTTAATTTTCTCTAGATATTACTAAATTATCTCTATGGATAATTTCTGGTTCATGTTTTTTATTTATTAATTCTGTAATATTTTTAGAATCTTTGCCTTTAATTAATTTTATGTCATTAGAAGAATAGTTGGAAATTCCCCAAGCAAATGTAGTTCCTGAATCTGATTTTATTGATATGATATCTCCTCGATAAAAATCACCTTTTATGTTTAATATGCCGGCGGGCAATAAACTTGCTCCTTTTTCTAATATTGCTTTTGTTGCGCCTTCATCAACTATGAGTATCCCTTTACTTTCATAAATTCCAGTTGAAAGCCATCTTTTTTTGCTTTCTAATTTTTTTCCAGAGCTACTAATTGTTGTTCCTATTTTTTGTCCTTCTATAATTTTTATTATTACATTGTCTAGTTTTCCTGATGCTATTACTACTTTTGTTCCAGATTTTGTAGCTAATGACGCTGCTTCAATTTTACTTTTCATTCCTCCTGAACCTACATTATCACTAGAATCACCTGATATATTAATAACCTCATTATTTATTTCTTCTATAGAATTGATCAATTTCGCATCTTTATTAAATTTAGGATCAGATGTAAAAATTCCTTCAATATCTCCAAGAAGAATAAGTAAATCTGCATCAATTGCATTTGCGATCATTGCTGATAATCTATCATTGTCCCCATATATCTCTCCTTCTAGTTCATCTACTGAAACAACATCATTTTCATTGATGATAGGAACAGCTTTTTGATTCATGAGGTTTTCTAGAGTATTCCTGATATTCAGGTAGCCTAGACGATTTTGAAGATCACTTCTAGAAATTAAAGCTTGACCAACAATTAAATTGTGTTTTTGAAAATACTTAGAATATAAACTTATTAATGGTGCTTGCCCTAAGGAAGCTAAAGTTTGTTTATAAGTAAGTGTTTTTTTACTAATTCTTAAATCAGATTTTTGGGTTTTTAATATACTTTTCCCTGATGCAACTGCACCAGATGTAACTATTAAGACTTGAATATTCTTTTTTATCAATAATGAAACTTGATCAACAATTTTTTCTATAATTGATTCATCAATGTTTTTATTTTTATTGGTAATCAATTGAGTTCCAATTTTTACCAAGATTCTTTTATGTTCTTTCATATTTTTAACTTTTGAATACAAATTGTCAGTTATAGACTAACATTTTGAATTTCTAGATTAAATGTATAGTTGTTATTTTTTAAGGGAAAATTTAGTTATTATTAAAATAATTGATTCTAAAAACATATTTTTTTAAAAGCTAAAATAGATGAATTATTCAAATTTATTAAAAAAAATTTCCCTTAAAGAATATGATTCTTTTTTAAATTCTAATTTGTCCACAAATTTTTCAGATTTTTGGATTAATGTTACTGATAACGCTTTGAGTTTTTTAATTTCTGTTTTATCAGAAAGAACTAAAAAATCTCTTTTTGTTTTGACCCCTTACCCAGAACAATCTTTATTTTTACATCAACATTTGACTAAATGGTTAGATGATTCAATTAAAGTTTTAAGATTTCCTGAAATTAATATTTCTCCATTTGATGTATCTAAAACTGATGTTTTAAGCAGTATGAATAGAGCTGGAATATTAGCAAATATAAAAAATAAAAATCAAAAGTCGATTATTTTATCTTCTACACTTGCAGCTTCTGAGAAAACTATGAATTTAGAACTTTTTGAAAGTAATGATCATTTGAAGCTAAAAAAAGGACAAGTATTATCATTGTCTGATTTTACAAAAAAATTAGTAAAACTTGGATATGATATTTTCCCATATGTTTTGGAGCCAGGAAATATAGCAATAAGAGGTAGTATTGTAGATGTTTTCCCTTCTAATCTTAAAAATCCAATTAGAGTAGAGTTTTTTGATAATCAAATTGAAAGCATCAGGAATTTTGATGTGAACACTCAAATTTCAATTGAAATTATTAAAGAAGCTTTTATATTTTCTAGATTTGAAGCCCCCACTGCTTTAATTGATGAAAAACTATTAGAAAAAAAAATATCTAAATGTGATTTTTCAAATTGCGATATAAGTACTTTAGAACATTATCAATCAGATTTTGCAAAAATTATTTCAGGTCAATTGTCTTATAAGGAATATTTTAAATATGGAGGTTTTTTTAATGATAATTCAATATTTGATTATATCGATTCTGATTATTTATTAATTCTCTTGAGGCCCTCAGAAATTGAAAATGTTTGTAAGCAAGTATTTAGTAGATTTTTAGAGATAAAATCTCGTAAAGAAAAGGAAGGAGAAATTCCGTTAAAATATCCAGATAATCGTCTGTCTTGGAATGAAATAGAAGAAAAATTAAATAAACATAAAAGAAAAGTTGTTATATCTCCTCGATTTCCAACAAATAAAAAAGATAGAATTTTTGAAAAAATTAACTCAAAAGTGATTCCTATTAATTATGATGTTAATTTAAACGATCCTCTTAATTCTGTCCGAGAAAAAATATCAAGTGAAATGAATTCAAGTGTAATTTTATTGATAGTTACTCTTAATTATGCTCGTGTACTTGAAGCATTGAAAGGAATGGAATATCAAATTGATGAAGAAAAATCTCAATCAAAAAATATTCCAAGTTTTGAGCAAGGTTCAATTACCTTGAAAGAAGATTATTTAAGAGAAGGTTTTGAAATAAGAATTTCTAAAGAGAAAACATTAAAAGTTCTAACTGATTATGAATTATTTGGAGTAAAAAGAAAAACAACAATTATTGAAGAAAAAAGAAATAAAAAAAAGTTAGATTTTAATTTATTGATGCCTGGCTCTTATGTGGTTCATCAAAAACATGGAATTGGAAAATTTTTGAAAATAACTAAAGTCAAAAATCAAGGTGATCGTGAATTTCTAGAAATAGAATATGCTTCTCAGGATAGAATATTTCTTCCTGTAGATGAAATTTATCAAATAGAAAAATATCTTGGTCCCTCACATCCTCAACCTAAATTGACTAGATTGGGTGGTAATTATTGGAAAAAAGCAAAATTATCAGCCAAACATTCTACTGAAGAATTAGCATCAGATTTATTATCTTTACAATCCTCCAGGATGAAAGTCAAAGGATTAAAGTGTGATAAAGATACCGTTTGGCAGAATGCATTAGAATCTAGTTTTCCTTTTATAGAAACAGAAGATCAAGTTAAAACTTTAGAAGAGATTAAAAAGGATCTTGAGAAAAATGTTCCAATGGATCGAGTATTGTGTGGTGATGTGGGTTTTGGAAAAACTGAAATCGCTGTGAGAGCATCATTCAAAGTTATACAGAGTGGCAGACAAGTAGCGATTCTTGTGCCTACTACAGTCTTAGCGGAGCAACATTTTCATACTTTTACTGAAAGGCTGAAGCCTTTTCCAGTTAAGGTAAGTTCATTAAGTAGATTCTTAAAAGGTTCTGAAGAAACTAAAGTTTTAAAAGGTTTATCTAGTGGATCTTTAGATTTATGTATAGGAACTCATAGGCTTCTTCAAAGAGATGTGAGTTTCAATAATTTAGGTTTGATTATTATTGATGAAGAACATAGATTTGGAGTGAAAGCAAAAGAACAATTAAAGAAACTTCGAGTACAAGTAGATATACTTTCAATGACTGCAACTCCTATTCCTAGAACATTAAATTTGGCATTATCAGGAATTAGAGATTTAAGTTCTCTTCAAATTCCACCTGATGAACGAGTTCCTGTAGAAACTTTTGTGATGGATGAAGAAGATTTAGTTATTAGAGAAGCCATACTTAGAGAGAGAGATAGAAATGGTCAAGTTTTTGTTGTTCATAATAGAATTCATGATATTCAAAATATTGAAAATCGTTTATCTAAATTAATTCCTGAAGTTGAGATTAGATTTGCGCATGGAAGAATGAGTGAGGAAAATTTACGTGAAATAATGAATGATTTTACTCAAGAAAAATTTGAAGTGTTAGTTTGTACTACGATTATTGAATCAGGAATAGATCTACCCAATGTTAATACTATAATTGTTTTTAAGGCTGATCAATTTGGTCTAGCTCAGTTGTATCAGTTGAGGGGAAGAGTAGGAAGATCTGAAAAACAAGCATATGCATATTTTTTGCTATCACCTGGATCTAAATTAACCTTAAAAGCTGAACAAAGATTAGAGGCTATTATGTCTGCTACAGAATTAGGTTCAGGAGTAGAATTAGCTATGAGAGATATGGAGATTCGAGGTGCAGGAAATGTTTTAGGCGCAGAGCAAAGTGGTTTTATATCATTAGTTGGCATGAATATGTACTCTAAATTGCTTAATCAATCTGTAAAAAAACTGAAATTCGGAGAAGAATTTTATTCAGATGAAGATCAAAATATTTTGATTGATTTAGACATTAACTCTGATATACCTAATACATATATTCCTGATTTATCTGCAAGATTGAGTTTATATCAAACGATTTTAGGGAAAAATTCTATAGAAGATCTAGAAATAATAGAGGAAGAAATTTTAGATCGTTTTGGTGTTCTTCCTGATCCTGTAAAAATTTTAATAGAAAAATCAAAAATGAGATTATATTGTAAAGAAATTGATATTATCTCAGTTAAGAAAAATGGAGATTTTTTTTCCTTGAGATTTAATTATTCGATTAGTTCTATAAAAAATATTATTAGAGATTTATTAGATCAAGAAGTTCATATTGGGTATTCACATATAAAAATTGAAAATAAATTATCTGATCTTAAATTTGTGAAAAATATGAATGAAATCTTAAAAAAATTGTTAGATTTAAAATCTCGATTAATTAATGCTTTTTAAATTTTTGAGAGCACATTTTTTAAATTATTTAAAGTGTTAATTTTTAATGATTCTTTGTAATTTGTATGTAAATTTTGTCTGTCTATTAGAATAGCTTCTATTCTGACATTTTTTGCTCCATAAATATCTGATTCTATTTGATCACCTATATGTACAGTTTTTTTAGGAGATGTTTTAGCTAAATTAAGAGCTTTAATGAATATTTCAGGTGCAGGTTTTGTTTTTCCAACTTCTGAAGAAGTGACCATAAAATCTATTAAATGATTTATATTTAATGATTCTAATAATTTTGAAGAATTTATTTCAATGTTAGATAGAATTCCTATTTGAATTTTATCATTTTTTAATTCTTCTAAACAATTTTTAACATCATCAAATAATTTAAATCTTGTTGGATAAGCATATATATTATTCCAAATTTTTGATGCTAAGTTTTTGTCTATATTGGGATGATCTTCTCTTAAGATTAAAGTTTCATAGTGAGTGAAAAAAGATAATTTATCTTGAGGAGACAATTTTCTGATAGGCTTTTTGGCTATTTCTTTTGACATCCACTCATCTGCTTTTAAGTAACCTTTTATAATTCCTTCTTTGGTTACATTTAGTCCAAATTTTTTGGCTGATAATTTCTGGATTTCCTCTTTAGGAGGATAGAAAGTAGCTAATGTGTTATAAAAATCAAAAAATACTGTATTAAATTTCATAAAAATTTACTCTATAGATTTTGGAATTTTGAATATGGTTACTTCATCATTCACATAAATTGGTGTTAAGGATTCAAATTTTTCTATACCTTCTATAGGGTAGTAGAGTTTTTCTAATTTACCTACATAAATATATTCGACATTATATTTTGATAATAAATCTAAAGAAATTTTTAAATTAGGTGAACTATATATTGTTTTTATGTCATCTTTCCGGATTTGGATTTCTTTTTTATAATTTTTTCGTTGTTGAGTTTGATGCCAGTCCCAACCTATGATTGTGGGTAAACCTGTATATACTGATATTCTGTTACCCCATCTGTATAAAGGTGTATTTCCTTCAGAAATTATTGGAGAACCTTTTAGATTTAGATTTAACCATTTTATTGCGAGATAATCATGTTCAAAATTAATATTTCCTAAGGGATCTTTATAATTTGCTTTTTCCATAAACAATGCACCATCTAAATTGAGAGGAGTTGAAATGAATCTATCTTGAGTTCTTGAATGAGTGCCAAATATTGTATATAAAAAGCAACTGACTGTTAGAAAAATAAGTGTGATTGAAAAAACCGATTTAAATATTTTTTGATAACTTTTTTCTGGTTTCAATACAAGTATTATGCCTAAGAAAAAAGAGCTACTAATATTGATTAAAATCCAAGATTGAAGATAAAATTTAAACACTGTATTCATTCTTCCAATATCTTCTTTAATAGTAATTATTTCTGTTCCTGCAAGAATTAATAATCCTATAAAGCCCAAATACCAAAAAAACAGTATTGTTGAAAGAGATGAATTTTTATATTTCGTTCTAAGATTTTTTAAGGAATATATCCAAAAAAGAATTAAAAATAAGATGAAAATGAAAGTTAAATATTTTGTAGAGATAATTAGAACTCCTATTGAAATAAACAACAAAACGATCAGAAATATTTTAAATGATTTTGTTAAGGCATCACTTTGTGTATTTTTAGGATATGAAATCCAAATAATAAATATAAATAAAGGAATTGAGAATATAGAAATAAAATTCAATAAAGGAGATTGAAAATCACTTAATTGTAAACCAATGGTAGGGGAAATGAAGTTTAAATGAAAAGGCATAAAAAGAGTGAAGGAAAATAAAGTAATTAAAATAATTTTTAATATAGCGTATACACTTTTTCTTAGATTAAATTTTGATTCGTTTTTTAATTCTGAAAATAAAATTACACCTGAAAGTAGTAGTATTTGAGTGGGTATATTCCAAGTATTTATAGTCCATATTGAACCTATGATTATTGAGCAAATTCCGTATAAAGCTAATAAATTTAATTTTGAGTAGTTCTTTTTAAAATTTATAATTGCTAAAAATACTGAAAGACTTGATATCATAAATGGAATTACAATCAAATGTGCATGAAGATCTGCAAATAAAAAAGTGAAGAAAGGAAATTCTGTTATTTCATGTCCTTTAGATCCTGATGGCATCATTCTAGATGCAGCCCAATAATCAAAAGTCCCAAAAGAGGTTTTATCAATAAGAAAATTTTTGATTTTTAAAGTTATTTGAAACAAAGATTCGAGATTTCCAATAATTAGAACAGATAATACTGAGAATATGGAAATAAAAGAAAGAATTTTTGAAGAAGATTTTCCGAATATTATTTTTGAGGATGGTTTTATGTTCCAAAATAATGAAACTACTGCAACTACTGAAAAGCTAAATAGTAAAGGTATAGCTAGATTATAAGCTATTGAAGGTTCAATTCCAGTAGCTTTAATTAAATATGCAACAAGAAAATGACCAAAGTAATAATAGTTGAGGTAACCTGATGAAAACCATGGATCAAAAGGAGGCATTTTTGTTGATCTTATTATTGCATTTAGATATGCAAAATCCATTGGTTTTTCACCACCTCTATATGGATGCCATAAATCAGGATTGAGAGATCTAATGATTAAGAAAATAAAGAAAGATATTAAAAATAGAAATTCAAATGTAATAATTAATTTCCATTTAGATTTTATAAATTTTAATAAATAATCTTTTTGTTTGAATATAATTGTTATTGAAAATAGTGTAAGTATTATTAAACTCAAATATATTGATGATTGTGAAAAATTTAATATATTTAAACTAGTGAGTATCCATACTAGAAAAGCATTGATTAGAACTCCAATTGGTTTACTTAGTATGTAACCTTTATCAGATAATGATCTGAATGAATAAATGATAATAGGTATTATAGAAATACTTAATAGTTGTACGAAAAAATACCAAATTATTATTAGCGATATCTGATTTAATCCACTTGAGAAAATAATTTTATTTCTATCTTGACCAGAATATTGTTTATCCATTTGATCGGGTTCCATAAGTAATTCTGAAGGTTTTATAGGCTGATTTAGAATAGAAAATAATTCTTCAGATGATATCTCTTGAGATTTTTTAAAAATCAAGATAGTAGGATGGTCGTAGACAGAAAAACTTTCATCATGCCAGCCTAAGTTAAATTGCAATGAATTATCTTTTCCTGAAAGTGTTTTAGGAGGAGAAATGGGAATTCTGGAAAAATTATCGTTTGTATATTTTATGCCCAAAAATTTAGGCTCTTTTTTTTCTTGATGTATTAAAGAATATCCTAATGATCCATCAAATAATCTTTGATAATAATTTGATGTAAAAGGATATCTTTCAGGTAAACGTGGAATAGTTCCGTACAATCGATTACTAAATATTACAATGTAATCTGATTCAGATAAAAGAAGAGAAAGGTTTAAAGTTTTTTTTGTTGAATCAAAATTATAAAGAGGAAGTTCTTTGATTTTGAATTTATTTAAATTAGGTAAACCTTCATCCCAATGTTCTTTGAGTATTAAGCTATTGGGCTTTGCGTTTAGATTTAAAAAATTACTTGCTTCAATTGCTGTATGATTTTGCGAATAAATGTTTAAAAAAGATAAAGGATAATGCAACGATAGCAATAGAATGATTGAAATTATAGGTATAGCTAATCGAGAATATTTTTCAGAAATTTGATTGGATAAATATACAATTCCAATAGAAGAGTAGATGATTATAAAAGGAATTATAGGTAGCATATATCTGGAAAATTTAACTTGAAAGTGTCCAAAAATTAAGAAATATAAAAAAATCCAGAATATTAATATTACATGGATTTTGGGAAATGGAAGACGACTTTTTATTAGAGTTATGATTAAACCTATAAGTCCGAGACTTGAAACTACTATTCCTAGGCTTGTAGTAGTAATTTGTTTTAGGTGGTAGATGTAGGGAATAGTGTCTATGTATTGTCTTGTATATGGAAGATCACTAGACCCTCTAATCATTTTAGATTGTGTGAGGTTGTGTTCTAGAAATTTTGGAAAATCGATTATTGAATATGGAGAAAATAAAAAAAAGAAAATTAAACTTACTAATATACAAATTGATATTCCAATTAAAGCTTTTTTGATGTTTGAAATGTTTATAGAAATTCTATTCATAACATCATCTTTATTAGGGAAAATGGCGTATAGAAAATATGATAAGAATATTAAGATTGAAATGGGCAAACTGCTTATTTTAGTAGCTAATGCAGCTGATAATAAAATTCCTGCAATTATAGAATCCTTTAATGTACAGGTTTTAGAAATTTTGGCACATATGAATACTAGTGCGACTATGAAAAATGTGAGAATAGTGTCTACGACAAAAAAATGAGAATGTTGTAATTGAATTACACAAAAAATTGAAAAAAAACTAGTAAAAAATCCCGTTTTTCTACCAAAATATTTTAATGCAAATATTGAAATTAAGGTGACGGTAGCAGAGTCAAATAAAGCAGAAATTATTCTTGCAGGGAATCTTAACTTATAAACGTCGAAATTTGTAAAAAAGCTAAGAAAAAAATTTGTAATTTCTAAAATATATAAAGGTAATGTTCCATAATTAAACCATTGTGGGTTTAATGGACTGATATTTGGATTTAATAAATAAGATAATTCAGACCATTTAGGAAAATGCATCTCATTAGATAACATTAATAGTTGTCTTTCATCAGGATGAAACAGGAACCCGTTATCCCAATTTATTCCATAAATACGTAATGAAAAAGATATAGAAAAGATTAAAAGAATTATTAAACTGTTTATAATTCTTTTTTGTGTTATTTGTTTAAATAAAGATAATTTGTACATTTATAAAAAATAATTTCTTTAACTAAAGCTTACTTTTTTACTACACTTTATAAAATCTATAATATTTGGTTTTATTTTAACTTAAGGAGATATTAATGAATTTTAATTTAAATAAACTATCCTCAGGAGTTGATTTAATTACATCAAATCTCAATAATACTCGTACTGCTACTGTAATGTTGTTTTTTGGAACTGGTTCTAGATATGAAAATGAAAAACTTTGGGGAGCATCTCATCTTTTTGAACATGCTTTATTTAAAGGAACTAAGACTCATCCTACGCCTAGTGCTATTTCTGGAGTAATTGAATCAAAAGGTGGAATCTTTAATGCTTTTACAGATAAAGAAATGACAGGTTATTGGTGTAAAATCCCATCAGAATTTGTAGAAGATGGATTGAAGATTTTGGCTGAAATGGTCACAGAACCACTTCTTCGCCAAGAAGATATTGATGTAGAAAAAAAAGTGGTTTTTGAGGAAATAAATGCAAGTAATGATTCTCCTGATTCTAAATGTTCTCTTAATGCTGAAAATTTAATTTGGCCTGATCAACCTATGGGAAGAGATATTGCTGGATCTGTGAAATCCTTATCAAAAATTAATAAAAAAGATTTGATGCAATATTTTTTCAATCAGTATGTAGCTTCAAATGCAGTTTTAGTAGTTTCTGGAAATATAGATATCGATAAAATTAATTTATGTGCTGAAAATGTTTTTAAACATTTCAATAATGGAAATCCGAAACCTTATTTTCCTGTTCTTTTTACAAATAAAGGACCAATAGTAAGTGTGGAGTTTCGTGAAACTTCACAAACAAATCTTTCTTTTTTATTAAAAGGATATTCTGTAAATCATCAAAACAGATTTGCAATAGATTTATTGTCAGTAATTTTAGGTGAAAGCATGAGTAGTCGTTTATTTGAGGAAGTTAGAGAAAAAAGAGGTTTAGCTTATTCGATAAATTCATTTAATGTTCATTTTTCTGATTGTGGTTTGTTTGGAATAGACTCAGGTGTTAATAAAAATAATCTTTTTGAAGCAGTTGATGTGATATGTGATCAATTAGTTAAGATCAAAACAAAGATAGAAGATAAAGAATTAAAAGAAGCTAAAGATTTAATGAAAGGAAGGCTTAGCATGAGATTAGAAGACTCTAGATCAATAGCTAGTTTTTTAGGATTTCAACAGCTCATTAAAAAGAAAATCCAATTATTTGAAGAAATTTCTGATTTAATAGATTCTATTACTCTTGATGATATAAATTTAGTTACCAAAGACATATTTAAAACTGAAAATTTTATTTTATCTATTGTTGGTTCAGTAAAAAATTCTGACGCTTTAATAGAAAAGATGAATTTATTAAATCAAAAATGATAAAAAAAGCTATTGAATATTATTGAAAATTACTAATTAATTTAAATAATATTTCATTCATGGTTATTAATAATGTACGTGCTATGAATTGGAATATGCACACTATAAAAAATTTAAGAAAATATATGGGTAAGTCTCAAGTTGAGTTTTCTAATGATTTAGGGGTTAGACAGCAGACGATTAGTGAATGGGAGACTGGTGTTTATGAGCCAAGAGGTGGCTCAATAACATTGTTAAATCTTATATCTACAGAAATTGGTTTTGATACTTGGTATTCAGAAAAATTGAATAACGTGTCTAATAGAAGTCGAGTTGTTTCTCCTTCAAATAATCGAAGGAATTCTATTAGAGATGAATTTAATCTTCAAAATAAGACACATTTAAATGGCAAAAATAAGAATCAAAAAAATAAGATTAGGAATAATCTTAATCATATGCCTTTGCCTATATAAAAATTTTAAGTGAATATAGAATTTTTAAAAATGTTATCTCTGTACCACTTTAACTCATTTACACTTTCTCTGATATCGTCTAGAGCTAAGTGAGTTTTTCTTTTTTTAGGTAATTCTAAATCTGGATACCATCTTTTCATAAGTTCTTTTATAGTTGAGACGTCAATCATTCTGTAGTTAAGATATGATTCTAGTCTGGGCATCTCTTTACGTAAGAATTTTCTGTCAACCCATATTGAGTTTCCACAAAGAGGTGATTTTTCTTTTTCTGTCCATTGATCTAAAAAATTAAGAGTCATAGTTTCAGCTTTTAAAATATTTGTTTCTGAATTTTCTACTCTTTCTAATAATCCAGAAGAAGTGTGTTGATTTTTTGACCATGCTTCTATAGGAATAGAATTTATTTCAGACAAAGTTCTTTTTATTGCTAGATTAGGACCTTCTTGAAGTATTTCTAAATGATGGTCAGTCACCAAAGAAGCAATTTCCAAAATAACATGATTATCTCCTAATCCTGTCATTTCTAAATCTATCCATACTAATTTTGGGTTAGACATAATGTCTTATTTCCATGAATATATTAATTATTATTTCTATTATATAGTTTATGTAAGAATCATAGTAATTAATCACAAAATGAAATTTATTTCTTGGAATGTAAATGGAATTAGAGCTTGTTTGAAAAAAGGGCTACTAGATTTTATAAAATCTTCTGAAGCAGACATTTTGTGTTTTCAAGAAACTAAAGCTAATCAAAGTCAAGTGGATTTAAATATTGAAGATTATTATCAGTTCTGGAATAGTGCTGAAAAAAAAGGATATTCAGGAACTCTAATATTATCCAAAAAAAACCCTTCAAATTCTTTTTTGGGAATGGAAATAGCTAAGCATGATAATGAAGGCAGATTAATTACCTTGGAGTACCCTGAGTTTTTTTTAGTAAATGTTTATACTCCTAATTCTCAAAGAGGTTTAAATAGACTGGATTATAGGACTAAAGAATGGGATATTGATTTTCTAAGCTATCTGAAAAGAATTGAAAAAACCAAACCTGTAGTTTTTTGTGGCGATTTAAATGTTGCACATACAGAAATTGATTTAGCTAATCCAGAGAGTAATAGAAGAAATGCTGGATTTACAGACGAAGAAAGATTAGGGTTTGATAGATTTTTAGAAGAAGGATTTGTAGACACATTTAGGGAGTTTGAACAAGGTTCAGGAAATTATACTTGGTGGAGTTATATGTTTGAAGCTAGAAAAAAGAATATTGGGTGGAGAATAGACTATTTTTGTATTTCTAAAATTTTAAGAAAAAATTTAGAATCGGCATTTATTCTTCCAGAAATTTTAGGCTCTGATCATTGTCCAATAGGAATTGAATTAAAGATTTAGTTAAATAATGATTCAAAGTTATCTGCACAAATATCAGGTGTAAATCTCTCTGAAGATTTTTTCCCTTCTTGAATTAATTTAATTCTTAGGTCATTGTTATCTATTAATTCAATTATATTTTTTGATATTTCTTTTTTATTAATATTTTTTACTAATAATCCTGATCTTCCATCAGAAACAACTTCTCTACTGCCACCAGGACTATCAGTAGTAACAATAGGGAGACCTAAAGCTTGAGATTCTATCAAAACATTAGGTAATCCTTCAAATTTTGATGTAAGCACAAATACACTACAATATTTAAAATATTTATATGGATTGGATGAAAAACCAATAAATTTGATTTCCTTTGACAAATTCATAGAAGAAACTTTTGATTCTAATATTTTTCTTTGAGGTCCATCACCTATTATGAGTAATTTGGATTTTTTTATTTCTAAGACTTCTGAAAAAGAATCAATTAAAAGAGAAATATTTTTTTGTGAGGACAATCTTCCTACAGTTAAAATTATGGGTTCTTTTGATGATTGAATCCAGTCTTCTATAACAGGCTCTTCAGCTTTTTGTAAAATTTCTGGAACAAAGGTTGGATTTAATATTAATTTGATGTTTTTCTTATTTATTTTTGTTGTTGATATTATGCTTTTACATACTGAATTTGAATTTCCTACTATATAATCTGCATTTTTATAAAAAATGGAAATTAATAATTTCAAAATGAGTCTTTTAAAAACATTTAATTCTTTTAGAGATTCATTTAAATGTGTTCTTTCAGTGATTATAATTTTTGGTTTATGGGATGAAAAATTTTGTGCTATTAATATTCCTATATTCGCATAATATTGAGCTGAAATTACTATATCTATATTGTTTTTAGATAAATATTTAGCTAAATAAAAAATTGACGTAGATACTTTCCTCTTATTTAGATTAATGATTGGTACTGAAAAACTATTATTTTTGATATAAGATGATTTTCCAACTGTAATAATATTTACAGAATGACCTCTGTCCTCAAGGGTTTTAGCTAATATAAAAAAACTTCTTTCAACCCCTCCAATTTTTAAATGTGGTAAAAAAAATGAGATTTTCAATTATTCTGTTCAGTAATTTTTAATTCTTTTGTTATTCCAGCCATAAGTTCATAATTAGTAGGCTCTATAACTACAGTATTATTGTTAATGATTATTGTTGGGACACTTTCCCTTCCATTGTTTATTTTTTTCATATCTTTTTTTGCAGAAGGATTTTCTAATATATTGATTTCTTTGAAAGGAATATGATTATTTTCCAGAAAATTTTTACTTCTAATACAGTCGCTACATAGAGGCCTAGAGTACATGATTATTTCAGGCCATTTTTTTCTCATTATTTTAGTACACTTATTTTCGCTTTTTATCTTTCTTCGATGAATTATAAAATAATATGAGATAAGATTAAATGATGATAAGAAACAAAAAATTTATCAAAGTTCATTTTTATATATAATTTTACTTTTTTGTTTATATTGTAAAGTAAATTCTAAACCTAACAGAATTTATCTTCTGAAAAAATCTAAAATTTATAAAGTTATTTTGCCATAAATTAAAGTTGATAATCTATAATTTCTTCTGAGCATAGCTAGATATTTAGTTAGATTTTATAATAATAACCAAAGAATATAATCAATTATTGAGGTTAATTTTGAGAAAGAATTATTATTATGATTTTATTTATTCCAATATTGGTTTTGTCTCTTTAGTTGTTTCAGATAAAGGAGTTGTGATGACATCTCCTCCTGAAAAATCTCTAGAAAAATCTTTGATTAAGATCAAAGATTTTAATAATAAATTATTTAAAAATGAAGAAAAAACATTCATGTATAAAAATAAATTAGAATTGTATTTTAAAGGTAAAGAGATTAATTTTGAGGACATATATTTAGATTTATTAATAGGAACAGAGTTTCAAAAAAAAGTTTGGAACATTTGTAGAAAAATAAAATTTGGTGAAGTGAAATCATATAAATGGATTAGTGAGATGATTGAATCTAAGCCATATGCTTATAGAGCGGTTGGAAATGCTTTGAGGTTGAATCCGGTCCCTATTTTTGTTCCATGTCATCGTGTGATTGGAACTAATGGTAAGCTATGTGGTTATAATTCTTTACAAGGAATAAGTGTTAAAAAAAAGTTGATTAATTTAGAAAAATATTACAAAGATTCATTAATTAATGAATAGTTGTTATTTCCAATAATTTGGGAAATTCTTTTCTCTAATTCTGGGTTAATTTTAATATTCGCAAAAGGTAATTCTAAAGAGATTTCTTCATTTTCAGATGATACTTTAAGAATTACTGGTATAGAACCTTTGTGTTCAAGCAATAATTTGATTAAATCCTCAAATTTATATCTGTCTTCAATAGGATTTCCTGATTCTTCAATAGAGAGTATAAGTTTATTTGGTGAGATATCTGAATTTGATAATTCTGATCCTAATTTTGTTCCATTAGTGACTGGAGAAATTGAATTATTTTCAATCAAATCCAAATTATGGTTTGAGTTATTTCCATTCATCAAACTTGTATCAGTTTGTTTATTAATGCCATTATTGTTTTCATTATTTGTCAAAAATTCTTCTCCTGATTTAAATACGACAGAAATTATTCCATTATTAATTCTTGTTATTCCATTAATAGAAATAAATTTTCCTTTTTCCCATAAAAAACGTGAAGAGTCTAAATTGTTAGGCCAAATTATTACTTCTATATCAGAATCGAGTAATGCTAAATCAATAATTAAAAAAGTATCTCCTCGTCTAGTTTTTCTAGATTCAATATTTATAACTTGACCGATTAATTTTACTGAATTACCTTGTTTTGCATTAGAAATTTGATCTGCATATACTATAAAATTTCCTGTTTGCTCTATGATTTTTTTTTGAAAATCATTATGACTAATTGTTATACCCAATAATTCTCTTTCCCAAAATGATCTTTCTTGTTCATTAATATTTTCTTCAGAATTAATATCAATTAGTGGAATAGGTTTTGCGACAGATTCACCAAATAGATCAAACATATGTGATTGTCCAGCTAAATTTAATTTTTTTTGTTGATTTATTAAACTTAGTATTCTTTCTAAGTTGCTTAATAATGATTCTCTAATAGAAAACTCATCAAAGGCTCCAGTTTTTATTAGGCTTTCTAATGTAGATTTGTTTATAGAAAAATCAATTCTTTGAATAAAATCTTCAATATTTTTGTAGGGCCCATTTTTTTCTAAATTTTTTACTATAGGATCTACAGATGTTGATCCTACATTTTTGATTGATCCTAATCCAAATCTAATTATTCGGGTTCCATCAGATTCAGATTCAGGATAAAAATTTGTTTTGCTATAATTTATATTTGGTCCTTTTACATAAATCCCTATTTTTTCGCATTCTCTAACGATAATTCCAATTTTCTTTTTATTTCCAGAAGCAGAATCTAACAATACTGTCATGAATTCATGAGGATAATTGGCCTTGAAATAAGCTGTCCAATATGCAATCATCGCATAACTCATACTATGGGCTTTATTGAACGCATATCCTGCAAAAGGCTCTATAAGTTCGAATACTCTTGATCCTAGTTTTTCTGGAAAATTATTTTTAATAGTTCCGTTAATAAATTTATCTTTTTCTGCTCTCATTACTTGTGGTATTTTTTTACCCATTGCTTTTCTAAATTTATCTGCATCTCCCAAAGAATAACCTGCTATTGCTTGAGAAATGAGGAGCACCTGATCTTGATAGACTATAATTCCGTAAGTTTCTTTAAGTAAATTTTCCAAACTTGGATGAGGATATTTGATTGGAATTCTACCATGCTTAGCTTCTATAAAAGTAGAAATATGCTCCATTGGCCCCGGTCTATATAAAGCTATCATTGCTGATATATCCGAGATTGATGAAGGCTTTAATTCTTTAATATTTCGTTTCATGCCATCACTTTCAAGTTGAAAAACTCCTAAAGTGTTGCCTGAACTTAGTAATTCAAAGGTATTATTATTATCTAGGGGAATTGTCTCAAGATTTAACTGGAGATTATGTCTTTTGTTTATCATTTTGATTGTTTTATCTAGGATAGTTAGGTTTGTTAATCCCAGAAAATCAATTTTCAATAGCCCTAAGTCAGCTAATGGACCCATTTCATATTGAGTTAAGGGTGGTAATTCTGGATCTTTAGGGGCTTGAAGAAGAGGCACTAGCCCTTTCAAAGGTTCTTTGGAAATAATTACTCCTGCAGCATGAGTTTGAATATTACTCACTCTCTTTTCTACTGTTTTAGCTGCATTAATTAATTCAGAAACATTTATATCTTCTTGATACATGGTTTTCAGATCAGGTACTAACTCAAGTGCTCTTTCCAAAGACATTGGCTTAGTTGGTTCATTAGGATCTCTGGTAGGTATTAATTCAGCCACTTTTTCTACATCTGTAAGAGATTTTCCCATTACTCTTCCTGCTCCTCTAGTTGCCCCTCTAGCATACAACCTACTAAAAGATATTATTTGAGCTATATGGTCTCTTCCATATTTTTTTATACAGTAATTTATGACTTCTTTCCTTTTATCATCTTGGAAATCTATATCAATATCAGGCATTTCTTTTCTTTCAATATTTAGAAATCTTTCAAAAACGAGTTCAGACTTTATTGGATCTATATTAGTGATTTCTAAACAATAAAGAACCATGCTAGCCGATGCACTACCTCTAAGTGAAGTAAGAATTTTTTTTCTTTTAACAAATTTGAAAATATCCCAAACAACCAAAAAATAATCAGCAAAATCCAAAGTGTTAATTACATTTAATTCATATTCGAGTCTTTCTTTTATTTCATTTGGTTGATTAGGAAATTTTTTTTCAAAACCCTTAAAACATAGTTCATTTAAATACTCTTCCGCTGTTTTCGAGTCAGGTGTTTGAAAGCTAGGAATTCTGGTGACATTGAAATCTAATTTTAAATCACATGAATCTGCAATTTTTTGTGTGTTAGATATTGCTTCAGGATGATTTTTCCATAGGTTGCTCATTTCTTCAGGACTTTTGATATAATATGTGTGATCTTCTAAAAGGTCTTTTCTGAAGTTATTTTTGATGTTTTTTAATAAATTTTCAGATTCAGCATCATTTCTAGATATGTAGTGATTATCATTTGTTGCAACTAATGGAAGTTTGAATTCTTTAGATAATTGGATTAAGTTTTCATTTATTAAATCTTGATTAGGCACTTTATCGTGCCACATTAATTCTAAATAGAAATCATCTTCAAATATTTTGGTGGCCCAGGAAAGATATTGTTCTATTCCTTTTTGGTTTTTATTGATAATTAATTTTGATAGCTCAGAAGAAGGGCAACCTGATAAAATAATTAAACCTTCTTTGTGTTTTTCTAATAAATCTTTATCTACTCTTGGTCTATGGTAGAAACCTTCAAGGTTTCCTAATGTAACCATTTCAATTAAATTTTTATATCCTATGAAATTTTTTGATAAAACGGTTAAGTGGTAATAAGGAATATTGGGATCTTTTTCAAGTCTACTTTTTGGGGCAACATATAGTTCACATCCAATAATAGGTTTAATTTGATGTTTTATACAAGATTTATAAAACTCAATAGCTCCAAACATATTTCCATGATCAGTTAGCGCTAAAGCATTCATTCCAAGTTCTTTAGATCGAATAACCATTTCATCAATTCCACTACTTCCGTCTATTAAACTATATTCTGAATGATTATGGAGATGAACAAACAATATTTTTACTCTTATATCTGCTAATAAAATTTTAGTTTTTGTAGGATATATTTGACTATATAATCTATAAGAGAGTTAGTCGAGAGGGTAAAATTAATTACAATCTTGAAGTATTAAGCAAGCATTTTGACCGCCAAATCCAAAACTGTTAGATAAAACATTTTTTACATTGATTGAGCGTGATTTATTTGAAGTATAGTCTAAGTCACACAAAGGGTCAGGAGTATTATTGTTAATTGTTGGATGAATTTTGTTTTCTTGGATTGATTTTACACATGCTATAGCTTCAATTGCCCCTGCACCACCTGATGCATGCCCTACCATAGACTTGGTGGAGCTTATAGGAATCTTGTATGCTTTTTCGCCAAAAACTTTTTTTATTGCTAAAGTTTCAGCGTAATCATTTGCGGGAGTTGATGTTCCATGAGCGTTTATATAATCTATTTCATCAATATTTAATCCAGCATTTTCTAATGCAAAATTCATGCATTTAGCGGCCCCTAGACCTTCTTTCTCTGGTTGAACTAGGTGAAATGCATCAGATGTAATACCCCATCCTTTGATTTCGCATAAAATAGGCGCATTCCTATTTAAAGCATGTTCATATTCTTCTAAGATTAATATTCCAGATCCTTCTGAAGGAACAAATCCATCTCTTTTGGCATCAAAAGGCTTGCTTGCTTTTTCAGGGATATCATTTTGACTTGTTAAAGCATGCATATTACAGAATCCCCCTAAGCTTATTTGACAGAAAGGAGCTTCAGTACCCCCAGAGACCATAATATTAGCAGTACCTCTTTTAATTACTTCATAGGCCTCTCCTATTGCTTGAGTTCCAGCAGCACAAGCAGTAATACATGTGTTTGAATAACCTTTTAATTGAAAAATTCTACTTATATTTGCTGCAGCCATGTTGGGTAACATCATTGGAACATATAACGGACTTATAGGGTTTCCTCCTCTTTGAAAAAGTATCTGTGATTGTTTTTCAGTTTCTGGAAGTCCGCCAGATCCACAGCCTATTAAAACACCAATTTTATATTGATCTTCTTTTGTAATATCTATCTGAGAATCTTCTAATGCATTCTTAGTTGCTGCTACTGCTAATTGAGAAAACCTCGCTAGTCTTCTTGATTCTTTTTTATCAATATAATCTTCAGGAGAGAAATTTTTAATTTCACCTCCAATTTTACAGGAATAATTTTCTGTTTCTACTGATTTGAGAAAATCTATTCCAGACTTTCCGTTGATTAAATTATCCCACAGAGTATTCACCGATGAGGATAAACATGTTATTGCTCCCATTCCAGTAACTACTACTCTTTTATTTTTATAATTCATTTGTTTCATAAATTTCTGGTTTTATTTCTAATAGCAATTCTCTAAATTCTGCCGCTACAAATAATGAACCTGTAACTATAATTAATTCATAATTTTGATTTTTTGTAGAATTAATAAAAGCTTCTTTTATTGATTCTGTTATTTGAGATTCAACTATATTATCAAAAGAAGAGATGTTTTTTAAAGATTTTGCATCAACTGACTTAGGGTGCCTTGATTTAGTAAAAATTATATTTTCTGTTAATCGGGAAAGTATTTTTATATTTTTATTTTCATTATGATCTGAATTGGATCCGAATATGAGTAATATTTTTTTTTGGTTTATAAAGAATGAATTTATTGTTTTTACTAGATCTCTACATGCTGATGGATTATGAGCTCCATCAATTAAAAACAATTTCTTATATTTCTTGATTATTTCTCCTCTACAAGGCCAATTGACATTTTCTAATCCAGAAATTATATTTTTTTTATCAAGTTTTATTAGATTGAAATTTTCTAGGCAAGTAATTGCAGTGGAAACATTAATTGATTGATTTATACCTATCAGAGGATGTTGGATTTTATAAGAATCATTTGAAGTAAGTAGGTTCATATGTAATTTTTCTGATTCATAGTGTTGCTTAAAGCCTTTAATATTTTCTTCAACATTTATAAAAGTTGATTTTTTTTCGAAGCTTTTTTCTTTTATGATTCTAAGAACATTTGGTTTTTGTTTAGAAGATATTACTATACTGTTGTTTTTTATGATTCCTACTTTATCTTGAGTGATTTTTTCAAGTGTTTTACCTAATATTTTTGTATGATCTAAGCTAATAGGAGTTAAAATTGAGATATCTGAGTTAAAGATGTTAGTTGAATCAAACATTCCCCCTAAGCCAGTTTCTATGACTTGAACATCAATATTATTATTTTCAAAATGAATTGCTCCCATGATAGTTAATGTTTCAAATACTGTTAGAGAGCCAAGATTTGAATTTTGAAAAAATGATGAAGTGGTTTTTTCAATCTTTTCATAAATATCACAAAAATCAGTCATACTTATTATATTATTTCCTACTTTAATTCGTTCTCTGAAATTATGAAGATGAGGAGAGGTGTATAGTCCACACTTAAGGCCATTCTTAGTTAATGCAGAATGAATTAATGAAGATATACTTCCCTTTCCATTTGTTCCTGCCAAATGAATTGTAAATTTTGGAGTGTTTTGTGGATTTCCTAATAATTTAAGAGCACTTTTTATTCTTTTTAAATGAAAAACCCTTGAATTAGATATATTTTTTTTCCTTTCAAAATCTGTTAGAGAAAGTAAACTATTTATAGTAGATTTATATTTATTGTTTATCTTAGACATGTTTTTAAAGGTTTAGATAAATTATTAAATTTAATTTTAACTAGAAAAAATAAAAAATGAATGAAGAAAAAATAAAAAATCAAATTTTAGATGCATGTTCATCTTCAGATGCAGATTTTCTTGAGATAAGAGTTGAAGAAACTGATTCGACCAGAATTAATTTTAAAGCTAAAAAATTGGATAATTTAATTCAAAATCAAGGTTTAGGGGGAAATGTAAGAGCATTAGTAAAAGGAGGGTGGGGTTTTGTGTGTTTTAATGATTTGAATAATTTGAAGAATAATGTGAAGTCTGCTGTGATGCAGGCAAAGAGAGCTAGTAGTGATAATTATATTCCTTTGACTGGATTTGAACCTGTAAAAGATAAAATTGTTTCATCTTTTCCAAAAAGTGCTTCCAAAATTAAAATCTCGGAAAAAATTCATCTTCTTAAACATTATAATGATTTAATTTGGAGCACAGAGGGTATTCAAAGCTCAGATTTGATTTATGGAGATTCAGTGCGCAAAATATTTTTAGTTAATTCATTTGGAACTGAATTAATTCAGGATTCTCATCATGTTGTTTTTAGAGCTTCGGTTCAGGCTAGAGAAGGAGGAGATGTTCAACAATCAGGTTTTAGTATTGGAAGCCTTGGTGATTATAGTGTTGTTCAAGGATTGGATAATCAAATTAAAGATACTGTTAATAAAGCAAAGACTCAATTATTATCAAAACCTGTAGATGGCGGAGAGAAAACTGTAGTTTTGGATCCCATATTGGCTGGAGTTTTTGTTCATGAAGCTTTTGGTCATTTATCTGAAGCTGATCATGTTTATGAAAATGATCAATTAAAAGAAATGATGGTTTTAGGAAAGACATTTGGTCCTAAAAATTTAAATATAATTGATGGTGCTCAGATTCCTAATTTAAGAGGTAGTTTTAAGTATGATGATGAAGGTACTCCATCTTCTAAGACGGATTTAATTAGGGAAGGCGTTTTAGTTGGGAGGCTACATTCTAGGGAAACTGCAGCAATTATGAAAGAGAAGCCCACAGGTAACGCTAGATCAATAGGGTATAATTTTCCTCCAATTGTTAGAATGACTAATACACTTATAGAAAATGGAGACTCTGATCTTTCTGATATATTTGGAGACATTAAGGAAGGGATATATGCAAAGAATTGGTATGGTGGGATGACTAGCATGGAAATGTTTACTTTTTCTTCGGGTGAATCATACATGATCAGGAATGGTAAAGTAGAAGAAATGGTTAGGCCGGTTATGTTATCAGGAAATGTTTTCAGTACATTGCATAATATTGATGCAATAGGGAAAGATCTTGACATGAATCAGGGAGGAGGATGTGGAAAAGGTGGTCAAATGCCTTTACCGGTTTCTAATGGTAGCCCTCATATAAGGATTCAAAATTGTTTAATATCAGGTAATTAAATCTATGGACACAAAAAAGATATTAGAGGATTCTTTGAAACGTTCTGATGAAGCGGAAATATTTACTGTTGTATCAGAGAAAGAACCAGTAGGATTTGAAGCAAATAGATTAAAAACTTTGTCAAAAACTTCTGGTCAAGGTTGGGCTTTAAGGGTAATTAAAGATAGAAAAATAGGATTATCAACTTCTACTTATCCAAATTCTGAAACATTGATTTCTAGGGCTTGTGACGCAAGTGATTTTGGAAAGAATGTAGAATATTCATTCCCATCTAATTTTTCTTATAAAAAAAATAAGAACACTGAAATAAATGTTCCTTTAGATAAGATGGTAGATATGGGAGAAAAGATTATAAAAACTCTTTTAAAAGAATGGCCTTCATTGCTTTTAGAAGCTAATATTTCTAGATCTTCTGGGTTTACAGAAATTTTGAATTCATCAGGATTCAATTCTTCTTATGAATGGAATTCCTTTTCTGCAGGTGTCGGGGGAACTCTTATCAAAGGTGAAGATATGTTATTTGTTTGGGAAAGTTTTGGTTGGAGTGAATTTAAAGATTATTCAGATGTGATCATAAACTCTCTTCATGAACAATTAAAGAATGCTGAAAATATTTCTGAAACTCCTAATGAAAATTGTCCAGTAATTTTTACTCCTAGAGGGTTTGTGACAACATTTATAGAACCTCTTATTTCCAGTTTTAATGGTATAAATATTGTTGAAGGTATTTCTCCAATATCGGAAAAGATGGGACAAAAAATTTTTGATGAAAATATTACTATAGTTGATGATCCAACTATAAGTGGAGCGTTAGGAGAGCGTCCTTTTGATGATGAAGGTGTGCCTGCATCTAAGAATACTTTGATACAAAATGGTGTTATTTCAGGAAATTTATTAAATTTGGAATCAGCGTATAAGTTAAATTTACAACCAACTGGTTCAGCCTCTAGAAGTATTTCAAGTCCTCCAACACCTTCTACATCTGTAATAGAAGTTAAACCAGGAAAATATTTATATAAAGAATTAATTTCAGGTTTAAAAGAGGGCATTATAGTAGATCAGTTATTGGGAGCAGGACAAGGAAATGAATTAGGGGGTGATTTTAAAGGGAACGTATTACTTGGTTATAGAGTAAAAGATGGGAAAATCTTAGGAAGAATAAAGAATACTATGATTTCAGGAAATATTTTTGATTGTTTGAAGAATTTGTCTTGGATTTCTAGAGATACCAATTGGATTTATGGTTCTTTTAATGTTCCTCATATAATGTGTGAAAATATACAGATAGCATCAAGTACATGAAAGTAATAGTGATTGGGTTAGGCGCAATGGGAAGCTCAGTCTTATATAACTTGTCTAAGAGAGGTGTTGAAGTTATTGGAATAGACAGATTTTCTCCACCTCATCAATTTGGTTCTACCCATGGAGATACTCGTGTTTTTAGAGTGGCCTACAAAGAAGGAATTGATTATGTTCCTCTATTAATTCGCGCTAAAGAATTATGGTATGAATTATCTCAAGAAAGAGAAAGCGATATATTTTTAAATACTGGTGTTCTTTATATTGCTAATCATGAAAATGACTCAGTGGTTGGACCTTTAGAAGTTACAAAGTCCTATGATATAGATTATGAACAACTTTCTCATGAAGAATTGGTGTATCGCTATCCTGCTTTGAGGCCTGATCAAGATATGGTGGGTTTTTTTGATAAAGAAGGAGGGATTTTAAAAGTAGAAGATTGTGTTGAATCTTATCTTGGATTTTCAAGAAATTTTGGAGCTAAACTAATTCTTGATGAAATTGTTTTAAACTGGAAGGCTTCAAATAATGGAATTGAAGTTATAACTGAATCAGATAGATTTTTTGCAGACAAATTAATTGTATCAGCAGGTGCTTGGTTAACAGATCTTATCGATTTGAATCCTGTAAATTTGTCGATTGAAAGACAAGTGAATCATTGGATTGATGTTAAGGATAAAACTCAGTTTTCTATTTCGGAATTACCTGTTACCACATGGGAATATGGATTAGAAAATAGATCTTTTTACACGATACCTGATTTAGGTCAAGGATTTAAGATATCTCGGCATCATGGGGGAGAAATAACAAATCCTAATGATGTAGATAGGAGTGTAAAAAATAGTGAAGTTGAAGACATTCAGCAACTTTTTGAAAGTTTTTTTGAAGCATCAGGAGTTGTTGAAAATTCAAAAACTTGTTTATATACCAACACGGATTCTCAAGATTTTTTAATTGATTTTTATGAAGGAAATGATAATGTGCTTATCCTTAGTCCATGTTCAGGGCATGGATTTAAGTTTGCATCGGTTGTTGGAGAAATTGCTGCTGATTTGATAGAAACGGGTAAATCTAAATTTAATTTAACTAATTTTTCTTTTAAAAAACATAAAAATTTTAATTAGTACTTAATTATTGCTCTTCCTGCTATTTGACCTGAATCAAGTTTGTTGCATGCGTCATTTATTTGATTCAATTTAAAGCTTGTGGTTACTAATTTATCTATAGGAAATTTTCCTTGTCTATATAAATCTAAGAAATAGGGAAAATCTTTTTCTGGATAAGTAGATCCTAAGCTTCCTCTGTATATTTTTTGATGATACATAAATAATTCAGGGTTTATATCTATTTTATTCACTGCAGGCATTCCTATTAGAACTGACATCCCTCCGTGATTGTCGGCACCTGAGCCTCCCCCTTTAGTTACAGATAATATTTGCTCCATAGTTATTTTTACTCCTATGGCATCAAATGCATAATCTACTCCTCCATTCGAAATATCTAAAATTTCCTCAACTGCATTATTTTCTTTTGCATTTACTATATGAGTAGCACCAAATTTTTTTGAGAATTCTAATTTTTCGTTATCTAGATCTACAACTATAATTTTTGAAGCTTTTAGTATTGATGCCATTGCTATAGCAGATAAACCTACTCCTCCAGCTCCAAATACTGTAACCGTATCGCCTTCTTTTACTTTTGCAGTGTTTTTTACAGCTCCAGCTCCAGTGAGTACAGCACAGCCAACAATGGAGGATTCTGGAGAAGAATCTTTAGGATCTATTTTCACAAGGAATTCATCTTCACATATGATAGTTTCAGCCCAGGTAAATACCATACGTACATATACAGGCTTTTCTTTGTAAGTAATTCCTTCTATTGTTGGTACATATCTTCCAGTTTTTGGAATTCTTGATACCCAGGTTACAATAACATGATCTCCTTCTTTAACATATTTAGAATCTGGCCCTACTTTGGTAACTATTCCTACAGCTTCATGACCTAAGCTTAAGGGTCTAGTTAATTGTGGATCATGCATATGATGTAGTTGGGAATGGCAAATCCCACTTGAAATTAGTTTAACTTGAACTTGTTTTTTAATCGGATCAGGTATTTCTATTTCATCTACTATGAGATTGCTTTTGGGATCTAATTGTATTGCAGCTATAGATTTCATTTTTTCCTAATTTTATTCTTTAATTTTAGTATGAATTATTTATATACAAAAACAAACATTGATATTATTTTTTTAAGAGAAATGCTTAGATATCATTTGCCTAACCATGCTTAAGGCATACATAGAGGCTCTTTTTTTATCCGGAACACCTCTTCCTGCTGATCTAATATGTTTTATTTCTTTGAACTTATTTCCTACTATCGCAATATATGTATTACCTTTTCCTAAGTTTTGAGTTTTTATTTCTCCTTTTTCCACTCCATGTAATGCTAATCCTAAGTCAGAATTGGATACAGTTTTTGCTAACTCCGCCATAGATATTGCTAATTCTTTATGTGAATTATTAGTAATTTTAGTTTTTAATAATTTATTTATTGTGTCATATGGGTTTTTATTATTTAGTACGATGCCTTGATTAAACAAGTCTTTATTTGTTGCCTGAAAAGTATTTGATATTGTGCCACCAGAAATATCTTCACAGGTTGAGATAGTAAGATTAAATTTTTCTAACAAATTGCCCACTGTGTTTTCTAAAGTGTCTTCGTCTGTTCCAAAGATGTTGTCTCCCAATAATTGTCGGATTTCTTTCTCAATAGGTTTTATTAAAGCCATTGCTGAATTTTGATCTTTTGCTTTTGCTGTAATTCTTACATCAACTTGTCCTGGATGAGCAAGAACGCCTACAGTTGGATTTGAGGAATTTTTCATTATTTCACCTATAAGGTGATCCACATTACTTTCACCTAAATCTGAAACTTTCAGAACTCGATAGTGTATTGTTTCTTTTAGGTCATATTTACTTCTCAGATAAGGAATTATTTCATTTTCTATAAGCCATTTCATTTCAAAAGGTACTCCAGGTACAGATATTATAGATGTATTTTTGTATTCAACTATAAAAGCCGGTGCGGTTCCGTTGGGATTTTTTATTACTATTGCATTTTCGGGTATAGTTGCTTGTTTTTCATTGTTTTTAGTTAGGATGAATCCTCTTTTCCTGAATCTTTTTTCTAATTCTTCTAATGATTCTTTATGTAATACCACCTTTCTTTCAGTACATGATGCAACCATCTCTCTTGTTAAATCATCTTGAGTAGGGCCAATTCCTCCAGTAGTAATTACTATATCTGACCTATCTATGCTTTTTGTAATGATTTCTTTCATTCTCTCAGGATTATCTCCCACAATAGTTTTATAGAATAAGTTAATACCATTTTCAGCTAGTCTTTGAGCTATCCATGCAGAATTACTGTCAATAATTTGGCCTAGTAATAATTCTGATCCAATAGCAATGATTTCAGCATTCATAATTACCTCTCGGGCTTTATTTTATAAATAAGTCAGTAATTCTCAAAAAAAAAAGAAAAATGACAAATAAATGTATTGAATAATCAGAACAAACGTTCTATTATTAGAACATAAGTTCTTAATTTTGTTAATTAAACAGTTTATTGGGAGTTATATAAATGTATACAGATCTTAATTTAGTAAGAAGTGATACTTTGCCAGAATATTCTAACTATATTGATAATGGGTGTGATTTATTTGATTCATGTTTGAATTGTCCTTTACCTAGATGTAGGTATGATGACCCTGGTTGGATTCAAAAAGAGAAAATAGAAGAAAGAGATATGAAAATTTACAGAAAAAGAAAGGAAGGTTGTTCTATTAAAATATTAGCCAAGGAATATAATCTTAGTACAAGAACAATACATAGAGCTATGAGAAGAATAGAAAAATATAATGAAGAATTTAATTTGTAAATCCAGCTTGATATATAGCCCTTTCTGCTATATTAGTAGCTCTGTCTGCTATTCTTTCTATATTGTGAGATATCCATATAAGATATGTGCCGTTTCTTATGTTTATGGGATTTGATTCTCTAGACATTAAATCAATCATTTCATCTTGAATAGAGGCATTAAGTTGATCTACTTTATCGTCATCAGGAAGTATAGAACTAGACATTTTTAATACCTCTTCTCTATTATTTTCTGTTACAGCCTGTAAACTTTTTTTCATCATATTAATGGATAAACTTCCCATCTTAGGAATATCTATTAATTCTTTAAATGTTTTATTAGGTCCCATTTTTATACTTATTTGGGCGATACCAGAGGCATAATCACCCATTCTTTCAAGTTCTTGGGAACATAATAAAGAAGAAAAGACTTTTCTTAAATCACCTGCTACTGGGGCAAATTCTCTAATAATTCTTATACAATGATCTTCTATTTGATATCTTTTTTTGTCTATTTGATCATCATTTTTTATTACTTCATTAGATTGTTCTATATTTCTGGATATTAAAGAATCTAGTGATTGAGATATAGCATTTTCAACTAGTCCGCCTAGAAAAATGAGGTCAGTTTGAAGCAGAGTAAGTTCATGACTTAAGGCTTCTCCTCCAGATTGTTGTATCATTTTAATTTTCCTTTCGATAAATTTTATCCTATTCTACCAGTGACGTAATCTTCTGTTCTTTTGTCAAGGGGATTTCCAAATATTTGTTCATTAGTTCCATATTCTACCAATTCGCCTATTCTATTTTCATCTGACATCATACAAGCAGCATAATTTGATACACGAGCTGCTTGTTGCATGTTATGAGTTACAATTACAATAGTTACATTTTCAGATAATATTTTTATTAAATCTTCTATTTTTTGAGTAGATATTGGATCTAGAGCAGAAGCAGGTTCGTCCATCAGTATTACTTCAGGGTTTACAGCTAAAGCTCTAGCTATACATAATCTTTGTTGTTGTCCTCCAGACAATTCTAAGGCATTGTCCTTAAGTCTATCTTTAACTTCATCCCAAAGGTCTGCTCTTTTCAAAGAATGTTCAACTAGTTCTTCTATATTTAGATTTAATTTGTTTATTTTAGGTCCAAATGCAACATTATCAAAAATAGACTTTGGAAAAGGATTGGGTTTCTGAAATACCATACCTATTTTAAATCTTATGTTAGTGGGGTCGAGATTTTTTTGATAAATATCATTTCCTTTGAAGAAAACATTACCAGTAACATTCGCAGCTTTTATAGTGTCATTCATACGGTTAAAACATCTTAGAAGAGTACTTTTTCCACATCCTGATGGACCTATGAGTGCAACTACTTTATTTTCAGGAATTTGAAAATTTAAAGCTTTGAAAGCAGGTTTAGAAGAATATTCGACAGTTAAATTCTTACATTCTAAAATTGGTTGGTTTTTGAATGTATGAAATTTTTCCTCAGACATAATATGATTAAAATTTAATTTTAGCCCATTTAAAACTGAATCATATACCAAAAGAATATGGAAATAAATAAAAAACTCATTTTAGGATTGGAGAAAAAACAGATAAGTAAAGAGATTTTTGAAATAGGCCATTCTTCTTATAGGTCTGATCAAATTTGGCATTCAATTTATAGAGATTTTATTTCTGATTTTGATGAAATAACCACAATTCCTCAGTCACTAATAATTAAACTTAAAGATGACTATATTTTTAATTCAATAGATCTTGTACTAAAAAAAATATCTGAAGATAAAAGTACAGATAAGTATCTCTGGAAACTTCGTGACAATGAATATATTGAGACGGTTTTAATGAGATATGATCCTGATGGCCATAGACGTAGAAGAAGAACAGTATGTGTTTCAACACAGGCAGGGTGTGCTTTGGGTTGTACATTTTGTGCTACTGGTCAACAGGGATTTTCAAGGCAATTAACTGTTGCAGAAATAGTTGAACAAGTTCTGAATGTAAAAAAAGATGTAGTAAAAGAAAAGAAAAATCTGGTTAATAAATATAGTTTGAAAAATGACGAAATTAATGATTTAACAAATGTAGTGTTTATGGGAATGGGAGAACCTTTAGCCAATTACGAAAATACCATGTCTTCTATTAGGATATTGAATGATCCTAAGGGGTTAAATATAGGAGCAAGACATATAACTATTTCTACAGTAGGATTGGTGCCTCAAATAATAAAATTAGCTGAAGAAGATATACAAGTTAATTTAGCTGTATCACTTCATGCTCCTGACAACATTACAAGATCAGAAACTATGCCAGTAAACAAAAGATATCCTGTAGAAGAGCTTATAGGAGCGTGTAAAGAATACTTTAGGAAGACAAATAGAAAAATTTTTTTTGAATATGTTTTATTGTCAGGACAAAATGATACTTTGGAGCATGCAAATAAATTGAGTGAATTGTTGAAAGGATTATTGTGTCATGTGAATTTGATTCCAGTGAACCCCACTGCTGGGAGCTCTTTAGAAAGATCAAAGCACAATGATATAAAAAATTTTAGAGAAATACTGTTAAAAAATGCTATTTCTAGTACTATGCGTATGGAGAAAGGAATAGATATTAATGCTGGCTGTGGACAGTTGAGATCAAGTTACATAAGTATGGAGAAAAAGAATGTCTAATATTTTATGGCCTGAAATATATAAAAAACTTGGAGTTAAGCCTGTAATTAATGCACGAAGTTGGGTTACTCATTTAGGTGGCAGTTTAATGCCTAGAGAAGTTTTATCTGCAATGGAAGAAGCTTCAAAATCATTTGTAGATATTGTAGAACTTCATAAATCCGCAGGAAAAATAATTTCAAAAATATGTAAATCAGAATCTGGTTTAGTTACTGCAGGCTGTGCGGCAGCGCAAGTTTTGATGTCTGCTGGATGTATTACTGGTACTGATAAAAAATTAATCAGTGAATTACCAAATCCTTCTACTCACAAGAAAGAAATTTTAATTTTTAAAGGGCAAAGAAATCATTATGATAAAAATTTTGAAATGTCTGGTGCTGTTTTGAAAGAATTTGGAGATGAAAGTGATGTTAGTCCAAAAGATTTGTATCAAAAGATAGATGAAAAAACATGTGCAGTAGCTTTTGCTATGAGCCCCTTTTTAAGTACAGGTTTAGGTGTATTAGAAACAGCGAAAATAGCTCACGAGTTTAATGTGCCTTTGATAATTGATGCATCTGCTGTGCTTCCTCCAGTAGAGAATCTTTATAGATTTATAGACCAAGGTGCTGATTTAATAGCTTTTAGTGGCGGCAAAGGAATTAGAGGCCCACAAGATACTGGCATTCTTGCTGGTAATAAAGATCTTGTTGATGCAGCATTTGAAAACATGATTTGTTTTGATTCTCCTAAAGCTACTATAGGAAGATCTATGAAAGTTTCTAAGGAAGGAATAGTTGGTTTAGTTACTGCCTTAGAAATGTTTATAGATTCAGATCAAGATGCTATATGGGATTCTTGGAGGCAAAAAGCTCAATTTATTGTTGAGCATGTGAGTTCTAGGGCAGGTTTAACCATTAAACTTGAGGAAAATGAAGATAGGCAAGGACCTCAAGCTGTTTTGTATTTTGATAATATGTGGAAAGGTCTAAATTCTGAAGAAATAAGAGAATCTTTGTTAGATAATGATCCATCCATATATGTAGGGGCTGGTGGTGTTTCTGGTGAAATAAATATTGTTGTAGTAAACCTTCAAGATGGTGAGGAGAAAATAATTTCTGATAAATTAAATGAAATATTAAATTAATTCAATTATAGTAATACTCTCTTCACCAAATTTATTTTTTTCATATTTAAATGATGATACTTCAGCCATTTTTGTAAGTATTAATTTTACTTCTTGTTGAAGTATTTTTTTGCCTACTCCATGAATTATTTTGCATTCTTTTAAGTCATTTAATATACAATCGTCAATAAATTTGGTTATAGAGTCATATAAATTTATTGTTCGCATCCCACGCACATCTAAGGTTGATAATTTAGGAGTGAATTTTTTATTAAGTCTAGATGATAGGTTTTCAACTTCTTTATTGTTTTCTAAAAATCCATTTATTTTGGAGATTCTTTCACCAGATAATTCAATAGTTACTTTACCCATTAACAGTTGGAACTTATTTTCAGGTAATATTTTTTTTATTTTTGCTGTTGTGTTCATTCCAAAAATTCTTACAGTATCTCCGATTATAAGATTTTCTGGTAAATCAAATTTATTATTCTCATTAGAATCAAGAGTTTTGTTAGAAATGATAGATTTTTCAATAATTTTTATATTTTTTGAGAGTGATTTTTTTTGATCAAGAGTAATTTTATTTTTAAGATTTTTTAATTCGAGTCTTTTTTTCTGAATATAAGATAATAATTTTGTTCTTGTTTCCTCAATTAACTTTTTCTGTTTGTTATTGAAATTATTGATTTCGTTAGAGAGCACTTTTTTTTCATTGTTTAAATCAGATTTAATTATTTCTATTTCTTGTAATTTAAAATCTATTTCTTCTTGATCCTTTTGAATTTTTTTTAATAATTCTTGAGATTTTTTATGATTTGAATCAATAAATGTTTTTGCATTTTTGATTATTTGCTTATTCATGCCCAACTGTGTGGCTACTGAAATAGCATAACTTATACTAGGGCGACCAATAGTTAATTTATATGTAGGCATCATAGTTTCAGGGTGTAAGTCTACACTTGCGTTAATACAACCAATGGTTTTGTCAGCAAATTCAGTAATATTTCTATGATGTGTGGTAATTATCGTAGGAATTTTTTTCTCAGCGAGAACTTTTAATATAGCACACGCTAATGCTGATCCTTCAACTGGATCTGTGCCAGAACCTAATTCATCTAAAAGCACTAATGTATTTTTGGTAGTTTGTTTTAATATATTAATTACATTTTTTATATGGGCTGAGAAAGTAGAAGTTGAATTATTTATGTCTTGCTGATCTCCTATATCAATGAATATGTTTTTAAAAACAGCTAATTTGCTTTTGGGATTAGCAGTAATTCTTAGACCACTTTGATGCATAAGAGATAGAATACCTACAGTTTTTAATGCTATGGTTTTCCCTCCAGTATTTGGGCCAGTAATTACCAAACAATTAAAATTTGGCCCTAAAGATATATCAATGGGTATGGCTTGATTCCCAAGTAAAGGATGTCTAGCATCTTTTAATACTATTGGTGAATCAGAGATTTTAAAATTTGTAGTAATGATTTGAGAACCTTTCATCTTTATACTTAATTTAGATCTTGCCAAGATGAAATCAATTTTTGATATTGAATTATATGTTTTTGATATTTTTTCAAAATTTGAAGAAATTAATTTTGTTAAATTTTTTAAAATTCTTTCTTCTTCTCTATATATTAAATTTGATGTTTCTCTCCATTCATTACAGAGATTTATAGATTCTAGTGGTTCTATAAAAAGTGTAGATCCGGACTGTGACACATCATGAACAATTCCAGAGACATTTTGTCTTCTTTCAGATTTTACTTCTAGTACTAATCTATTATTTTTTGATGATATATTTGAAGATTGTAGAATATTTCTATCAATTTTATCTTTATATTTAGATAGAAAATCTGTTAGTTTTTTGTATTTGATTTTAGTTTCTGTTCTTAACTTTTTTAATTCTTTGCTTGCATTATCAAGGATTGTTCCGTTATTAGAAATTTGTTTTAGTATTGTTGTATTAATATTTGTTAAATTTTCGATATCTAAAGACAATTTTTTTAGATGAGGAGTTTTTTTATCTAATTCTTTTATATTTTTTTTAAGATCTATAGATAATTTAATAAATTCTGAAATGTTTATTAAAGATTTTCCGGTAATAATTCTTTCAAGCTTTGCTTGTTGCAAATCATCAGTGAAATCACTAACAGAATCAAAAGAGATATAATCTTTTTCATTTATTAATAAAATTCCTTCTTCCGTTTCTTCTTGTAATTTACAAGTTAAGTCAAAATCTACAGAAGGCTTAAAGTTTAGAGCTTTTTTTTTGGATTTGCTTAACGAAGTGCATTTAGACAGATTATTTCGAATAATATCGAATTCTAATAATTCTTCAACATTAATAGATGAAATAGATAATTCTTTGATTTTATTGTTTTTTACCATATTTATAATTTTTATTATTATTAATATTTAATTATCTTATTAAATGAGAGTTTTGAAAATCTAAATAATAATATGAGTAAATTGTGGAAAAAATATTTTGATCAAGGATTAGATTGTGCTAGAAATGGACAACTAGAGTCTTCAATTGCATATTTTGATAGATCAGCAAAATTGAACCCTTTAAATTCAGAAATTGTTTACAATCTAGGAACTGCATATTTATCTCTAGGAATGCCAGAAGATGCTATAAAATCATTTTCAGAAGCAATAAAAATAGATAGTAATAATTCTGATGCATTTGCTAATAGATCAATAGCGTATGCTTTTAAGGGAGATAAACATAATAGTGACTTAGATTTTAATTTGGCTGTTAAGAAAGGCGTGGATCCTAAAAAATTGAGATTAATCATAGATAAAGCTATTGCTAATTCGATATCAAATAAAGAAAGTAAGTGAAAATTATATTAATCTTTCTTCTAATTCTCTGAGTTTTTCTAATCTCATTACGTTTCGAATTGTTTCAAAATTTTCTATAATTTTTTCTTTAATTTGATGATTAAAATTTCTAGAATTTTTTAAGTGTTCTAGTAAAAATAAAGCCTCTGCTTCTGATAGTGGTTCATATTCTCTATGACGTTCTATAACTTCAAACGGAATTCCATTATCTATTAATTCTTTAATTGATTTTCCAATAGAAATATCTGAAAAATTGAAAAAAATATTGTTATCTTGATCCTTTTTAGGCATTTTTATTATTGATTTTTCTACTAATTCATCAAATAAAAATTTTTCAAGACCTGTAAGTTCTAGAAATTCGTTAATATTTTTAGCAGCTAGACTTTTAATTTTTTGATCTTTGGTTGAATTTTCTGATTTTTGTTCATCAGGATTATTGATAATATATTTAATCAATTTTAAAGGCATTTTTTCTTTTCTCATTTTTAAAATATCATTTAACAATTCTACTGATGATTTAGGAAATATTGCTCTAGTTTTAGATGTTTTAAATGGTGGAGGTATAACTTTATTTCGTACATAAAAATTAATTGCAGATGTAGATAATCCAGTTATTTTTGAAAGTTCGCCAATTGATAAACCATTTTTATTCATTATACTATTATAAACAAATTAATTAATAATAAAATAATTAATTATTCCCACTTAAATGTTTTAGCACATATCAAGAATACAATTGTAAGCCAGATAAATGTGAATCCTAATTGAGGTAAAGTAGAAAGTGTACTATTACCATAAAGAGTAGAATTTCTTATTCCACTTGCTATATGAGTTAGTGGTAGTGCATTGCTTATATATCCTATAAATTTTGGTAAGAAATCAATAGGAAAGAAAACTCCTGATAAAAATAACATTGGGAATGTGATTAGGTTTGCTAGAGCTGGTGCACTTTCTTCACTTGGTGAAAGATTTGAAATAGCAAGACCTATAGATAAAAATAATATTCCACCTAATAATGAAAATAATAAAATATTTATCCATGCAAATATGCTTCCTTGTCCAACTGATAAACCTAAAACGAATACTCCCATAATTAATAATATAATAGTTTGAGTTATGATTATTGAAACTCTTGCTATTAAGTGACCAACTATAAACTGTGAAGGTGATATTGGTGTAGCTTGAAGACGCTTCAAAACTCCTTGTTTCTTATAACTTAATAAAGTGAAAATTACAGAAAAGATTCCATTTTGCATTATTGCCATGGCTACTAAGCCTGGTATCACAAAACCTTTATATCCCTGATAAGTAATATCTGCAACATTGGATTGAACATATTTAGATATTTCATCAGCATCTAATGTAGATGCTAGTAAGTTTTCAACAAGTTGTAATTCGGCTTTGTCTCCTTTTCTAGATGTAATCGAAGGCTTACTTAATCTTGGAGTTTTCTCATCAAAATTATTAGGTAATTCTATGAATGCAGCTATACTTCCTTTTTCTAATGCGTTGTAAGCTTCAGCAGATGATTCAATTTTCACAATGTTTATTACATTTGATTCTTCTAATTTTTGAATAGTTGATTCTGCTTGATTAGAATTATTTAAAATTCCCACGTTAGGTGCAGAATAGCCTATAATTTTAAGATTACCGAAGACTAACATTGTAACTATTGGAAAAAATAGAGACCAAAATATTGATTGTTTTCTCCTGAAAAACATTTTGCTTACAGCTATTATAAAACTGAGATATATTTTCATTAATCTTCTCTTAAACTTTTACCAGTTAGGTTTATAAATACATCTTCTAAAGTGGCTTCTCTTACTTTTTTTGTAGACTTAAAGCCTGATTTAGTTAATTCATCAATTAAATTAGATGGAGAATTAATTTTGATAATTTTTCCTTCATCAATTATTGCTACTCTGTCACATAAAATTTCTGCTTCTTCCATATAATGAGTGGTTAGCACTATAGTTTTTCCATCCTTTTGAAAAGATTTTATGAGACCCCACATATTTCTTCTTGCTTGAGGGTCTAATCCTGTAGTAGGTTCATCGAAAAACAATACTTTTGGGTTATTTACTAAAGCTACTGCAATAGATAATCTTTGTTTTTGTCCTCCTGATAAAGGTTTAAAATACGAATCCTTTTTCTTTAAAAGGCCAACTCTATCTAGAATTTCATTTGAATCAACATTTGATGAATACAAATCAGCGAATAACTCTACTATTTCACTAAGACTTAGTTCCTCGAAAAAATTTACAGATTGGAGTTGAACTCCTATGATACTTTTTACTTTTTTTGTTTCTTTACTAACATCAAGGTTATTAATAGTAGCTTCTCCACTAGAAGGTTTTCTTAATCCCTCTAGTATTTCTACTGTAGTTGTTTTACCTGCACCATTAGGGCCTAGTAAACCAAATACTTCTCCTTCATTAACTTCGAAACTTATTCCATTTACTGCTACTATATCTTCGTATTTTTTTGTTAAATTTTTTACATTAATCATTTAACTTGAACTTACAGGAGATCGTTTTTTTGTGTTTATGTTAATTAACATCAGTAAAGATGGTAGCACAAATAATGAAACTGTTAATGCAAGGAAAATCATTATGGAAGTGAGAATCCCAAAGGTAGAAAACAGTGGCATAGGCGCAAAACCCATGATAGCAAACCCTAAAATACTTGATGCAGCTGAAGCTAACAAAGCCATTCCTGTTCCATTTATTGATCTGAACAAAGCATCTATAGAATCATTTCTTTTTTTAATTTCTTCTCTGAATCTCATTGTCATATGTATTGAAAAATCTACTCCAACTCCTAATGAGATAGCTCCTATAGTTGCGGTAACATAATTGAGGCTGAAATTGAATATATACATTATTCCATATAGCCAAACTACAACTAATCCTATAGGGATAATAGTAGCTATAGCATATCTGAACGATCTTAAAATTATTAATATAATTAAAAATGATCCTCCAGCAGCTATAGGTATTGATCTTCTCATTGCATCTGTTGATGCATTCAATTGATCAAGTCTACTAAAAGGAGATCCTGTGACTCCTATTTTTATATCTTTAGAGAAGTTTGTCTCTCTTATTGTAGTATTTATATCGTTTCTAACTTGTTCTACATCATCTTCTGAACTAGTCTCACTTAAGAGAACTAAGAAAATTGTTGTAAAGTCATTATTAGTTTCTTGGTTATACCAAAAATATCTTTGAAACCATCTAGGATCATAAGAAAATTTATTTTTTACTGAAAGTCCATTTTCAAATCCATATTTTAATATTTCTTGAATTTGAATTTTTGAATCAGGTATTTGATCATTATTAGTGTCAGTAATTTTAATATTTTGAATAATTTCTATTTTTTCTTTTAAATTTGGATTTTCAAAAATTAATTTAGATACTTTCAATGGATTTAATATTCCTTCTTGATATATATTGCCATTAGAATCTAAACTTATTAACTTTACTTTTTCTAAGTTGGATTTGAATTTTTCAAAATCTTTTAAAAATTCTGGATTTGTTATATCTCCCTCGAATAATATTTGTGCAGGCTCTCCTCTAGATCCTGAGGAATATTCTTGATATTTTTCTAATCCAATTACAAAATCTGATTTATTGTCAAAAAAATCTTTTACGTCAAACTCTGACTTTAAATTTAATGCGCCTATTGCTGCAAATACTGTAATTACTATGGATATAGGTAGTACAATATAATATCTTTTTGCGATAAGAAAAAAATATTTTGCTAATTTTTCATCAAATGTTCTTTGATAATTTTCTTCCTTTTTCAATAAACCTTGAGATGATTTTTTGTTGAGATAAATTGGGAGCAAAATATTTAGGAAAAGTATTGACAGTGATATTACAAAACCTAGTAGCATTGCAATGAAATCACTTCCCAATAAATCTCCAAATACAACTACTGATATCACTGCAGTTCCAGATAATATTGGAGTAGTAAGGAAATTAATTTGTCTTACAATTTTTTCAGATAATGATCTTTCATTTTTTATTAGAGGTATAATTTTACTGTATGCAAGAGGGACTAAAATACCTAATACTAAATAAGAGAGAAAGGTAGCTAAGGTTGCAGCTAATCCAAAATACAATACGCTTTCAACTCCTGCAAAAGCATTTGCTATAAAAGCAGTACTATCTGTTAATAATGCTAACGTTAGAGCTCCTAGAACACCGCTCATTCCAAAAAAGAAGAATTTGTCATCTCCTCTTTTTCTTTCTTCTTGCATTCTTTTTAAAGCATGAATTGCAAAATCAACTCCAAGTGAAACCATTGCTATAGGTACAATCAAGTCACTTATTAAACCCCCTTTGAATCCTAATATCACAGAAATCCCTTTCAGAAGAATCATTAACATTATTAAGCCTAATCCAACTAGAACCATAGCCCAATATGATCTTAAAAAAATTCCTGCAATTGCTATAGCTGCAATTACTGTTGCTGTAATGAACAAACCTGCAATTGAACCTTCATCTGCTGCTTCTAGATTAACGTCAACTGCAATACCATAAATTTTAAAATTCTCATTTTCACCGTTTAGAATTTCAATAATTTTCCTAGAATATCTTTCTTTATTTAGGGCGGTTTCTCCTGCTCCTAATTCAATTCCAAAATTTCCTCCACCTAATTTTAAATTGTCAGATAATACTTCTATAAAAATTCCTGGAGATGTCCAATAATCTATTTCTTCTCCATTTAAAGTTCTTTTTTCACTCTTAGCTTTACTAGACAACACATCTTTAGGGTTACCGAGAAGTTTGCTATCTAGAATTCTGCTTATGGCAATTTTTACATCATTTTCTGTAGCATCATTTAATCCATTAGGAAATCGGGGATCTAATTTTAGAGTGTCATCTACGATATTCGCAAAACTATATATTCCTTTGAAACTTGTTTTTGAGACTTCATTGTATCCTTGCCAAAAATAACTGTTTTTTTCAAGAGTTCCAACAACTAATTGTTGTTTTTCATCCATCTGAATTAATTTATTTTGATTTTGAAGTAGTTCTAGCAGACTTTTCTTGTCGGTTACATCTCCATAATTTGAATCAACAATCATTGAAACCCATTGAACAGATTCTACAAATTTTTCATTTACTTGTTCTTGAACTTGATATGCTTCTTTTTTAGGGTCGAGTGATGCAGTCCCTGGATCTTCAAATACTAATGGTGTAAAAGTAATTAGTAAGGTTATTAAAAAAAAGATAAATATAATTTGCAGAGCAAACTTTTCAATTAAATGGATAAAATTTTTATTTAATGTAGTCACAACATTTAATTTTATGTAAGAATTAATTGTTTTTTGTTAATAAATAGTTAAACAACAAAATTAACTAACTTTTCCTTTACATAAATTTCTCTTTTAATTTCTTGAGATTCTAAAATATTTTTGATTTTTTCTAGATTTAATGCCAAAGAAATAATTTCTTTGTCTTCTAGATTTTTATTTATAACAAATTGATCTCTTAATTTTCCGTTGATTTGGACAATAATAGTTATATCTTCATCTGCAGCTAAATTTTCATCCCAACTTGGTAAATTTTCTTGATGAACACTAAATTTATATCCATTCTTTTCCCATAATTCCTCTGTTATATGAGGAGCCATAGGTGCAAGCAGAAGGATAATTATTTTTATTGATTCTTTCCAAGCATTTTGGGATATTTTTCTTTCATCCCAAAATTTATTCATCAGATTTGTCATTTCCATTAGTGAAGAAATTGCAGTATTGAATTTGAATATTTTTAGATCATTAATTACTTTTTTTATTGTTTTGTGAGAAAGTTTCTTTATGTAAATATCATCTTTTTGGTTTTCTTGAATTAATTCAGATGTATCTCTAGTGCAAATATTCCAAATACGCTTTAACCATCTTGTAATACCATTAAAAGATTCATCGCTCCAATCTCCTCCTTGATCCCATGGTCCAAGAAACATCAAATAAAGCCTTACTGCATCTGCTCCATGTTCTTTTACTAAAGGGTCTGGTGCTAGAGGATTAGATCTTTTAGAGATTTTTTGATGATCTTTCAGAAGAACACCTTGATTAAATAATCTTTTATAGGGTTCATTGAATTTAAAGTATCCTAAATCTCTTAAAACTTTATTGAAAAATCTTGCATAAAGCAGATGCATTACAGCATGTTCTGCTCCTCCCATATATTGGTGTACAGGCATCCAAGAATCTAATTTGGGTTTATTAAAAGGTTTTTCTTGAGGATTAGGGCTAGCAAATCTAAGGTGGTACCATGAAGAATCTACAAAAGTATCCATTGTATCTGTTTCTCTTCTCATTTTTCCGTATTTTGGATGATTTATCGATAAGAAGTCTTCATCTAATGTTAAAGGAGATTGTCCAGTAGGTTTAAATTCTTTTGCATCTGGCAGTATTACAGGTAGGTCTTCTTTTGAAACAGGATGAATTTCTCCATTTTGATCGTACATTATAGGAATTGGGGTTCCCCAGTATCTTTGTCTTGAAATTAACCAATCACGTAAATGATAAGTAATAGTTTTTTTTCCAAAATTTTTCTTTTCAATCAAATTTGATATTTTTTCGATAGCTAATTTACTAGATAATCCATCAAATGAACTAGAATTAACTAGAATACCTTCTCCGGTGTATGCTTCTGTTAAATTTTCACCATTCCAGTTAGGAGGAGATATAACTATTTTTATAGGAAGGTTATATTTTTGAGCGAAATCATAGTCTCTCTGATCGTGACCAGGGACACTCATCACTGCTCCAGTCCCATAAGTACTTAGAACATAATCTCCAATAAAAATTGGAACCTTTTCATTGTTTAATGGATTTTTACAATATGATCCTGTGAAAACTCCTGTTTTATCTCTTTCTGTTGAAGTTCTATCTATTTCACTAGTAGATATAGCAAGCTTTTTATAAGATTCTACAGCCTCTTTTTGTTCTGAAGTTGTTATCAAATCGACTAATTTGTTTTCAGGAGCTAATACTAAAAAAGTTACTCCAAAAATAGTATCTATTCTAGTAGTAAAAGTGGTAATTGTTTTTTCAGAAATAGATAAATGAGATATATCAAAATTTATTTCAACTCCATTAGATTTTCCGATCCAGTTTTTTTGCATATTTTTAATACGATCTGGCCATTCAAGTTCATCCATTTCCAACAATTCTTCTGCATAATCAGTTATTTTTAGATACCATTGAGGCATCATTTTTTTGATTACTTCAGCGCCTGATCTTTCAGATTTTCCATCTTTTACTTGTTCATTTGCTAAAGTAGTTTGATCTATTGGATCCCACCATACTGGTCCATCTTTTCTGTATGCGATTCCATTTGAATACATTTCAAGAAAGAAATATTGGTTCCATTTGTAATATTCAGGGGTACAAGTTAATAGTTCTCTGTGCCAGTCGTATGAATTTCCCATCAATTTAAATTGACGTCTCATATTATTGATATTTTCGAATGTCCATTTTTTGGGATTAATGTTTCTTTCTATAGCAGCGTTTTCTGCTGGTAGGCCAAATGCATCAAAGCCTTGAGGGTGCATTACATTATATCCTTTCATTCTCATATATCTAGCATGAGCATCTGCAGGAGTGAATGCATACCAATGACCTATATGTAAGTCACCTGAAGGATATGGAAACATTGTAAGGGCAAAATAATTGTCTTTATTCTTTTTAGTATCTGGTGTTTTGTAGAGTTCATTTTCTTCCCAGATTTTTTGCCATTTAGGCTCTATTTCTGCAGGATTATAAGGTATGAAATTAGGATTATTTTTGATATTTTTGGTCAATATTTTCTCCAGATTATGGTCTATTTACAGATCCATCAGCACGTCTATCAATTAACATTCCTCCTCCCATTTTTCTTTCTTTATGAGGAAATTTAAGCGCTAATTCTTCGTTAATATCTATTCCTAGTCCAGGTTTGTTATTTGGCCACATGAATCCATCTTTCACTTCTGGGCATCCTGGAAATACTTCTTTAGTTCTTTCACCAAAAATTGAATATTCTTGTATACCAAAGTTCCAACTACTAATATCTAGCATTAAATTAGCTGCGTGACCTACTGGAGATGTGTCTCCTGGACCATGCCAGGCTGTCCTAACTCCGAAAGCTTCGCATAATCCAGCAAGTTTTTTTGCTGGAGTAAGTCCACCTATATCCGAAATATGTATTCTAATGAAATCTATTAACCTGTCTTTTATCATGGGAATGTATTCACTAGGGTTGTTATATAATTCTCCCATTGCCATAGGAGTAGAACATTGTTGTCTTACCATTCTGAAATAATCATTGTCTTCTGGTGCAAATAAGTCTTCAAGAAAAAAAAGTTGATATTTTTCTACTTCTTTTGCCATCCATACTCCTAAAATTGGAGGTATTCTTTGATGTACATCATGAAGTATTTCAATTTCGAATCCAAATTTAGATCTAATGTGATCCAACAATTTTAATGCACTTCTAACATAAGGTTTAGGTTCGAATATGCCTTCTATTCTTTGTTTGAATTGTTCTTTATTTTGAGGCACAGTGTTTCTTTGAGTAATCCATTGGGGGCCATCTTGAGGATGTCTTTCCCCTCCAAAATTTCCTTCTGCACCATAACCTGAAAATCCAGGAGTTCCAACTTGAACTCTTATATGATGATAGCCATCTTCCATAAGTTTTGAGAATTTTTCTTCTACTTCTTTTATGTCTTTACCACTTGCGTGTGCATAAACAGCAGCAGCTTCTCTAGTTTTTCCTCCAAACATATCGTATAAAGGTAAGCCTGCAATTTTTCCTTTAATATCCCATAATGCTTGGTCAACTCCACTTATAGCATTATTGAGTACACTTCCATTCTTCCAATATGAACTTTGATAATTGTACTGCCAAATATCTTCGATATTATGAGGGCTTTGATTTATTAATAAAGGTTTGAGGTAGTCATTAATAGCAGATGCTACAGCTAAAGGTCTTTGTTGAAAAGTTGCACAACCTAATCCATATAATTCTGGTTCAGTAGTTTCAATTTTAACTATTACCAACCTTATATTGTCTGGTTCTGTCATAATTACTTTCACATCTTTAATTTTTATATCTTTCATATCTTCCTTATTGTTCTTTTACTTCTAATAAGCTAACTTCAAATATTATTGTTGTATTTGCAGGTATTACACCTGGGATTCCCATTGGGCCATAACCTAAATGAGGTGGTATTTCTAATCTTCTTACTCCACCTATTTTCATACCTGGTATACCTTCATCCCAACCTTGAATAACTGCTCGAGAGCCTATTGGAAAACTTGCTGGAGTATTACGAAGGTAAGAGCTATCGAAAATACATCCATTTTCTAGCCATCCGGTGTAATGTACTGTAACCATATTTCCTGATTTAACTTGAGGATCTTTTCCCATCTTTATATCAAGAACTTTTAAGCCACTAGCTTTTTGAGTGTAACTCATAGAAGAGTTGTCTCCGAATCGTGGTGCAGTTTCTGGATATTTGTCATTTTTACATGCACTAGCTGGCATCGTAGGTTCTATGATAGGTATGGATACATCTTCAGGTACTTGTGCTCCAGACCTACATGACAATGACATTAATACTACAATTATTAATATATGCAATAAAATATAGTTTTTAATTTTCATATCAATTACCTAGTTTATTTGAGAATTCTTTAAGTCCTGATGTCACCCATGGGGTAATATTAGTAGCTAAGAATTTAACTCCTAAATTTTTGTAATGTTCAACATTTTGGTTAGTTACTAATGCTCCAGAAGTTCTACCTGATTTTGAAATTTTTAAAAGTGTTTTATCAATAACATTTTGAACCACTTTATCTGTACTTCTACCAATATAACCCATGGTTGATGCTAAATCATTAGGCGCAACGAAGAAGACATCTATATGGTCTACTTTAAGTATTTCATCAAGGTTTTCAACAGCTATGATGTCTTCTATCAAAACAATTAATAAGGATTCATCATTTGCTTTTAAGAAATAATCATTGACCCCATAACCTTGTCTACTTGTAGCCATTCCTCTTTTACCTATTGGTGCAAATTTACCCGCATCTACAACATTTTTTGCTTCTTCTACTGTATTTACATGAGGAACACAAATTCCTTGACTTCCTCTATCAAGAGTTCTGTAAATTACTCCTTCTTCATTTTGATGTACTCGAGTAATTGAAGTTTTTCCCCATAAATCACAAGCTCTAGTTAAATCTGAAATATCTGCAAAATCAATTCCTCCATGTTCAGCTTCTAACCATACTCCATCAAAATTTTCAGGACCTATTTGATCAATTTGATCTGCATTGGCTAATCCCATTAAAGTTGTTGTAACTTTTCCTTGGTTTAATTTTTCTTTGATTCGATTTTTTCTAATAGTTGACATCTTTATCCTTTTATAGACTATCTATTTAATGAGAAACAATTATTTTTCATTTAGATTATTTTTATTTTTGTAATGCTAAGTTACTATCAAATTATACTATGAGAAATGATATCAAAAAAAATGAATATGTTTACTATGAAAAAATAATTCCTAGTATGTCTTTAGCAAGTTTGTTGGGTATATTCATTGGATTAATTCTAGGATTATTAACTGGAATAGTAATTATTCGACCCTTTGAGATGATGTTAATGATTATATCAATAGGAGTTTTATTGATTTTTTCTTTGATTCTAATTTTTTTTCTATTAAGTTTTAGAACATTAATCATTGAAATTAATGATGAGAAAATTATTGTAAATATTGGGTTAACTCATAAGGTTTTATTTATCTCTGATATATATCATATAGAGTTAATTAATGAATCTAAATTGAAATTGTTTATTAGAAATTCTTTTTCGTTATTTTATTCAAAGGTTTGGTATGTTCCAGTTGTTTTAAATGGTATTAAGATTTACTCAAAACATAATTCGATCAATCAAATATATTTTATCTCATCCAATAAACCTTTAGTATTATATTCTCAGATAGAATCTATATTGAATAAAAAGAAAAATGAATGATATCCCTAAAGTTATGACAATTGCAGGATCTGATTCTGGCGGTGGTGCTGGAATTCAGGCTGATCTAAAAACTTTTGCAGCTTTTGGTGTTTTCGGCACTTCTGTTATTACAGCAGTAACTTCTCAAAACACATTAGGAGTTTTTGATGTATTAGAAATTCCAGCAAAAAATGTTGATTCTCAAATTAAAGCAATCCTAAAAGATATAGGAACAGATTTTGTTAAAACTGGCATGTTGTCTAATTCAGAAATTTTAAGAATTGTAGTTAACAATATTAAGGAAAATAATATTAAGAATCTTGTAGTAGACCCTGTTATGGTTGCATCTAGTGGAGATCGTTTATTAAATGATCAAGCAATTCATGGATATAGAAAATTTTTAATTCCTTTATCTAAAATTATTACTCCCAATATTCCCGAAGCAGAGACGTTGTCAGGAGTGAAGATAAAAAAAATTGAAGACATAAAAGTTAACTCCGAAATTTTATTTCAAATGGGATGTGAATATGTATTAATTAAGGGTGGTCATTTTAATGATAGATATTCAACAGATTATTTATATGATGGTAAAAACTTGTTAGAATTTTCTGAAATTAGAATTAAGACTAATAATATCCATGGAACTGGCTGTACTTTATCTTCTGCTATTGCAGCTTCTTTGTCACTAGGTTTAAGTATCGAAGAGTCTGTTGAAAAAAGTAAAAAATATATTACAGAAGCTCTAAAAAAATCTTTTAAGGTAGGAGAAGGAAATAATCCTGTAAATCATTTTCATTCATATTGGTAATCATTCTAATAATGACGAAATTATTTTACTTTATTCAGTTTATGCAATAAATTTAATACTTCCAGATTCTTCTCTATCTTTCCATACAGAACCTGAAGGATATATATGAGCATTAAAAAAATCTTCTTTCATTTCTAGTCCCCATCCTGGTACTGATGGAGCAATGTATTTTCCATTTGATACTTCTATTGGATTCTCGAATACTTCTTTTTGAAGAAAATTGAGGTATTCTACTACTTGATTATTGGAATGGCCTGAGACACTGATTTGATCCCACATAGCATAATGAACAATCATATTACATAATCCTATACCCCCTCCATGGGGACATACGGGAACGTTGAATTTTTTAGCTAAAATAATAACAGGAATAATGTCATTTACTCCTCCTGTTCTGCTGGCATCTATTTGGCAATATCCAATAGCTCCAGATTCAAGCAATTGTTTAAAAATCACAGGAGATTGAGCTTGTTCTCCTGTGGCTACTTCAATTCCATATTTTTTTAATGCTTTTGATATTTTTAGATGTCCTTGAACATCATCTCTAGCAGTAGGTTCTTCTATCCATGTTGGATTAAATTCAGAAAGTTCTTTCATATATTCAATTGCTTCTTCTACTCCCCACAATTGATTACAATCAACCATTAATTTAGATTTTTTACCAATTTTTTCTCTTATAAATTTTAATCTTTCTTTATCTTGTTTTAAATCTTGACCAACTTTCATCTTAAAACAGTCAAAGCCTTCACTTTTCATTTCATTAATGGTAGATGCTATTTCATCATCAGTTAAACCCAACCATCCAGCAGTTGAATATGCTTTTGGCCCATCTTTTAATAATTGTTTTTCACGGGAATTTTTTTGGTAATTGTTTTTGGCCAATATATTCAGAGCTTCGTCCTTAGAAATAGAATCTTTTAAATATCTCCAGTCTATTGATTTAATGATTTGTTCAGGATCTAAATCTACTAAAAGTTTCCATAAGGGTTTTTCTTCAATTTTAGCCCAAGCATCCCATAGAGAATTCATAATACACCCTAAGGCCATTCTGTTAACTCCATCTGCTAACCATCTTAGTTGATGATGGTCATTAATTAATTTATATGTAGATCCTGGATTTTTTATGAAGTTGTCTATTTTATATTCTTGTAGCAATTTTGAAATATCTTTTACTCCATATACAATCCAATCGTTTCCTGCTCCAGCAGTAAAACAAACTGAATTTCCTTTAATTCCATTACTTAGATGTATAGTTGTATATACACATGAATAATTAGGCTTTTTATGGAAAGGATCAGATCCTAAAAGAGTATCTGAAGTTGGAACTCTGATATCATGGACTTCAATTTTATTAATTTTAATAGATGACATTTTTTATTAATATATTTATTAAATTATGCTAAGAATATATAAATTTAAACAATTTTATTCAAATGGATAATCATATAGAAAAAAATATAAATTTATGAGAAAAATTTTATTGATTTTTATTATTTTATCAATTTTTTATTCTTGTTCTTCAAATGAATCTGAAAAATTACTTAGTAAAATTTCTGACGTCTCCAAAGTATATTCTATTGAAGATTTTTCAGAATTTGGATTAAAAATTGGAGAAGAATATGATATCTCTGAGTTACCACAGGCTCAATCAGTTTATTGGGGTTTTTGGAAAGATGTTGAAGCAGATGAAGGTAGTGCAAGGTTTCAATCACTAGGAGGATCTGTAGGAGGAATGAGGGAATTTGAAATTCGTTTCTATGCTTCTCATGAAGATGCTCTTAATCATGGTGTTAAATATGCAGATGATGCAACTGGTAAAAATGCTGTGTTAACAAAACAAGAATCTTTGTGGCCTGAAGGAATTAGAAATAGAAGAACATCAGGAGGTCCTGATGGATCACCGCTTCCAAAATTTGGAGACTATATTATTTTTGGCAATTTAATAGTTTTTTGTGAAGGAATGTCTTCAGAAGAAGCTATTCAAAATTGTACTAATTTCTTAAAAAATCTTGAATGAAATTAGATATTATTTATAGACTGCATCGTCTTTTTCAAAAGGAAACATAGGTTTTCTTCTGTTTGAGAAGCTAAAATTATTTAAACCAGTTGCAGTAACACCTGGTGAATCCAAGATAATTATCTTAGATGCTATAGGTTCAAAAGCAGGCCTTGGAGACATTACTCCTTTAGCTATAATTATTGGGTAATTTATAGGATTTAATCCTAAAGAATGATATAATTCAATGCTAGTATTCCCAACTCTTTTGCTGGTTAATATCAATGTGTTTTCGTCTTCTGTTTCAAGTACTATTGTATCTCCTGCATCAAAATATCTTCCTCCACCATGTGTTCTTCCTAGATCTTCAAATTCACCTTCAAAATATTTTTTAATTGTGCCAGAAACTTCTATTGGCTCTCCATGCATATCATCACTTTTGCCTCCTACCTTTAATGTGATACTAGATCCAATTTTGCCCATGCATTCCTCTACAGAATCTGGGTCATAAATTGTTTGAAGGATTCCACTAATTCCTATTTCTCTGGCTTTGTGTAATATATGAGTAGAATCTGCTGAAGATCCGCCTCCTATATTATCTCCAGCATCCATTAAAACAACAGGTTTTTCTTTAGTATTTATTGCTTCTTTTAATCCTTCTTCTATAGATGGGACTGAAGAATCCATTTCAAGCCTTTTATCCCATGCGTATTTGGCTATTTTTTTTGAAAAATCTTTAGCTTTATTTTTATTATTATCTGTAATAACCACAAATGACATTCCCATTTTCTCTATATCAGAATAGGGATATCCTTCTGCGACACTTACAGAAATAATTTCATTATCAGAAAATAATTTTTTAGATTCGTTGAGAATTGATTTCATTGGATCTTCATCAGTATTGTGATTCACTATATTAATTATGAGTGGAGGAGTTTCAATCCACTGAACAGGAACAATTTCTTTTTTTGCAGTTTTGTAGATTAACTCTGCACAGTGATAACCTCTTTCATCTGCATCCAGATGAGGTGTTGTTTGGTAAACGGTTGTAATGTCTGTGTTATCTACCATTTTCTTTGAAACATTTGCATGCATATCAAGATTAATACCAATAGGTATTTCGGGCCCTACGAGATTTCTTACCCTTCTTGTAATTTCACCATCCATGTCATGAAATTGTTCTGAAACTGCAGCACCATGAAGATCTAAAAGTATTGCATCAAAAGGACCATTGTTTTCAATTAAATCTAATATTTCACCTAAAATTCTTTCAAATGCATCTGATGTTATTGTTCCAAGAGGACCAGTTTGTGCGAACATCAAAGGAACAATTTCAAAACCCAAATCTCGAGATGCTTGGTAAAATCCACCTACTGAAGAAGGAGTCTCATAAAGTTTAGTTATTTCTTCTCCTCTTAACATCACACTTTTTTCAAAATTCTCATATTCAGTAGGTATACTGTGAAATGTATTTGTTTCGTGATTAAATCCTGCTAATGCAAATCGCATTTTTCCTCCTTGTTAATCATTTTAAAGTTCCATTATTTTTTAGTTCTTCAATTTCTGGTTTTTCATATCCTAATTGGTTAAGAATTTCTGAAGTGTGTTGCCCAAGTAGAGGAGCTGGTGAATGTATAACTCCAGGAGTTTTGCTTAGTTTAGTAGCAATACCGATATTATGTATAGTCCCTGCAGTTGGATGATCTAGCAACACATCCATATTTCTAGATTTTACCTGTTCATTGTTCCATACATCTTTCATGTTGAAAATTGGTCCTGCTGGAACTCCTGCTTTTTCAAGAATTTCCATCCAATCTTGTGTAGTTTTTTTTGTGAATGATTTTTCTAATTCTTTTTCTAATAAGGCTCTGTTTTTAAGCCTTTCAGGTGATCCTTTGAATTTAGGGTTTTTCATTAAATCTTCTCTATTAATCGATATGGTAAGTCTTTCCCAATTTGTTTGATTGGGCGCCCCAATATTTATATAACCATCTTTTGTTTTTAAGGATTGATATGGAGCTGATAGACGATGAGCAGACCCCATAGGAGAAGGTATTTCTCCAGTTGAAAAATATATACTACTCTCCCATACCGTGTAAGCTAAAGAAGATTCAAGTAGTGAGGATTCTATATACTGACCTTCTCCAGTTTTTAGCAAATGGATATATGCACTTAATATTCCATACATTGCATATACTCCTCCATTTAAATCAGATATTGGAACTCCTACTTTTACTGGAGGAGAATCAGGGTTTCCAGTAATACTCATTAATCCACTCATTCCTTGAGCTACCAAATCAAAACCAGCTCTATTAGAATATGGTCCTGTTTTTCCAAAACCAGAAATAGAACAATGTATAATTTTAGGATTTACTTTTTTTATATCCTCGTAATCAAGGTTTAATTTTTTTAGTGAACCTGGTCTAAAATTCTCTACAAATACATCTGATTTTGAGATTAATTTTAAAAATATTTCCTTTCCTTTTTCAGTTTGAATATTTAGAGAAACACTTTTTTTGTTTCTATTTAATTGAAGGAAAGCAGCAGATTCTCCAGCAATAAATGGAGGTCCCCATCCTCTAGTATCATCTCCTCCATTGGGTTTCTCAATTTTTATAACCTCTGCACCCATATCAGCTAGCATCATAGTACAAAAGGGACCAGCAAGTATTTGACTACAATCTAATACTTTCATTCCAGATAAAGCTTGAGGTTTAGGCATTAAATTCCTTAAATTTAATTTATATTAATGATATTCTTGATAGTTGATAATAATACACTTATTTTTAACAAGAATCATTGTTGAGAATATTAATAAAGAAAGGAGAATGTTTTGTTTGATCTAACAGGTAAAGTGGCTATAGTTACTGGTGGAAATGGTGGAATCGGAAAAGGTATTGCTTTAGGTTTAGCAAAACAAGGATGTGATATAGCAATATTTGCAAGGAATAAAGAAAAATCAGAATTAGCTCGTAATGATATTCAAAAATTAGGAGTAAAAGCAGAAATAATTATTTGTGATGTTGCTGATAGAAGATCTGTAAATGATGCTGTTAAGAAAACTAGCAAAATTTTTGGAAAATTAGATATTTTAGTTAATAATGCTGGTACTAATATCAGAACTGAAGAGCCTCAGGAATTGACCACAGAGCAATGGGACCAAGTTATTCAAACGAATCTTTCAAGTATGCATTATATGTCTTCAGAAGTTTTTCCTTATTTCAAATCACAGCAATCTGGGAAGGTAATTAATATAGGATCAATGACTTCGATTTTTGGTAGCCCTTATGCTTCAGCATATTCAGCAAGCAAAGGGGGAGTTGTTCAGTATACAAAAAGTTGTGCACTAGGTTGGGCAAAATACAATATTCAAGTAAATGCGATTCTTCCAGGTTATATTGTTACTGAAATGACTAAGGGTTTTTTGGAACAATACCCTGAAAAAGAAAAAATTATTACTGATAGAACTGCTGCAGGAAGATGGGGTTTTCCTAAAGATTTTGAAGGTACAGCAGTTTTCTTATCAAGCGCTGCCTCTGATTTTGTTACAGGTACATTTATCCCTGTAGATGGAGGATATTCTGTAGCCTTAAATTAAGTTATTCTTCCCAAGGAATTTCGTCTACAGGAATTGGTGGAATATCTTTTGGTATTTGATCCCAAGGAATTTTTTTCCAAGGTGGATCAGCTTTAACTTTTTCAGATAGAGAAGATAATCTGTCTTTTAAATCTACTAGTTTAGTGAGTGGAATTTTATCAAGAGGTAATTTGTCTACAGGAAAATTTACTTTTTCTAAAGGTATTTGGTCCCAAAAATTTTCTTGAGAATCTCTTTCAGCTTTAGCTAATTCTAAAGGTTTTGTTTCCTTGCATTCACCAGGATGTTCCTGACATATTGCAAATAGGCTAATAATTCCTCCATAGTAAGTACTCTTATAATGATCAGTGAAATCTCGTTCATCGAACAGGATTGCAGTATTCATTTCTTCTGGCTTGAATAGGTCTCCTGTATTGTGGAGTTGAAGCAACCTACCTACATGTTCATAAGGTATAAAGAATCCAGGAACTCTTGCAACTGGATCTGCATCCATTACTACTCGATACATATTAATGCCTAATTCCTCAAAAGCAGCTCGAAATTCTGCAGTTCCTACTCTAGGTCCTCCAAAAGTAATTGTTGTAACATTTCTACCAGTATGAGCTGCAATATCAAAGCTTCCAAGGGTAGCTAATGCTCCTCCCAGGCTATGACCTGCCACATATATATCTTTATCAGGATATCTATTTACATATTCAAGTACTTCGTCATGAAAAAGTTGATATTCACTTAAAAATCCTTCGTGAACTTCTATATCTTTATATTTATCTGAAGTGCCTACCCCTGGTTCCATGATATGAGATAATTTTTTTGTCGTTGCACGAGCATCGGTAAGCATATTCAATGTTTTTTCCCACCCATCATCAGAATCAGTGTCTCTAAAAACTACAACAATATTATCTTTATCAATAGATACGTAACCTTGGCCCCCACTCATTGCAATATAACCATGTCCCCAAAGGTCAACACCTTTCTCTCTTGCAGGAACAATTACATCTTCTATTATTTCAACATCTGCTATCTTTAATTTTTCTTTTAAAGTATCAGCTTCTTTCATAACCCAATAAGTATGTTGGAGCATCCTCATAGTTGTCCTAAGGGTATCGAATCCAAAATTTACATCTGTGCTCATAGTGGGGTTAAAAATCAAGTCTTTTTCAATTTCTTTTAAAATATCGGGATCAATATTAAAACCTAGTCTTGATTCTTCAAATGCTGCAGATGTAGCATCTAAATCATTTTTAGATAACTTGTCTTCTTCATCACTAGAAAAACTACAACCAGTGAAAATAATCAAACTCAAGATAGAAATAAATAAAAAAATATTTTTCATTGTTTTTTCCCTTTTATAATGCGTGATCAAAATAAATCATTATAGAAAAATTAAATTTCTTATAGAATGATACATTAAAATATATTTTTTTTGGATAATATATCTTTGGAGATTCAAGTTATGACTAAAAAAAAGAGGATTTTAATCACAGGGATGAGTGGTTTAATCGGTGGAATGGTAGGCTGTCATCTTTTTGGTCAAGGTCATAAAATTAGAGCACTAAATCGAAGAAAAGTAGATGTTGTTGAATCATTTGTGGCGGATATAAAAAATTTAGAAAACATCAAGCCTGCTTTTGAAAACATAGATGTTGTGCTTCATTTTTCAGCTTATTTAGGTCAAAATGAAGATTGGAACAAACACTTAGATACAAACATTATTGGTTGCTATAATGTTTTTGAAGCTGCTAGATCAGTTGGGGTAAAAAATTTCATATTTGCAAGCTCTGGTGCAACTCAGAGTTTTTATACATCAGAAGAGCCAATAAAGTCTGCTATAGATGCAAGATGGAAAGATTTAGAAAGCCAAGAAAAAAGAATTCTTAATTATTTTGATCCACCAAGGCCAGGCGATATATATGGTGCATCAAAAATTTGGGGAGAAACTTTAGGTAGGCTATATTCTGATAAACATAAAATGTCTGTTATTTGTATAAGAATAGGTAGGGTAACAAAAGAAAATATCCCTGAAAGTTCAGCTCATGCAGCAGTATATTGTAGTCATAGAGATTTAAATCAGATAGTAGAAAAAAGTGTTAATAAAATAGATCAAGTAAAATTTGAAGTTATTTATGCGGTATCTGACAATAAAGGTAGATTCAGAGATATATCTAATGCTAAGAAAGTAGTTGGATATGAGCCCCAAGATGGAATTAAGGAATGGCCTTTAACTGAATGAGTTGGGTTTACTAAAAAATTTCCATTCTTTATGATCAAACGAAATATCTTGATAGGTATCTAAATGTTTGATTAAAGATTTTGTGTTTTGAAATCTCCTTTCTGGAATTTTTGCTAAACATTTTGATATGCAATAAGAAATGTTTATTGGAATCAGATTATTTAATGAAGTTGCTTTGGGTATAAAAGAATAAAGATGTTTTTCTCTAACTGAATCCTTTTCATTCTCTGCTGAAGAATCAGGTGAAAATGGGAAACGACCAGTAACCATGAAATACATTAATCCTCCGAGAGTATAAATTTCTGACCTTATGTCTAAATTTTGGCCGTGCCATTGTTCTGGAGATACCCATAGTACCGATCCTGTTTTAGAAATATTTTTATTTGTATTTATTTTTCTAGCTAAACTGAAATCTATTAATTTAGGAACACCTTGATGATCAAATAAAATGTTTTCTGGCTTTAAATCACAATGTATTATGTTTTTTTGATGTATATAATCTAGACCTTTAATTATTTCTTTGATAATGTGAATCATTTCTGAAATATTTACTGGGCCACTTTTAGTTATTTTTTCTTTAAGGGACCCACCATTTAAGAATTCAAGAACTAGATAAGGAGGTTGGTTATCAAGGTTGTGATTTATTAATTTTACTATATTTGAATGATTAACTTTTGGATGACATTTAGTTTCATTATGAATATCAAATTGGGTTCTAAGATTTTTCTTTTCAATATTTAAATCTGTTTTTACTATTACTTGTTTTTTAAGTTTATGATCCCACGTTTTATAAATATTTCTAGAAACTATATTATTTAAAGGTTCGAGATCAGTGTAAGGCCCTAGCCTATCTAAAGTTTTTGTAAGAGAAGATTTTTTTTCTTCTTTAGTGAATAAAGAAAGAAATCCATAAGGAGCTTGGTTTATGGGATTTTGGGAACTAAAATTAACGATTAATACGGTCACATTGTCAATTCCTCCTGATTTATTTGCTGATTTTACTAAAGAATCAACAATGATTTCAGGGTCTTTTTTATTTAAGATGTTAATTATTTCAGAATCTTTTAATTGTCCATGTAATCCGTCTGAACAAATTAATAATGTGTCGTTATTATTTAAAGAAAAACTCACTAAATCTGTCTCAACATTATTCTTGATTCCTATTGCTCTTGTTAACATGTTTTTTTTAGGATGAATTTTTGCGTCTTTTTTTGTTAACTTTCCTTGATTAATTTGATTTGCTATCCATGTATGGTCATTAGTCATTTGATAAAGTTTTGAGTTTCTAAATAAGTATGCTCTACTATCTCCTACATGGCCTACAGTTACCCCTTTACTAGTAATTACAGCAGTAGTTAAAGTAGTTCCCATACCAGATAAATTAGGGTTTTTAGATTCTAAAAATACCGAGTGATTGGCTGAATCAAAAGCAGTTTTCAGCATTTCTCTTGTAGATCTAGTCGAAGTAGAATGATTTAAAGACTTTTCTAGTGATTTGACAGCAATACTACTTGCTTCTGCTCCTCCTTTTTGACCTCCCAATCCATCTGCTACCGATATTATACCTAAAATTCCTTGTGGAACCTTAGGAGGTAATAAGATGCTTAGTTTATCTTGATTTTCATCTCTTATTCTTCCAATATGTGTTTTGCCTTTTACGTTAATGAAAAAATCTGATGAATCATCTGGAATCAAGATGTCTCTTAGTTCTATAGAATCCTTAAAAGATAATTTAGGCATTATTTAAATTTTTTATTTTTTTAAAAATTTTATACATACAGGATATGGAATATTTATATTAAATCCTGTAGGAGATAGTAGGCCTAATTCTTTATTTACTTTAAAGCTATATATATCACTAGAATCTTGGTTAGCAGCTAAGATAAAATTTCCATTGGGATCAATCCCAAAATTTCTTGGTATTTTCCCCATAGTGGATTGATGATCTACATATTCCATTTTTCCATTGTTCTGATTGATTTTAAAAATGACTATACTATCGTGTCCTCTATTCGAAGCATAAAGGAATTTTCCATCTTTTGAGATATGAATGTCAGCACAACTTTGTGGTGAAAAATTTTCTGGTAGAGTGGATACAGTTTCAATTTCTTTCATTTCAGCAGTGTTTTGATCATAAGAAAACGCAGTTATAGTAGCACTTATTTCATTAAGGACATATACGAATTTGCCTGTTGGGTGAAAATCTAAGTGACGAGGTCCAGATCCAGGTTCAACAGTTCCATAAGGGAAAGAATTAGTTTCCAATGCTCCTTTTTCGAAATTAATTTTGAAAATTAAAATTTTATCTAAACCTAAATCCGGAACTAGAGCGAAGTTATTATTAGGATCTATATTTATAGAATGAGCATGAGGACCTTCTTGCCTTTCAGGATTAATGCTTGATCCGGTATGTTGTATAAAACTTGAGGCAGGTTTCAAACTCCCATCTTCATTGATTGGGAGCATTGTAGATGCACCCCCACTATAGTTTGCAACAAATAGAAATTTTCCTGTTGAGTCTACTGAGAGATGGCAAGGACCAATACTTTTTGTGCTTTCAGAGTTTATAAAAGTTAGTTGACCATTTTGTCTGTTGATACTAAATGCACTTACTGTTCCTCCTTCGTTTTCTCCTACTGAATAAAGAAATTTTTTATTAGGGTGAATAGCTAAAAATGAAGGATTATTGTGATTTTTTATTGAAGATTTTTGTTTTAATTCACCTGTAGAAGAATTATATTCAAGAGTGTAAATTCCTTCACTAGTTTCATGTGTTTCTAGCCACATAGGTTTTGTATATGTTCCAACAAAAACGAAATAATCAAAAGTGTTCATATTTATATCTCCAATCTTATATTAATCATAAAAATTTATTAATGCTTTTCCTTCGATGAAAAATTCTTCTCCAGTTTCAGTTTTTACTATAATTTTTATATTATAATCACCTTCATCAGTATATATATGACGTCCTTTAAAGTAACCTTTTTTCATGTTAGATAAAGTGAATCCTTCCCATTCAATATCTAAGTTATCAAATTCGTCAAGTTTTGAATCACCCCAAGAAATTTTTGCAGTCATATCAATATTAGGATCTTGTCTTTCAACAAATCCTCCCTTTAATAATGCCCATTCATTAACAATTCCGATAATTGTATTCCCAAATATTAATCTTATTTCAGGGTATGGTGTAGCAGTAGGAGTAGGAGTGTGTGTGGCAATTAATTTAAAATTTTCAGTTTGAACAAATTTAATATTTCTAGTTGGAATGGGTTTAATTTTTGGTGTTGGAGAAGTTTTTTTTATAATAGTTGATGTTGGTGTTGGAATTACAGTTGGTATTTTAGTAGGAATAATATTTTTTTCAGAAGTTTTAATTAAATTAGGAGATTGATCAGGTTTTATAAGAATAGGTTTAGGGGTATTTTGAATTACTTGAACTATTGTTTGAGTAACAGTAATTTCTTTTTTAGTGATTTTTATAAATTTTTTATTAGTATTATTTAATTCTTTGGTTTTAATTTCTAAACTGGATTTTGATATGTTATCTTTCTTTATAATTTCTTTATTCTGATTTTTATTGGATAAAACTTCTGGAGTATTTTCATTTTTTTTTGACACAAATTCATTGTTTTCACATGATATATGAAAAAAAAGCAATAAATTTATAGAGATCAATAAATATTTCATTGGATTTATTATATCAATATAAAGGTATTAAAAAGATGAAAGAGGGCAAAAAAAAAGTCCGAAAAAATTCGAACGTGCAATATATTATAGCAGAACGAATTTTAATTTGTCAACCTTTTAATCTTAAACTTCTAAAAGATTTTCTTTTTCAATGAAATTTTATAACGTATTATAAATTGTTAAAATTTTGAGTTATGACCAATAAAGAGTTACAAAATATCATCAAGCAAAAGTTTGATAATCCTATAGATATAAATTCTCCAGTTGAACTAAGAAGAAAACAAATTGAAGATAATGCTATACCTCCTCCTAAGGAAGCTTTAATAAAGAAAGAAAAAATAAATGGTAATTTATGCTATTGGATTACTATGCCTAAATCTAAGTCTGATAGATTGTTTTTTTTCATTCATGGGGGAGGGTACACAATGGGGTCTGCTGAATCATCTTTTTCTTTGGCATCTTGGATAGCAAATGAAACTGAATCTAATGTTTTTTCTATAAATTATCGTTTAGCTCCTGAAAATCCTTTTCCTGCAGCAATAGAAGATACTATTGATATTTATAATTGGATTTTATCTAAAGGTTTTTTACCTAAAAAATTATGTGTAGGTGGTATTTCTGCCGGTGGGGGATTAGCTTTAGCTCTTTTATTATTGCTAAAAGAAAATTCTATATCATATCCTGCTTGTTCAATATTGATGAGTCCTTGGACTGATCTTTCTCAATCTGGAGATACTTATCAATCAAAAGATATTTTTGATCCTGTGATTAAAAAAGAATATCTTCACTCTTGGGCTGATGATTATTTACAGGGACAAAAATTTTCTAATCCTTTAGCTTCTCCACTTTTTGGTGACTTATCAGGATTACCCCCTACTCTAATTCAAGTGGGAAAATCTGAAGTTATGCTTAGTGACTCTCAGCGACTTTTTGTTAAATCTAAAAAAGCTGGATCACCAGTAGAAATAGAAGAATGTTCAGAAATGTTTCATGGATGGCAAAATTATTATGATTTTCTTTTTGAATCAAGACAAGCTATTAAAAATATTGGAAAATTCTTCAAAAAAAACATTAAATAAATTTATTAATGATTATTAAGTATAAAAATAAAAGATGGAAGTTAACTTTTCTAGGGATATTTTCTAATATCTTTAAAGTTTTATTTTTTGTATATCTTCTTCAGTTAATAATAGGATTAATTCCTAATTAACAAAAAAGTTGATTAAATACAAAAGAATATTTTAAAGTAAGATCTCATTAATAAACTACTGAATAATTATGAGTAACACTTCAAAAAATTTAGATAAATTTATACTTTTTTTGGTGGTTTCTTCTCATCATTTGTATATTATTGCGATATTAATATCAATTCCTTTTTTGATATTTAATACTTCTTGGTATGTTTCACTTCCCCTGCTTACTTGGATTCTCTACTTAGGTTTTTCTCAGGTTCTTGATTGCCCTTGGACTAATTTAGAAAATCGTTACAGAAAAAAAATTGGTATACCTACAATTGATACATTCATTAAGCATTACTATGTTAAACCATATAAAAAATTGAAAATTAAAAAACGCATAAGTTAAAAGTTTGTCCAAATGAATTCTGTTGAAAAATTTCGAAACTATATTAATGGCCAATGGAAAAATTCTATTTCAGGTAAAGAATATGAAGTTTTCAATCCTGCAGATAAAAATCAATTATTAGGAAATATTTCTTTTTGTTCTAAAAAAGATGTTGATTTAGCAATTGATGCTGCATCTTCTTCTTTCCATAAATGGTCTAATATTACTGCTCCAGAAAGAGGAGAAATTCTTTTTGAAGTGTTAAGAATAATGAACTCTAGAAAATTAGATTTAGCAGAAACAATTACTTTGGAAGAAGGAAAAGTTTTATCTGATTCAGAGGCAGAAGTAAAAAGAGCAATGAATATTATTCAATTTAGTGCAGGTGAAGGAAGAAGATTACTTGGAAAT
>PBKW01000006.1 GCA_002721615.1 Chloroflexota bacterium
CTAAGCCGTAGGTTGGGGGTTCGAGTCCCTTCAGGGACGCCATACTGGACTTGAACTTAAACTTAATTTCTATATTCTCTTAATTTTATTGATCGTGCGCCAATTCGTTGCCAATTTTCACAGTCCATAACAATAATTATATTAAGTATTGTTGTTTCGATTAGAGTAAAAACTTAAATAGTGCAGAAGAAGCATTTTGTTAATTGTACGTTTTTAAAAATTAAGATTACCGAAGCTCATATAGCTTGTTTATTTTAGAAATGGCATAAAAACCCATATTTCATTTTTAATAAGCTTATTTAAAGGTTCGATAATTTTAACACTGGTTATTTTAATTTGATTAAGTTATCAAGAAAAATTTATTAAATTTAACTGAAATATCAATAAAATTTCATTTTCATTTCATTTTTACTTTTATAATTATGAAAATAAACTGATTATAATTATGTAAAAATAAGTATAAAAATTAATAAAAACAATATAAATTTTATATTAATACAAAAATAATATAAAAAAAATACTAAAAAACTATTGACCAAATGTTATTTAATTGGTAATTTATATCTACAAAATTTTTTATATATCGAGAAGTTAACTTATGGCTAGAAAATCAAAGAAAATGTTACAAGTTGAAAAAAAGTTCAGGCAACCCTTAGAAGAGCTTTTACCTAGATTAATAAATGAGAAAGGTTTAACTGATACTGCTAATGAATTAGGTCTAAGTAAAGCTACATTAGGTTATTGGTTACTTAAACTTCAAATAAGAGTTGTAAGGGTAGCTTTAAAGCCTGATGAGGAAATTCGTGTAACTCTCAGAAGGGATTAATCTATTTCATTAAGCTGTGTAATGTTAGTGCTGCTGTATACCCTGCGCCAAAACCATTATCTATTCCTACAACCGATACTCCTGGTGAACAGCCATTTATCATAGTTAATAAGGCTGATACTCCCTCAAAAGTACTTCCGTAACCAATACTAGTAGGTACTGCTATTACTGGCACTGAAACTAAACCAGATATAACAGTTGGTAGGGCACCATCCATACCTGCTACTACAACTAAAATTTTAGCATCTCTAATTTTTTCTAATTTATTGGTAATTCTTTGTAATCCAGCAATTCCTATATCATAAATTTTATTTGTCTTACATCCCATAGCTTCAGCTGTAAATACAACTTGTTCTGCTATTGGTATATCTGATGTTCCTGCAGATAATACAGTAAGGCCATCTATCAATTTTTGGCGTTTTCTACTATCTATTAAAATCATTTCAGCTTCTTTGTTGTACACTGCTTTGGGAAATTTAGAATATATTAAAGAATAATATTCTTCTGTGGCTCTAGTAATTAAAACTATTTTGGAAAATTCGTGAATAGAATCTGCTATCTTCAATACTTGATTAGGAGTTTTGCCTTCTGCAAATATTACTTCAGGGAAGGATCTTCTTATATGCCTATGATGATCTAATACTGCAAAACCTAATTCTTCAGTACTTGAAAGTGATAACTCTTTGAGGCCCTTTCTTACAGAGGTTTTTCCTTCCTTAATGTTCTCTAATATTCTTATTATCTTTTCCGTTGCTCTTCCCTTATAGATATTAATAAATTATTATAAAAGTTAATTCTAACTTAGATTAACTTAAAGTATAAGAATTTTATTGATATTATTTATTAAAAACAAACTCTTGATGGAATAAAAAATGAAATTTTCGTGTTTACAAGATAATTTGAGTAAAGGTTTAGCCATAGTTAGTAGGGCTGTTGCTACTAGAGCACCTTTGCCAATAACTCAAAATATTTTATTAGAAGTTGATGATTCTAAAATCAAAATTACTGCTACGAATTTAGAAATTGCTATAAGTACATCGGTGCCGGGTAAGACAGAAAATGAAGGATCTTTGACAGTTCCAGCAAGGATGTTTACAGATTTTATTAATTCTTTACCTTCTGGTGATCAAGTAGATATATCTGGAACTGGTGAAAATAATTCGATAGAAATAAACTGTGGGAAATTCAAAGGAAGAATTAGTGGAACTATTGCTGATGAATTTCCGCCAATCCCGGTTGTAGATGATGAAAATTCATTTACTGTATCAGGCGCAGATTTAAAAAAATCTTTAGAAAGAGTAGTAATTGCAGCCGCTACAGAGGATTCTCGTCCAGTATTAACTGGGGTTAAAATGGATTTAGGAGATGGAGAAATTACTTTAGCTACTGCGGATGGATTTAGATTAGCAGTAGACAAAGTTAAAGTTAATAGCAATGGAAATGCTATTTCTACTGATCTTATTATTCCTGCTAGGACAATGCAGGAGGTTCAAAGGCTTATACCAGAGGTAGATTCCGAGATAAAATTTTCTGTTACAGAAATTTCTAATCAGGTCTTATTTTCTTTTGATAATACTCAATTAACTTCTCAGTTAGTTCAAGGTCAATTTCCGGATTATTCAAAATTAATTCCAGATTCTCACACTACTCAATCTGTGGTAAATAGAGAAGAGTTTCTTCAAGCTGCGAGAGCAGCGAGTATATTTGCTAGAGATGGGAGTGGAATAGTTAAATTAATTTTTGATCCATCTAGTTCTGGAGCAGTGAATATATTTTCAAGTGCTGAAGAAATAGGTGATTTGGAAAATCAAATTCAAGCAAAAATTGAAGGTGAAGAAGCTAGAATAGCATTTAATAGTAAGTTTTTGATTGATGTTTTAACCGTTATAAAGTCTAAAGATATTGTATTTGAATGTGCTTCTCCTTCTAGCCCTGGTGTATTCCAAGAATATTCTGAAAATTCTAATGATAATACTTATACTCATGTTGTAATGCCAATGTTCGTTCAATGGTAAAAATTATAAAGATCTTAAATCTTGAAATACTGATTTAAGTTTATTTAAACCTAACTCTAAACCATTGCTTACATTCATGAATTTATAGTTTTCTTTAATCCATTTTTCACAGTATTTATAATTATTGAATGTAGTTCCAACGAACTTTCCTTTTTTTAGAGCTTTTTCAGATACTTCTTTCATGATTGCTTCTATTTTAGGGTGATGTATATCATTTAATGAGATACCTAAAGATACTGATAGGTCACCAGGACCTACAAGAATTACATCATATCCATCTACTTCAAGTATTTCATCTAAGTTATTGAAGGCTTTTTGGCTTTCCATTTGAAGAATGAGAAGAGTTTCATTATTAGAATTTTTAACTATTTCATCTGATTTTAAACCTAGTTGAGTAGCAAACCATGGTCCTACTCCACGTTCACCTAGAGGAGAATATCTTGAATACTTTACTGCTGCTTCAGCTTCTTCTGCAGAATTTATTTGTGGAATCATAACTCCCCCAGCACCTATATCAAAAGCTTTTTTAATAAGAGCTGGATCATTCCAGCCAACTCTGATAACAGGACAAACATTTTTTTTGTGAGCTAATATGGTGATTGGCATAATAGTTTCAAATGACCAAGGGGTATGTTCTAAATCTATCCATATCCAGTCTGGTTTACAATCATAAACTTGTGAAGCGATATTAGGCTCAACTGAGAACATGCTTGCTCCCAAAACTGTTTCTCCGTTTTTTAACATTTGTTTTACGTTATTTGAAAAATACATATTCCTCCTGAATTGCTTAAAATGACTGTATAAAATTTGATGTAGATTTACAATATATTAAAAATAATTATATTCAGTTGAAATTAAGTTTAAATATTACGCCGAATAACATACTAAATTATACATAAAAAACGCTGTTTAATTTTATGATATATATAAAAAAATATATAGTGAAAAACATAAATTATTTGAAAAAAATATTTCAATTTATTAAAAAATAAAAATAAAAATAAGAATAATGAATTATGAAAATAATTATTTATATAGTTTAAATTGAAGAAAAATTTACATAAATACATAATAAATATCAGTTTATATGCTTGAATTTACCAATAAATTATATATAATAACGGCTTATTAAAATAATATAACGGCAATACGCTGTATAAAACGCTATATGTACGGCAATACGCTATGAATCAAATAGGAAATTATAAATATCCCTCTATAAGCTTAAATAGAGCCATTGAAATCGTAAAAGTGATATCATTTGACTTTGGAGGATCAATTGATCGCTCTAAACTCGCATCTAAACTCAATATGAGTCCTACTGGTGGACAGTTTTCTAAGGTTATTAATGGTTGTAAAGAATGGAACCTCATTTTAGGTAGATCAGAAATTAATTTAACCGAATTTGGTGTTATCGTTTCTAATCCTCAAACTATTGAAGAGAATCATAATATTAAATATAAAATCATTAGATCTGTTAATTTATTTAATGAATTTTTCAATAAATTCCCTCAAATAGATATCCGTGATCCAAATTTTCATATTTATATTCAACAAATCACTGGTGTTTCCCGATTAGAATTAGATTCTCAATACAAATATCTAAAAACTTTATTTTCTGAGCTTATTGATATAATTAATCAAAATAATTCTTATTTTAATACTTATAATATTCCTCATACCGAATCTTCATATCCACTTCCTAACAATAATGATGAGAAAATTGAAAATAATTATATTGAAATAAAATTTAGGGATGTAAGTGTAAGGTTACCCGATAATAATGATTCTGTTGATGCAATTATTGCACTTTTAAGGGCTCATAAGAAGATTTGATGCCTTTATAGGGACTCTTTTATTCTTTCTGCTACCTCTTTTGGTAAGCCAGGGGTAGATTCAATTGTTTTTATGTCAGCTTCTTTAATTTCATTTATAGAATTAAATTTATTTAACAGTGCCTTTTTTCTTTTTGGGCCTAATCCTTGAATGTCATCTAATTTTGATCTTAAAGAAATCATTGATCTTTTAGATCTATGAAAATTTATAGCAAATCGATGGGCTTCATCACGGATCTGTTGAATAATAAATAATTCTGGAGAATTTTCTTTTAGTTGAATTGCTTCAAAAACTCCTGGTATGAATATTTCTTCATTTTTCTTAGCGATACTTGCTAAATTGAGATTGTTGAAACCTAAAAATAATAATTCTTCTTGTACAGCATTTAATTGTCCTTTCCCGCCATCAATAAGAATTAAGTCAGGAAGATAATTTAATTTATTAGAATCATTTTTTTGAATATATTTTATTCTTCTTCTTATTATTTCTTTTAGAGCTAAATAATCATCATTGCCATGAAAAGATTTAATATTAAACCGTCTGTACAAAGAATTTTCAGGTTTTCCATTTTTATATACTATAAGACTTCCAACTACATTGGATCCTTGTATATGTGAAATATCATAACATTCTATTGTTTTAGGGATTGAAGGAAGATTCAAAGATTCTTTTATAGAAGATAAAGCTTTAGAGATGAATGTTTTATTGACACTCTTTTTTATTTTTTGTTGTTTTGACCATTCTTTTTCATTAAATATGGCCATTTCTAGTAATTTTTTTTTGGATCCCTTCTGTGGGTTAGTGAAAATCACCTTACTGTTATTTTTTTCAGATAACCAATTAGATATTTTCACTTGTGAATCTATAGGATCTAAAGTGATTATTTCATCTGGAATATAAGGAGAATACAAATAAAATTGTTCGATAAATTTGCTAATTAATTCAGAATCAGTATTTTTTAAAGAATTAATTTTTTCTAGAAGAAAATGATTTCTTCCTAATAAGTTACCTTTTCGAATATGGAAAACTCCGATCCAATTTTCTTTATGAATTTTTGTAAGTGTAATAATGTCTGCATTTTGATTTTTTTTAGATACAACTTTTTGTTTTTGATAAATATTATTTATGGAATTAATTTTTTCTCTAAGAATTGTAGCTTTTTCGAAATCTAAACTATTTGAAGCTTTCCACATTAAATCTTTTAGATTTTTTACTACCTCAGTAAAATTACCCTCTAAAAATTTTATGACTTGAAGAATAATTTTTTCATATTCTTCTTTTGTACTTTCACCACTGCAGGGAGCTATACATCTTTTTATATAGAACTCAAGGCAAGGTCTAGGATCATTACCTGTGATTTCTTTAGTGCAGCTTCTATAGGGGAATAATTTATTAAGAATACTTAGAGTTTTTCTAACAGAGCTTACATTAGCATAAGGTCCAAAATATCTAGATCCATCTCTAACAATGTTTCTAGTCAAATAAACTTTTGGAAATGATTCTTGTGTGTTGATTTTAATATAAGGATAAGATTTATCATCTTTGAGTCTAATATTATAGATAGGTTTATATTCTTTAATTAAAGTGTTTTCTAGTAGTAGAGCCTCTTGTTCTGTATCAGTAACTAAATATTCAAAATCGTCTATATATTTATTTAAGTTTTGTTCCTTTTGACTCTTATAAGATTTCTGGAAAAAATAGGTCTTTAAACGATCTCGTAATTTTGTTGATTTTCCAATATAAATGATTTTTTGGTTAGATTTTAAAAGGTAAACACCAGGTTTTTTAGGAACATTTTGAATTCTTGAAGAGATTAATTGAAGATTTTTTGTGTTCATTCAAAAAGAAATTTATCACAAAATAAAACTTAGAATTATTAAAATTGCTACAAGAATTACAGTTATTAAGGAAAATTTTCTAGTTTCGAATTTTAAATTTTTACTAATATTATTTCCAAATATCTCTGTTTCCTGATTTTCTTTTGTAGATGAAATATTAGATTTAGCTAGAATGATTTCAGGCTTTTTGTCGATTGGATTCTGTGAAGGTTTAATAGTAGAAATATTTATGTTAGGCCTTCTATTTTTTTTATTTTTCTTATTAGATTGGCTTTGATTTTTAGCTAATCTTTTTGAACCTTTTTTTGCCATTTTAATTTTTATTGAATTCTTTTATCATGTCCACAACAATGTCTGTTGATGTGTCTAAATTTATTTTAGAGGAATTTATCACACAATGATAGCTTGATGGATCTAAAGGTTTTTTTTGAAAAGCATCTGAAAAATATTTTAATTGAGCTTTATCAGCATGTTCTATTATTTCTACAGCTGAGTCATGATCAACTTTTTCTTGATCCATAGTATTTTTTATTCTTTCTTCTATACTTGCTACAACAAGGATTTTTAGAACATTTGGATTATCTTTTAATATTAAAGATCCCCCTCTACCTACTATTACAACTTTTCCTAATTCTCCCAAATCTTTTACTACTTCATTAGTGGTGTCTATAAATCTTTGGTAATCAATTTTAGATCCTTCTGTAGTTAACTCCTCATCCATAGAGCTATAAGGTTTAGATAAAATATAATCAATACCTGGTCCAAAATATGGATCTCCGCCCATGCCTACAGAGACTGATTTTTCTAACATATTATTTATAGAATCAGCAAATTTAGTTGTTAAAGTTGGAATTTTCTTTTCCACTTGATTAAGTGCTTCTACGGTGGAACCTACTTTTTTTGCAATGTTTGCTAATACTAAACGATCTATAAAATCATATTCTAATTTTTTAGCAATAGATCTACCTAGAATTCTTACTCCTGATCCTTGTCTTCCTTCAATAGTAATTATGTTCATATTTTATTTTTTATAGTTTTTATGCTCTTGGATGAGATCTATTATACTCTTTTTTCATCCAAATTTTATCTACGTGTGTATAAATTTGAGTAGTGGCAATACTAGAATGTCCAAGCATTTCTTGAATATGTCTAATACTTGCTCCTCCTTGTAATACATGAGTAGCAAAAGTATGTCTAAATGTATGAGGAGTATATTTATGACTCATATGATTATCTTGTAAAACTTTTTTTACAATTTTCCAAATAGTTTGCCTTGAAATTCTATGCCCTCTATTGTTAAGAAATAATGCTCCGTTTTGGATTTTATTTAATTTATTTCTTTCTAGTTTTATATATTCGTTTATAGAATTTAGAGCAGAATTATTTATTGGAATTAATCTTTCTTTTTGTCCTTTTCCTATACATCTGATCACAGATTCAGAGTAATTTATATCTGAAATATTTAAATTTACTAATTCTGAAATTCTTGTTCCGCAACCATATAAGATTTCAATAATTGCAGTATCACGTTTTATATTTTTGTCTTTTCTATTATTAAGATAATTAAAAATTGTATCTAATTCTTGAACAGAAATAGTTTCAGGTAATTTATTTTCACGGCCTTTTATTTTGATATTTTTTGCTATATTAGTTTTTAATTGTTCTTCAACATATAGATATTTAAATAATGATCTAATGGATGCAATTTTCCTAGAAATTGTAGCTAATGAATATTCTTTTTCCTTACAAGTTGAAATGTAATCTCCGATGATTTCTTTCTTTATTTCTTCAATTGAGATTATTTTTTCATTCATGAAAGAAAAAAATTGAATTAAATCATTTCTGTAAGCTTCTATAGTTTTCTCTGAATATCCTTTTTCTACTTTTAGATATCCAATGAATTCGTTTATAGTAAGAATAAAGTTATCATTCATAATAAAGAGATTATTGACTCAAAAAAAATATATTACTAGAATCACTTAATGAATTTATATAATAATTTTATATCACAGATACTATGATTTCTATTCCTTTTAATCCAATAATGTTTGAGATTGGCAATTTTGTTTTGAGTTGGCATGGTTTTTGGAGTTTTGTAGGTGTACTAGTCGCAATTTACCTTGTTGCTAGATGGGCGCGGAAAGATGGATTGAACCCTGATTTGGTATATAACACTGCTGTATGGGGAGTTCTTGGCGGTATTTTAGGAGCAAGAATAGTTCATGTTTTAGATTTTTTACCTTACTATTTAGATAATCCAGGGAAGATTTTTGCTGTCTGGTCTGGTGGAATAGGTTTATGGGGAGGGATAATTGGAGGAGTTTTAGGCGGAGCAATTTATGCATATATTCAAAAATATCCTGTAGGAAAATTAATGGATTTAACTGCTCCAGCTATGTTAATAGCTCAGGCTATTGGAAGATTAGGAGATGTTTGGAATGGTGAACATCTAAGTAGACCTACTGATTTGCCTTGGGGATGGATTTTTACTCATCCTGATAGCCCTGGTAGGAGGGGAGCTATTGAATTATTCCAAAATCCTGTACAACCAGTTCACCCTTCAGTTGTTTATGAAATAATATGGGATTTATCTGTTTGTTGGCTTATTTGGAGATATCGAAAGAGCCTGAAACCTGATGGTAGTCTTTGGATGCTTTACATGGCTCTATATTCAGTAGGGAGATTTTTAATTCAGTTTACAAGAATGGATTCTGTAAAATTTTGGGTATTACAAGAAGCACACATTATAAGCTTAATAATTTTCACTATTTCTGTGATATTTTTAATAATTTATACAAGACCTATAAATTGGATTAAAAATAAGGATTTATCTCAAACTCCTAATAAAGTATCAAGTAAAAGAAAAAGAAGAGTATTAAGAAATTCCTAGGATGAGAATTTTCTGAATATTAATGAAGTATTGTGTCCACCAAAACCTAGTGAATTGCTCATTACAGTATCTGTGTTAGTTTTAATACTCTTATTTGGAACATAATTTAAGTCACATTCTGGATCTGATGTTTCGAAGTTAGCTGTTGGAGGTATTTCTGCATTTTTTAATACCATTATGGAAAAAGCTGCTTCTAAAGATCCAGCTGCTCCTAATAAATGTCCTGTTGTTGATTTTGTTGAACTAATTGGGATTTTATAAGCATGATCTTTAAAAACTGATTTGATTGACATTGTTTCAAATTTATCATTCATAGGAGTAGAAGTACCATGTGCGTTTATATAACCAATTTCTTCGGGTTTAATCTTTGCTTGTGATATGGCTATGTTCATTGCTCTTGATGCACCTTCTCCACCGGGGGATGGCTGAGTAATATGGAAAGCATCGCTAGTTGATCCATATCCTATGATTTCAGCTAAAATATTAGCTCCTCTTTTTCTTGCATGTTCTAAATCTTCTATTAATAGTACTCCTGCACCTTCACCTAATACGAAGCCATCTCTATTTAAATCAAATGGTCTAGATCCTTTTACAGGGTCTTCGTTATTCATAGAAAGAGCTTTACATGAAGCAAAACCTGCAATAGCAATAGGACAAATAGCTGCTTCAGATCCTCCGGCAATTGCTAAATCAGCTACACCTCTTTTAATCATTTCTGTTGCTTCTCCAATAGCATCTGCTCCTGTTGCACATGCAGAAACGGGTGAAAAGTTTGGACCCTTAGCTCCTAAATCCATTGAAACCCTTCCAGAAGCCATATCAGGAAGCATCATAGGGATAAGGAAAGGAGAAACTCTACTAGCTCCTCTATTTCTCATAACATCATATTGTTCAGATAATGTGAGAATTCCTCCGACTCCACTACCTAATATTACTGCAAATTTTTCAGTATTAATGGAATCTATATCTAGGTTTCCATGCTTTATAGCTTGTCTAGCTGCTACACAAGCAAATTGAGAAAATCTATCAAATCTTTTTGATTCTTTCCTACCTAGTAATTCTATTGGATCGAAGCCTTTTACTTCAGCTGCAATTTTAACTGGTAGATCAGTAGGATCAAATGATTCTATAGTTGAAATTCCAGATTTTCCATTTAATGCTGAATCAAATGATTCTTCAATATTTAAGCCAATAGGTGATATAGCACCTATTCCTGTGATTACAATTCGTTTTTGCATATTTATCTGATAATTTTTGTTTATAAAAGAAAATTAAGTATTTCATATAATAGAAGATAAAAGATATATTACAAAATAAATTACTATTAAGAAATTTTATGGAAAAAACAAGAATCAAAACCTCAGGTTTTATTAAACTCCCAAAAGTTTTGATAGAGACTCATGGATGCAAGTTGAATATGGCTGATAGTCAAATGTTAGCTAAAAAATTTGTTGAGAATGGTTATTCTGTAGTTTCAAATGATGATATAGAGCCTAATGTTTTTGTTCTAAATTCTTGTACAGTTACTCATGTTGCTGATAGGAAAGCAAGAAATGCTTTAAGGAAAGCAAGAAAAAAATTTCCCAATGCTTTAATAGTAGCTGCTGGGTGTTATGTAGAAAGAGATGAAAACAGTGTAAAGAATCTAGATGTTGTAGATATTTCTATTAATAATTCTTCTAAAAATGATATTGTAGATAGAATTTCTGAACATATAAAAACAGAAATTTCATTGGATAATCAAGAAGATTTTTTTGAAAAATTAGATTTGTTAGGAAGGTCAAGAGCATCTTTGAAAATCCAAGAAGGATGTAATCAAGTATGTTCTTACTGTATTATCCCAAAAGTAAGAGGAAGAGAAAGAAGTATTCCTGTTGAAGAGTTAATTAATTCTGCTAATGATCTTAGTGATAGGGGAGTATCAGAGATAATTTTGACTGGCACCCAATTAGGAAATTATGGATTTGATTTATCTGATTTTTCTTTGACTAAGATGTTAAAGGTTTTTTTAGATAATACTTCTATTCCTAGAATAAGAGTAAGTTCTCTACAGCCTTTGGAGATAAACGAAAATTTAATTGAAGTGTGGATTCAATCGAAAGGACGACTTTGTCCTCATTTCCATTTACCTCTTCAAAGTGGAAGTACAAGAATTTTAAAAGAAATGAGGAGAAAATATACGAAAAATGATTTTCTTAAAGTAGTGGAATTAATTAAATCTTCTAATATAAATGCAAATATTACCACAGATGTAATAGTTGGGTTTCCTAGTGAAACAGAATTTGATCATTCGCAAACTCTTGAAGTAATTCAAAAGGTGGAGTTTTTAGATGTACATGTTTTTCCATTCTCTAAAAGACCAGGAACTTCAGCATGGTATTTAAATGATCAAGTTAACCCATCGATAAAAAAATATAGAGCTAAAGAATTAAATTCTTGTTCATCAAAAATAAAATTTGAATTGATGAAATCATATTTAGGATCTGTCATGCCAGTTCTTTGGGAAGGAGAAAATATGGAAATAGGTTTTACTGATAATTATTTGAAAGTTTATAACGATAATTATTCAAAATCAGATCTACCAAATAATGGTATTGAAAATTCAAAAATCACTAAATTTTCTGATGGGAAATTGTACGCACAAAAAGAAAAAAAGTAACCGAGATTACTTTTTTTCTAATTATGTTCTAGGAAATTATACTAATACTGGTTTTAATTCAACTGAACCTTTTCTTCTTTCTAGATAACCTGCAGTATGTTCATAACCTCTTGAGAAAACAATTAATGAACCTTCTTGTTCACATTGTTTTAAAAGCTCTTTTTTCTGAGTTAAAGTTTCTTCTGGAGATCTATCCATAGCGGTAATAAAAGGTAAAGGGAGATGATTGTGTGTAGGAACTATATCTCCTAAAAACACCACTCTTTCTCCACCTGCTTTTACAGTTACGATCATATGACCAATACTTGGACCATCTAATACTAATCCATTTACACCTGGTGCGATCTCTACATCTCCATCTAAAAGAGTTAATTGTTCTCTTTCTCTTAGTACTTCTAAATGCTTCACTCCACCATTTCCAAAAGAAGGTCTAACTCTTTCGTTAGGTGAAAAGGCTTCATCCCATGCTCTTCTTTGTACTAAATATTGAGCTTTTGGAAAAGTTGGAATGATATTTCCTTCACGATCTAGTTTTGTAGCTCCACCACATTTTTCAAAATGTAGATGAGTTAATACTACAAAATCTATATCTTTTGGACTTAAATTATTTTTTCTTAGATTTCTTTGCAATCTACTCGTTGTATAACCATAGAACTCTCTACTTATTTCAGGCTCTTTTGTGCCTATTCCGGTGTCAACTAATATGTTTGCATGTAGTGTTTTGATTAACATACAGTTAAGGCCTAATCTAACCCTGTTTTTTCTATCTGGTTTAGCATTTCTTTCCCATAACATTTTTGGAACTAAACCAAATACAGCTCCACCATCCAAAAGAAATGTGCCATCACTTATTACTCCAATTCCTACTTTATCGTTTTTCATTGTACCCCCTAAATAAAAATAAATAATAAAAAATAAATAATAAAAAATATTTACAAAATTTATATTAATTTTATACTTTTACAAAATTATGTCAACTTTGAACTTAAAAATAAGTAAATATTCATACAAATCTTCTTGTATAATTAATAAAAAATTGATACATAGATTTTGGAGAACAAATGAAAATAGAAACAATATTTGGATCTTTGCAAGACCAAGAACTACCTCTTTTAGTAGTAAATTTATTTAAAGACGTAAAAACTCCAAGTGGTGCTACTGGATTAATTGATGATTTATCTGGAGGTTTAATTTCAAAATTAATTAAAGATGGGGAAATTACTGGAAGAAAAAATGAAATGACTCTTATACATACTATGGGGGACTCATTTAAAAATTTTCTTCCTAATAGAATTTTGGTAATAGGTTTAGGGAAAGCTGATGATTTTGGTTACAACGAGATTAGGGAAGTTTCAGCAACATTAGCTAGAAAAATCGAGTCATTAAAAATAAAAAAATTTGGAACTATTATTCATGGTGCTGGAATAGGGGGATTAGATGTTTCTTATTCCTGTGAGGCTATGGTAGAAGGAACTCTTTTAGGTTTATATAGATTTGATAAATATAAATCTAAACAAAAAGAAGATCAAGATCATCATATAGATGAAATGCAAATTATAGAAATTGACAAAACAAAAATTGAAGAGGCTCAAAAAGGAATTAAGAATGCAAAAATTTTTGCTGAAGCTAATATTTCTACAAGAAATTTAGTGAATGAGCCACCAAATGTTATGACTCCCAAGAAATTAGCAGATTTTGCTCAGACTCTTGCTAAAAATAATGATAATTTAAATTGTAAAATTTTTAAGAAATCTGATTTAGAACAAATGAAAATGGGAGCCTTTTTAGGTGTTTCACAGGGTAGTAATAATGATCCATATGGTATTCATATTACTTATGAAGGAAATAAAAATGATATTGATGACAATATTTGGTTAATAGGTAAAGGAATAACGTTTGATTCTGGAGGATTATCACTAAAACCTTCTTTTGGTATGGAAACAATGAAAAGTGATATGTCGGGAGGAGCTGCAGTGATAAATGCTATAAACGCGATATCAATTTTTAAACCTAGAATTAATGTTCATGCTTTATGTCTCGCAACTGAAAATATGCCTGGAGGAAAAGCTCAGAGAGTAGGAGATGTAGTTAAAACCATGAGTGGGAAAACTATTGAAATTATGAATACTGATGCTGAAGGTAGATTAACTCTTGCAGATGCAGTCGAATATGCAAAGAAAAATAGAGCAAAAAGAATTATTGATGTTGCAACTTTGACTGGCGCTATTGTTATTTCTTTAGGTCATGGAAATATGGGTGTATTTACTAATGATGAAAAACTAGTAGAAGATTTAATTATTGCTGGTTCAAAAAGAGGAGAGTCTTTATGGAGGCTACCTTTGGATGATCTTTCAAGTAAACAAAATCGTTCTAAAATAGCTGATATTAAAAATACTGGTGGTAGATCTGCTGGATCAATAACAGCTGCACACTTTATAAAAGAGTTTGTAGGAGAAGTTCCATGGGTTCATATAGATATAGCAGGAACAGCAATGAAGAATTATACTGATGGATGGATCATTGAAGGAGCAACAGGTTTACCAACAAGAACTTTAATCCAATTTGTTTTAGATGTTTCCAAGAAAACTTGAAATTAGTAATATTTTTGTCATAGCTATGATTAATTAATAAACTTATCTTTTAAGTTTGGTGTTTTTCTAACTTATGGTGGGCGTAGTGTAGTGGTTAACACGTCAGGTTGTGGCCCTGAAGATCGAGGGTTCAAATCCCTCCGCTCACCCCATTTCTTAAATGCGCCCGTAGCTCAGTGGATAGAGCATCTGGCTTCGAACCAGAGGGTCGGGAGTTCGAATCTCTCCGGGCGTGCCATTTTTAGCTCAGTCTAGATGTAAACTACTTTATTAGATAATATTTTTGAATGAAAAAGATACTGCTTACTGTAATAATAATTGTTTTCTCAGCCTGTACTACCAATGGAACTGTTCAAATAGAATCAATAGAACAGATTAGTGACAACAAAAAATTATATTCTATAGAAGATTTCATTGATTTAGGTTTTAAGTCTAATAAAAACTATGACGTAAAAGATTTACCAGGAGCATCCAAAGTTGTCCACGGGTTTTGGAAAACCCCCAATAAAGAAGCAATAGATTATGAAATTCGAATCTATCCTTCCCATGAAGAAGCTTTAAACCTTGGAATGAAATTTGCTAAGGAGCGTTCTGGAAATACAGCTCTACTTGATGAATCAGAAGCATCATGGAAAGAAGGACTAAAAGAATCTAGGTTTTGCACAGGTCCAACAAGAGCAGGAGGTGGAGTTAATTGTGCATTGCCTAAATATAATAATTTTTATATCTTCTCAAATTCAATAATTCTGTGCCAAGGTAGAAATTTAGAGGAGGCTACAATCAACTGCGAGTTTTTGATAAATAGCCTAAATAACTAGTATACCTAAAAAAAATGTCACAATTAGTTAAAATTAAAATATCAACTTCTAACTAGAGAGTTGGGAGTTCGAATCATTGGGCGTGCTAATCTTATTCCAAATCTATATTATTATGATTAAGGAAGTATTATGAAGAAATATCATAAAGTTATTGCGAAGAAATATCATAGAATTTTTTCAAAAGATTTTCCTGTTTTGAAAACTATTAATTCTGGGGATACTGTAATTACTAGAACTCTTGATTCAGGAGGGCAAGATATTGATGGGAAACAGCTATCTGAGCCAGGAAATCCTCTTACAGGACCTTTCTATATTGAAAATTCTCGCCCCGGTGATACATTGAAAGTTCATTTATCAAAGATAAAAATGAACAGAAATTGGGGTTACACTTCATATAGGTTGGGACTTTTTGCAATAAAACCAGATTCTATAGAAAACATTTATTCAAAAAAGTATGAACAGGATTCTATAAGGAAAGGTAGAGATGATTTAATCTCTTGGGATATTGATTTAAAAACTAAAAAAGTAAGATTTCAACATAAAGATGATTCTAGCAACAATATGGAATTTTTTGCTGAACCTATGCTTGGTTGTATAGGGGTTGCTCCTGAAGGAAATTTTAATCCAACCTCTGGTCCTTCTGGAGAATGGGGAGGTAATATTGACTATAATCAAATTATTGAAGGATCTACTGTATATTTACCTGTTTTTCAAGAAGGATCTTATCTTTATGTAGGAGATGGTCATGCTTTACAAGCAGATGGTGAACCTCTAGGCACAGGAATTGAAACATCTATGGATTTAGAATTTTCTGTGAAAGTGATTAAGAACAAAAAAATTAATATGCCTCGATTAGAGACTTCTGATTTTATTAGCAGTATAGGATCACAGCCTGAATTTTCTAGTGATCTAAATAGAGGTTTACAGATTGCTACCTCTGAGATGATTACATGGTTGATACAAGATTATAAAATGAAACCTTGGGCTGCTCATCTTTTAATTGGTATGGTAGGGAAATATGAAGTTATTACAGTTGCAGGATCAGTAGCTTTGAAAATCCTGAAAAAACACTTACCCAATACTTGATACATTAATGGTAATTCCATTAAATGAAATTAGATAAATGTAAGGATATTTTGTGGATTTTGGATGATCATTTTTTCTATATTTTCAGAACTTATACCATACTTCATCATTCTTGGAATAATATTAATTAATATATGATCCCATCCATGTCCTCCATAAGCTTTTAGTCGATGTTTAGTGCAAATATCGTGACCCAATAGAATTTTATCTGAGTATCCAGATTCTACAAGTAGGCCAACTTGTTCAATTCTTTGATGATCATTAGGCATATAATAATATTTTTCAGAAACTTCAGTTAGAGGATAATGAGAAGACTCATTACCAAAAATATCAAAATTCATATATACACCAGTAGAAGCTAGTTCTAATAAAATTTTTGAGTCAAAAATAGTTCTTTCTATATGACCAATAATTGTTCTTGATAGATCTCCATTATGTTCTTCTATAAATTTAACTATTTCCATTGGAGATAGTTCATTTCTACCAGGGTGTATAAGTAGTGGAGCGCCAGTTTCTTGTTGAGCAATTATACTAGCTAATAAAACTTTTTTTTCAGANTCATGCCATGGATANGTGCATCCTACTTCTCCTATNATNCCGCTTCTTATTCCAGNATCTTCTACTCCTTCAACTATGTCATGAATGATTCTTTTTGATAATTGTTCTGGNNTTTCATNNATTACATAATCAGGATGGGAAATTTGNACATAAAAACTACTTCCCATTATNACATTTACACCTGATTNTATNCTTATTTTTTTTATTAANTCTGGTTGNCTANTTATTCCGATTGGTGTTACATCTACAATTGTNTTTCCGCCAGCTTCTTTTAATAATTTTATTTCTTCAATAGCTAAATTNACATCATTTAATANGAGGTTATCTTTATTATTATTCCAGTTATAAGAAACCCAACCGATATTTTCCAAAGAAATTTTTTCATTTCCATTATATTCTTCAAGATAAGAAGGGGGAGAATAAACTAGACTTACATCTACTAACAAGTGTTCATGAGTGATGATTGTTCCTGCTTCATGAGGGTTAATTTCTCCATTTACTGTAATTATTTTTCCTTTCATTATTTCTCCTGAAATCTAGTAAAATTCTATTAATCCTAAGTCAATGTTAGCATCATAATCTTTTCCATATGCGACTATAGCTAGAGTTCTAATATCTTTGGGTTTGAAAGAATTTGGTTGATAGAAATTTGATTTAGAGAATTTATCAAAGGGTATTTCTATAATCTCCCATTTGTTATTTACTTTGAATTGAGTTTGATAATATTGCCAGGGTAGGGGAGTTAATTTAGTTCTTATATGGATGTAGTAATTTTGGTTGTTTCCTCTTACCATAATTCTTACACCATTAAAATCAATATCTGGTAAATCTCTAATATTTGTTCTGAATTGAATAAAGCCACCATTGTTTGCAGTACTTACATTTCCACTCATTCTGTAGAAATTTTGTTCTTTATCTAGGTTATATGTTAATTCTCCTCTAGATATTCCACCCATTACTCTATCAGTAAAGAAAACCCAATTATTGTCTTTAGGGTTACTTAAGTCATCAATAATCATTTTTTCTTCACTTACTGAGTTATTTAATAAAAAAAACATTGATATAAAACCAATGGATAAGATCGTTATGGTTAGTAAAAATATTTTTTTCATTGTCAATCAAAAGATAATTTTATCAAAATTTAAAAAAAGTTAGTTACATTTTAGTTAAATATTAAATTAGAAATTTTTGAAATTTAAGAATAGATTTTTCACTTTTATTTAAGTAATATTTTAATAAAGAAATTTTTAAAAATAAAAATGTTTCCAGATAAACCTAATCAAAATTTACAAATTGCGATGCTTATAGGGATGATAGGTTTTGGTTTTTTATTGTTTGCATTGATTACTGGATTAGGGGCATTTTTTGTTTTAAGAGCAATATATATATATGAATTAGGAGATAATTCCTTTTCTCATTATATTGATACATGTAGTTTTGATAATATTTTTATTATAGGCAAATATATTTGTTCTTTTTTGGAAGTAATAGAAAAAGCATGGGGTTGGGGAATTTCTGTATTAACAAGTTTTTTTTAAAAAGGAAACTCAGTTTCTGGGTTTTCGATTGCATATTTTCCTAATGATATCCCTAGATTTTCTTGAATTTGTATAGTTAAACCTCCGTCTACTACTAAAGAATGTCCAGTAATAAATGAAGCCTCTTCAGAACACAAGAAACTTACTGCATTTGCTATATCTTCAGGAGTTCCAGTTCTTCTTAAAGGATATTGTTGATCAAAAAATTTTAGACCAGAAGGATTCTTATTCCATTGTTCCTGAATATTTTCAGTTACTATATGTCCTGGGCATATACAGTTTACTCTTACTCCTTCAGGACCAAAGTCACAAGCCATTTGTCTAGTCATTCCAATAACTGCTGATTTTCCAGCTTCATATACTAATGTTTTAGGTGCCACCAAAAATCCATGAACAGAAGAAATATTGATTATAGAACCTTTTGTTTCTATTAGATATTTCCCAGCAAATTTTGCACCAAGAAATAATGCTTTAGTTAATACAGAAATTCCTGAATCCCATGCTTCTTCTGTTACTTCCATAGCAGATCCTTGTGTAGAATCATCAGAAACACCAAATGCATTTTGAATTAAAAAATCAATTCTTCCCCATTCACTAATAGTGGTATTTACCATGTTTTCAATGTCTTGAGATTTTGAAACATCAGTATGAACTGTTTTAGCTATTCCGCCTAAAGATTCAATTGTGTTTTTGTTTTGTTTTGCTACTGAGTCATTGATATCAGCGATCATAACTTTGGATCCTTGTTGAGCGAATTTTCTAGCGATTCCTCCTCCAATTCCTTGTCCTCCACCAGTAACTATACATACTTTTTCTTCAAATTTTTTTATCACATTTTCTCCTATTTTTTGTAAATAGATTTCTTTTTTTTATCTTGTACTTCAAAAATTGATCCTACTCCTTCTGGTTTTGGTTCTGGCCAAAACATATTAATTTTTTCCATCCTAGGTTTGTTAGTAATTGAACCTCTAAGCATACTTTCTTTCCATTTTTCCCAATCTACAGGAGTGCCTATAGGAAATGCATCAGCAGCAGAATAATTTTGTAATAATAATCTTCTAGGACGATTAGAAACATTGGGAGCAGATCCATGGAGAGCACGAACATGATGTAATGAGATAGATCCAGCTCTTAATATAAAAGGTTCAGCATCTTCAATATTAAAAGAGTCATCTGATACTGCACCAATGAAAAGTCCATTTTCATGGTGACTTATTTCATCCCATTTATGGGATCCTGGTATTGCATGTAGGCAACCATTTTCAATTTCCATATCATCTAATGGAATTCCAACTTCTAAAATATCATCATTTGTATGTGGATAAAATCCCCAATCTGTGTGCCATTCTACAGAAGATCCTCCTCCAGGAGCTTTCATGTTTAATTTACTTCCATGACTTCTAATGTTTGGTCCAATTAAATCTTCAACTATATCCAAAATATTTTTATTCTTTAGTGCTTTTTCATAAACTTTATGTTGATGTTCTGGGTTCTTTAGTCTTCTTAATTTTGGGTTTTCAGCTGAATGTCCTGGCTCAAGAACAAAATCTTCATTGTTTTCAGTAACTGATCTTGATTTTTCTACAAAAGTGTCAGTGACATCACTCAATTCCTTTATTTCTTCTTTTGAAAGAACATTATCTACTAGGATATATCCATTTTTATTATAAAAATTGATTTGTTCTATAGATAAGGATTTCATATTTTCTCCTTACAAAAAATAATTTAAGATTATGATAAATTAAAAATAAATTTCCTTCCATTTATAATGCCTAAAAGATTTAGAGGAAAAATTACAGATACTGAGAGAACCATAATCACTTGGATTTTAAAGTATTTGAAATCTGTAGAAAATGAAACTTCTACTGGAATGTTTGGTCAAAATTGGGAACAAATGTTGATTCCATGGCTTCCAAGAGAAATATTTGGGATCAATGAAAAAAAAGAATTACAAAAATTCTCTAGAACTTTAAAATCCTTAGAAGATAAAGGATATATTATAAGAAAAAGAGAAAGAAAAAGATCTCCTACTTCTTATATTACTGTTACTAATGATGGACTATTGATAGCAAAAACTTGGTCTAGAATTTTTGAAACTGGTGAAGATGGTGAATTTAAGTTTTATGAAGACTTAGAGTATGGTGCAGAAAGGCAAGATACAGATATGAACGATCTATGGGAACCAGAAGAAGATAGTAATTAAATTATTTTTCTTCCTTTAGTAAATCTAAAGTATGCATAATAGGATTTATGATTGAAGGTAAAGTTTCCTCTATGCTTTTGGGATTTCCTGGGAAATTAACTATTAGGGAATTGTTTCTTATTCCTGCAGTTTGCCTAGAAACTATAGATGTTTCAATTATTTCATAAGATATTCTTCTTAATAATTCTCCAAATCCTGGAAGAATCTTATTACAAACATTTGTTGTGGCATCTGGGGTCACGTCTCTATGTGAAGGTCCTGTACCACCAGTAGTTAAAATTAAATCACATGATAGTTTGTCTGAAAATTTGATAATAGTATTTTCAATCAACTTTTGTTCATCAGGAATTATTTCTTCTTGAAATTTAAAAGATTTTTTAAACGATAAATTTAAAACATTTTTTATTGTTGGGATACCTTTATCTGTATATATACCTTTAAAAGCTCTATCTGAAATACTTATTATTCCAATATTTATAAGTTTTTCTTTATTTTTCATAGATATTATTTGTTTAAGTAATTATTATTTAATTCTACAAACTCTTTTTTAGATAAACAAAATTCTAGGAGAATAAATGAGTAAAGTTGATATAGAAATTCTAAAAAGATTACAAAAATATGATTCTGCTACTATTCAGAATGCAGCTATAAGAGTTAGAGGTTATGTTGATGAGAGTGAAGATTACACTGGTCCTGAATTAAAATGTTTTAATGATGGTGGTTCAACTGTAGTTGGTTATGCTGTTACTACAGAAGTACAGACTTTAAATCTTCCAGAAAAAATTTTAGATTGGAATGAATATTATGATGAATTAGCAAATTCTGACTTTCCATTAATAAGTATTTTAAAAGATATAGATAATCCTCCTGGTAGAGGTGCAAGTTTTGGAGATGTTATGGCTTATCGTCATGTATCATTAGGAGTATCGGGTGTTGTGATAGATGGCTCTTTAAGAGATTTGGAGGGTATAAAGGAGGCTAAGTGTCCAATATGGGCTAAAGGTAGGGTCCCAGGACATGGTCCATTTAACTTGGTCAGTTTAGGTAAAACAATTGAAGTCTCTGGATTGAAAATTTCTCATGGAGATTTACTAGTTTGCGATAAAGATGGAATAACTAATATTCCTTTAAATTATGCTGAAAAAATTAGTAGAGTTTGTGAAGATGTAAGAAATGATGAATCTAAGTCAAAGGAAATTTTCTCTTCAAAGGATTTTGATTATGAATCTTGGAAAAATCAAGATAAAGAATATTAGTTTAGTTTTTAATTAGTATCATTCTTGATAACAATATTTAAAAAACTCTAATAACTGAATCTTTTTCTTGTTTGATTCTTTCTCTGAGTTTTTCTATTGAGATATTATTTGATGGCCAGGATTCAGTTTCTGTAATTGAGAGCCTGAATAATATTCTACTTAAATTAGCTATATAATTTTTTAATTCAGGTATATTTACTTTGTCTGATGTATCAGCAGATTCATGATGAAATTCTGAAGAAGCGTGTCTTTTATCAAACCTCCATCTCCACAGATGACTTGCATCTATACCTTGGGCTAGAAAAGGATAATGATCGGAAGTTGGATCTAGTTGAGACATTACATGAACTTTTAAATTTTCATTTAATTCATCAATTTTATTTTGAAGAAAATCTCTAAGATGAGGGAACCCTAGTACTAATCCTTTTAATGGTCCAGTTGATAATTCATCTAAATTAATTACAAGCCTTGGTTTAATTTGATTTTTATTATATTTTGTTTTTGCAAAATGATGAGAGCCTTGTAATCCTTGTTCCTCTGCTGAAAGAGTTAAAAAATATATACTTAAATTTGGTTTTATATCAAAGAAATTGAACATTTTGGAAAGTACTCTAGCTGTTTCTATCACTCCAATAGTTCCAGAAGCATTATCGTTTCCTCCTGGGGATCCATATACCGTATCGTGATGACCACAGAGAATTAGATGTTCTCCTTGATTATTTTTGCCTTTGATTTTTCCTATAATATTTGAAGTTGATGCATTATATATTTCAGATTCAACGGAAAGTGAAACTAAAGATTCATTATTAGCTGCTTTTTTTAACAGAACACTATGTTCTCTTGATGTAGTTACTACAGGCACAGAATGTTTTTGAGGATTTGAATCACGAAAATCACTTACACTATGATATTCCATTCGACGACCAATTTTTTTGTCTATGATTATTATAGCTTTTATGCCTTTGCTCACTAGCATTTTAATTCTTAAAGAATAATGAATAGGTTTAGAAAATGGTTCAAATCCATGATCCATTAATGCAATTTTGCCAGTCAAATTTTTAGAATGAAAATTTATTTCTCTTTCTGTACCGAATCCCACATCTATAATTTTTGATTTAATATTAATTGAAGGGCATCGATTAAATGGTTTTATGTCTAGAGATGATTCATTTATTTTTAAAGTGAAATTACGAGGAATCCAAGATTCTATTTCGAAATTATCTCTTTCAACGTCAAGACCATATTCCTGAAATTTTTCATGTAAATAGTTTCCTGCATATCTTTCTTCTTTTGAAGTAGCCCAACGAGGTCCTATTTCATCACAAAGTTTATTTAAATGATCATGGATTTCTGAGTTTATCCATGAATCACCAACAATCCATCGATCTAATTCTTTGATATTTAATAAATCCATAAAGAATTATTCAAGTTCAAATTGAGTCATGTTTGCTCTTAACCTTAACCATCTAAATTTAAGCCATGATTTGAGTAATCTTGAAAGTCCGAAGACTATTACAGCTAAACATTGTATTCCTACTATTAAAGTCATAATGAATAATGGTTGTGGAATTCCCATTATAAGTGTAGGTCTGCCAGGTCCACCTGGAGGTCTTCCTGGAGGTCCAAATGTTGCATGATCAGGTAATCTTAACCAAGCTATGGCCCATATTAAAACGTATAGAGCTACTACTCCAATTAAAACACTTGTTATACCCCAAATTAGATTAGATATAGCTTCACTTTTAGATTTCTGTAAAGCATATTTGACTCCGTCTGAAAATATAGAAGTCGCTTCTTTTTCTGAAGCACCTCTTTTCTGAATTTCTTGAATTACAGCAGAATCAGGTGTATTTTGTTGCAACCTATCAGCCACATGATAAACAAGTAAGTCATTGTTATTCAAAGGGTTTTTGGTACTCATTATTCACCTCTATATATTTTAATTTTTCCATTTTATTGTACATCCTATTGGTTCAGTAATAGAAGGATTTGGATTTTTTTCGTTAATTATATTTTCTATAGCCTCTTTAAGAAAAGATTTTTCTACTTCAGATTCATTTTCATAATTATCATCAATTGTTCCATGATATTTAAGTATACCTGAAGCATCAAATACGAATACTTCAGGGGTTCTTTCTGCTCCATAAAGAGTAGCTATTTCTTGTGATTCATCATATAAATAAGGAAAATTGAATTGTTTTTCTTTCGAACGTTTTACCATCTCTTGAAAACTATCATCTGGAAATTGCTTTGCATCATTTGAACTAATCATTATTACTTGGATGTGTTTTGAAAATTCAGATTGTAGTTTAATTATTCTATCTTCCCAAGCTTGAGCATATGGGCAGTGATTACAACTGAATATAACTACTTTGATTTTCTGTATATTTTTAATATTATGTTTGATACCGTCGACTCCAGGTAGTTCAAAATTTAATTGAGGATCTCCTATATTTATTTTTGCCATTTTCACTCCTAACTTTGTGAATTTATTTCTCTTGAATTACTAATTTCCTAATCATATCAATAGGTGGAATAGGTGAAATTTTGCCATTCTCTTTTTTGAATGCTCTGCAATTTAGAGCGAAATATGATTTGTTTTCAGGTGGATCGATGTCAATACCGTTAATAAGAATTGTTGGGGAGCCAATGAATTTTAATTTGACAGCTTCTTCATTTGATTCAACTTTTTTTAATAATATTTCTTCTTTAATGTTTTCGTCACTTAATACTTTTTTTAATCTATCTAAAGAAGGATTAAGAGAAGGGCAGTCATCACAATAAAGTACAGTAATATTCATCTTTATTCTTGCATAACTCCTGCTCTAGCACAATCTTTCTTGTCTACATCTTGAAATATTATTTCTACAGCTTCAGGCTTACATTCTACTATTTCTACTAATGAATTAGTAATCGCTTTTGCAACTTTTTGCTTTTGTTCATAAGTTCTACCTTTGTACCATGTTATATTAATTTTTGGCATTTTATCTCCTTTAGTCTTTTTGTTTAATTTATAAAAACTTACCTTTCCCTTCAGCAATTTGGCTAGCAGTAGGACCCCTGTGTTGATGAATATGGGAATGATCACCTTCCAGCCTTTTTGCCATAACATTTGGATCAACTGGCCATGGCAGAACGTTGCTAATATTAGCCCAACTTTCCCATTCAGCGCTCATTTCATTTACTCTATCTCTTTCTTTTTCAGCCAAGTTATTTAACTCTGTACGATCATCATTCATATTATATAACTCCCAATCTCCCCCATACTCTTTAACAAGTTTCCATTCGCCTTTTCTAATGCCTTGATTTCCTTCATGTTCCCAATACATTGGTTTTTCTCTAGACCATTTATTGCTTAATAAATCCAAGAAACTTTCACCTTCTAACGGTTTAATTTTGTTTCCATTAAATTCATTCGGATAATTTGCTCCAGCCGCATCAATTGAAGTTGCTGGAATATCCATTATATGCAACGGTTCTGATTCAACTCTTGGCTCATTAATTTTATTAGGCCAGTGAACAATTAATGGTGCACTTATTCCTCCCTCATGTATCCATCTTTTAAATAACCTAAATGGACTGTTACTTACATTAGTCCAAGGTGTTTCATAACTTTGAAATGTTGTTCCAGAACCTGGCCTTAAATTGGGTATATTTCCTACTCTAACAGGCTCACCGTTAATTAAATTTGTTTCCCATTGAGAAGTATTACTCCAGTCACCATCTTCTCTCATTAATTCTGCGCACCCACCATTATCTGACATAAAGAAAATTAAGGTATTTTCATATTGGTTATTTCTTTTAAGTGAATCTATAACCTTTCCAATGCCTTGATCCATACTGTCTATCATTGCTGAATAAGCTGCCATTTTTGAATCTTCCCAATCTGGGTATTTTGCATCTTCCCAATCTCCAACATCTGAATCTCTTGGAGAAATATCCCATTTAGAATCTACAATTCCCAAGCCTTTCATTTCTTCATGTCTAGCAGTTCTAAAATAATCCCAACCCTTAAGATATTTGCCTTCATATTTTGCAATATCCTCAGGTTTGGCGTGAAGTGGCCAATGTGGAGCTGTGTATGAAAGGTATAGAAAGAAAGGATTTTTTTTCGTCACTGATCTTGAAATCATTTCACAAGCTTTATCAGACATTGCATCTGTAAAATAATAATTAGGGTCCTCTACATCAATAAATTTATCTCCATCCATAAGACTTTCTGGTCTAAAAAAACTTGAGGCTGCATCCATAATTCCATAAAAATCATCAAATCCTCTTTGTTTAGGGGTAGGGTGATTATCTGTTCCAGATTGCCATTTATCTTTTTCTCTTGGATCCCAGGATCCTCCAAGATGCCATTTTCCACAAAGATATGTATCATAATCATTTTGTTTCAAGACTTCAGCAACAGTAACACATTCTTTGTTGATAAATCCTCTATATCCAGGTGCTCCCAAATCTCCTGATAATTGTCCAACTCCAGCTTGATGCCCAGTAAGGCCGGTCATTAATGATGCTCTTGAAGGACTGCATCTAGCTTGATTATAAAATTGCGAAAATTTAATTCCATTATTTCCTAGACTGTCTATATTCGGAGTTTTAATTTCAGAACCATAGCAACCAAGATCAGAGTATCCTAAATCATCAGCGAGAATAATAATTATATTTGGTGGATTATTTATAGTCATTCTGAAATTATTTATATATTTATTCGGTTTTCCAGGAACCTGCAACATCTTTAGTGAATTGGTTTAAAGCATTAGCGATGTCAGCAAAAGTGATGATTCCAATTAATTTATTTTCATCCATAATAGGTAACCTAGTAATTTTTCTTTCTGCCATTATTCTTGCAGCATCTAAAACATCCATCTTAGTGGTTCCAGTATGAATTGGACTTGTCATGTAATCAAAAACCAATGATTCTGCAGGATTTGATCCTACAGCAATACATTTTGATGTTATATCCCAAGTGGTAATTATCCCTTCTACTTCATATTTTGTAACAACTACCAAAGATCCTACATTTAATTCTCTCATTCTTGCAGCAGCATTGATAATATTTTCTTTAGTTGAGATAGTAGCTACTTCACGTGTCATCAAGTTAGAAATGTTCAAGATTTTCCTTATAAAAAATTATTAGTTTCATAATCTATTCTCCGTAATTCATTGAAATTATTCAATGAATTTTTTTTAATGTGGTTTAAAATAGATATTAATAATTTTTGAATAAACAAAATTATCTAATTGGGAGTTTTATGAATATCTTAATCACAGGTATTACTGGTAGGGTTGGAGCTAACGTTGCAAAATTTTTTCTAGATAAGGGACATAATGTTACAGGATTAGTATGGCCTAACGATAAACAATCAGAAAAAATGAGCTTAATAGGTGCCAAAATAATTGAAGGCGATCTTTCTGACTTTCATGATGTCATGAAAGCTAGTAAAAATCAGGAAATCATTTTTCATCTTGGTGCTGCTTTCCAATCAGGAGGGCCATTTACTCCAAATCAATATTTTGATATTAATGTGAAAGGAACTTTTAATATCTTAGAATCAGCTTTAAGGTATAAAAATGAGATAAAACATTTGATAATTGCTAGTTCTGATGCAACGGTTTTTAAGTACCCTCCTAATGGAATGAAAAATTCTATTAAAGAAGACTCTCTTCCTCAAAATATTACTGATTGGTATGGGTATTCTAAAATTCTTACAGAGAATATGGCTAATAGATTTTATTATGCTGAAAAATTACCTGTTACTATTATAAGATTTGCTATGGTTTGGGGTGCTGGAGAAATTCTTAGTTTTAATCAATTTTATACAAGTCATTTTATAGATCAATTTTCAAAAGATGTAGATTTAAAAAATAAAACTATTTTTAGAAAATTGAATCATTTATTAAGTGAAGGAAAGGAATTAATTATAGCTTGTGACAAAAATGGAAGACCTTGGAAAAAACATGTAATGGATATAAGAGATATCATACAAGCTTTTGAAAAAGTCATTGGTATAAAAAAGACATTTGGGGAAACTTATCAAATCGCAGGTAAATATCCTTTTACTTGGGATGAAGTTATTCCTTATATAGGTTCAAAAACTAACAAAAGCCACTGTAGAGTTGAATTGCCAATTAATCCTACATTTTATGAATTCAATTTAACTAAGTCTTTTAATGACTTTAATTATTTGCCAGAATGGGATGTGAAAATGATGATAGATGATGCAGTAAGATTTTCTGAATCACAGAAAGGGTCAGTAATACCTACAGTGTATAAAACTAATTGATTACTTTTCTTTTCAGAATATTTTTTGTAAATAGAATCACTATCAACAATATTCCTATGATGCTAGGAAAAATAAGTATGTTTAGTAATGCTGTGTAGACAAAGAAAATTGGTAAGCTAAAACTAATTATCAGACTGAATTTGTTAGTTTTGTAATTTTTCCAGGGTAAACATCCTATGAGAAGGCTCACTATTATCCACCCTAGGAAATTACTTAAAGGTATTCCGAAATAATATCCATGATTGTTCCATTCCCAATAATTTAATGGACCTGACATTAAAGGATCTATAAGTAAATCATAAGTAGTAGAAGTAATTGAAAAAAGAATTGGAAAAAAGAATTTATTTAAATGAAGAGAATTTAAAATATCTAAAGAAAAAGTTGTAATTATT
>PBKW01000007.1 GCA_002721615.1 Chloroflexota bacterium
CCTTTTAGCTAGACAGGTTAATGTCCCTAAAATTGTTGTTGCATTAAATAAATGTGACATGATGGATGATGAAGAATTATTAGAATTGGTTGAATTGGAAGTTAGAGAATTATTGACAGAATATGGTTTCCCTGGAGATGAAGTGCCTGTAGTTAAAATAAGTGCATTACAAGCATTAGAATCTGAAGGAGAAGGAGAATGGGCAGACAAAATTAATGAATTAATGGCTAAGGTAGATGAATATATACCTGTTCCTGAAAGACCTACTGATTTGCCTTTCTTAATGCCTGTGGAAGATGTGTTTAGTATTAAAGGAAGAGGTACTGTTGTAACAGGTAGAATTGAGAGAGGTGAGGTGAAGGTTGGTGATGAAATAGAAATTGTTGGTTTTGGAAGTACAGAAAAATCAACTGTTACAGGTGTAGAAATGTTTCACAAGTCACTAGATTCAGGAATTCCTGGAGATGCAGTAGGTTGTTTATTGAGAGGACTAGAACGTGAAGAAATTGCAAGAGGTGCTGTATTAGCAAAACCTGGAACAATAACTCCATTGACTAAAGGAAAGGCTCAAATTTATGTACTTACTAAAGAAGAAGGTGGAAGACACACACCATTTTTTAGTGGATATAAACCGCAATTTTATATAAGAACAACAGATGTTACTGGAACAGTTACTCTACCAGAAGGAACCGAAATGGTGATGCCTGGAGATAACTTAGAAATGGATGTTGAACTTATGTATCCTGTTGGGTTGGAAAAAGAATTGAGGTTTGCTGTTAGAGAAGGTGGAAGAACAGTGGGATCGGGTGTTTTCATCGCTGTTTAATATATAAAAATAAAATAAGGTGGTGTAAATAATGGCTAAAACTGGAGCTAGGGTATTGATAACTCTTGCTTGCACAGAATGTCAGGATAGGAACTATCATAGTGAAAAAAATAGAAGAAATAGCACTGAAAGGATAGAACTTACTAAATTTTGTAAAAAGTGTAGAAAAAGAGTTCTCCATAGAGAAACAAGGTGAAAATTGGCTAAAGAGCAAAGTCCAAAGATTTCCGAGGTCCGTCCATCCAGGTTATCAGGTTTGAAACTTGGTCGGATTGGAGAAATCATAAGTGAATTAAAAAAAACAAGATGGCCCAGTAGAAGTGAAGCTACTAGATTGACTTTGTTAGTTTTGACTATTGCTGGAATAATAGGAATTATTTTGGGCATAATAGATATGGGTTTTTCTAGATTATTCGAAATTATTTCAGAAGGTTAAAATGATTGAAGAGATTGACTTAACAGAAGAAATTTTAGAAGAAGAAATTATGGATTTATCTTCTTATTCTGGAGATTGGTACATACTACATACTTATTCTGGTCAAGAAGATAGAGTAAAAAAGAATTTAGATCAGCGGGTGAAGACTATGGATCTTAAAGATAAAATTTTTGGTTGTGTAGTTCCTACTGAATCCGAAGTAGAAGTTAAAGATGGGCAAAGAAAAATCATTAAGAAAAAAATGTATGCTGGTTATTTATTGGTAAATATGTTGATGGATGATGATAGTTGGTTTGCTGTAAGGAATACTCCAGGAATTACTGGTTTTATATCTGCTGAAGATGAACAAGAAAGAAGGCCTAAACCAGTGCCTTTAGAGGATAAAGAGGTAGATCAAATTTTTTCTAGAATGAAATCTGATAGCCCTAAAGTAAGAGTTGGTTTTGCTAAAGGAGATTCAGTAAGAATTAAAGATGGTCCATTTGCTGAATTTATGGGTACTGTCGACTATGTTGATCAAGATAAAGGAAAAGCAAGAGTTTTAGTTTCTTTTTTTGGAAGAGATACTCCAGTGGAATTAGATTTCTTACAGTTAGACAAAGGATAATGATATGGCAAAACAAGTACAAGCATTAGTCAAATTACAAATTGAAGCAGGAAAAGCTACTCCTGCACCTCCTGTAGGTCCTGCTTTGGGGCAACATGGTGCAAATATTATGGGATTTGTAAAGGAATATAATGACAGAACATCTAAAATGTCAGGAAATATTATTCCTGTAGAAATAACAATTTATACAGATAAATCTTTTACTTTTGAGTTAAAGAGTCCTCCTGCATCTGCTTTAATTAAGAAAATGGCAAAATTGGAAAAGGGTTCTAGTGAATCAGGAGTAGAAATGGTAGGGAAAATTACTAGATCACAGGCTAAAGATATAGCTAAAGAAAAATTACAAGATTTGAATGCTATAGATCTTGATGCAGCAACAAAAATTATTGAGGGAACTGCAAGAAGTATGGGAGTTTTAGTAGAAGATTAAAATGAAACTTTAATTATTAATGAGGTATTATGGTTAAGCAAGGTAAGAAATACAGAAATGCTATCGAAGAAGTAGGTCAAGATTTCTATAGTCCAGAGGATGCAATTTCTTTAGCAAAGAAAATTTCTAATAGAAATTTTGATGAAGCTGTAGAGTTGCATATATTAACTTCTGCTGATCCCAAACACTCGGATCAACAAGTCAGAGGTTTTGCTGAATTACCTCATGGAACTGGAAAACAAGTAAGAGTGTTAGTTTTTGCTGAAGGTGATGTTGCTAATGATGCTAAAGAATCCGGAGCAGATATTATTGCTGATCAAGATATTATAAAAAAGATTGAGTCTGGGTGGTCAGAATTTGATGTTTCTATAGCTACACCTGATCAAATGAGCAAAATAGGAAGATTAGGTCGATATCTAGGTAGAAAAGGTTTGATGCCAAATCCTAAAACAGGCACAGTAGTACAAGGCAAAGATATTTCAAAGGCTATTAACGCTTCTAAAAAAGGAAGATTAGAAATAAAAATGGATAAAACTTCTATAATTCATTTGAGATTTGGAATTGTTAGTTTTTCTGAAGAACAACTTCAAGATAATCTTAAAAGTATTATGACTACATTGGTATCTTCAAAGCCTGAAGGCGTAAAAGGAAAATTTCTTAAAAAAGCCACATTAGCAACTACTATGGGCCCTGGAATCAAAATTGATATTACAGGACTTGAAAATATGGTGGCAAATAATTAAAAATTGAGATAATATAATTTGGCCGAAGACAGTGGGTGTTTCTAGAAACTTAATTTCCCGCCTAGGTTTAATAAGAATCTGATTGACCTCTGTTTTCGATATTGAGGTCAAATTTTTTTTGTATAACTAAATTGTAAAATGCCTAACGAAAAGAAAATAAATCAAGTAAAAGAATTAGAAAATATTTTTAAAGAAAATACATTTTTTATTTCTACAGAATTTAAAAATATTTCTGCTAATCAAATGACTAGCTTAAGAAAAGTACTTAATTCTTCAGGTTCTTCATTTAGAATTGTCAAAAATAATCTTGCTTTTTTGGCAGCAGAGAGTTCTGGAAAAACTATTTTGAAAGATATCATTAATGGTCCTTGTGGAATAGTAGTAACGAAAGGTGATCCTGCAGAAACTTCCAAAAAATTATTAGAGGAAGTTAAAGCTCAAGGTCTTTCTATAGAAATTATAGGAGGATTGATGGATGATGAAATACTTGATTCTCAAACGGTATCAAAATTAGCTTCATTGCCTAATAAAGATATTCTAATGGCTAAACTTGTCGGACAAATGTATAGTCCAGTATCTGGTTTAGCTTATGTTCTCTCTGCTCAATTAAGATCATTAGTTACAGTAATGAAAAATATTTCAGAAGCAAAGGCAGAAGAGGCTAAGTCAGAGCCAGAAGCAAAAACTAAGAAAGAAAATAAATAATATAAATTTTAAAAGGAGATTAATATGGCAATGGGAAAAGAAGATATTTTAAATGCTATAAAAGAAATGTCTGTTTTAGATTTGTCTGAATTAGTGAAATCTTTAGAAGAAGAATTTGGAGTTACAGCTGCAGCACCTGTTGCTGCTGTGGGAGTAGCCCCAGCTGCTGGTGATGCTGGTGATGCTGGTGCTTCAGATGAAGAAGCTGCATTGACTGTAAATCTACAGGACATAGGCGCTAATAAAATTTCAGTAATTAAAGCAGTTAGAGAAATTACGCCTTTAGGTTTAAAAGAAGCAAAAGATTTAGTTGAGAGTGCTCCAGTTGCAGTTAAAGAAAATGTTTCTAAGGAAGAAGCAGAAGAGGCGAAAGGTAAATTAGAAGCTGCTGGTGCTAAAGTAGAACTAAAATAACTCAATAATTATCAGGATTATTTCAATATATTTTCTATATTGATAAAATCCTGATGTTATGAAAAACATTGATAATCAAATTAATGAAGAGTTTTCTGAAGTATTAAAAGATCTTAAATGCTCTTGTTATAAGATAAAACAACTTCAGATAGAAATTTCTTGTGATGACGAAGAATTTCTTTTTTTGTCAAAAAAAATAGATGGGGATAGATTATTAACGAATTAAAAGATCAAATAATTGATTTATCAATTGTCGAGTTAAATAAGTTAATAAAAAATAAAGACTTATCAATTAGTGAGCTTGCTCAAATTTATTTAAATCACTATAAAAAATTTGAACCCAAGGTTGGTGCTTGGGAATATCTTGATCAACAAAAATTATTTGATCAATCCAAAAAAATAGAATCCAATAATAGTTTTTCTGATTCTTTATTATTAGGAATTCCTTTGGGCATTAAAGATATTTTTTTTACTAAAGAGATGCCAACAAAAATGGGTTCAGATTTATTTCTAGATTTTTACCCTAAATATAATTCACCTATTTTAGATATATTTAAAAAGTTAGGGTCTTTGTTAATGGGCAAAACTGTTACAACAGAATTTGCAATGAATGAACCAACCAATGTGACTAACCCTTGGAATAAGGAATATAGTTCTGGGGGAAGTAGTACTGGTTCTGCTGTAGCAGTATCTATGAGAATGTGTCCTATAGCACTAGGGACCCAAACCGCTGGATCTGTTTTACGGCCTGCTTCATATAATGGAATCATTGGCTTTAAACCATCTTTTGGTGTATTTGATACCAAAGGGATTTTTCCAGTAAGTCACACACTGGATACTGTAGGTTGGATGTCAAGATCAATAGAAGATATAGCTGTAATTTTTGATATGTTATCTTCAAGAATTCATACGGGAATAAATTTAACAGATAATGTTTTGAATACTATTTTGAACGGAGTAAGAGAATTTGAAAAGCAAATACCTAGAATAGGTGTAGTTGCTGCTTTTTATGAAAGAGAATCTTGTCTAGAAATTCAAGCAAACATGTTTGAAGTGACAGAAAAATTGAGTAATTTTGGGGGTAAAATAGAAATTTTTAAGCTTCCAAATAGTTTTATAGGAATCAATGAAGCAAGAAAAATCATAGAATATTCAGAAGCCTATACATTTCATAATAGTTTTTTTAGAGAGCATATAGATTCTTACAAATTAAATACTAAGACTAGAATAAAATCAGGAAAAAGTATTTCTGCTTCAGACTATATTAGAAGTTTGAAGTTAGTTTCACAATTCAGAAAAGATATAAAGAAGTCTTTAGAAAATTTTGATGTAATAATTATGCCTACTAATAATGATTTGGTTCCTAAAGATAGAAAAACCACTGGTGATTCAAAGTTCCAGTCTCCTTGGTCTGCAGCTGGTCTTCCTGCTATTTCAATTCCTTCTGGAATAGATAGTAATGGAATGCCTTTGGGTATTCAGGTAGTTGGAAATTTTTTGAATGATTATAAATTGCTAAAAGTTTCAAATTGGATTAAAAACGTAATAAATTTTGATATTGGTGCACCTTCACTTCTTCATGAATGATAAGCGGAAAAAGGAAATAACGATTTTTGGGATTTCTGGTATTCCAGAAATTGAACCTGGTTTTGATTTAGGAAATATAATTTCTAAGTTTCTTGTAGGTAATTTTAGACCTTTGAATGGAGATATTATTGTAATAGCTCAGAAGATTATTTCTAAATCCGAAAATTGTATTTCTGATATTTCATTAATTGAGCCATCTCGTGAAGCTTTGCGAATAAGTAAGATTACTGATAAAGACCCTAAGTTAGTTCAGCTAATTTTAAATAATTCAAGAGAAATTATTAGGGCATCAAAAGGAGTGTTAATTGTTGAAACAACTTATGGATATATTTGTGCAAATGCAGGGGTAGATAGTTCTAATATGAATCAAGAAAATTTATATAGTTTTCTCCCATCAAATCCTGATGAGTCTGCTTACAAGATAAGAGAAACTGTGAAGAAAAACTTTAATGTTAATGTAGGTGTAATTATTTCTGATACATTCAATAGACCATGGAGAATTGGTTCTATTAATGTAGCCTTAGGTTTCTCAGGATTTGATCCCTTATTAAATTTAATAGGAGAAAAAGATGATTTTGGAAATATTCTAAAATCTACTTTAGTAAATGTGGCTGATGAGATCGCATCTTCAGCACAATTAGTTATGGGCGAGAGTTCTAGAGTCCCTGTAGCATTAGTTAGGGGTTATGGATTTAAGGAAAGTAATTTAAAAGGATATGATTTATTTAGAGATAAAGATAAAGATTTATTTAGATGATTTTTCATCATCATTATCGTCATCTTTAGAATTTTTAGATTTATTTTGAGAGTCTACAGGTTTTTCTCCGTGCCATGTGTTGTACTCAAAAGAATTTCTAAATTCTTTCTCTTTACCACATTTCTTACATTTTCCTAAACTAGTGGGTCCATTAGGAGGTTCTATTACCCAATGACAACTATCTCCATCTAAGCATGCGGTAGTCTCTTGATCAGTTTTATCTTTTTGGCTTTGATTAAATGTCATATTTTTATAATAGATTCATAAATTTAACTTTCGGATTCTAACATCGCTAAAATTTGTCGTCAATTTTGAATTTTTAATTTACAAGTTTTTTAAGTGTATTAAAATATAAAATATACTTAAAAATAAAACATTGGAGGAATTCTGAGTAAGAAAGTAGATTTACCTATAGTAATAGAAGCTAGAAATGTAGAAAAAATTTACAAATCTTCATCTGTAACTGTTCATGCTCTTAAGGGAGTGGATATTTCTATTAGCAAAGGAGAAATGGTTGCTATTATGGGTCCAAGCGGATGTGGAAAAACTACATTATTAAATTGTCTATCAGGATTGGATTCTATTGATAATGGAGATATTACAATTCAAGGCAACAAATTACAGGATCTCTCTGATGATAAATTGAGTGAATTTAGGGCCTCTAACATGGGTTTTGTTTTTCAATTGTATAATTTGCTTCCAGTGTTAACATCCGTAGAAAATGTTGAATTGCCTCTTTTGGTTTCTGGATTTTCTGCTAAACAAGCAAGGAAGAAATCTGAAGAAAAGTTAGATGATGTTGGTTTACTTGAATGGAAAAATCACTTGCCTGGGGAATTATCTGGAGGTCAACGACAGAGAGTTACACTCGCTAGATCTTTAGTGAATGAACCAGCAATAGTGTGGGCGGATGAGCCAACAGGAAATTTAGATAGTACAAATGAGATTGAGATAATAGACTTATTATCTGATTTAAATAAAAAAAACCAACAAACTTTTGTTATTGTGACTCATTCTGATTATGTTGGGGGACGTACTAACAGGATAATAAAAATGAAAGATGGATTAATAGAAGAATAAGATGGAAGAAAAAGTTTTTGGGTTGCCTGCTTCTATTCTTGCCAATTCAATGTTGGCCATATTGATTATAGTTTTCTTAATCATATTATTTGGAGCTTTTAGAAGATTTATTCTTGTAAAAATGGGAACTAGAAATATTCCTAGAAGAAAAGGACAGAGTATATTAATTATTATCGGTCTTATGCTTAGTTCAATAATTATTGCAACTTCTTTAGGAATTGGAGACACAATAAGATATTCCATTAGAACTGTAGTTTTTGATTCTCTTGGAACAGCAGATGAAGTAATTCAAGGTCCTGGTAAGCAACAAACAGGAGTAGAGTACTTCAATTATTCTGAATTTAAAAATGTTGAAAATCTTGTTTCAAACAATTCGAATATTGATGCGATAGTACCTTTTATTGAAGTTAAATTACCTGCAGAAAATGATAAAGCTGGTTTTGCAGAAAGTAATGTTGAAGTAAGAGGATTAGACGGGGATTATTCAGATAGTTTTGGAATGATTAAGAACATTGAAGGTGAGGTTTTATCAATTAATTCTTTAAAGCCCAATCAAGTATATATTAACGAATTAACTAGTTCCGACTTGAAACTCAAAAAAGGTGATTCTATCGGAATATATCCTGATCTTGAAAAAGTAGAGTTTGAAGTATTAGATATTGTAAAGAATGGAGGACTTGCTGGTGCAAGTACTAATCCAAGTATTTTATTTGAACTTGAAGATCTCCAAAAATTGCTTAAGAAAGAAAACAAGATTACAAATATTGCAATTTCTAATAAAGGAGATGAAGTTGATTCTCTAGAATTATCTGATGATGTAACCAAATTCCTAAGATCTAATTTAACTAATAAAGAAGTAGCAAAAGACTTTTTTGATATTTTATCAAGCAATGAAATTCCTAGTTTAATTCGGGAAGAAGCGTTAAATATTGAAGAAAGAGATAAAGAAACTTTTGAAGAACTCAATAAAATCGCTAATTATCTTGATAGCAATAATTTTGATATTGATTTTATTACTAGTATAGGTGATTACCAAATTCAATTGATTATCTTAGGGATCCTACAGAATGCTGGACTCCAAGAGGAAGCATTTAATCTGTTAGTGTTATCTGGTGATCTAACTACACTTAGGGTCGAAGAATCTAAAAATCAAGGTGTTAAATTAGCAGAAAATGTTGCTTCAGGGGTTACTAACATCTTTTCTATTTTTGGCTCTTTTTCAATTATGGTTGGAATGCTACTTATTTTTCTAGTATTTGTTTTATTAGCTGCTGCAAGATCTACTGAACTTGGTATGGCTAGAGCTGTTGGTTTAAAAAGAAGAGATTTAATTCAATTGTTTACATATGAGGGCACAGTCTATTCTTTCTTAGCTGCTATGGTAGGAACTGCTATAGGTATAGGTTTAAGCTTTGGATTGGTATATATACTTCAGGATTTAGTGGATACAGGAAACTTTAGCATAACACCTTATTACTCATTAACATCCACTATTATAGCCTTTTCTAGTGGGTTAATTTTGACATTTATTACTGTTTTTATTTCTGCTTACAGAGCAAGTAATCTAAATATAGTAGTTGCAATAAGAGGACTCAAAGAAGAGTTTGTTAAGAAAGCTCCTGAGACATTAAAAATTAAATTATTCAATTTCTTTTGGGATTTAATTTTTCCTGTAAAGCAATTAATCAGAATATTTACAGGAAATGGTGGAAGGGTCAAGAATTTTTTGTTATTAATAGTTTTTCCTATTTCTTGGCCTATAAACATTCTTATGTCATTGTTTAAATTATCTGGAAAGCACTCTTATGCCTTATTAGGAGTATTTTCCATATTACTAGTATTCTTAGGTTTTCAGACTGAGACATTTGCTAACTTTGCTTTAGGGTTAACAGGAGGAGCGTTAACACTAGGACTATTTATAAGATATTTAACTACAATATTTATAAAAGATTCAGAGACAGTTAATCAGATTGCTGGTACTTTTGAAGGCGGATTAGTTCTCCTAATTAATAATCTGCCATTTGATACCTTTGACTCAATAACTGGAGAATGGACTCAACCTGGCCCTTGGTTTTGGCCATTAGGAGGAGGAATAAATACTGCTGCTGCAGTTTGGTTGGTAATGAGTAACACAAAACTCTTAATTGGGATACTTAATTTAATATTATCTAGATTCTCAGGTCTTAAGGCAGTAACAAAAACAGCAATCAGTTATCCCATGGCATCAAAGTTTAGAACTGGTCTCACAGTGGCTATGTTCTCGCTAATTATATATACATTAATGATTTTTTCTGTGCTTAATGGTGTTCAAGATATATCTACTGATCAACCAGAGAGAATAACTGGAGGTTATGATATTAAAGGTACAATCAGCCCTGAAAAACCCATTAAGGGTGATATAAAAGATGCCTTGAATATGAATGATTTTTCAGTCGTAGCAGGTTCTTCAACTTTACGTGTTGAAGTTAAAGAAATCGATGGTGAAAATAAGACATTTAAGAGTTCAAGATTAATTTCTTTAGAGGAACAATTTATAAATTCTAATCAATGGAGATTATCTTACTTTGATCCAAAATATGGATCTAATGATAAAGAAATTTGGCAATCTTTAATTGATGACTCTAATTTAGTTTTGGCTAGTGGTTCAATTATTCCTTCAGGAGATCCATTCGGTCCTCCAGATAGAAGTTTCAAAACATCTTTAATTAAATCAGGTGACTCTAAAGAGATAGAATCAATAAAAATCGAAATGAAGAAAAGAAGAGGTTCTGAAGCTGGTTCTGGACTTATAGTAATAGGAATTATTGAAAACCTTGCAGGAGGAACAGGTTTTGGTGGTGGTGGTGCTACTTTTTATGCTTCAGAATCATTAGTTCCGGAATTAGCAGGTGAGAAAATTCCTATGGATACTTATTACTTCACATTAAAAAATGATAATAATGCCTCTGATTATTCTCAAAAGCTAGAGAAAATCTTTTTAGCAAATGGAATGAATGCTGAGAGTTTATTAGATAATATTAAAGAACAGAGAGAAACTTCTAATGCATTTAATAAACTTTTTCAAGGATTTAGTGGTCTTGGTTTAGTAGTTGGAATAGCTGCTATTGGAGTATTGTCAGTAAGAGCAGTAGTGGAAAGAAGGCAATCAGTCGGAGTGCTTAGAGCAATTGGTTTTAGGGCCAGTATGATAAGAACTCAATTCCTTATAGAATCATCTTTTATTACACTCATTGGTATAGTTATAGGAATATTATTAGGAGTTATGCAATCTTATCTAATTTTTCAAGAGATTTCGAAAGAACTTGAAGGCGCTCAATTTACTGTTCCAATTGGAGAAGTTGGAATATTGATATTAATAACTGTTATTGCATCAATTTTAGCAAGTGTCATTCCTGCAAATGAAGCTAGTAAGATTTATCCTGCAGAAGCATTGAGGTATGAATGAGTGATAAGAGGAAAATTTCTTTCATTTCAGGCGCAATAAAAATTGACGGGATACTTAATGAAACAGAAACTGCAAAAAAGATATGGTCATCTTTACCGCTTGATTCTTCTGTAAACACTTGGGGAGATGAAATATATTTTTCTGTTCAGGTAGATAATGAATTAGAAAATTCTCAAGAAGTTGTTGATCTAGGCGACATTGGATTTTGGCCTCCAGGAAATGCGATATGTTTGTTTTTTGGTCCTACTCCAATTAGTTCTGAAGGAGAAATAAGACCCGCTAGTTCTGTTAATATAGTAGGCAAACTTATTGGAAACTTAGAAGAATTGAAACTGATAAAATCTGCTTCAAAGATTTCTGTAGTTAAATCTGATTAACAATGATGGATAATTTTAGTAATTTTTTGCGTCAGGAAAATTCAGTTTTATGGAATCTAGCAAATTCTGAACATCCATTTGTTAAAGGATTGGGTGATGGTTCTCTGTCATTAGATAAATTTCAATATTATTTAAAACAAGATTACATTTTTTTATTTGACTATTGTAAAGTGCTAGCAATAGCTGCTTCAAAATCTGATAGTGAGAGTATGATGAGCAAATGGGTAACATTATTAGATGAAACTCTAAATTCTGAGATGGATTTGCATAGAAATTTTTGTAAAGATTTTGGAATTTCTGAAGAAGAATTAGAGAATACAAATGCTGTTTCTTCTACTAGAGATTATACAAATTTTCTTTTGAAGAATGCTGAGAATAACTCCATTGAGTCTATAGCTATTTCGTTATTACCATGTCAATGGGGTTATAGTGAGATTGGGAAGGAATTATTTAAAAAATCATCTTTAAATCCAGATACTTTTCATTATAAATGGATTGAATCTTATAACTCTCAAGAGTATCAAGAAGTTACTGATTGGTTAATAACATTTGTAAATTCAATTGGAAAAAATATTGATAAGGATAATGTTGAAATTTTATCTGAACTTTTTAAACGTGGAATTGAATTCGAAATTGATTTTTGGGAATCTGCCTGGTTGTTAAAGAAAAATTAAATCTTCTTTTTAATTATCATTACAGCACAAGGCCATTCAAATTCAAAATCCTGATTACCCCTTTCTTTTATTTTGAAATATTTTCTTGTTTTATTATCAGAATTAATCCATATTTTTCTTAATTCTTTTTGAATAGCTGGAGGAGTGCCAGATATAGTCATCCAATCATCTAAAGTCAATTTAACTGAAGTTAGAATAATTTTAGTCGCTTCAAACTTTAGGTTGTTAAAAAATTCTTTCCAGGATTCGATAGAGTAATTTGATTGATGGCTAGGGTCTCTCATTATTTCAACTTTTTGATGCCACGATGATAAATCTTCGTCTTCTGACGTGATTGTATCTGAAATTATCAATGTGCCATTATCCTTTAAAGTTCTATGCATTTCCATTAAAGATTTTTCAAAGTTTCCAAAATGATGAGTTCCTGTTCTACAGGTAATTAAATCGAAATAATTGTTTTTGTAAGGAAGGTTATCAGCAGAAGCTATTACAAATTGAATATTAGTAATTCTTTTTTCTTTAGCTAAATTTTTAGCTTGATTAATCATTTCTTTAGCTATATCTAGAGCTAATACTTTTTTTGAAACTTTTGACGATTCAAAAGCAGTAAATCCTGTTCCAGTAGCTATATCTAGAGATAGATCAAAACTTTTTTTTTCAAGATAGTCAGAAATAAGTTCTAAATTTTGTCCTGAAGAATGGACTTTACTATTAGCATAGAATTCAGCTTGTGCATTAAATTGATCTTTAGGGTCTTTACTCATAATTCTATAATATAGCAAGATACATTTGATTTAAAGATTGTATTGATTGTAATTTTACTAATTGAAAATGGAGAGATTTATGGAAAAAATTATTTTGGTGTTTGCTTTTGGAGGTATAGGTTCTTTAATGAGATTTGGTGTTTCTAGTTTTACAAAAACTATTGCAGGAACCACTTTTCCGATTGGAACTTTAATAGTTAATTGTTTAGGTTCATTTATATTTGGTTTAATTTGGTCTATTGGATCTGAAAAGGCAGCATTAAGTCCACAGTTAAGTAGTGTTATTTTAATTGGTTTTGCAGGAGCATTAACTACTTTTTCTACTTTTTCTTTTGATACAGTTCAATTATTTAAAAATCAGCATATAGGATTAGCTATTGCTAATGTTTTGTTGAATAATTTTTTGTGCTTAGGTTTTCTTCTTGCTGGAACTATTGTAGTAAAAAATGCTTAAAAAATATTTTTTAAACTAAATTCAAAAATAATCAAAAACATAATTATATAGAGAAATGGCTCCCGAGGTAGGAATCGAACCTACGACCAATCGGTTAACAGCCGATCGCTCTACCGCTGAGCTACTCGGGATATATACTAAAATACTAAAAAACTATTATAAAGATCTTCTTCAAAGTTGGAAATAATATATTATACTAATTTGTAATAGATACCTATTAAACAGAGAAAATGAATAATATAGAAAATCTTAAAAGTATTGCATCTGAACATTTATTTATGCATGGTGTGCAGATAAATGATTGGAAAAATGAAGGTCCTATGATTTTTGTTGAAGGTGAAGGTAGTTGGGTTACAGATATAGAGGGTAAAAAATATTTGGATATGATGGGAGGTCTATGGTTCAAATCTGCAGGATATGGAAGGAAAAAAATTGCTGATGCTGTATATAAGCAGATGACAGAAATTTCTTCTCCACCAGCAAATTCTACAACTGCATCCACAATATTATTGTCAGGAAAAATTGCAGAGATTTACACAGATAATAATTGTAGAACTTTTTTTGTTTCAGGTGGATCAGAAGCTGTAGAAACTGCGGTGAAAATGGCAAAAAAATATCAAATAAATTCTGGAAAATCTAGAGCATATAAAATTATTTCTAGGAGAAATTCATATCATGGTTCTACAGCAATGGCAGTTAGTCTGGGTAGAACTTTTACTGCGGATCCTATGGGCCCTGAGATGATAGGAAATATTCATGTGGCTAATTACAATGCTTATAGACCACCAATACCTGGTAATCCTACACCTGAAGAAATATCTGAATGGTTGATATATGAGTTAGAACATGTGATTGTTCAAAATGATCCCGATACTATAGCTGCTATAATTGCTGAACCAGTTTCAGCTGCTAATGGTATTCATGTTCCTCCTAGAAGTTATTGGGAAGGTTTAAGGCGCATTTCTGATAAATATCAAATTGTATTAATTTCTGATGAAGTTATTAATGGTTTTGGTAGATTAGGAGAATGGTTTGGTTCTCAATGTTTTGGAATTCAACCAGATATCACTACTGTAGCAAAAGGAATTACTAGTGGATATGCTCCTCTTGGAGCAGCAATAGCAACAAAAAAAATTGCTGATTCATTTTTAGGTGGTCAGAAAGAGATGTTTTATCATTTAATCACTTTTGGAGGACATCCAATCTCTACTGCAGCTGCCAATGCAAATTTAGAAATTTTTTCAGAGGAAAATTTGATTGAAAACTCTAAAATTATGGGAAATTATTTATATGAAAGACTTCAATCCTTATATGAATATCCTATAGTAGGTGATGTCAGAGGAGGGTTAGGATTATTGGCAGCAGTTGAGATAGTAAAAGATAAAAAAACAAAAGAAAAATTCTCTCCTGAAATGAATTTGATTCAAAAGATGACAAGGAATCTATTAAAAAATGGGATAATTAGTTTTAGAGCTGGAGACGTTATTTCAATTTGCCCCCCTTTATCTATAAATAAATCTGAAATAGATTTTATGGTTCAAGGTATAGAATCTTCTATAAAATCAATTTTACAAGACAAGAAAATTAAGCATTAATATTTGTTTTTTCTTGTGATATAATCTTGAAATTAACTTATGAAATTTATTTCTTAATTAGGCTAAAATGTCAACAAAAAAGAAAATTTCAACAAAACAATTTAAAGATGGATTTGGACCTTCTACTGTAAAAGAAGATATTATTCTTTCTGTTAAAAATTTAAAAACAAATTTCACTACAAAATGGGGTACAGTCAAGGCTGTAGATGGCGTAGATTTTGATTTAAGAAAAGGAGAGACTCTAGGTATTGTCGGTGAATCTGGGTCTGGTAAGTCTGTAACATCTCTATCTATAATGAGATTAGTTCCCGATCCTCCTGGAACTATTGAAGATGGAGAAATTATTCTTAACGGAAGAGATATTTTGAAATTAAGTGAAAAAGAAATGACAGAAGTAAGAGGTGGAGAAGTTTCATTAATATTACAAGACCCAATGACTGCGTTGAACCCAGTTTTTAATGTTTCCAATCAAGTTGGAGAAGCTATTTCAATACATCAAGGTCTTAAGGGAGCTACATTATGGGAGAAAGTTGTAGAATCATTGAAATCTGTAAGAATTCCTGCGGCAGAAGTAAGAGCTAAAGATTTTCCTCATCAACTTTCTGGAGGAATGAGGCAAAGAGTTGTAGGTGCAATTGGTATTTCTTCAGCCCCTAGTGTTTTAATTGCTGATGAACCTACTACATCTTTGGATGTAACGATTCAAGCAGCATATTTAAGGCTATTAAAACAAATCCAGGCTGAATCTGACATTGGTATAATATTTATTACCCATGATTTTGGGATAGTTGCTAAGATGTGTGACAGAGTAGCAGTAATGTATGCGGGAAGAATAGTAGAATCAGCTGATGTCAGAACAATATTTAACAATCCCCTACATGAATATACAAAAGCTCTTATATCTTCTGTGCCTAAATTAGAAGAGAAAACTGGTAGATTAGCCCAAATTGAAGGACAACCTCCAATGTTATGGGATCTCTCAGAAGGGGATGCTTTTGCTCCCAGATCTAAATTAAAATTTAAACCTGAAGACGCAAAGATTCGACCAAAACTAGTAGAAGTTTCACCAGATCATTGGGTTCAATTATCCAAAGCTTCTGTGGAAGATTTTGAAAAATACTCACATTTGGTAGATTATTAATTTTAGGAGGTTTTTTTGACAAGTAAAACTAAAAATTCTTCAGTTCCATATGCTCCAGGTTGTAATTCAAATTCTGATAATTCTATATTACAGGTCAGGAATTTGAGAAAATGGTTTAATGTTAAAAGTGCTTTTAGGTTTGCTGGTAGAGATTTATTTGGTACTACTAGTTGGTTGAAAGCAGTAGATGATGTAAGTTTCGATATTGAATATGGTAAGACTTTTGGATTAGTAGGAGAATCTGGTTGTGGAAAAACTACCACAGGAAAATTAATATTGCAGTTGGAAAAATTATCTACAGATGGGTCTGTTGATGCTGGAAATATATTTTTTAAAGGTGAAGATTTGAAAAATCTTTCTGATGCAGGGAAAAAAGAATATCGTACTTCTATACAAGCTGTTTTTCAAGATCCTTGGTCATCTTTGAATCCTAGAATGAGAGTGAGAGATGTGATTGGCGAACCATTGAAAATTGCAACAAAAATGACAAGATCTCAGATTAATTCCAGAGTTTCTGAAGTATTGGAAGAGGTAGGGCTCCATTCTTATCAATCAAATTTATTTCCTCATGAATTTTCTGGAGGACAGAGACAAAGAATTGGAATAGCTAGAGCTTTAGCATTGCAACCTGAGTTGATTATTTTAGATGAACCAGTTTCTGCTCTTGATGTTTCTATTCGTGCTCAAATAATGAATCTTCTAGTTGATCTTCAAAAAGAACATAATTTAGCTTATATACTTATAGCTCATAATTTAGCTACTGTAAGATATATGTGTCACCAAATGGCAGTAATGTATTTAGGTGTAATTCAAGAAATGGGAGATACTGAAGCTATATTTAATGATCCTATGCATATTTATACTAATGCTTTAATATCTGCGGCATTACCTTCACATCCAGATATAGAAAGAGAAGAGATTATTCTTCCAGGTGAAGTAGTTTCTCCAATTGATCCTCCTAGTGGAGATGTTTTTATGACTCGTACACCTTTGGAAGTAGATGAAAAACATGAATATTTTTCTACTAGACCTAATTTGGTAGAAAAATCCAAAAATCATTGGGTTATTGATACTCCATGGAGCTTAGCTACTAAGGAAAATAGAGTAAAAATGGCATCTTTAGAACTCGATTAATTTTCCAAATTATTATAGTTCCATAAAGATTAAGGAATAATACTTGGAAATTCTTAAAGAAAATATTCACAATTTAGAAAATAAAATTGTAATTGTTACCGGATCGAATTGTGGAATAGGATTTGAGGCAGCAAAAATATTCGCAAATCAAGGCGCAAAAGTAGTTTTAGCTTGTAGAGATGATGAAAGAGGAAGAAATGCAGAAGAATTGATTGGAAATGGATCTAAGTATATTAATCTAGATCTCACAAGTTTTAAGAACATAAATAATTTTTCAAAAATTATTAAATCCGAATTTGGTTCTATAGATATATTGTTGAATAATGCTGGGGTAATGTTTCCTCCATTTACTAAAACTGATGAAGGCCTTGAACTTACATTTGCAATAAATTACATTGGTTATTTCTATCTCACATTAAAACTTTTAGATTTAATCAAAAATGTGAAAAATTCTCGGATAGTAAATGTTTCAAGTATTGCTCATTATTCTGCTAAGGAAATAAATTTTGAAAATCTTAACTCAGAACAGAATTATGATAAAGCATCGACATATAATTTGGTAAATCTATTGCGAGTAATGTTTACTATGGAACTTGAGAAGAAACTTCGAGAAAAAGAGATGGAAACAATTGCGGTTGCTTGTCATCCTGGAGTTGCTAAGACTAATTTAACTAGACATTTACCAGGATTTCTAAAGAAAGGGTTTTTACTAAACATTGTATTTTCGACATTTTTCATGTCTGCTTATGAAGGAGCATTACCATTGGTAATAGCCGCTGCTGGTACTAATGTCAAAGGAGGAGATTTTGTAGGTATTGATAGTAAAAGGCAAATGAAGGGTTCCCCAAAGATCACTAAACCTAACGATCTTGTTTTTGATGATAATCTGAGAATTAAACTTTGGAATAATACACAGGAAATCACTGGTTTATATTTTTAATGGTTCCCCAGCTTGGATTCGAACCAAGGTTCTAGGATTCAAAGTCCTATGTCCTACCACTAGACGACCGGGGATAATGTTTTTATAAGTCTAAATATTGTATATATACTTAAAATCCTAGGCAATGATAATCTAACAATTAGTCTAGAACAATTATTTCAAATCAAAATCATGAAAGAAAAAAAGTGGGAACGAAGAGAAAGAAAAGAAAGAAAACAAAAAGACTTTGTTCCAGATAATCGAAAATCTATATCCTTAATTTCCAGGTTAGCTTTATTACCAGGTAAATTAAAAAAAATAAAACGAAAGAAACTAAGGTGAAAAATAGAATTAATTATCAAATGAAACATCTGGAAATGGAGTAGAACTCCAGTCGTCTCTAGAAATTCCTTCTCTGTCCCAAACTATTTCTCCACCTTTAATTGTCATGAATGGATTAATTCTTTTATTTGTTTTGTAGATTCTGTTTCCTGATTGACCATTATCAGTTAAACCAAAGTCACCTTCAGTTATTTTTAAAATAGCTACATCTGCTACAGATCCTTCACTTAGATTACCAAGTTCAGGATGTCCAAGTTGTAAAGCAGGTATTATAGTTGACTTTTTTATTGTGTCTTCTAGAGACATTCCAAGTGCTAACATTTTTGTCATACACTCTGGCATATTTGCATGACATTTTAGCAAGCTGGATCTATGGTGATCAGTACTTATTGTGTCTGGTTGGAAACCTTGAGACATTGCAGGCTCAGCCATTCTAAAAGAAAAGCTACCAGCACCATGACCCAAGTCAAACTTTATTCCTCTTTCTCTTGCTTTAATATATGACTCTCTAATTTTTCCATCTTTATTTAATATTGGTTTACCATATCCATAAACATGAGTAAGCACATCTCCCTTTTTCATATAATCGTTTAGCATTTGATCTATTGTTCGATTATGAATGGGATTTTGATCAATCATCATAAAAGTGTTAGACAAATCTGCAGCCTTTCTTCCTCTAGAAACAGCTTCCCAACTTGGAGCCATAAAATGAGCAACTTTTATCCCTACACACATGTCTCTTCTTTCCAGAATTTTTTCAGCTGTTTTTTCAGGATCCATATCTGATACATTTTGCTCATGATCTTCTATCATTCCTCCACCTACAATATTTAACAATGCAAACACTCTAGTAATACTGGTATTAATTACTGTATCTTTGAATTCATCAAATGTTTTCCATCCTGATCCTCCTGCATCTAACATTGTGGTAGTACAGAATGGAAGACATAATTCATCTGGGTAAACTGATGCTTGATAACCAAAACAATGTGCATGTAGATCTATTAAACCAGGTGTTATAAGTAAGCCAGACACATCTATGATTTTATTAGCTCTTTCAGAAGAAATGTTTTTTTCAACTAAACCTATTATTCCTCCAGAAATTCCTAAATCCATTGAAGAATTTATGCCATTAGCGGGATCTATTATATGTCCCCCTTTTAATATAAGATCAAATTTGTTTACCATTTTTCTATTCCATTTCGCTAACTAATTCATCACATACTTCTATTTGTACTTGGCAAAGCATAATCACGTTACCTACGACAGCATATGCCCCATAACTTGATTTCGCAAAAGTTCCCGCACCTTTTACTGCTCCTCCTGCTTCAGATGGGACAGATATAGTTTTTTCGGCTACAGGAACACCATGTTTCAATGCATCTTGATGATTCTTATAAAACCTTAACTCTATATCTTTTGGCCCCATGGTGCTTTTATAGAAACCTAGATGAACTTCTGTAGCTTCAGGTGTAATTCTTTCTCCAGTTTTTTTATCAACAGCATCTGCTTTAAGAGATTTAGGCTTTTTTAAACCAGCAGTTTCAAAATCTGTGATTGTATAAGATTTTTCGGGATAGCAAATTTTTGAAGTAATAATTTCATCATCATTTTTTGTAGATTCTTTACATGGGCTTGAGTTTTCTGAGTTTGTAGAACAACTTATTAAGAAAAAGGCAGATAAAATTGTTAAGAATGTAAAAACTTTTTTTATTAATAGCATTTTAATACTCCTACTAATAATTTATCACTGTGAGTTAAATTTTTCTATTTTAATCTCCTAAAATTCTTTTTTCTGATTCTAGGTCCTCAAAGAACCCATGATCTGGATCATATTCTATTTCAGGTTGTCTTATTATTGATGCCATTTCTATATGTTCTTCAATGAATTCCTTTTCTTTTATAATAGGCTCATATGTTTTTGATGAAGTAATTTCGCTTATTTTTTTTGGCTTTTTTGATTTATTTGATCGTTCTATAGATAGATTATGATATGCTCTATAAGATTTTGCTCTTGTTTGACAATTAGAACTACAATAGTTACGTTTATCTCTTGTAGTAGAATATAGTTTTTTGCATAGAAGATAAGAACAATTTTTTATATATTTTTTTGAGATTATTATATTTGCTAATTGAAACCAAATGGCTGCTTTTAAAGATGTTGGGTTAATTGTTAAAACAAGACCTTTATTTGAGTTAGAAGATTCAATTTGATTAATACAAGGTTCATTTTGTAGATTTTTTTGAATTGTTTTGATCATCCATTCATGGATTCCGTCATCATTTTTTTGATTATTTTCTTCAAGTAAACTATAAATTCTATTTGAAATCAAAGAATTGTTAGAAGTATTATTTTTATCAATTAATTTGATTATAGAAATGATATTTGCTGCAGTTTTAGCTTCATTTATGAATGGGTTTATAGAAATCTCTTCAAAAATATCTAAATTATGTAAATAAGAAAAATTATTTAAAAATTCTTTTGTTTTTTCTATTAAAACTTTAGTATCTTTGGTTTCATCCCAATATAAGAAGCCAATTTCTGCAAATCTTAGAAATACATCTGGTGTTTCTAAGAGAGGTTTGTAAACTCTTCTTTGATTGGTATTTGAAATTTTTAAATTTCCATTTAGATGATTTTTTGAAAAAGATAAATTCACATCCCATTCATCACCTCTAAAAATTTTATTATTATTATTCATGATTATTAATGTGTTTTTTTTAGCATATAATTTTTTATTACTATATTTCTATAAAAAAACAGTTAGAAAATAGTGAAATTAAATTTATATAGTAATAATTTGTAGATTTATTGAATATATTTTTTTATAGTTCAAAAATATCTTCTAGGGGTATAAAATGTTTTTTTATCAAAGTTGTAAAAAATAAATGTCATCATTAAATCAAATTCCTAGAAGAATAATATTAGGACCAGGGCCAAGTTCTGCTCATCCAAGAGTTCTAAAAGCATTGTCATCTCCTGTAATGGGTTACTTGGATCCTGATTATTTTTCCATTATTGAAGAAGTAGAAGGTTTATTGAAAGATACTTTTAAAACATCTCAAAGAGCTTTCGCAATTGCTGGTTCTGGGTCTGCTGGAATGGAAGCAGGATTTTCTAGTTTACTTGAAGAAGGCGATAAGATTTTAATTTGTGAGAATGGACACTTTTGTGAACGAATGGTTCTAATGGCTAAAAGACTAAAGTTAAATGTATTGACTTTGAATGTTGAATGGGGGACAGCAATAGATCCAGTTCAAGTTAATGAAATTTTAAAACAACATAATGATGTAAAAATGGTTTCATCTATACATGCTGAAACATCTACAGGAGTAATGAATCCTATTAAACAAATATCTGAGATATCTCATCAAAATGGGGCTCTTTTTATGGTTGATTGTGTCACATCATTAGCTGGATCTGAATTCAGGTTTGATGATTGGGATATTGATTATGCATATAGTGGAAGCCAAAAATGTTTAGCTTCTCCTCCTGGTTTAAGTCCTGTAGCAATAAGTAATAGAGCTCTTTCTACAATTGAAAAAAGAAAAACTTTACCTAGTTCTTGGTATTTAGATCTTTCTCTTATTGCAGATTATTGGGGAATTGAACATAAAGCTCATCATACTGCACCAGTCAATATGATTTACGGTCTAAGGGAATCTTTAAAATTAGTTTTTGAAGAAGGATTGGAAGTTAGATGGAAAAGACACAAAAAATTAGCATCTGCACTAAAGAAGGGATTAATATCTATGGGTTTGAGTTTGCCTATAAACTCTAAAATAGCATTAGATCAATTAACAGTCATAGAAATTCCTGATGGAGTAAATGATGAAGAGTTTAGGTTAAATCTTCTAAGAAAGTATTTGATTGAGATTGGAAGAGGTTTAGGAAGATTTCAAGGAAAAATATGGAGAGTGGGTTTAATGGGAGAATCATGTGTCCCTGCTAATGTTTTTGCCTTATTACAAGCATTTGAAGAATTACTTTCTCAGACTGGACATGAATTTAAGAAAGGTGATTCGCTAGCAACAGCATCAAAGATATTGTCAGAAACATCTCCTTTACCTTATTAAGAGTATGCATTTAGCTATTTTGATCCCATCATTTGAAAAAGGGGGAATAGAAAGATCTATAATTAGAATTTCTAAAGAGATGAATAGACTCGGTTGTAAGATTGATTTATTAGTGGTTCAAATCAATCCAGAAATGAAAGATTTAATTGATGGCCCAAGAATAATCTATTTGTCAAAGCCGAAGTTTTTAATTTTTTTTAAATTTTTGTTGCCAAGATTTATTTATTTTAATCTTGTGTCTTTTTGGGGCTTAATAAGATATTTGAAAAAAGAACAACCTGATTCTTTAATGACTGCTAGAAATGCTCTTCTAGCAATTTTTGTAACTTTTTTTATTAAAATTAAAACCAAAATAGTTATTAGAGAACCTTTGCATATTACTTCAGTTTTAAATAAACATTCTAGGTTCAAAAAAAGGTTACTTTCTTATTCTAAAAGTGTTGTATATAAGCATTCTGATAAGGTAATTGCTATTTCTGAAGGGGTCTCAAAAGATTTGATAGACAATTTTAATTTATCACCTCAAAAAGTGAGTAGAATTTATAATCCATCAGCAGATCCAGTTATAAAAGATCTCTCCAATGAAAACATTGACCATCCTTGGTTTAAAAGAGATATGCCCATTATTATTGGTATTGGTCGTTTAACAGAGCAAAAAGATTTCTATACCTTGGTGGATTCTTTTTCATTGGTGACAAAAGAGAAAGAATGTAAATTGATTATTATTGGAGAAGGCCCAGAGAAAAATAAAATAGAAACTTTGATTTCTGAAAGATCTCTTGAAAAAGATGTTGATTTGATAGGATTTCAAAAAAATCCGTGGAAATATTTATCAAAATCAAATTTGTTTGTTTTATCTTCACTATGGGAAGGTTTTGGAAATGTAATTGTAGAATCAATGTATTTAGGCGTTCCTGTAATTTCTACTGATTGTCCTAGTGGCCCTAGAGAAATATTAAATAATGGAGATTTAGGCTCTTTAGTTCTTCCAGGCGATACTGAATCATTGGCAAAAAAAATTATTAAATTTTTAAATTCTCCTGACGAATTTATTGAAAAATCTTTAAGAGCTCAAAAAGAAAGTTCGAATTTTTTACCATCTCAGATTGCACAAGAATATATTAGAGAATTATTTTGACTAATTATCGTCATTAATAACATAATTTATTTCGTCAGATACACTTACGCCATGTTTATTAGTAACAATAAATCTCACTGGAAAAATCCCCGCTTTAGTATAGGTATGTTTCGCAGTAATGGAACCATCATCTTTTACAGATATATTTTTCATTGAAGTTCCGTCTCCCCAAAATATATCAACTGTTAATCCATCATCTTCTCTCGATGAAGAGGCAGTAGCATCATTAATAGTAATTTGTGTCCCAGATTGAGATACTATTGTTGATCCTGTGTAAACAGTAATTATCGATGGAATTAATGTAGGTGTAGGGGTGAATGTAGGTGTAGGAGTGAATGTAGGAATAGGAGTAGGAGTACTTGTAGGTAATGGAGTTAAAGTAGGTGTTAAAGAAAGAATCTCATCTATTACTGAAATAGCTGTTGCTTTAATATTTGGAGTTTTAAGAGGTGATATGATTTCAACTTTTTGAGGAGTTGGAAGTTTCGCAATTACGGTTTCTACTATGCTGTCAATGTTTACTGTAGCGATTATGGTTTTAGTTGTTTTGTTTTCTACGTCAGAGATTTCTTTTTCAATGATTTGAATTGTTGGAATAGGAATTTTTGTTGCTTCAATATTAGTTTCACTCTGGTTTGAGCAACTCAGTATGGACATAAATATACTAAAGAAAAAAATAAATTTTAATAATTCTTTGCGTTTATTTTTTTTTTGAAGTATTAAAGGCATTTTTTAGTTTTTATTTTCGTTTTAAAATTTCTAAAACTAAAACCCCAAAAATATTTAGTTAGGCAATATTATTGATTTGTTGGTAATGGACATGATGCAATTGATGATTCTAATTCAGATAATCTATCATTTATTTCCAGAGATGATACTTCATCAAGAGTAGGGTATTTTTCTGCAAAGTTTGAAAGACCACAACCACAGTATTTCCTAGCTTCAATTTCTCCCATGAGTACAGCTGATTCTTGAACACAAGTGTTTGTTGCTAGCATTAATGGAGTTAGAGGATTATCGGGAGTTAACATACTCTGTAATTTTGATGGATCTTTTATAGCCATTAGTTCTTGAATAGTTTCTATGGTACTTTTAGGTTTAGTGTCCTCTTCAGGTTCATCTTTTGTTGAACTTTCTGTATTAGTTTCTTCAGATTTTTCTTTTGGAGTAGCATCAGATTGTCCTGGGGAGAAATACTGGAAACAACCAGCAGCTAAACCTTGTATTTTTTGTTCTAGAGAACCATCCGCTATCATACTTGATATTTCTTCGTCAGAGTAGTCGTTGACTAAATCTTTTAAAAGACATTCACAGAATTTACTTCCTCCTTGAGGAATACATTGTTCTACTATTGGTAACAATGCAGGTACATTTGGAGAATCTCCTAATATATTATTAATTATTTCTTCAGCAGTTTTCTCTTCCTCTTCTTCTCCAGACTCAGTATCAGCAGAATCTGGTAATTGTATATATTGCATACAAGGAGTTAAAATTTCTATAAATTCAGGAGGCAAGATTTTCATTAAGTCCCCACCTATTTCTCCACTATTAGGATCTAATGCAGTAAGCCCAAGTTTCATGAAATCTTCTAGAAGTATATTTTGCTCAATTTGAGATATTCCACATTCACAAAATTCATTACTTTGAAGTTCTGAACAGAAATCTGTAAATAATTGTCTTACTAGATCTGGGTATGGTTGTGGTCCCGTAGGCGTAGGGGTAGGAGGTATAGGTGTAGGTGTAGGAATTGGAGTAGGAGTTGGAAGAATTTTTTCCAGCATTCCACAACTTACTGTAAGAAATGTAAAAATTAAAGATAAAGCAAATACTGATTTTATTAGCTTCAATTTATCCCCCTAAACATTAAAATATTGATTAGTTGTTTCGACTCTACTACATTTAACTTAAATAAGTAAATGGAAAGAGAGAATTTATTCATAAAAATTTAATAAATTTCTATGTGAAATCTTTGGGAGATATATAAGATTCAAATTATGAAAGTATCTATTATAGGTGGAGCAGGCTATGTGGGATTGATAACTGGATTAGGTTTAGCACAACTAGGCCATAAAGTTACTAATATAGACATAGCTGAAGAAAAAATTAATATGCTTTTAAAAGGTAATTCTCCTATTTTTGAAGAAAATATCGATTCAGTTTTGAGAAATTCTTTAAATTCAGGAAACATAAATTTTACTACTGACCCTTCTTCTTCAATTCCTGATTCTGAAGTGATAATTATTGCTGTTGGAACACCATCTAATGAAAGTGGAGATATTGATTTGAGCCAAATTAAATCAGCTATTAGTCAAATAGAATCCAATTTTAAACCTTATAAAGTAGTTGTAATGAAGAGTACTGTTCCTTTGGATGCAATTGAATTAATGAGAGAAAATTTATCAATAAAACACAAAGAAGGTATTGATTTTGATATTGTTTCAAATCCTGAATTCTTAAGGGAAGGGAAAGCAGTTTTTGATTTTTTTAACCCTGAAAGAATAGTTATAGGAACAAATTCAGAGAAGGCTTTCAATTTAATTAGAGAAATGTATATTCGTCTAATTGAAAAGGATATAAATTTAGGCGATATTACTGAAAAAAATGATGTTGTTCCAGTTCTTAAAACAAGTGTATCTTCAGCTCAAATGATTAAATATGGATCTAATGCATTTTTAGCTACTAGAATTTCTTTTATAAATGAGTTGGCTGAATTGTGTGAATATGTAGGAGCAGATATTAAAGAAGTGTCAAAGGGAATGGGATTAGACGCTAGAATTGGAGAATCTTATTTGCAACCAGGCCCGGGATTTGGAGGTCCTTGTTTAGAAAAAGATTTGAATGCATTAAATATATTGTCAAAAAGTAGAGGGCTATCTCTGAAAGTTTTTGAGCAAGTTCTTGAAAGAAATAATGTTCAGATAAAAGAAATTCTTAGAAAAATTGGTAATAGAATAAAAAACATACATGATTCAACAATAACAATTTGGGGTTTATCTTTCAAAGCAGGTACAGATGATATTAGAAATTCTTCATCTATAAGATTAATTGAAGAACTTTCAAAAAGAAAAGCGAAAATAAAAATTTTTGATCCAGTTGCAAAAATTGACTCATCTGTTCTTAAGAATTTCGAAGTATTTCAAGATCCCTATTTGGCTGTAGATCATTCAGATATGCTAATAATTATGACAGAATGGAACCAATTCTTAGAACTTGATTATTCTAAAGTTTTTAAGATTATGAAGAATAAAAATATTGTTGATGCTAGGAATTTATTGGATTATTCATTATTAAAGTCACTAGGATTCCATTACACAGGAATTGGAGTTACTTAACTTTTTTCATGTAATAGAAATGATGACTCATGATCTGTATTAAGGCATTCTTCTTTAAGTGATTTAATTCTTTCTTTAGTTATTTCTATTGCTTTTTCACTAAAATCTACACCTATCCATTTTCTTTCTAAAGATTGAGCTGCATGTAATGTTGTTCCTGAACCACAGAAAAAATCTGCTACAATATCTCCTGGATTAGTAGAGGCTGAGATTATTCTTTTTAAAAGTTTTAATGGTTTTTGAGTAGGATATCCTGTAGATTCTTTCATTATTGGAGAATTGGCATTCATAGAATTACAATCATCCCATACAGAACCTATAATTTTACCCTCATCAGCATAATATTTATATTCTTTTCCATTAATATTTCTGGTTCTAAAATTTCTTCCATCATTATCTTTTTTAGTAAAGTGAGTTTTTAAACTGGTTTTTGAAAAAGGTTCTCTTAATAATGGAGAATCAAAATTTATACCTGAATTTTTGTCCTTGGAATAACAAAGAATATCATTATGTTGGTTACTCCAGTTTTTTCTTCCTTTTGCTCCATTATTCAATACCCAAATAATATATCCAATTAGATTTTCATGTCCGAATATCTCATCAAGTATCAATTTTATTGGACTACTAGTTCTATAATCTACATGGACATAGATATATCCTCCGATTTTTAATATTTTGTGAATTAAAAAAATTTGTTTATATAGTGTTGAGAGATAAGTTTCAATAGAATTGTTCCATTTATCTTTGTATGCAATTTTTTTATCTGAGTTTATATTGTTATTTTTGGAAATAGATTTGTTTAGAAATCGGTCTTGACCTGAGAAAAAAGGAGGGTCTATATAAGCAAGCTTTACTCCACCAGATTTTTTGATCATTTGTTTAAATGGAGCTTCTAGTAGAGATGAAATAATTTTCATGTTATTTCCTTGTATAAGCAAATTGGACCAAGAATCAGGGTTAATTATTTTTTGATCCTGATTATTTGATTTAGAATATATAAATTCCTTTATTTCCAAAATAGAAGGGGCAGAAATCACTTTTTTAGGTTTTCCATTCCATACAAGCTTTAGACTGTTTTTCCCTTGTTGTATTTGATTCATGTTTTGATTATATATCTCTTTAATTGGATATAATATGGTTAATTTTATTCGAACCTTGTATTCTGAATAAGTGTGATGGAATATTTAAAAGTAGAACAAATAATGAGTTCACCTGTATTGACTATAGGTGAATCTAATACAGTAGGTGAAGCAGCATCTAAAATGATAGGAAACCAGATAGGCTGTTTACCGGTATTATCTTCAGGTTCTTTAGTGGGAATGGTGTCTGAACGTCTTTTTATGCCAAAAACTCTCAGTATCCCTTTCATGCGTGGAGAGACTTTGGAGGTTCTTGGTCAAGTTTTAGGTTCTACTGAAAGACTTACTGAAGTTGCTGAATCTATTAAAGATATATTTGTTTCAGAAGTTATGAGGACAGAAATTCCTAAAATAAATAAAGAAATAAAGTATCTGAAGCTGCTAAATTAATGCTTGATAACCGTTTAGATCATTTGCCAGTTTTAGAAGAAGAGAGTGTTGTTGGTGTAATTTCTAGACATGATTTATTAAAAATTTTTACTAATATTTAAAATAATTTATTAATTATCTTTTTCTTTTTTTCTTAGGATTTTTATGAATAACAGTGTTAAAAAATGGATAACCTTCTCTGTAATTGCTTTAGGTCTTTTTTCAACAGTTATGGAAGGTAGTATGATAGGATTAGCTTTACCTTCAATAGCTTCAGATCTTTCTTTAAGCCTTCCCAAAATTGCTTGGTTACCTTTAATAAGCACTATTGCTATTGTTGCTTGTCTTCTCCCAGTAGGAAATATTTCAGATAGATTAGGGAGAAAAAATATTTATATTTTGGGAGCTTTAATTATGGGTGTTGGTGCTTTATGGAGTGCTTTATCTTTGGATTTTTATTCTCTTATTGGAGGAAGAATTATTGTAGGAATAGGTTCAGCCATGAGAATGGCTACTGGAATGGCAATGATTGTTCTTATTTTCCCTCCTAATGAAAGAGGTAAAGGCTTGGGAGCAAATGCGACTACAGTGGGTCTTGCAGCTATTTCAGGTCCTATTTTGGGAGGGTTTTTAGTTCAATATGGAGGATGGCAATCTATTTTTTGGATTCAAGTTTTTGCATCTGTTTTAGTAATCATTTTAGGTATTTTGATTATTCCTTCAGAAACTGTAGAAAAGGGAAGGAAGAAAAAATCCGGGGCTTTTGACTATGTTGGATCTCTTACTTCCGCTTTGGGATTTTCTTTTTTGATATTGGTATTAAACCAAAATTTAGGTACAGGTTTTTTCTCAATAATAAATATTATTATGATTTTATTAATTTTTATTTTCTTTTTCTTATTTGTAATTTGGGAATTAAGATTTAGAGACCCTATTTTTGATTTGAGACTTTTTAAAAATTTACAATTTTCTAATATTATTATTACAAGATTAATAGGGTTTTCAGTAGGTGGTTCTTTGTTTTTTTTGATGCCATTCTATTTACAGCTAGTAAAGAATTTTGAACCTGCAAATGTTGGATTAGTTTTATTTCCTGGTGCATTAGGAATGGCTTTTGTCTCAAGTTTAAGTGGAAGGATTTCTGATAAATTTGGGATAAAAAAGTTTGTTGTTTCTGGTCTTGTTATAAATGTAGTTTGTCTATTCTTGATTTCTAGTTTTGATTCAAATACTAATATTTTCTTTTTAATGCCTGTTTTACTGATGAATGGATGTGGAATGGGTCTTTGGGCAACTCCTAATAATACAGCTGCCATGAATTCTGTTAATCAAACATCTTTTAGTTCAGTATCTGCTATGTTAAATTTAATTAGAACAGTAGGTATGGGTTCTTCATTAGCTTTGTCATCAGCAATAGTATCTTCTACGATGATTGCTAATGGATTTGAACCTGATTTTTCAAGAGATATGTTTTCTTTAGAAAAGATAGATGTTTTTCTTAAAGGATTTCGGTATTCTTTTATTACATTTTCAATTATAGGCTTTATACCATTAATTTTAAGTTTATTCAGTAAAGAACTAGTGAGAAAATAATTATAGGACTTCAAACTTTTCTATTGATGATTATAATAGGTATATTAATATTTTTAAGTATATAGATACTTTAGGAGAAAAGAATGAAAATGTATTTGGGGGGCCAATGGGTTTCCAGAGATTCTGTACAAGAAGTGTTTAATCCTTTTGATGGGTCTGTAGTAGACACTGTTCCAAAAGGAACCACTAAGGATGTTGAAGATGCAGTTATTAGTGCGGAGAGAGGCTTTGCTGAAATGAAAAAGTTAACAGCTTTTGATAGATATACCATATTGATGAAATCTGTAGATTTGATTGTAGAGAGAAAAGAAGATCTTGCAAGAACAATTACTTTAGAAGAAGGAAAAGTAATTTCAGAGGGAAGATTAGAAGTAGATAGATGTATTCAGACTATTACAACATCAGCAGAAGAAGCAAAAAGACTCAATGCTGAGGTGATTCCTTTAGATGCTGCTCCTGGCAATGCTATGAAATTTGGTTTTACATTGAGAGTCCCAGTCGGAGTCGTAGCTGCGGTAACACCTTTTAATTTTCCTTTAAATTTAGTAGCTCATAAAATTGGACCTGCTCTAGCAGCTGGAAATTCTGTAATTATTAAGCCTGCTTCTGATACTCCTCTTTCAGCATTGAAATTGACAGAAGTAATGATAGATGCTGGTTTTCCTCCTGAATCTTTACAATGTATTACTGGTTCAGGTGGAACTATTGGAGATGCAATAGTCTCTAATCCTGGAATAAGAAAAGTAACTTTTACTGGTAGTCAAGAAGTGGGTGAACGTATTTGCAAGACTGCTGGCTTGAAAAAAGTGACTATGGAATTAGGTTCTAATAGTCCATTGATTGTTTTACCAGATGCTGATCTTCAAAAAGTAGCAGAAGCTACTACTCAAAGTGGTTTTTCTAATGCAGGACAAGTTTGTATTTCTACACAAAGAGTAATAGTTGATCAATCTGTTTATTCAGATTATCTTGATGTTTTAGTTCCAGTGGTAGAATCACTCAAAATTGGAAATCCCTTAGAGGATCCAGTAAAACTTGGACCTATGGTAAGAGAATCAGATGCTGAAAGAGTTTCCGATTGGATAGGGGAAGCTGTTTCTGATGGAGCAAGACTGCTAACAGGTGGTGATAGAGATAGAGCAATTGTTAGCCCTGCTGTAATAGCAGATGCTAAACCAGATATGAGAGTGTGTAGAGAAGAACTTTTTGGGCCTGCTGTCACAGTGACTCCAGCTTCAGATATTGATCAAGCTATTGAACTTGCTAATGATAGTAGATTTGGTCTTAGTGCTGCTGTGTTTACTGAAAATATTAATCATGCTTTAAAGTTTGCTTTGGAAGTAGATTCAGGAAATTTGAACATTAATAGTGGTACTCAATTTCGTGCAGATTTAATGCCATATGGTGGTTTAAAGGATAGTGGTATGGGTAAAGAAGGACCTAAATATGCTATTGAAGAAATGACTGAGTTAAAGATGGTTGTAATACATCGATAAAATTAATTTTTTATTTAAAATTGAATAAGGTTTACAAGATTTTGATGGACTATAATAATTATTTTGAAGTTCGTTCAAATTTAATTAATGTATCATCTTTTTGTTTAATTTCAATATTATTATTTTTATTAATTTCTTGTACTTCTATAGATCCTCAAAAAATCTCAGAAACGAAACTTGATGAAAATATAATTGAAGATTCTTATATTTCAGAAGAGGATCCTTTTGAGAATCTTCCTTGTGTTATTAAATGTAATTTGACTCCTACTCCTCTGAATAATGAAAATGAACAAAACTCTTCTACAAAATTACAATGTAAAGATTGTAAGATCATTAATGTTATTAGGGTAATAGATGGAGATACAGTGGAAACTGAAGAGGGAGTCGTTCGTTTTTTTAGTATTGATACCCCTGAGAATGGAGAGAAATGTTTTAAAGAATCTGTTCAAAGAACAAAAAAATTAATCTTGAAAGATACTAACCCTCCCTTCATAGGATCTATAAGAGTTGAAAAAAGTATTAGACTTAAGGATAGTTTTGATAGATTGCTTTTCTATGTATATACGTTAGAGGGTGATAGTATAGGAGAGGTGTTGATTAAAGAGGGTTTAGCTAAACCCTGGACAAAAGATGGTCATCACTTAGAGCATTTTCTTGAATTACAATCATTATATTTAGATAATTATTCAACATGTTTTTAAAAGGGAAAAATAGTATATTTTTTTTGATGTTTATAGGATTATTTTTTTTGATTAATTGTCAACCTACTACTCAAGAAGAAGATTTCTTTTATGTTCTTGAAGACTTTAGTTTAATTGGATGGAAGAAAAAGGGAGGATTTGAAACGGTTTTTTCGAAATCTTTGGATTCAAAATGGGGCTATATCAAAGGAAGTGATCTTGGTGTTATTTTTTATGAAAATTCAGAAATAGCTAAGATAGAAGGTGAAAAAATTGGTTATGAGCAAACAGAATTTTTGTCAGAAAGTTCAACTTCTATCAAAGATAAAGGGGATACGGGTTCATTTTTTGGTCCTAAAGTAGAGAAAACGGACTGTAGAGGATTTGATCAGAAAACATTATTTCGAGGAGAGTGTCCTAGAAGAGAACCATTATATACAGTATATAAAGTAGATGGAAATGTTGTGGTTTTGTTAGAGCCATTAAGAGATGAAAATTTAGAAAGTACAAAAATTAGGCTAGAGAAATTACTCTCTGAATTAAAAATTAGAAAACTTGAATCTAAGTAAAAAGAGGCAGAAATGCCTCTTTTAATTTATTTTACCTGCATCAAATAAATGAAACTTAAGTTGGCAGGTTTGTTTTTATTTTTTATTTTTATAGGATTTTCATCAAAAACTGATGATGGTAAATCTTCATAATTAATTTTCTTTTTAGTTTTTAATGTTTTTATTAAATTCATTTTTCTCCTACGAATATCGTTGATAAAATTAATTTGTTATTTCAAAAATAATAATATTGGAACGAAAAAGTTATTCAACACCTAAATGTAACAGAAATATTAATATTTTATTACGAATATAGTTAAAAATTATTTATGTTTATTGGAGGAATTATATCTGCAGGAGTAAATCCAAAAATTGATCCATAAAAAAGAAGTTCAGATTCTAATGATCGTATAATATTTTCAGTTTTTCTGAACCCATGTTGTTCCCCTTGATAAAGTTGATAAGTGTATGGGATTTTTTTCTTTTCTAAAGCCTTAACCATTTCTTCAGCTTGAGATTTGGGGACTATCATATCTTCTTCACCCTGAAAAATTATTACTGGGCATTTAATATTATCTACATAAAAAATTGGGGATCTTTCTTCATATAATTTTTTTTCTTTAGGATATGGAGCTATTAAACTATCTAGATATCTAGATTCAAATTTATGAGTATCTTTTGCTAATTCTCCAGCATCTGCTACTCCGTAGTAACTAGCTCCAGCAGAAAAATAATTATGAAATGAAAGAGCACATAAAGTTGTATAACCCCCTGCACTTCCTCCCCTGATAGCTATTTTTTTTTGATCTACGAGTTTTTTCCCGACTAAATATTTTGCTGCTGATATACAATCATCTGTATCATAAATTCCCCAATTTCCTTTTAATGAATCTCTATATTTTTTTCCGAATCCACTAGACCCCCTATAGTTAACATCTACAACTGAAATTCCTCTGGAAGTCCAATATTGAATTGCTAAGGATAATGTTGAGGAAGACCCTGAAGTCGGTCCACCATGTGATATTACTATTAATGGAGGCAAATCATCTTTAGGGCCTCGATATTCAGGGTTATGAGCAGGATAAAACCATGCATATGAAATACTATTGTTAGTAGTAGGAAATGTGATGTTTTGAGGTGTAGAAATAAGATTTTTAGGCATCGTGAATCCTGCTAGTTCTTTGATTATTTCAAAATTATCAAAATGAGAAAAACTTTTAGTAACTGTTTCAGGAGAAGTTGTTGTTCCAGAAATAAAACATGTAAATTTTTCATTGGAAGAAAAATATTTTATTCCAGAAAAAGCAACACTTTTTCTTTTTTCTGAATTATCTTCTAAATTTAAAACTATTATCTCTCTCTTGGATCCATTCACTAAACTAGTAATTAGTTTATTTTCTGATATTGAATAATTTGATAAGCCAAAAACCCAAGGAGCTTCTGCAATGTCAGCGTTGTCATCAATGATTATCTCTGAAGAATTGTTTTCAAATTTGTTTATCTTCCACCATCCTGTTCTATCACTGATAAAGAAAAGTTGATTTCCATGCCATTTAGGTTGCATAACGCTTTCATTATTTCCTCCTGTTATTTTTTGAGGATTTTTTATTCCATTTGATGAAAAGTCCGCGATATGTAATTCTGTAGAATCAAACGGCATATTAGGATGTTCCCAGCATATCCAGGCAATTTTTGTGCCATTTTTATTTAATCGAGGAGAAGAATAAAAATCGTATCCTGATAAGATGGATTTTGGTTCTGATCTACCATTTGTAGGGATAACAACAATTTCATTTTTTACTGAATTTTCTTGATGTGTTTCCATGATACAAACTAAATATTTTTCATCAGGAGAAATATTTAGATCAGAAAAACGAATGGATTTATTAGTTTGTGACTTTGGTGTGATAGGTTTTATTTCATTATTTTGAATTTTGTATATTCTTTGGTCATCCCAGTTAGTAAAATAAATTATTCCGTTTTTTACAGAATAAACACCTCCTCCATATTCGTGAACACTATTTCTAGCATTGAAGTGTTTAGGAAGAATATCTTGAGGAGGATTATCATTTTGTTTCATCACTATCACATTTCTTCCATTCTCTTTGGGTCTTGATTCGATCCAATATATTATATTGTTATCTATTATGATTTCAGAAAGAGGATTTCTTGGTGTACCTTCAGCTATAAGAGATGCCTTTACTGGAGATTCCCATGAACCATATTTAAGAGTTTTAATTTTTTTTATCATTTGAAACTAGGAAATTAAATTTATTTCGAGAATTTAATATTATACATCAGAGATAGAAATGAGAATAAGTTGTTTGAAAATTCTATCCTTGAACGTTAATAAAAAATCAATGATAATTGCANAATGATAAATAAAAATAANAAGAGGNTGAAAATGAAAAAATTAAAGTTAGTATTCATTCCAAATGAAGATAGGGANANGACACTTCCTCATGGAGAATTGATTTTAGAATGGGCTTCTCGTNTACAAGACTCAGAAAATTATTTGGATATTAAGACTCCAGAATCATTAANTGATGCAAAAAANGAATTGCANGATGCTGATGCNGCCTTTGGAACCTTTACNCCTGATCTTCTNAGTGTGTGTAAAAACTTGAAATGGNTTCAATGTCCTGCNGCTGCTCCTCCTGNNGGCTATTATTTTCCNGAATTAGTTGATCATNCTGCACAAGTNACNAACATGAGAGAAATATATAATGATCATATTTCTTTTCATATTATGAGTATGCTTTTNGCTTTTTCTAAAAGCTTACATATATATATGAGAAGACAATTTGAAGGTAAATGGATTGGTCATTCTTTAAAAAATTCGACAAGGCATTTACCTGAATGCACAGCATTGATTGTAGGTGTAGGAGGAATAGGGGCAGAAACTGGAAAATATTGTGCTGATTTTGGAATGAGAGTGTTAGGTGTTGATGCTCGTAGAGAAGATGTTCCAGAAGGTGTTGAGAAAATTTTTAAACCTGACTATCTTGATCAACTTATTCCTGAGGCTGACTTTATTATTTCAACTATTCCTCATAATCCTATTACTGAAGGTTTATTTAACATTGAAAAATTTAAATTAATGAAGAAGTCAGCATTCTTTATTAACATTGGAAGAGGAATGACTACTAAATTAGATGATTTAGTAATTGCTTTGGAAAATGGTGAAATTAGTGGAGCAGGGTTAGATGTTTATGAAATCGAACCATTACCAGAGGATCATCCTCTATGGTTAAGAGAAGATGTGATTTTAACTCCACATGTTGCTACATGGGATGTTCCTTATTTGGATGAAAGAAGATATCAAATTGTCTTAGATAATTGTCGAGCTTTAAATGAAGGTAAAGATCTTAGAAATGTAGTAGATAAAAAACTTTGGTTTTAATTTTATAGGAGGAATTTATGGATATGAAAGCGGCAGTACTTAGAGAGAGAAAAGGAAAATTATCAGTTGAAAATATTTCTATAGATTCACCTAAAAAAGGAGAAGTACTAGTAAAGATTGCTGCAAGTGGTCTATGTCATACTGATTGGGAAACCATGCATGGTTTCCAATCTCAAGTTCTACCAGCAGTTTTGGGTCATGAAGGTGCAGGAATAGTTGAAGAAGTAGGTCCTGATGTAGAAAGGGTAAAAGTGGGTGATCATGTTGTATGTTCTTGGAACCCTAATTGTGGGATTTGTTTTTACTGTGATAGTGGTCAACCAATACTATGCGAAATCCAAAGTGGAATTAAGGCTAAAGGAGTAATGTTTGAAGGAACGCCAAGAATGAAATCTGCTGATGGACAATCAGTTTTTCATTATAGTTTAGTCTCATCACATGCCGAGTATACAATTATACCAGAGGCGGGAGCTGTGCCTGTGAGAAAAGATTTTCCATTAGACAGAGCAGCACTTTTAGGTTGTGCTGTAATGACTGGTTATGGCGGTGCTGTTTATGCTGGAAATGTTAGGCCCGAAAACAGTGTAATTGTAATTGGATGTGGGGCAGTTGGTTTAAGTGCAATACAAGGAGCAAAAATTGCTGGAGCATCTATAATAATAGGAGTTGATATAAATCCCAAAAAACTTGAGTGGGCTAAAAATGTGGGTGCTACTCATGTAGTGAACTCTAAAGAAGAAGATCCTATAAAATTTGCTAGAAATTTTACTCAAGGTAGAGGAGTTGATTGTGCTATAGAATCAGCAGGTCATAATGACAGTATTAGACAAACTCTTGAATCTTCTAGGCCTGGTGGAAGAGTAGTTTTCCTAGGGAAGACTCCTTATGGTGTAGAAGTTAAGCTGCCTTTTTACACTCTTATGGGAGATAGAGAAATTATAAGGACATCTTATGGAAGTAGTCGTCCCAGAAGAGATTTTCCTAAATTAGCAAATTTATACATGGATGGAAAACTTTTATTAGATGAGATGATTTCTAAGAAAATGTCCATTGATGACATTAATCAGGGATTTGATGATTTGGAAAAAGGTAAATTAGCTAGGGGTTTAATAATATTTTAAAAAATTTAATATTAGTTCTTTTAATATTTTTTTTGTTTTCTTGTACATCTTCTGTAGAGATAGAAGTTTCTAATGAAATAAATTGTGAAAACGATTTATTTAAATCAGAAATAGTCAAAATGGTTGAATTGGAAATACCTGTATTAAAGGGTCGAATTTTAGCTTTTGAAAGTATCTCAGAAATTTTGAATGATAATAATTTTATGGCATGTAGAGGAGAGTTGTTTTTTGATGATTTTTCACTTTTAAGTATAAGATTTTATTTTAACAAAAAAGATCTTTCATATTCTTTTGAATTGGATAGATAAGATTGAAAATAGTAATTATCTAATAATTATAATACTGTAAACTAAATTGTATTAAATCTAGGGAGAAAAATGATTGATATTTCAGATATAGAAAGACCTTCAAAAGAAATTATCGAAAAGTTAAAAAAAATTGGAAGTGCTACTGCTTCTGGTGAATTAAGTCGAATGGGAATTAAAGATCCTTTTATTCAAGGACCAGTAACATGGACACCAGGAAAAACTATTGCTGGACCAGCTATTACTTTACAGTTTATGCCTATAAGAGAGGATGTATATCACGATGATGAATATTCTGATCCTGAAACTCAATTACATAGACATGCTTTATATATGGCTAAGCAAGGAGATATTGTTGTAGTAGATGCAAGAGCTGAAATGACTAGTGGTGTTTTTGGAGAAATGATGCTCACCTTTTTTCAAGGACAAGGAGGTGCAGGAGTTGTTATTGATGGTTGTATAAGAGATTATACTCACGCAAAAGATTTGGAAATTGGAATGTGGTTACGTGGAGTTACTCCTAATTATCACACCCAAACTACTCAATTTCCTAGCGCTGTGAATGTTCCCATATCTTGTGGAGGAACATTAGTATTACCTGGTGATATTATCATTGCTGATGATGATGGCGCAGTAGTGGTTCCAGCAACAATGGCCTCTGAGTTAGCAAATAAGGGTGGAGATCACTCTGACTGGGAAAATTGGGTAAGGATGAAGTTAGCCCAAGGTGGACATTTAAAAGATTATTATGGAAGAAGAGCTTGGTCAAAAGAAACCGATGATGAGTATAAGAAATGGTGTAAGGAAAATGATATTGAATATCATCCTTTAGAAGAATAGATTTAAAACTTAATTTTTACTTGTTATTTTGATTTGTAGCTTGAACTATACTTTTGAATTTCTTTAAGATCATCTTCTTTTATTGGATACTGATGCTCTTCAGCAGGAAAAGATAAATTTTCCACATCTTTTTTATATTCTTTAAAAGCATTTGTTATTGAATCTGATAGATTAGCATATTTTTTAACGAATTTTGGGTTTACATCTCCTACGAAAAGACCAAGCATGTCATGAGAAATTACTAATTGACCATCAACATGTTTTCCTGCTCCTATACCATATAGTGGAACTTTGATGTGTTTATATAATTCAGCAGATACCTCCTCTGGAATTGCTTCAACAAGGACTGAAAATGCACCTGCTGATTCTACAGCTAAAGTATCTTCAAGTAATTTTTTAAATGAGGATAAATTTTTTCCTTGAACTCTATAGCCACCCATTTGAGAAAGGCTTTGAGGAGTTAATCCAAGGTGTGCCATTACAGGAATTCCAGAATTATTTATTGCAGAAATCCTTTCACAGACTTCAGTTCCGCCTTCTAGTTTTACAGCATCACATCCAATTGCTATTAATTTTCCAGCATTTCTAATTGCATCTTCATTAGAAGCTTGATATGACATAAAAGGCATGTCACCTACATTAAAGGTAGATTTAGACCCTCTAACGACTGACTTTGCCATCATTAACATTTCATCCATTGTTACTGAAATAGTAGATTCTTGTCCCATCATCGTCATTCCTCCTGAATCACCTATTAGAAGCATATCTATTTCAGCCTGATCAGCAAAGTGTGCAGTAGGAAAGTCATAAGCTGTTAGATAAGTTATCTTTTCATTTCTTTTTTTCTTCAAGCGTAAAGTGTTGATGTTTACTTTTCTTCTTGCCATAATCTTTGTCCTGTTTTTAATATTTATCTTAAGGTAGATAATATATTAGATATTAAATTCATGAAAATCACAATTATAAGAATTTTTTGTTTTTAGGGAAGAATTTTATGAGAATAGCAAAATTTATATCTCACTCTGGTTATTGTTCTAGGCGAGAAGCAGAAGAATTAATATATTCAAAAAGAGTGATGGTAAATGGTTATTTGTGTATATCTCCAGCTATAAATGTGTCAGAATCTGATTTGATTCAAGTGGATTATAGAGAAATTAAACTTCAAGATGAAATAAAATTATGGAAATTTCATAAACCAGTTGGAGTAATTACTACTACAAAAGATCCTTTAAAAAGGAAAACAGTTTTTGATCTTATACCGAAGAATTTGCCTAGATTAATGCCTATAGGACGTTTAGATAGAAAAAGTGAAGGTTTATTACTTTTAACAAACAATGGAACTTTATCAAGATATTTTGAGTTACCCAAAAACAAGATAATTAGAGTTTATAGTGTAAGAGTAAAAGGAAAAGTTGAAGAAAATCAATTGAATGTAATAAGAAGAGGTATAAAGGTGGATAGAGTAAGATATGCTCCAATTAAAGTAAAAGTGGAATCATATAATATCTCTAGTACTTGGCTTAAAATGGAATTAATTGAAGGAAAAAATAGAGAAATAAGAAAAATTTGTTCTCAATTAGGTTGGCATGTTCATAGATTGATAAGAACTAATTATGGAGAATTCTCTCTTGGTAAATTACAGAAGGGTAAAATTGAAGATTTAACTAATGATAAATTTTTCAAAAAAATAAAAAATTTGATTTAAGTTTTATGGAAGAGCAAACAAAATTATATAAAATGTTATCTTTTATTGTTGTTTCATTAACACTTTTAATTTTTATTCCAACAGTAATTTTGTATGTATTTTTTTCCAAAATATATTTATTTCTTTTAAGAAAAGATACTGATTAAGATATTTGTTTTTAATTTTTAATCAGTGTTTTTTAAGTAAGGAATACAAGAATAGAAGTAATGTGCTGCAGAATAAACACCAAATAAAACTCCTAAAGAAATGATTATCATAGAAATTTCATAAAGATAAATGTTTGTCATTGTGCGTGAAATTATTAATAAAAATATTCCAACCATTTGTAATACTGCTTTTAATTTTCCAATCATAGAAACTTCTACGTAACTATCTTTTCCGATTTTTGCCATCCATTCTCTTAATGAGATAATTATTATTTCTCTAGCAATAATAATTGTAGCTATGATTGATAAATAAAAAGAGTCTAAAATATATACTAGAGAAATTAATACTATAGATACCAAAAGTTTGTCTGCTACTGGATCTAGAAAAGTTCCAAATTTTGTTACTTGAGATTTTCTTCTAGCTATTTTTCCATCTAAAAAATCTGTAATACTACCTATTGCGAAAAGAATACTTGCAATTATGGGAGCAAAAACAAAATTTATATAAATTATAATCGCTATAACAGGACCTATTATTATCCTTAAATTAGTTAATGTAGTTGAAGTATTCATTTTCAATATAAATTTAAATATTTTGGAGATTATATAAGACTTTATTAAAATGTTTAAGTTAATATTTATCTAGATAGTTTAAATCAAAAATTATGAAAAAACACTTGATAAAATTTATTTTAACTCTTTATGTCATGTTGATGATTACATTAATGCTTTCTGATTATTCTAGTGATTCATCATATGATCAAAATGATTTTAATTCTTCACGTTTTCCTAAAACAATGAATTTACACGTTATTGAATAAAATTATATATAACAAGAATTTAATAATAGAAAACTTAAAATGAAAATTGAATTACAGAATAAAATTGATGATGATCTTTTAGAGATAATCAATTTGAGTGATGAATATCTTAAAGATCTTTATCCCCCTGAGAGTAACCACTTGGTAGGTGTTTCAGAATTATTATCAAGCTGGTTTGAACTTTACTTAATGAAAGAAAAAACTAAAACGATAGGATCTATAGGAATAAGTTTAAAAAATCATTATCCTGAGATTAAGAGAATGTTTATCAAAAAAGAATTTAGAGGAATGGGTTATTCTTATAAATTATTAGATTTTATTTTTGAGAGATGTAGGGAATTAGGACATAAGAAAATTCAATTAGAAACTGGAATTAATCAACCAGAAGCGATTAATATTTATAAGAAGCATGGATTTAGGGCAATTAAGCCATTCAATGATTATAAAGAAGATCCTCTTTCTATATTTTTTGAGTTAAACATTTAGTTTTATTGACTAGAAATTTTTTAAATATGAAAACTAATAATGAAAAATTTAATTTTCTAAAAATTTTCATTATTGAAGACTCGACAATACTTTTAGAAGCGTTAAAGATTAGAATTGAAGTTTTTGTATTGGAGCAAGGATGTCCTCCAGAAGAAGAAACAGATGATTATGACTTTCAACCTTGGTCGAGTAATAAGGCAGTTCATTTTATAGCTAAATTGAAAGATAAATATATAGGTACTGCTAGGATAATATTTCCTTTTGATAAAAAATATTCAAATTCTCCGTTGATTCAAAGAGTTGCTATTTTAAAAGAATTCAGAGGTAAAAATTATGGTAATTATATTATGCAAACATTACATAATTTTTTAATTGAAAAAGAATTTAAAACTGCCAAGTTGTCAGCACAGCTATATGCTATAGGATTTTATGAAAAACTTGGATATAAAGCATTCGGTGAAATTTACCTTGATGCTGGAATTAAACATAAAGCAATGAAAATAAAATTTTGATTATTCTTGGTGCCGAAGGTGAGAGTCGAACTCACACGGGTTTTATCCCAATGGTGTTTGAGACCATCGCGTCTGCCATTCCGCCACTTCGGCTAAATAATTATTCTAACTTTACAGTTTATTAGTGTAAATTGGTGATTTTAAATTTTAATCTTTTATTAATTCATTCAAATTGAATGCGATTGCTTTATTTTTTGCATCAAGTATTCTTTTATTGGATTCTTTTTTATTATCCTCAAAATTTAAAAATTTTTTTATATCAGGACTAGGGTCATAGAAACTCAATATTTCTCCAATAGTTTGATTAGCTAATATTTGATAAGCTCTTTTTTTATTTAATGTGATTTCATCAAACACAGTTTCATTACCATGTTCACCTGGATTAGAGAATTCTTTGATGTATTCTTCAACATAAATATTTGATTTTTCTAAATTTATTAAAGCTTCATCATATTTTTCTTTAATTTTTAAGATTTCGCCTTTTACCCAATAAGCTTGAGGAATAGGTTTTGGGTTTTCAGTATTGTTATTTAAATCTATAGCTTTATTTGTAACCTCTAAGGCTTTATCAAATGCTCCTATAGATAGAAAAATATTGGCTGAAACTTTGAAAATATCAGTATAGTTCGGCATTAACTGAGTTAAATATATATATCTGTTTAAAACTTCGATTTTAAAATCAGGATTTCGAAGGAAAAGATCTAAAGATGTTCTAGCGAGAAACATTTCTACGTTATATGAATAAGGATTTATTTTTTCAAAATCCATAAGTCTAGAATATGAATGAATGAGTAATTTAGTTTTTTCTTCTTCATTAAAACCTAAAGAAGTTGAAATTGCTGATTTTCTAATTAATTTAAAGCTTTCTACAGTATATGTTTCTGAAAAAGGTTTAAGTATCCTTGCATCTTCAATAAACTGTAAACCTTCGGATGCTTTTCCTTGCGAAATTAATTCTGATCCTTTAGCTAAATATCTAGATGCTTTTATTGAATTTATTTCATTAATATAGACAAATATTAAAATTGCTAATACAGGAATGTTGAATAATAAATATGAATAAGAAGACTTATTTATTTTTATTAAAGATTTTGATTTTTCTTTATTTAACTCTTTAGGGTTTTTATTAATTGAAATAACACATAATAAGCTAATTAATACCCAAAAAATTAATGAATCAGATGTGACTGCTAATCCTGTCATTTGTTCTACCATGTGAGAAATAAATCCTGAAAAAATAGCAATTATTAACATAGATTCAAAAGAAGATGAAAGTGTTTTTTCTTTTAGAAGGTCAAAAATTATTAATAACGAAATTAAAATTATTGAAGAAAATGTTATTAAACCTAAAAATCCTAATTCAACTGTTATTCTAAGTAAAATATTATGTGGATCACTAGATACGATAATATCTCTTTGGGGTCTGATAGTTTGTGGATATAAATAAATGTAAGTATCAGGTCCATAACCTATTAATGGTCTAATTGTCTGTAATTTTAACTCTAAACCATTTGGGCTAGGCCAATTTTTTATCAAATCTATTCCTCCTGCCCAAATCTCTATTCTTCCTGAAAATCCTGATCCGCTAACATTAATTCCAGTCTTTTGATTTATTGATAAGTCTAAATTTTCAGAAATACTTCCTATCCTTTCAGTCAATTTGTCTTCAGGTTTCAAGTCTTCTTTTTTTACAGGAATATAATTTATCAATATAGCTATTAAAAAACTTGAAAGAAGTATTGTGATAAATCTAAATATGGATGTGTTAGTTTTTCTTGAGAATAAAATCCAATAGAAAACCACACTAATGAATCCAATGAATATACCTGACCATGGGCCTCTACTTAAAGTTAATCCTAAAACAGATAATTGTATTCCGATAATTAATGAAGAAATTATTAGAAAAATTTTATAATTTAACTTATCTGAGAGCTGGTTTAATATAACTATAGATAGTGGAATAGTCATAATAAGATATGCTCCAAGATATATTGGATTTCCTAAAGTAGAATAAACTCTTCCTTTATTCATCCAAGTGTACCAATCAATGCTATCTGAAAAGAAATGTTGTAAAAGTCCGTAAATACAAACTATAGTGCTACTAGTAATGATTGTAATCAGAATTCTTTTGATTTGATTATTTTCTTTTCCTTGAAAAAATATTGCTAAAAATATTCCCAAATAACTTATTAAAGAAATTAATGTATTGCCTGCCATTCCACTTTCTCTTCCCCAAAAACTTACATATGGGACAATAGATAACCAACTAGATAAAAAATTAGAAAATAAAAATAAAAATATTGCTAAAAATAAAAATAAAACTTTTTTATTTTTTGTGATGGATTCTAAGTAATCTAGTTTTATATTAAATGATAGTTGTAAAGTAATTTTGATTGTTAGCAAAAATATGCTCAGAAAACCAGTAAAATGTAAAATAGATTCTTTAGGTTGTTGATAAAAAGCGAGAAAGTTGTCTGATGCAAAAACTAAAGGAATAGAGAAAATAGCAAATAAATAAACTGTCTCTATAGTTAAATTAAGAAAATTAAAAATTTTATATATTTTTTGTTTTCCCATATTTATATTTTAATATTTTTTTTTCTCTTAATAAATTTGATATTATAGCGAGTTATGTTCGGTAATAATTTTAATCTTATTAATCCTATAGCATTTGTTGATGTTGCATCTACAAGTTTAGAATTGACCAATGCTAGAATTGTTAGAATATCAGTTTTGAAATTCACTGCTAATGGTTCAAAACAGTATAAATCTCATTTAATTAATCCTGAATGTGATATTCCAAAAGATGCTACAAATATTCATTTGATAAAAAATGAAGATGTAAAAGATGCAAAGCCTTTTAATGCTTATGCTAGATCACTTTCAAAGTATTTATCTGGATGTGACTTAATAGGATTTGGCATAAAAAGATATGGGTTACCTTTAATAAGAAAAGAATTTAGGAAATCAAAAATTTATTTTCCTGTTAGGAATAGGATTGTGGTAGATTTAATGCAAATTTATCATCAAGTTGAACCAAGAAATTTTGTGGCTGCATTTAATAGATTTGTTGGTCCTGATTCTCCTGATCAAAGTAATCCTAAAGAAAGAGTTGAAGGAATGAGAGAAATTTTGAAAGGTCAGTTAAGAGACTTCCCAGAAATACCTAGAAACACTAATGAAATTTCTAAATGGATCAAATATTAATATCTTTTCATAAGAAATTTGTTAAATTCTAATTTTTGGGATTCCTTGAAATTCAATTTCTACACAGGGCATTTGATGAAAAATTCGCTTTGCAATCCAGAATGGTCCCCACCAAGGAAGTTTTAACTTTTTGTTTAAATAGATCATTTTAATTGCGAATTGTATAAAAATTCTAGGATAACCAGGTCTCTTAGACCAACGTTCAATATATTTTAAGATATATTGAATTTTTTCTTCTTGGTTTTCTACGATTCTTGCTTTAGATTTAATATCCCACTTAGGTTCAAATTCTACAGTGTGTAGAGTTACATTTTGGTGAGTTTTCATATTTGCAACCCAGTCTCTTTTACCTGGATAACCTGATAGAAAAATCTTTTTATGTCCATCCCAGTAATATGTTAATTCTACAACTCTTAAAATTTTAGTTTTACTGCCTTTTAAAGAGATTCTTATTAAAAAACTTTTGTTTAGAATTTTTTCTAGTTCACTAGGAATTTCTAGCAATTAAACTACTCCATTTTTTAATTCCTGATTTCCTGAACTTAGTAGAGAAAGGTTTTCTAGCAATATGTCTATTATATTTTCTTCGTACATTCTTGTTTCACCAGCACTGTGAGGTGTAATAATAATATTATCCAAATCCCAAAAAGGTGAATTCTCAGACAAAGGATCTTCGTTGAAATGGTCAATTCCAGCGCCTGAAATTTCATGGTTTCTCAATGAATGGAGTAAATCTTGATCATTTACACAACCACCTCTAGCAACATTAATTAGATGAGAAGTTTTTTTCATTTTACTAAGTAAGTTTGAGTCAACTATGGATTTTGTTTCTTGAGTTAATGGACAAGCTAGAACCAGAAAGTCTGTTTTGTGAATTAGATTGTTTAAACTACTAATGGGATGTATTTCATCTGCAGTTCCTTTACCTAATTTTGGGTTTTGTCTTATAGCAATAACATTCATTCCAAATGCTTTTGCGATTTTAGAAATTCTTGAACCTATTTGTCCCAATCCTATTAGAAGCATAGTTTTGTTTTCTAATTCGTCTTCTCGAATAGTTGAATCAGATATCATGGGTCTCCAAAAATGTTTTTTTTGATTATCTCTTCCATGATGGAGTAATCTAGTTAAAGATAAGATCATAGAAATTGCATGTTCACTTACAGCATTTTTATTACAGCCTGAAGCATTAGCGAGTTTAATCCCTCTGGATTTTAATGCTTTAAGGTCGAATTGATCGTATCCAGCTCCTATAGATTGAATGAATTTTAGGTTTTTTGCCTCATCAAGTAAATTGTTATCCCACAATCCTGATATTGTTAAGACTTCAACTTTATTAATATTTGCTTTTAAGCTTTCAAAATCCCAATATTGATTAAACTGTATTCCAGTATTTCTAATTTTAAATGCTTTTTCTAATTCATAGGCTACATGAGCAAAGCAAATACCATTATTGAATGTTTTTATAATTTGTGCATACGATGTTGATTTCATGTGAATGTTGAATCTTTTTTATATATGATTTCTTTTAAAGAACTTAATAATTTTTCTATTTCTTCTTCTAGCATAAAGAATGGAATACTTGCTCTTAGACCTTTGATTGAATCCAAGTTGTATTTTATATCAATATTATATTGAGTTTTTAATTGTTTCCCAATTTTTTCTTCATTGAAGTTTTGAATTTTAAAAGTGACTAAGGGTCCAGAAGCTTGAGATTTATAAGGAGTGAACATTTTTACTTCGGGAATTTTCATTAAACCATCTTTTAACATTTGTGTTAATAATTTTGTTCTATCCCAAATTGAATTAATTCCTTTTTCAGATAAATAATCTAGACTGTATGACCATGTATGAATTAATGGCCAACACCATGGTCCAGATTCGAATTTTTTTGTGTTCTGAGGTATTTTGATCGTTTCATCCTCATGAATTCCAACTCTTCCAGATACTATATCGTGTTGTAGTTTATTTAATGAATTCTTATTAACATATAGAGCTCCAACAGAATATGGGCCAAAGGTCCATTTATAAGAAAGTATACTTGCAAAATCGCAATTCATTTCAGTTACATTTATGGGCATTACTCCTACTGAATGAGCCAAATCAACATAAGTAAGGATAGATAATTTTTTTGCAAAATCGCAAATCTCTTTAGCAGGCAATTTATGACCTGAGTCTGTAGTCACATGACTAAATGCAATTAGTTTAGTTTTTTTAGAGATTGCATTTTTAAATATTTCAATTTGTTCTGAAATATCTTCAACTAAAGGTACCATTTTTAATTTTAATTTTCTAGAATCTGCAAGCATTTTGCATGGGTTTTCTATTGCAGCTTCATCAATAGTTAAAATTATTTCATCATTTTCATTCCAGTTAATAGAATTGAGAACTTTAAGAAATCCATCACTTACACCCAAAGTTAAAGCTATTTCAGAATATTCAGCTCCAATAAATTTTGCAATATTTTTAACGCTTTCTATTCTTCTAGGATTTTCTATTTCTGGATATAACAAATGCATAGGTCCTTTAATATATAGCTCTTCAAAATATTCATTCTGTTTTTTCATTACAGGTGTTGGGATTGCGCTAACAAAACCATTTTGAAACCATAATCTGTTTTTGATGAGAGGAAAATCTTCTCTGATTTTGTTTATATCTAGATTAGTCATCAGATACTAATTTGTGATTGAATTTTAGAATTTTACCATTCTGAATTACTGAATTAGGATTATTTAAATTCCTGATATTTTGACTTGGATCTTTTTCAAAAGATATAAGGTCTGCATTCAACCCTACTCTAATATTTCCTACCTGATTATTTATTCCTAAGCCTTCAGCATTATTGTTTGTAAGAGATTGAATTCCTTCCCAAGGACTAAAACCTAAATTTTCAACGGTGAACCAAGCAGTAGCTGGAGTGTTATCAAAATGAGCATGAGCCATTCCCACATCCAGTCCTCCTAAAAATCTTACTCCTTTATCATACATATCCAATAGTATTTCTGTTCTTCTATTGTCATGTTCGGGATCTTTTTCACTTACATCACCACTTACATCAGTGGATGTCCAATTTGGCATTTGATAGTCAGGAGCATTTTCTCTACGTAAAAGAGTTACTCCTCCTCCTGGATCAACCCAAATGTTTTTTTCAGCCATTTCTTTTGTGGTTTTTTGATCATAATCTTCCCCATTTTCTGAATTTTCAGAAAGCCAGCTTGAATGAATAATATGTTTTACTCCAGCATCAACACACTGTTTAATAGATTCAGTAGCATGAGCATGTGCTGCTATAGGTATTCCCAATCTCTCTGTTTCTACTACTGCTGCTTTTATAATCTCTGAAGTGTATTGAGCTTTATATCTATTAGATCTAGGAGTAAATCCTCCTCCTGATGCCATAATTTTTATAACTTCTGCTCCTAGTTTGACCTGTTTTCTAATAGCTTTTAAAACTTCTTCTTTAGTATCGGCTTCAGTTGCAAAAAAATGACAATGACCTGCAGTAGTAGTAATTGGTGTTCCACTCAAAATAACTTTTGGACTCTTAATAATATTCGATTCAATAGAATTTTTTATGGAAAAAGCAATTTCATTTTTGCTTCCGAGGTCTCTTAAGGTAGTTACCCCTGAATATAGAGCAGTAGAAAGATTTTTTGCAGCTCTAATTAATAGAGAATCATTATTTTCACTAGTTGCTAATTTGAAAGTGTCTTTTGTTCCAGCACAATGCATATGAGCATGAGTTTCAATTAAGCCAGGTATTAGAAATACTTTACCTAAATTTATTACTTTATGAGTTTGATCTATATCTTTAGGGAGTTTATCCTGATGCAAAATATCCGATATAAGGTTATCTTGCACAATTACAGCATGATTTTTTAACCAACCGGTAGTTTGAGAGTTTGAAACAAAAGAAGATTTAAATACCTTTTTTATTTTTGTTGAGGACATTTTAAGATTTTATTACTTTTTCTATAATTAAATTAGGCACATTCAGGGAACTCTCCATCCCATCTTCCAAAAGGAACATCCACGTCACCACCTTCTTGATTTAATTTGGCCATAATTTTTCTTGTTTCCATCCAAGTGTCTTTCCACTTTTTAGAGTCCCTAAACTCTTTATCAGGATTTTCTTTACTCCTTGCTATAAATCCTGGGAATATTTCTCTACCTGTGTGTTGTCCAATTGGGTTATACCTCAAGTCAAAGCTCCATCTTATATTGTCACTAACATTAGAAAGTGAGCCATGAACAGTTCTTTTATGTAGAAGAACAACTCCTCCTTTTTCCATAGGAACAGGAACTGCTCCATCTGCATCAAAAAGATTTTCAGGGATTTCTCTTACTCCTGGGATTTTGTAATCATTACAATGTGTTAATAATTCTCCTTTATGACTTCCGGGAACTACTTTTAATGGGCCAGATTCTACTGGAGCATCTAACAAAGGGAACCAAACAGTTAACATGTTTGTTTCATCAGCTTCCTCTGTAACTACTCCATGATCTTGGTGCCAAATAGTTGCTCCAAGTATGGATTGACCATGTTCATTTTTGGGAATTTCTCTTTCTGGCGGTTTAATTCTTACATGTTGAACAGGATTTGAATATACTTCTGAACCTATTATAGATTCTACAACGTCTAGAATCTGCTCATTGACCAAAGCATTGAATACAGCTGGTCCAAACCAACAAGGAGTATCTTCTTTTACTCCTTGAAAAGGAAGAGAAAAATCAAAGTAACCTGCATGATTCTCATGTGTTTCTTGCATGATTTTAGTTAATCTTTTACCAAAAGGAAATTCTTCAAATTTTGATGAAATTTTTCCATCTTTGAATAGTTCCTCAGCTAGATTATCAAGCACTCCATGATATTCTTCTATAATAGGATCTGTAACTTTTTCAGGGTCAAATACATTTTTCACTGGAAGGAATCCAAATTCTTCAAAATAATCTAATTGATTTTGTGTTAACTTAGCCATTTAATCCTCTTTTTTTTTTAACTTAGATAATAATTTATTTTTTTGATTTATTTATGTCAATATGTTTCTAAATATGAGCAGGTGTTCCGTCTTCTAAGAAATATTCTTCTCTATGCCAGTAATCATTTGATATATAATCTTTTAGAAATTCCATATTTAAGTCTATTCCCCAACCTGCTCCTTGAGGTAAAGAAAAATAACCTTCTTTTGTTTCAGGAGTGTTGATAACTATATTTTTTTCTATATCAGTTGGTCCTCTGTGTTCCAATATCACGAAGTTTGGCGTAGAAAATGCGAAGTGAATATTTACCATGGTTGCAACAGGACCCATTGGATTATGAGGTGCAATAGATAAATCATTTCCTTCTGCATTGGCAGCAATTTTCTTTAATTCGAGCATTCCTCCAACCAGACATATATCTGGGTTAAAAATATCTACAGCTTTAAGACTGATTAATTGACCTGTCTGCCATTTTGTGAATGTGCATTCTCCTGTTGCTAATGGAACGTGGAATTTTTTTCTCAAATCTGCCATAGCTTGATAATTTTCCATTCTTATAGGGTCTTCTATAAATAAAGGCTTATACGGTCTTACAGTTTCCTCTATTTCTAATGTTTTTGATGGTTCAAAAATTGCAGCATGAGTATCTAATGCTATATCAAAAGAGTAGCCAAATTTTTCTCTAACAATTTTCATTCTTTCTTCTGCAGCTGCCAATGCATCATTCCATAATAGTGATCTGAAGTTAGATGGTAAGGGAGAAGTTTTTATAGCAGTCAAGCCTCTTTCTATAGCTTTTTGAATTGCTTCACATAGTTGTTCAGGAGAATCACCACCAGCACCATCATATCCTCTAACACGATCTCTGAATTGACCTCCTAGTAATTCATAAACAGGGGAATTTACTGATTTTCCTAGAATGTCCCATAGTGTCATCTCAATTGCACTTAATGCTGCCATTCCTGAAGATCCTGGAGGAATTCTAGCTCCTTGATACATTCTAGCCCACAGATATTCTATTCTTCTAGGATCTTGACCAATTAATTGTTCTTCAAAATATTTTACCCAGTGTAAAGTTGCTGAATCTGGTCCCACACAGAATGCTTCTCCAATTCCATAGATGTCATTATCAGTAAATGTTTTCACAAGGATGGTATTTCTTACACCAGTTGAAGAATGGAAACCTTTAACTGTTCCCCGAGCTCCTTTTAAAACATAACATTCTATATGAGTAATTTTCATTTTTGCTCCTTTTTTACATAAATGCTGGTGCACCTTGGCTATCAGTCGGAAAACCTCTGTGCCAAGTACCCGGTGGTGTTGCTTTTACTCTATCAAAATCTATTTCCATTCCTAATCCAGGTTCTTTAGGTAAATCAAAATAGCCATTTTTAGGAACCCAAACGTTTTTTGCATACATAGCACTAAGTTGTTTTTGGTCACTGTGGAATTCAAGTATTTTGAAATTAGGAATATTAGCAGCCAAATGTACAGAAGCTGCAGTTGATATCAAGCCAATTGGATTATGTGGTGCTACAGTCACATAATGCATTTCTGCAATAGATGACATTTTTTTCATTTCTAAAATACCTCCACAAATCAGAACATCTGGCTGGATAATATCTACTGCTCCTAGTTCCATTAATTGCGCAAAAGTTTGAATGCTATACAAACATTCTCCTGTAGCTAATGGGGCATTTAGTTCTCCTCTAAGTCTAGCTGTAGTAGTTAAATTATGGGGAGTAACAGGTTCTTCATAGAAGAGTAATCTATATTGAGATAATTCTCTTACTAATTGATTAGCTTTTACTGCATCCCTAAAGACTGCATGTATATCTATAGCAATTTCTGGCCCATTCCCTACAGCATCCCTTACTGCAGCAAGTCTTTCAGATGATAGCCTTATTACATCATTCCACGGTAAGTTCTGCCAAACTGGGACATAATATTGTTTACTAGCCCTATAATCTGAAGGGCTAAAGTGTTTATTCCCTTCTACTCCAGCAGGAAAGGGGCTCATTTTAAATGCAGTATACCCTTCTTCCATTAGCTTTAATGCATTTTCTTTTAATTCTTCTGGAGTATCCCCTCCAAGGCCATGGTATGCTCGTATTTTATCTCTAACATTTCCTCCTAATAGAGTATGAACTGGGAGTCCTTTAGCCTTTCCTAATATATCCCAAAGAGCTATTTCTATACCTGATAATGCTGCGTAAGAAATGTTGCCTAATACAAACCTCATAGTATTTTTAGCTCTTCTCATAAGCCATTCTATTCTTGTCGGATCTTGCCCTATGAACCATTCTTTCATGTCTTCTAATGCTCCGATTACTCCATTGTCAGGACCTACATTGTAAGGTGCTCCAACTCCTGAAATTCCCTCATCTGTTAAGACTCTTAAGAAAGTATAATTTCTATTTCCTGGATTAGTTATATAAAATTCTATGTCAGTAATTTTCATTTTTATCTCTCAAAAAATTTTTATTTAAGTATTCGGTTATTTAATTCTTTTTCATTGAACTCAATTCCCAGACCCGGCCTATCTTCAATAACTAAGCAACTATTTTTTATTTCTAAGGGGTTTTTAAGAATATCATTTCTCCAAGGAATAACTCCTGGAGACATAAATTCTTGAATAAGAGCGTTAGGAGAAGACGCCATTACATGAGCTGCAGCCATAATTCCAACCGGACCTTTTGTGTTATGAGGTGCTATTTTAACTTGATATGCTTCTGCAATTGAACATACCTTTTTCATTTCAGTAATTCCACCTATATATACGATATCGGGTTGAGCGATATCTACACATTCATTTTCAAAAAATCTGTTAAATTGTTTCTTTGATGTCAATCTTTCTGAGCCTGCTATTGGTACTGATGTTGATTTTCGAATATGTGAATATGCCTTTATATCTTCAGGTCCTGTAGGCTCTTCTAGGAATAAAAGATTATATGGTTCAATTGTTTTGGCTACTTTTATCGCTGATGAAGGGTCAAAAATTCCGTGAGGATCATCCATTAATATAATTTCTTCCCCAATTTCCTTTCTTAAAATTTTGTATTTTTCTTCTATTTCATCAAGTTGTTTTTTAGAAACATCTGGTCCTAGATTTTCATGCATTGTTATTCCAGACTTTAAAGCATTAAAACCATGAGACAAAGTACTTTTTGCACTTTTGATCATGCTATTAATATCTGAACAAGAAAAATGAGAATAAATAGGCACTTCTGCATTTCTTGGTCCTCCAAGCAATGCACATACAGGAGAATCCAAAATTTTTCCTTTTATATCCCACAAAGCTTGATCAATTCCACTGATAGCACTTGTAAACATTATTCCGCCAGTTCTATATCCAGTTCTAGCTCCTGTATATAAAATCTTGTAAATTTCTTCAGTATTCCATATATCCTTACCGATAATGAATTCTTTAAGGTCATTAATCATTTCTGCTACTACAGTTTCTTTGTGGCTATAAGTAGCTTCCCCGTAACCAGTGATTCCTTGATCAGTATGAATATTTACTATAGTCCATTTACGGCCACAGTCAGATGGAACTAGTTTAACTGTAATGTCTATGATTCGTGCTTTTGTTTTATCCATATTAGTCAAGTTGAGTTAATCGAGGATCTAATCTATCTCTTAACCAATCTCCAAAGAAACTTAGTGAAATAATCAATAGCATTATAGATACTCCGGGAACTACTGTAGACCACCAAGCAGAGTCAACATAAGCTCTACCTTCAGAAATCATTAATCCCCATGCAGGAGTAGGAGACGGGATTCCTGCTCCAAGAAAGCTTAGAGAAGCTTCAGAAAGAATTAGTGAACCTACCCTAAGACTAGCAATTACTACAACTGTATTTATTACACCAGGGAAAATATGAGTCATGATAATCCTAAAATTTGAAGCACCAGCAATTCGAGAATATAGAACATAATCTCTTTCCCTTAAAGTTAGTACCTCGGCACGAACATTTCGTACAGTGGCACTCCATGCCACCAGAGCCAGCAGAATTACAACAAGGGCGAAACTAGAACCAAATATGATAACTGCTACCATTGCGATGAGTAGGAATGGTAGAGCATACCACACATCTAGGAAACGAAGTATGATTTCATCAACGTGTCCTCCAAAATATCCTGCAATTAATGCTAAAGTAGTACCTATAGTTATTCCTGTAACAAGTGCTGTTCCTCCTGTGATTAAAGATAATCTAGCTCCATGAATAGTCCTGCTTAGAACATCTCTACCCATATGATCTCCCCCTAAAAGATATTTTGGAGCTTTAGGGTTTTCTGCATACCATTGTTTATCCCATAAATATCCAGGTGCATTTCTAGATCTTAAGTTTTGTTTTATTGGATCATGGGGGGAGATTAAATCTGCAAAAATCCCAGTGAAAAACAAAAGAATGATTAAAACAACAGAAATTATCGGGTATCGTCTTAGAAGCCTCCAAATTTCTGAAAGATAGAATAAAGGAAGTTTCAAAATTTTTAATATTGAAGAAATATTTTTCATTTTACTATGAGTATCTTATTCTAGGATCTATAAATGCATAGGCTATATCTGTAAGGAAATTAACTATAGCAAAGATAATAGCAAAGAATAGGACTGTTGCTGTAAGAACAGGGAAATCATTATTTCCTATTGCATCAACTCCAATTCTTCCTAATCCAGGCCAAGCAAAAATAGATTCTGTAACTATTACTCCTGTGATAAAACTTACCATTAGAAGAGGTGCTATTGTTAATGGAGGAATTAAAGCATTTTTAAAAGCATGTTTCCAGATTACTACGTTGTTTGAAACTCCTTTTGCACGTGCTAGTTTAACATATTCAGAGTCTAAAACTTCTAACATGGCTGAGCGAGTAATTCTTAGATATCCTGCAGCTGCCCCTATACCCAAAGTAAATGAGGGCAATACATAATATGATAGGTTTTTCCATTGCCACCAATGTCCATCAAAATTTCCTCTTGTACCAGCCGGTAGCCATCCTAAATTAACTGCAAAAATAAGAATTAATATAATTGCTAACCAAAAAGTTGGCATAGAAACACCTAAGAGAGCTATAGTCCTAGCAATGTAGTCCCATACCGTACCTCTTTTAACTGCAGATAATATCCCTAGAGGAATTCCTAGTCCTGTTGCAAATACCCAAGAGATAATTCCTAGAGATACTGTTGACCATAACAATTCTCTAAACAAATCAAGTACAGGACGTTCATCTAGAAGAGTTTTTCCTAAATCTCCTTTCAAAGTTCTGCCAAGATACATCAAATACTGAACATGGAATGGTTTATCTAGTCCTAGTTTTTTTCCTAAAGCTTCCCATTGCTCTTCAGTATTTCCATATCCTCCTGGCTTTGCATAAAGAAGTCTTGGATCTCCAGACATTCTAGATAAACCAAAAACTAAGAATGTAGCTGCAATTACAGAAATGATTGCATATATAAATCTTCTGAAAATGAAATTACGCATTCAATGATTTTTAAATTATATTTATAAACAAAACACTTGAAGAAAATATAATTAATAAAAAAATCTAAGTCAATACTAATTTTGTTAAAAGCGAAAATAATTGATTTTATTACGAAAAAATATAATTTCATTACTAAATTTTTAGGAAAAGTTTATTTTATGTTGTTTATGTTTAAATTTTTCTTCTTTAAACTTGACAACTTGATCAAGTATAATTAACCTAGGCTCAAATATAAGAGCAGGTATAATTTATTGCTTGCTTTTTTGTATTTATAATTATTATTAAAATCTAAGTTGAAATCGTTTATAACTTAGTGGAAATAAATAAACTAAAATAGGGTATAGGAGAAATCATGAATAAAAAAATGATTGTACTTTTAGGCTTAACGCCGGCTCTTCTTTTTGCAATTGCATGTGCTGGAGAAACAGTTGTAGAGACTGTTGAGGTTGAAAAAATTGTAGTGCAAGAAAAAGAAGTGGTTAAAGAAGTACCTGTGGAAGTTGTAGTTGAGAAAGAAGTTATTAAAGAAAAAATTGTTGAAGTACAAGCTGAAAAAGCACCAATTGTTGCTGCGAAAGAAGCTGATACGTCTAACATCTCAATTCCTACTAGTAAACAATCTGGTGGAGTTGTTCATTTTGGAACTAAGAGCGTAGGCCCTGCTCCAGGATTGAACAGAGCTCAATCTCCAGAAATGTTAATGTGGATGAGTGTTTCTGAATTACTTTTCAGACCAGGTGCTCCTGGATCTGCAGAAGCTAAAGAGTTAGTAAAACCTTGGTTAGCTAAATCTTGGGAAATGTCAGATGACTTCATGACTGCTACAGTAAAGATACAAGAGGGTGTTCCTTTCCATGGTGGAAATGGCACATTATCTGCTTGTGATATAGCTTGGAGCTTGAATGATACTAATGGAAAAACTACTCCAACAAGTATTCACGGACAGGCTGGTGACTTTGCTGCTTTCATGGATGAAGCAGAATGTACTGATGACTCTACACTTGTATTGAATTTCTCTGCTGTAGAATCTCGATGGCAGACAATGTTATTCAATGGTGGTGGAGATGGATTCAATGTGTTCTCTAAGAAACTTTATGATGAAAAAGGTGAAGATTGGATGCGTGATAACATCGTTAGTACCGGTCCATTCTCAGTTGGAAAGTGGTTAGTTAATGACAGAGCTGAATTAAATGCAGTTAAAGATCATTGGCTTAACCCTCCAAAAATAGAAAAATTAGTAATGGTTGCAGTTCCAGAAGGTTCTACCAGAAAAGCTATGATGAGTACTGGTGAACTAGATATTGCTGACTTAGATCTTAGGGATACTATTCCTCTGCTTAAAGCAGGATTTGGTCAAAGTTCTGGACAGAGACAATCAGGTGTTACTCTTCACTTGGCTGGAAACTATTGGGAAGAAAAACATGCTCAGACAGGAGAAGTGTATGCTCATCCTACTATGATTCATGATATTCCTTGGATAGGTAACCCATTCAAACCTAATGATGGAAATAACCCAGAAGGAATGAATGACCAGGACCAAGCAAGAATGGTTAGAAACGCTATTGCTAGATCTTACGATAGAGACCTTCTTAATGAAGTAATTATGGGTGGATTTGGAAACCCATATTACGTGAATGGTTTCTTTGCTGATGACCCTAATTGGGACGACAAGTATGTTTATGAGTACGACCCAGTAGTTGCAGAAGCAATGTTAGATAAAGCTGGTTATCCTAGAGGTAAAGACGGTTACAGATTCGAAATGCCTTTGTATGGATTTACTACCACAGCATTATTTGAAGAAACAGCTGATGCATTATCAGGATTCTTTGAAGAAGTTGGAATTAAAACTTCTGTAGTGAAAGCAGCTTATGCTATTGCTAGGCCTTCAATGGTTGGTCGAACTAATACTACACCTACAATCCAATGGTGTAGGTCTGGTTTGAAAGTACCTTATGACTGGCCAAGAATGGAAGAAGAAACTACTTTGACAAGAGGTGGTTTTGGATGTCACATGGAGAACCCTTTCGTTCTTAAGACATTCCAGTTTGTTTCTGAAGAAGCAGACCCAGCTAAAAGACTTGATGCTAACCTAGAATTACTAGATTACATGCACACAGAAGCATTAGCTCCTGGTGTTGTAACTAAAAAATTCGTTCAGGTATTCAATCCTACTTACGTTAAGGATTGGCCTCAGTATGTTGCTGTTCAAGCATTCTATACAGGTTGGGAGTTAATTGAGTTAAAATAAAAACTTAATTTTCGAAGAATAATTAATGGGGGGAATAGTTTAACTGTTTCCCCCATTTTTACTTAAAAAATATATTAAAGGAAGGTTATGCATTCTCAAAAAAAATCCCCTGAAAAGCCAAATATTGTATTTATTTTCAGTGATCAACAAAGATACGATTCTATGAAATGTTATGGAAATAATTGGATTCAAACTCCTCATTTGAATGCATTGGCAGATGAATCTTTTGTCTTTGAAAATGCTTATGTAACACAACCAGTATGTGCTCCTGCTAGAGCTTCTATTATGACTGGATTGTATCCTCCAAAAGCTGGTCCTGTCGTAAATAGGATCCCATTACCAAAAGATAAAAAAACTATTGCTGAAATGATTACACAAGATTACAAATGTGCTTATTTTGGAAAATGGCATTTGGGAGAAGATACTTTACCTCAACATGGTTTTACAGAATGGAGAAGCGTAGAAGATAATAAAATAGAGGATAATTTACCATTCAGTAGTTACCATAATTATCTTTTAAGCAGAGGATATAAACCTGATCAAAATAGTAAATTTTTCGGATTAAAAGATAAAACTTCCAAGGATTATGCTTCTAGAGATATTTTTTCTGTAAAATTCAGAGCTAGTCTACCAGTAGAAGATCAAATGGCTTCATTTCTTGGTAGAGAAGCTTCTGAATTTATTGATAATAATAAAGATGAACCTTTCGTTCTTTATGTAAGTACTTTTGAGCCCCACTCTCCATATTCTGGACCATTAAATGGTCTTTATGATCCTGAGAAATTGCCTGTAGGGCCGAGTTTTTTGAAGAAACCTGAAGATGTATCAGAATTTAATAGAGTGAGATCAGAATATTTTATGCAATATTTAGAAGGTGGTGATATCTCTTCGGATCCTTATATGCAAAAATATTTAGCTGTTTGTGATGAGGATTTCTCTACAGAGAAAGGATGGAAAGAAGCAAGAGCAAATTATTTTGCCAATATTACCTTAGTGGATAATATGGTGGGTGATATTATCAGTTCTTTAGAAAGAAATAATATTTCTGAAAACACAATTGTAGTTTTCACAAGTGAACATGGTGAAATGATGGGGGACCATGGACTTTTAGAAAAACGAGCTTTATATGAAGAGGCTTCAAGGGTACCTCTTCTTTTTAAGGTTCCTTGGTTAAATAATCATCAAAAAATGATTGATGGAAGTATTAGTCATATAGATTTGGTACCTACTTTGATGGATTTGATTGGAGAGGATCTTCCTGATCACCTTCAAGGAGAATCTCGCAAAGGTGTTTTTGAAGGAACAGAAGATTTGCATGATAATAATGTTGTTGTTCAATGGAATGGTACAGGAGAAATACCTGATAGAAATCTAGGAAGTGAAAGTATAAATTCTTTAAATGCTAGCCCTTGGAGATCTATTATTTCTGAAAGATTAAAATTAAATCTTTGTGCTACAGATAAACCTGAATTGTTTGACTTGAATTTAGATAAATTTGAACAAGAAAACGTCTTTAGTAAAGATGAATATAGAGATTCTGTATCAAAGTTATTTGAATCAATTGTGCAATGGCAAAAAGATGCTGAGGATTCTGCTGATTTACCTAATTTAGAAGATAATTAGAGATCAAATACTTTTTTAGGAGTATTCCAAAAGATATTAATTAAATCATTTTCAGAAAGAGTTTTATTTTCTGTAATAGATTTTAAAGAATTAGAATATCCTTCTCTACCTGATACTGGTGGAAAGTCACTTCCCCACATTAATCTTTTAGAGCCAAAATTTTCCACTAAAAGTTTAACAATATTATTTGAGTCTTTAAGGTCAAAAGAATCTTTAAGTTCTTTTTTCTTAGATTCTATTTCTCCTAAGCCATGAATCTTTACGAAAATGTTTGGATGTTTAGAATATTTTAAGATTTTTTTGAAATCTTCAAGATGATTTTTTATCTTTCCAGCAATTGTAAATGGATTTCCTGTTAGGGTTTTTTTATTATGTTTCAATTCTTTCGATTTACCTCCTCCCATTAAACTAGTGCCTAAACCTGCATAATGTTCAAGAATCAATTTTGTGTTAGAACTTGTAGATATGATTTCTTGAAAATTTTCTGATATCAATCCTGATAAATCAGAATGTACACTTACTGGTAGACCTAGTTCTCCAGCAGTATTCCAAATTTTTTTAGGGGTAATTTTTGAGAACTTTGTGTTAGGTGAGAGTCTTATTCCACAAGCACCAGATGATTTTAATTTTTCAAGAGTCTTTAGAGGATTTTTATCATTGGGGTCTAATTGGGCTACGATGTGTATACGATTTATATATTTTGTAGATGCTTCAAATAAATATTCATGATTAAAAAATCCTCCGTGCTGAATAATTATTGCTTTAGAAACATTATTATTATCCATCTGGAATAGGAGAGATTCTACAGGTTCATACCAATTTTCCCCTGAGTGGCAGTGAGTATCTATTTTTTTTTGGTTTTTCATCATCTATCTGTGAGATAATAAATTTGATATGAAAGATGATAACAAAAAATATTTTCCAGTTGAAGAAGTTTCTGGGACTCCTATTCAAATGGGTGAATCAATAGGGGAATCACAGAAAGAAGTTTTAAAAAATTTTTTTTCTATGACTTTAGATAGAATTAATAAGGGAAGAGGTGGAGAACAATCATTTAGAGATATAGGTTTAATTTCTATTGATTTTGCTAAAAAAACAGCAAAAGAAAGTATTGAATATGTTGAAGAATATTCTCCTGATATTTTTGAAGAAATAAAGGGGATCTCTAATTCTTCTGGGCTAAAGATCTGGGAAGTGATGTTGCTAAATATCAGAAATCAATTGGGAATAGCTTTTGATTCAGGATGTACTTCAATAGGTGTTAGTAGAGAAAAATCTCAGTCAGGAAATAATATTATTGGCCAGAATTGGGACAATGATCCAGAACTTGATAAGTTTTCATTAGTTCTTATAAGGAAACCTAAAAACAAACCTAATTTTATTTCATTTACTCAGCCTGGATTAATGGCTTATATAGGGTTTAATGATGAAGGATTAGGGATTTGTATGAATGCATTGATGGCACCAGGTAAAGGTTCTGGCGTTCCCTGGTATTTTATAGTTAGAAAAATTTTTGAACAGAACAGTTATAAAAATGTAATTAAGCAAGTTGAATCTGCAAAGAGGGCGATACCTGCTAATGCATTTATCACGACTACTTCGGAATTATTTGATTTAGAGATTACTGATAGTCAGGTGGAGACACTTTTTCCTGATGCCAATGGTGTATTGATACATACAAACCATTGTGTACATCCGAAATTTTCTAAAATTGCTGATGATTATCCTGATCTTATAGAATCTAAAGCTAGATTTCCAAGAGCACAGACTTTTTTTGATAGAAAATCAGAAAGTATTACCTCTGATGATTTTAAAAATATATTAATGAATCATGAGGAGTATCCAAGATCAATCTGTAGGCATGAAAACGAACATCCTGAAACTGGATTTTGGACTACTACTATTTCTGTGATTATTAATCCTTCAGAAAATAAGATGGATTTAACAAGAGGAAATCCTTGTTCAAATGAATACGTAACTTATAAGTTATAGTGTTAAAGAATTTCTTAATTAACTATTGAGAGTGGAGTATCACCATCTAAAAATCTTTTTACATTATCTACCATAAATCTATCTGTTCTATGAACAACTTCTAAAGATAGTGCTGCTAAATGGGGAGTTATAAATACATTTTTTAAAGATAGTAATGGATGGTTTTTATTAACATTTGATTCATCTTCTAACACATCTAACCCTGCTCCCATTATTCTTTTATTTATTAAAATTTTATAAAGAGCTTTTTCGTCTACTACAGCCCCTCTAGATGTATTGATTAGAATTGAGGATTTCTTCATCATATTCAATTCTTTTCCCCCTAGTAATTTTTTAGTTATATTAGTTAAGGGTACGTGAATTGAAATAATATCTGAATTTTTTAAAATATCTTCTTTAGATTTTTCTTTAACATTTAACTTTTCTCTAATTATTGTTGGAATTTTTATAATGTCATTATATGAAATTTCGCATTCCCATCCTTGTAGTCTTTGAGCAACTTTTTGGCCAATTTTTCCAAAACCGATTATTCCAATTTTCTTTCCATACAATTCAGAGTTTTGTAATTTTTCTCTTATTTCTGATTGCCAATTTCCATTTATTGATTCTGTAATCTGAACATGAAAATTTCTTGATACTGAAATCATTAAACCTATGGCATGCTCAGCTACTGTGACTGCATTTTGACCAAAATTATTAGCAACATTTATTCCGTTTTTTGTTAGATATTTTATGTCTAAATCATCAGTTCCTGCGCTATAAACTTGGATTAGTTTTAAGTTTTTACATTTTTCTACTAATTCATTTGGGAATATAGAAGGCATAGCAATAATTACTGATAAATCTTTTAGTGATTCTATTTGAGAAGGTATCGATAGATTTGAATTTACGAATTTAATAGTATATTGAGGGCCGAAAAGATTTTTTAATGTGTTTAATTTTTCTTTAATTCTATCTGTTTCTGGTCCATAGATTCCTAGAGTTTTTGTCATGATTTCTTTTCAATTTTAACTGCTGTACCATAGGCAAGAAGTTCTGCAGAGCCCTGTAATATAGCAGATGTAGTGAATTTCATTCCTACTATACCATTCGCTCCTTTTGATTTTGCATCTTCTATCATTCTGTCTACTGCTTGTTCTCTAGATTCAGCTAGCATCTTAGTATACTCAGAGACCTCTCCTCCTACTATACTTCGAAATCCAGCAAGAATATCTTTTCCTATATGCCTTGCTCTAATAGTGTTTCCTTTAACTATTCCTAGAGTTTCAATGATTTGATGATCTATAAAAGTATCTTGTGTTGTGATTTTCATATTTACCTCTTGATATTTTTTGAATAGTGAGAATCTTCCTTATTTTTGATTCTTTCTTTTAGTGCTTTAACAAATAATAGAAATAAACCTATAAACAAAAGAATAGATGTCCAAATAAAAGTTGAGGGAGGAAGAAAATTCAAAGTTACTCCTATTATTGAGAAAACATAAATGATGATCCATAACGTTAAAAAAATATAACTAGTTTTTTCAATTAATCTAAACATATTGACAATATTTTATCAAAATCATAAATATTCGACTATTTTCCTCTATGAACCATTGTAAAGATTTTATTAGGATTGAAATATCATTCTTTTAGGAGCTAAGTAATAATGAAAAGTAAAAAGATTAATAAAAGAGCTATTTGCTTCTTGTGCAAAGATATTAAAATTGATGAAGCTTCTGATTGGGAGAGTTGGGCATTACATGCTAAAAATGAGCATAAATTAGATCTTAATAGTATTAACACTAGTTTTAATATGCCTGAACATACTCAAGGTTGGATGTTGAAGCTTCCCAACGGAAAACCTTGGTTATACGTTTCCACCTCTGAAGAAAACTAAATTTCTAATTAATTCTTTAAATTCGTATTTAAATTTTTGTTGCAATAATGATGATTATAAGCTACAGTTATATAAATTAGTAGTATATAGTCGAAATATGTTTTTATTTGATCAGTGTCCAAAATGTAGAGGTACTGTCACATTAATATCAGAATTAGATGGAAATGAACTTCAATGTATCCATTGTGGATTTTCTGTATCAATTCAACATTCAGATGGTATGTCTGGAAATGACTTACAGAAAGTTCTAAAAAACAGTTCTGATGATATCAAGAAGAATGGTTAAACATCTTCTCTAGATCAATGGTTTAAATAAATCATCTATTTCTCTTTCTAAAGATATTGATATTTTCTGTAACGCAGAAATACTTATGTTTCTTTTACCATTTTCTACAGCACTTAGAAAAGTTCTATCTAGTTTAGATTTTGTTGCTAGTTCTTGTTGACTTAAATTTTTATTTGATCTTAAGTATTGAATATTTGTACCAATGATTTTCATTAATTTTTTAGTACTTACTTGTTTTGCATTATTATTTGATAAGTTTTTTACATAGATGAGTGTATGTGAGGGATCTTTATCCAAAAAGTCTGGACAATATTTTGTTTCAATTCCTAAATGTTTTGATATTAAATTTTTTGAATTAAAGTTTTTATCTATATTATATTTTTTTGTTATTCCTGAACCGCTCCAAATAACATTTATTTTTTGTGGTGTTGTTTTAATTTCTTTTGTTATTTCTTTACATTTATTAAATGAAGAATCTAATGTTCCTGAAAGAACAAGAAGTTCAGGAGTTCTCAATTTAATAAACTTTAAAAGATCTTTTGAAGGAGTATCAGTACCAAGAAAATCTACATTCCAATTATTAATTAATAATACATCAGCTATGATTCGGGCTCCAATAATATGAGCATCTCCTTCTACAGTAGAAACTATTGCAAGAGGAGCATTAGAAGGAGTGTTTACTAAATTTGATCTTAGATAAGTAAGTATATTTAATGTTATTTGAGATGCTCGATGTTCATGAGAAATGGTGATTTCATTATTGTGCCACATATCTCCGATTTTTTTCATAGATTCCGCAATTAATTTTTTGTAGATATTTAAAATGTCCAATCCATCAGTTAAAGCGTAGTTTATAGATGCTAAAGCTTTATTTTCTTGTCCATTTAATAAGGCATCAAAATATCTATCTCTAATTTTGTTAAAATAAAATTGATTGCTTTTAATGTTATTTGTAATTTTTCTGGACATTTTAATGTTGATTATACACTACATTTTTCTAGAATGAGTTTTTATTAAGTAGTATTCTTAGGGGTATAATTTGAGCAAGCTTCACATATTGTTTGAGGAATTAAGCCTAGTTTAATTAAAATATTGAAAACTTTACATCCTGCACAGAAACCTAGAAAAGATTCTAAGAAAGTAAAAATTATTAATATACTTATAAGTATCATTGAAACTTCTTTTAAAGAAAATATAAAAAGAATTAATGCTAATCCAGAAAATATAAGTCCTATAAGTTGAGCAAATCTTTTGGGTGGTCCAGCAACTAACTTTTCCTTAATATTTATATTAGGAACTATAATCTTTGTAACTAGTAATGCTAGGGGACTTATTTTAGGGCCACTACTAACTCTTGCTAAAAATCCGTAGGTTAATAGAGAAAGTATTATTATAGGATATAAGTTAGGAAGATCTAGTAACATTAATATTAATGAAAATATACATATAAAAAATACACCTAAAGCCACTAACCTAGCAGAAACTTCGTTTACAGGATTAGGAAAACTGAAGAAATCAGTTAAATATTTTTTCATTTTAAACTCCGATATTGTGATTTTTAGATAGTATCTTTAGAAGATTGAAGTAGTTAATCCCCGATCTTGTCGGGGCAGATACATATGCAATTCGAAGTTGAAAATGATTTTAATTTAAACACATCAAAGAAATTAACATTTTATACCTTATTCAGTCAAACTTTTTATAATATGAGGTATTTTTCTTAATAAGGTAGAAAAAATTATTCCTAAAATAATAAAAACTATTGAGATAAACAGGAGATGTATTTCATCAGGTAATTTAGGGAAATTGTTTGTACTTGTCTTCCATGGCCATAAATTGATTGATGATCCAATCATTAATCCTACTAAAATAATTAATATTTTTTCTCTATATTTTTTAAATAACCATTTTAATATTGGAATAAGTATTACCATTCCTGAGCATACTCCTAAAAAAAATAATACTAGATAAATAAAATTTCCATTTTTTACTGCGTTGAGGGTTATCTCATACATTCCAATCATTAATAATATCAATGCTCCACTTATACCGGGCAGGATCATCGCACATACCGATAATAGTCCTGCAAATATTATCATCAATAAATGAGGATCAGTATTTGTAGAAAATGATATTGATAAAATCAGAAAACTTAATGCAATTGAGATTGATAATATCGCATGAACAGAAAAGGTTTTTTTCTTAATTTGTGTCCATGGGATTACTATTGATCCTAATATTAATCCCAAAAATAGAGACATTAATTCATTAGGCCACTTTTCTAATAAAGTTGATATTAAATTAGCTCCAATAAATAAAGCAGTGATAATTCCTAAAGTCAAACAAATAATAAATTTCCAATCTAATTTATTAAAATGATCTAAAGACTTCTCTCTTTTTTGTAGAATAAAATTTATTATTCCAAACTCGATATTAAAAATAGAATTAATTGTTTTTTCATAGATTCCAAGCATTAACGCAATTGTTCCACCACTTATTCCTGGAATTACGTCAACAGAACCTATTGCAAATCCTCTTAGAAAGAAATCTATTGATCTTATTATTGATTTTGATTTTTTATTATTCAAAATAATTTAAAAGTTTATGAAAAATTTAGATGTTACTTAAATAATGATAATGTAATTAATCCACTAGTTACCATGATTAAAGATATCATCTTAATTAAAGTATTAGTTTTACTCCAATTTTCAAAAGATTTTATTCCAAATATAGTTAAAATAATTGATCCTATGAATACGAAAACAGGCCTTGTTCCCATAATTGCTTGAACAATTGAAACTGGTCCAGAAGTTATTGCTATAATTATCAACATATTAGCAAGAGCAGCGCCAAGTTCTGTAGATATTATAAATGGACCTTTTTTTATATTAGTTAGATAAGCTATTAATTTCCTGAATGATGAAATTCTGAGACTAGGAACTCCTAATGTGATTCCAATTCCAACTCCTCGAAGTGCTAAGGCATGTAGTTCTCCAATTTCTTTAGAATTTGATTTTAAAACTATTGATGCAACTCCAACTAAAAATGCTGAAAATAACAGAAATAACAAATCCTTTTTATTTAACCCAGAGGATTGTTTATTAATTTCTATTGAAGCAAGAATAGATCCAAACATCATTAGAATAAAAGAAAAAATTATAGGTATACTGAGGTTTTCTTCTAAGAATAATGTTGCCATAATAATTACGAAAATTGGTGAACTTTGGAAAATGAGTTCAACTCTAGTTATTTCTCGTTTTTTAAGTATTGAGAACATGATCCAAATGGCTAATCCCCATAAAATACCTACACTTATTCCTTTTATGATTAGTATAAATTGTAATGATGGGATATTAGAAAATAAAAATATTATTAAAGAAATAAGTAAGTTTACTGATCCTGCAAAAAGACAAAATGGATATAAATCTAATTTATGTTTACTTAATATTTGTTTGTCAGTGAGGCTAACAGCAGCATAGATTACTGAGCTTAAGGTTGCTATAAGTACCCAGTTCAAATTATCTCGTTATTATACTGATGGTTTTAGGAGAAATTTTTGTAGGGATTCTTCATCAATATCTATTCCTAATCCAGGTGCTTCTGTGACAGGAAATAATCCGTTTTTTGGTTCGAAAGGTTTAGATAGATATAAAGATTTCATTTTATTGCCTTGTTCTGAATGTTCCATTATCAGGAAATTAGGTGTCGCTATTGAAAATTGTACTGTAGATGCTACTGATAATATTCCTCCTCCTCCTACATGTGGGGCAACCGGAATATTATAAAGGTGTGCAATAGAAGCAATTTGTTTTGCGCCTGTCAACCCAGTTCTAGCTATATCTGGCATAGAAATATCATATGCTCTTTTTTCAAATATTTCTCTCATTTCAAATTTTGTTCTAGTCCATTCTCCATTGGCTATTGGCATATCAAGTGATCTAGCAATTTCTATTTGTCCTGGTATGTCATTAGGATCAGATGGAGATTCTAGCCAATATACATTAAAGTTCTCTAGTTGTTTACCTAGTTTTATTGCTTCGTGGGTATTGAACATCATATGAACATCCAGCATAAGATCTATATTGTTTCCAACGGTTTTTCTCACTTCAGATACAATATCAATAGTTCCTTCAATAGTTTCTCTAAGATGAAGTTTCAAGGCCTTATATCCTTTTGATATTGACCACTCTGCCATTTCAGCAACTTTTTTAGGGTCTCTTCCACCAATTCCATTATATATTTTGACAGAATTTCTATGCCTTCCTCCCATTAGTTTATGAGTTGGTAATTTAAAAGTTTTCCCTATGGCATCCCAAATTGCAATGTCTACTCCAGAAATTGCATCTATATAAAATCCAGTGTAATGTCCTCTTTCTCTCATAGCAGTAAAGTTGTTATGCCAAATTGCTTCTACATCTAAAATATCTGCATTAATAATTAATGGATATACAAGGTCATTAATTATTGTTGCTGTTGTATTTGGGGATACAGGAGATTGAGATTCGCCCCATCCAACAATCCCATCTGAGGTTTCTACTCTCACTACAGTGGTTTCATGAAATTTTGAATATATAGAAGTATGATGAGTTTCGTCTATAAAATGGTCTCCTAGATCTCTAATAGGAGGGCGTTCAGAACCTCCTCCGAAGCTTTGATCAGATACATCTTTTCTTCCCTTATCAAACTGTTCAAGTATAGATGAAACATCGTCATAATTTTGAATTCTAATTGGATAAGCTTTTACATCAACTATTTTCATATTTTGATTATAATTAAAAATAGACTATGAATAAAGAACGTAATAACTTGTTCAAAAATTGGCATTTTTTAGATAAAAATTTTTCTGAAAAGAAATTTTATTATCTATTTCAGTCTGCATTAACTTCTATAGCTTTATTTTTAATATTTTTATTTGAAGATAGGTTTGCAAGTGGAGCAATTTTAGCTGGTATTGGCTCTACTATTGCTTTAATTTTTTTAGTTCCACATTCAATTGCAACTCATCCTAGAAGAGTTTTAGGAGGACATATTGTAGCTATTTTATTATCATTTATTGTTTTTTTATTGTTAACTATTTTATTTGGAGATTTTTCAAATATTCCTTTAAATTATTTAAGATTATCTTCAGTAATTTCAATAGGATTTCTAATAATGATCATGGGGTTAACCAATACTGAACATCCTCCTGCTGCTGCCTGTCTTTTGGGATTAATATTGAATGGTGTGAACCTTGAAAGAATTCTATCAATTTTAGGTGCTGTTATTTTATTGATATTGATTAGATTTCTTCTTATAAATAGGTTAAAAAATCTAATATAATTATAATCGGTTTTTCCCACCACCAACAGTGATAACCTCTCCAGTAATGTAAGAAGAATTTTCAGATACAAGGAAAGATATTGCTGAAGCTATATCTTCGGGCTCTGCTAGTCTACCTAAAGGTATAGTATTTATCTGAGATTCTAAAACTTTTGGGTTTTTGATTTTTACTTCATCGTGAAAATGAGTATCAACTATACCAGGAGAAATTGCGTTAACTCTTATCCCATGTTCTGCTAAATAAGCTGCTGCTGTAACAGTCATTGTAACTACACCTGATTTTGCAATTGCATAGGAAGGTGAAGAAGTCATTCCTCCAGATGAGGATATTGATGCTATGTTAATTATACATCCTGATTTTTGCTTAATCATATGTTTTGCAGCTTCTTGCATTATGAAGAATGGACCTTTTAAATTTAGATTCAAATTCCATTCCCAATTTTCTTCGCTTACTTCAGGAAAACTATTAGGTTTTGAGGCACCTGCATTATTAATGAGAATATCTAGTTTTCCATAATGTTTAATTACGCTATCTATAAGAATTTTAGCGTTGGATATATCACTAGAATCAAATACTCCCCCTGTCGCTTCAATTCCCTCGCTTTTTAAATCTGATAAAGATTCTTCAAGTAAATTCGAATCAATGTCTGTAATGTATAGGGATTTTCCAGATCTTCCTAATTTTAATGCTGTTGCCTTACCACTTCCTCTTCCGGCCCCAGTTATTGTAGCAATTTGGGGATTAGAACTTTTCATTTTAGACCTGCTGTTTTTTCTTAATAAATAGTATATTTAGATTTATTCTACTTGAATAATAAAAGAAAATTAAATACCACTCAATAAAGAGGAATTATGAAATCAGATTTAGAGATCACCAAAATAGAAATTGTAGAATTTAAGCATCCAGTAAAGAATTTAGGTAAGGATTATAATTCTTTTAATCTTGTTTATACCCCTAATAATGATTTAGAAATGACAGGCTTGATCTTAAGGATTCACACTTCCGAAGGCATTATAGGAGAATATGAAGGTTTAACTGGCCCTGCTTTAGCTGAAGTGAAAATGATTGCTGACTATTTATTAGGAAAAAATCCTCTAGAAAGAGAACAAATATACAACGATACTAAGCGGGGATTACGACATGGAGCAATGCTCGGAACTAGTATTGTTGATATTTGTTTGTGGGACATAGCAGGAAAGTTATATGAAGAACCTATTTGGAGATTATTAGGAGGTCAATCTAGAAAACTTCCTTGTTATGCTTCTACTTTACATGGTGATGAAAATGGAGGTTTAACTACTCCTGATGATTTTATTGAATTTGCCGAACAATGTTTTTCCATGGGTTATCCGGCTTTCAAGATTCATGGTTGGGGTTTAGCAAGAAATGATATATCTAGAGAAATATCCAATGTTTTGAAAATGGGAGAGAAATTTAAAGGAAGAATGGATTTGATGATAGATCCAGCTTGTGAAATAAAAAACTTCATGGATGCTTTGGCTTTAGGAAAAGCATGTGATGAGGCGGAATTTTTCTGGTGGGAGGACCCTTATCAAGATGGGGGAGTATCTCAATTTTCACATAGAAAATTGAGACAAATGGTTAAAACTCCTCTTCTACAAACTGAACATATTAGGATGCTAGAACAGCATGTAGATTTTATAGTAGCTGATGGTACTGATTTAGTAAGAGCTGGAGCACATGAGGATGGTGGAATTACTGGAGTAATGAAAATTGCTCATGCGGCAGAAGGTTTTGGTTTAGATGTGGAATTACATGGTCCTGGTCCTGCACATAGACATTTAATGACTTCGATTAGGAATACGAATTATTTTGAAATGGGATTAGTTCATCCCAATGTGGATTCCTATAAATCACCTTGTTATCTTGATTATTCTGATAACTTAGACTCTATAGATAAAAATGGTAATGTAGAAGCTCCTGATAAACCGGGATTAGGTGTAACTTTGGATTGGGATTGGATTAATAAATTTGAAATAGATAGAGGAATAATTTCTGAAAAATTATAAGGAGAAATCATGAAGATTACTGATCTGAAGTGTGCAATTATAGGTAATACTCCGGTGGTTAGAATAACTACAGATGAAGGTATTTCAGGTTATGGTCAAGCAGAATGGTCTAAACCATATCTTAAACCATATGTCTTATTTTATAAGCCATTGATTTTAGGGGAAGATCCTACAAACGTTGAAAGGGTAATGAGTAAAATTAGACGACTAGGATCATTTAAACCTTGGGGTGCCGCAGTAAGTGCAATAGAAGTAGCATTATGGGATATTGCAGGAAAAGCTGCAGATCTTCCAGTTTATAAACTACTGGGAGGAAAAGTTCGAGATAGAGTTCTTGTGTATAACGGAGGAATTAGATTTCCAATGGAAGGTGATTCAAGTCCTGAAAATTTTGCTAAAAATATCTTAAAAATGAAAAATTTAAAAGAAGGTTTTTCTATAATAAAACAAGGAATTTCTTTACATGGTCAGATGGCAGATAATTTCGATAAATATTTTTATGGAGATATATCTTGGGATGAACGAAACAGCATAATTTTTGAAAATGATTCTAAGGATCAATGGGCTCTTAGCCAATATCTTCCTTTTGGAGGTCAAATTACTGAGAAAGGGATGAATTACACTTTAGATTGTATTATAGCAATGAAAGAAGTTTTAGGAGATGAAGTTGGACTTGCACTAGATTGTGGACCAGGCATTGTTCCTCATGATGCCTTAAAATTAGCTCAATCTGTTGAAGATTTAAATATAATGTGGATGGAAGATATGATAACTGGGGATTACACTCCTTATGTATTAGCTGATTTATATAGGGATGTGACAATCAATACTTCTACACCAATTCATACTGGAGAACAAATCTATTTACGCCAAAACTTTAAAGATCTTATTGATAAAAGGGCTGTAAATATTATTGGCCCAGATCCTTTAGATGTAGGAGGTTTAGCTGAAACAAAATGGATTGCGGAATATGCTGACTTGAATGGAATTATGATTGCACCACATGGAACAATAGACGGATTAATTGGATTAGCAGCTCATGTTCATTTAGCAGCGACACTTCCAAGGAATTATATTGCTTTGGAATATCCTGTACCATGCCATAAATGGTGGTACGACATTATAGAGGGTCTACCAGATCCTATAGTAAAAGATAGCTTTATAGATGTTTGGGACTCTCCTGGTCTTGGGATTAAATTTCGAGAAGATGAAGCATCAAGATATCTTGATGAAGAAGATAAAGATTTTTTTAACTAAGAAAGCTAATTGAATCTTTCATCAAAATATTCTTTGAAATATTTCATGTAAGTATCTTTGTTTCCTTCATAAGCTTTTCCATGTTCTTCGCAAATTTCAAATTTTTGGTATTCAGATTTCTTTGGAGAATTCGAAGAAATTACATCAGAATGAGAAACAGGGATGCGCTCATCATTTTCACAATGGACTATGATTATAGGAAAATTTAAATTTGAAACTGTATCTTGTGGAGCAATATCCTCGATATTTATGCCCTGAAGTATTATTGAGCTTTTGATGATTCCAAATTTTAGTAAGTTTGCAATAAATTTTGGAATAGGAGTCCTATCAGAGACTTCTTTAGCTAAAAGTTCAGGTATGTTGTAGTAAGGACTATCTGCAAATACTCCTACAATAGAGTTTGTTTCTTCTGCTGCTAAAATTCCGATTACAGCACCGTAGCTTAATCCCATTACACCTACATTATGAATATTTTTATTTTCTTTTAAATATTGTATTGCACCTAAAACATCATTTTTTTCTCTTAAACCTAAACCGAGAGGAGCTTCATCTGAATAACCATGACCTCTCAAGTCAAATGTAAGTACTGAAAATCCAAGACTATGAATTTCTGAGATAAGTTCCATCTTTTCTCCTTCACGGTTTGCATCTAGTCCATGTATCCAAATGATTGTTCCTTTAGAATTAGCTGTTGGTATCCACCATCCCCTTAATGTGATTTCTTCTTCCTCATTTGAGAAAAATTCTATTTCTTCGAATTCAATATTATATTCTTCTGGATTAGTTTCTGGTAGATTGATTTTCACTTGAAAGGCAAGATTCGTAATGTACAAAGATAATCCAATATAAATTACAATAATTAAAGAAAAGAAAATAATCGCACTTAAGAAAATTATCTTGGTCATTGAAAAATTCCCATTAGTTTTTTAATTTATAAATTCAGAAAAATTTTCAAGTACTGAAAGATGTTCTGATACTGATTTTAATCCAAGGTTCATAGTGTTTATTGAAATTTGAGTTGCTCCTAATTGTTTCCAATTGTTGATTTCGTCTTTTAATATTGATTTATCTTTGCTGTTTAGAAATTCATTAATAACCGCTGGAATGAAAGTTCCATTAATTCCTATTTTTTTTGGATCTCTAGCATTTTCAATAATATATTTTTTGAATTTCTTTATAGTTTCAAAGCCTTGATTATTTGGTTGAATAGTAGCCATCCATCCATCTGCTACTCTAGCTGTTCTTTTTAGAACTACTTCTGCTCCTCCTCCAATCCAAATAGGTATAGATTCTTTAGGCATAGGATTGATTCCAACATCAGGTATTTTATGGAAATCTCCTTCATAAGATACAGATTTGTTCGTCCATAATTTTTTGAGTACTTCAATTTGTTCTTCACATCTTTTCCCTCTGTTTTTAAAATTCATTCCCAAAGCATCATATTCTAAATCATTCCATCCAATTCCAATTCCTAATTCTAGTCTTCCATTACTTAAAATATCTAGTGAAGCTGCTTGTTTAGCTACAAGAACAGCAGGTCTTTGAGGAAGTATGATTACTCCAGTAAAAAATTTAATTTTTGAAGTTATTGAGGAAAGAAAACTGAACAAAACAAAAGGTTCATGAAATGGGTCATTAATATTGTAAACTCCATTCCAATTGGGCCTATTATCTAAATTTGCACCTACGACGTGTTCGTAAGCTAATATATGAGAGAACCCCATTGATTCAACCTCTTCTCCATAAAGTTTTATGTCATTGGGATTATTGCCAATTTCCGTTTGAGGAAAAGTAACACCTATTTTCATAATTTTTCCTATTTAATCTATTAATGAATTATTTATGTAATCAAAATTAATATCCCAACCTAAGCCATCTCCTAGAGGCATACTGATGAAACCTTCTTTATCCATGGGATCCATTATATTATTTAGATATGCAGGAGGTTCTTCATGATCTATAAAAGGATGCAATAATCCTCTTTCATATAATTCTCCTGGTATAGCCATAGATAATAATGCATGCAAATTTCCTGCTCCTCCTCCATGTACTTCTAATGCCATATTGAATGATTCAGCTAGATGGATGATCTTCATTAATGGAGTTAATCCTCCTACATCTCCTACACCTCCTCTCAAAATATCACATGCATTGTTAGTAATCCATTCGGCTCTAGTTGCTAATTTTCCTTGCATTGTTTCTGGACCTAAAATTGGTAAATCTAATTGATCACTTAACCATATATAAGACGACATGCTAGATTCATCCATAGGTTCTTCCATCCAATGAAAATTGAGTTTTTCTAATTCTTTACCAATCCATAGGGCATCTAACCTTGAATAGTTATGATGAGGATCAAGCATTAGTGGAATATCATCGCCTACAGCTTCTCTAACTGCAGCACAAGCTTTTATATCCATTTTGGGATCTGGAGCCCATTTTATTGGAGGATACCAAGTATGTAATTTGAAAGCTTGATAACCACGTTCTTTAATACACCATTCAGCAAATTTTGCATATTCTTCTGGTGTGCTCAAACCTCCATTCATCTCGTCTCCACACATTGTACTAGCATAAGCTGGAACTTTGTCTCTATATAAACCCAGTATTCGATTAATAGGTTGTTTTAAAACCTTTCCTATTGTATCCCATAGTGCTAAGTCAACATTTGATAACACTTTATCATTTAGTGATTCTTGTCCAATTCTTTGCATATGGTTTAATTTTTGCCATAGTCTTTCTCTGAAAAAAGGATCTTCTCCTACCAAAATTGGAGCGATAACATTTTCAGTTATTTCTTTTCCTACACCAAAAGAATAACCACTTATCCCTTCATCAGTGTGAATAGAAAATAGTGTTGTTTTGATTTTATGTTCTTTTAAGTCTGGGTCAGGATGAGTATGTCCTTCATCATCACTAACAGTTTTTGTAGAATAGAAAAAAGTTTTACTTGTTACTTCTGTAATTTTCATAAAAGCTCTCGATATTATTAATGATTTCTTTTTACTGCTTCTATTGTAGCTTGTATGTATCCGTTTGCGAATGCTCTTCCTCTATGACAAAAAGGAGTATCTCCAGCAACCATAGGAACATGATCATCTGTAATTACTCCTTTTAGTCCAATTTCGTGATAAAGCTCCATTGCTTTATACATATCTACATACCCATTGTTAATGAACTCTTCATGAAATTTGGGAACTTGACCTGAAACATTTCTAAAATGGACATAAAGTATTTTATTTCTATTACCAAAATAGCGAATCATTTCATAAATGTCTTCATCTTGCATTTCTGAAAAAGTTCCTTGGCAAAATTCAATTGCGTTATGATCAGATGGATAGATATTTATTAATCTTTTATAAGACTCGAAACTTCTGAATATTTGTGCTATTCCTCCAAGCATTGGTACAGGAGGATCACATGGATGAATTCCTAATTTTATTCCTTCTTCTTCAGCCACAGGAGTAATAATTTTGATCCAATATTCAAGATTCTCCCACATCTCTTCTTCTGTGTAGATTCTTCCGTGTGTTAAAGGTTGTCTTCCATCTACATTTTTGTTGTTTTGAAAACCTTCCTCTACGATACTATAATCAAACTCAGTGACTACAGCTTTTCCCCTGATAAGTTTATTTCTGTTAGTTCTCCAAACTATGTTTGGCATCCAATGATATCCGAATACAGGTATTCCAGCTTTTGCTATATTTCTTATTGTATAAATCATATTTTCTATCTGCTTATCTCTTGCAGGGCCATTTAACATGATATCTTCATAGAAATGATTAGGGACGTTTTCAATACAAAATATTTTCATTCCATGTTTTTCAACTTTTTTTCTTAAATTTTCAATATCTTTTAATTCCCATTTTGATTCTCCAGGTAGTAGGCCTCCTTTATCATATGAGCTTAGAATGAGATCTTTTACTCCAAATTGTTCAGCAAACTCTAAATCACTTTTTTCTAATCCTGATGTGTTGTAATCTATTGCATTTATAGCTAGGTTGAATGCTGGTCTCATTTATTCTCCTATGGGATATTTGAAAATATTAGTGTAAATTTGAAATTAATTATTTAAAAATTTTTCATTTTAGAAATATTTTTCCTATAGTTTTATATCTAAATTTTAATTTATAAATATGACTTTAATAATATGAAAAACAGTAAGAAAAGAGAACATACAGTTAATTTTGGTGCTGGTCCAGCGGTAATTCCTGATGAAGTTTTGAAAACAGTTCAAGAAGAATTATTAAATTGGGCAGATACAGGTATGTCTGTAATGGAAATTAGTCATAGGAGTAAAGAATTTAATATTTTAATTGAACAGATAAAGAATGATTTGAAAAAGCTAGTTAAAATTCCTAAAGATTTTGAAGTTCTTTTCCTACAAGGTGGTGCTACAAGCCAGTTTTCTATGATTCCAATGAATTTTTTAAATAATACTAAAGAATCAGAATATGTTTTAACAGGTTATTGGTCCCAAAAAGCGATAAACGAAGCTCAAAAATTTTCTAAGGTTAATATTTCAGCCTCTGGAAAGGATTTCAATTTCACTACTATTCCTTCTTTGAAAAAATGGACTGTCAATAAAAAATCTTCTTATTTGCATTACACATCAAATGAAACAATAGAGGGGATTGAATTTGATTTTGTTCCAAGTTTTGATGATTTGCCTGTAATTTCAGATATGTCATCAAATTTTTTATCTAAACCTATAGATATTTCTTCTCATTCATTAATTTATTCTGGAACACAGAAGAATATTGGAACATCAGGATTAACTATTGTAATTATTAATAAGAATCTTATAAATTCATTGTCTTCAACAATTCCTACTATGTTTAATTATACTACTCACTTAGAATCTGATTCTAGATATAATACGCCTCCAGTATTCAATATTTACTTAGCTGGTTTAGTAATTAGGTGGATATTAGAAAATGGTGGATTAGAACAAATGGAAAGAAGAAATAAATTAAAATCCGAACAATTATATAATTTTATTGATCAATCAAATTTATTCTATAATAAGGTTGTTCCAAAATTTAGATCAAGAATGAATATTACATTTCATGTGGAAGATAAACTGATAGAGACTAAGTTTTTATGGGAAGCAGAAAAAAACAATTTAATTAATTTAAAAGGTCATAGGTCAATTGGTGGATTTAGAGCTAGTTTATACAATGCTATTTCATTTGAAGATGTAGAAAAGCTTATACAATTTATGAAGAAATTTGAGGTGTCAATTTAGTATGTATCAAGTAAAAGTGTTAAATAAAATCCCAGAAAGGGGATTACAGCTTTTTCCTAAAGATTTGTACTCTATTGGAGATGATTTTTCTGACCCTGATATAATAATTCTTAGATCAAAAAATATTTTAGATTTTGAAATTGGCCCCAACCTTAAAGCTGTTGGTAGATCTGGTGCAGGCACAAATAATATTCCTGTGGAGAGATTAACGGAAAATGGAGTGGTAGTTTTTAATACTCCTGGAGCTAATGCTAATGCTGTGAAAGAATTAGTAGTTGCAGGATTATTAATGTCTACAAGAAATTTGCTTCCTGCTATAAAAAAAGTTTCTAATATTCCTGATAATATTGATGATTTTCATGATCATGTTGAATCTATAAAAGGAGAATTTAAAGGAATTGAGTTATCTGGTAAAAGTATAGGTATCATTGGATTAGGTTCTATTGGAGTATCAGTTGCAAATACATGTACAGAATTAGGAATGAATGTATTTGGTTTTGATCCATTAATGACAGTTGAAAATGCATGGAAATTATCTAGAAATGTTAATCGAATTGATCAAATTGATGATCTTGTAGGATTGTCAGATTTTATAACTATTCATGTTCCATTAGTAGAAAAAACAAAAGGTTTTTTAGGGAAAGATTTATTATCTAAATTCCCAAAAGGCAGTACACTTTTAAACTTTTCTAGAAGCGAAATTGTAGATATACAAGCTGTAAAAAATTCTTTGGAGAAAGGAATATTAAATTATTATGTTTCTGATTTTCCTGAAAAAGATATTATTTATCATCCTAGAGTAATTTTTTTCCCTCATCTTGGTGCATCTACTATTGAATCTGAGGAAAATTGTGCCACTATGGTTTCTGAACAATTAAGGAGTTTCATTGAGCATGGAATTATTTCTAATTCAGTTAATCTCCCAAACACCAACTTGTTTAAAACAAAATTTTCTAGAATAGCAATAATTAATAAGAATATTCCCAATATGGTAAGCCAAATTACTTCTGTAATAGGAAACATGGGATTTAATATAGTCGAGTTTATTAATAAATCTAGAGATAGTGTTGCTTATAACATTATTGACTTTGATGCTTCGGGGCAAAATCAAAGTGATATGATTAATGAGATCAAAAATATTGAAGGTATTTTAAAGGTTTGGTCTATTCCTTCAAATAATCTTCTATAAAAATACATTAATCTAAATTTGAATAAAAATATTTGGATAACAACATTTAATTCTAAAGGATTCAAAATTCTATGGAGTTTGGGATTTATTACTGCATTCACTCGTTATCTAGAGGTTTTGGCTAATGCATATTTTGTCTTTCAGTTAAGTGAAGATCCTTTATTGGTAGGTATAAATGCAGGTTTAAGATTATTACCATTGTTTTTATTGGGATGGGTTATTGGAATTTTTAGTGATAGATTAGATAAAAGGTTGATGGTAACACTGTCATTATTCATTTTTTTCTTAGTTTCTTTTTCTTTATTTCTTCTAATATTTTTTGAAATGATTGAAATATGGCATTTAATGTTTGGTTCATTGTTTTCAGGAATCGGATGGGCATTTGAATTACCAACTAGAAGATCTCTAATCGGAGACCTTTTGGATTCAGAAAATATCTCATTAGGAATAGGGATTGATGCTTCTACTCAAAACTTCACTAGAATTTTGGGTCCATTAATGGCAGGGATATTATTGACATTATTACCTTCTTTGCCTTATTTGATGACTTCAATTTCACATTTTTTTGGTATATTTTTAGCTATTTTAATCTTGAAAAAGCAATATTCTAAATTTATTAGAAAGTTAGAAAAATCATCTATCCTCGATGATTTGAAATATCTTCTAACAGGAAAGGCTTTTAGATTGGTGTTAGGGATCACTGTAATAATGAATATTTGGGCTTTTCCTTATCAAAGTATGGTTCCAGTAGTAGCTGAAACAGTTTTAAAAATTAATCCTTTTCTTTTAGGTTTATTAGTTGCTATTGAAGGCACGGGTGCATTTTTGGGTTCAATATTTGTAGCAACATTTGTTATAAGGAGGCTTCAATCGATTTTTTTTATTTTGGGATCTTCTTTATTTTTGATTTGTATTTTTATTTTCGCAAATTCTGAGATTTATTTGCTTTCAATAATTATTGTATTTTTGGGAGGATTAGGTATTTCATGTTTTAGTACTTTGCAAAGCGTGATAATTTTGGATAGAACTCCTTCTCATCTAAGAGGTTCTGCTATGGGATCACTGACTACAATGATAGGCACTCAACCTATAGGAGCTTTACATATTGGATGGATATGTTCCGTCATTTCTCCTTCTTTAGGACTAATGATTTCTTCATCTGAAGGTTTGTTTTTATTAGTTTTATTTGTTTTGATTAATTCAGGAGTATTTTTAAGAAGTAAAGAAAATGATTAAAGAGCCTAAACCTTATGACCATCCTTTGTTATCATCTTCTAATTTTATTTCAAAATTTTACACTGAAATGATTGATTGTACTTTGTGTCCTAGAATTTTTGAGTTTCGTAATAAAATTGCTAAGGAGAAAAGAAAGCAATTTACTGATTGGAATTACTGGGGTAAACCTGTTCCAGGATATGGAGATTTAAACGCAAATTTATTGATAGTTGGCTTAGCACCTGCAGCTCATGGAGGAAATAGAACTGGTAGAGTTTTTACTGGTGATAAATCTGCTGATTTTTTAATGAAATGTTTATATCAAGCCGGGTTATGCAATCAACCTTTTTCTGAATCATTATCAGATGGATTAGAACTTAATAATACTTTTATTACTCCTGTTTTAAAATGTGTTCCACCCCAAGATAAACCTACATCTTTAGAACTTAGAACATGTTTTAAATATTTTAATAAGGAATTGGAATATTTAAAAAATATTAAAATGGTAGTAGCCTTAGGAAAAATTGCATTTGATGGATGTTTAAAATATTTCGGTCAATTTCAGAAAATTAGAATGAAAGATTATCCTTTTGGACATAATGTAAAATACCAAATGAATAGTGGGGTTTTTCTATTAGGTTCTTATCATCCTAGCCCAAGAAATGTAAATACTGGACGATTAACAGAAAAAATGATGGTTGATTTTTTTGAAAATTCCTTGAAATTACAAAAGACGAAGAAAACTATTTAGAGATCCTCATCCCCCTTATTGTCACGTTATTCTTATTATTTTTTGGAGGTTTTCTTTCAAATCTTATTTGATGATTTAGTTCAAAATCTAAAAAGTTAGGATCTCCTCTATTGATTAATTTGTCAGTATCAAGTTCATCTGATTCTGTTGTAGAATCAATTCCTTTTCCAGTATAGATCAATGTTTTTGTACCTTTATCTTGTAATATCATGGGCCAATCTAATACACCGCATCTTTTCGCCCACTCTGAATATTCTTTCTCAAGTTTTTTAGCTATATTCTTTTCTTTATCTATAAGATTATTTGTCTCACTTCTATCTTCATTAATATTATATAATTCCCATGGACCAGGAAATTCAGAAACTAGTTTCCATTCACCAATTCTTACAGCTCTATTTCCTTCATGCTCCCAGCACAGTGGTTTATCTTTACTAAATTCTGAACCATTAAATAATCTAGCAAAACTCTCCCCTTCTATAGGTGTAATATCATTACCATTAAATGTATTAGGATACTTAGATCCACAAATATCAATTATTGTTGGAGAAATATCAGCAAATTGAACAGGTGCATTAATTATATTGTGGGATGAAATTTTTTCTGGCCAATGAATTATAAAAGGTGTTGAAATTCCTCCTTCATGAACCCAACGTTTAAATAACCTAAATGGAGTATTTGAGACATTTGCCCAAGGTAAGTCATAACTCATAAATGTATCAACAGGACCAGGCCTCAGATTAGGAATATTTCCAAATTTTATTTTTTCTCCATTAGGGCCAGGGGTATTGAATTTACTAGGTTCAGGATTATTAGAATCTTCTGCCATGAATTCCGCACATCCTCCGTTATCTGCAGCAAACATTATTACAGTATTCTCAAATTCTCCAATCTCTTTTAATTTGTCTATAATAGTTCCTATTCCTCTGTCCATTTGTTCAATTTGTGCTGAATAAGTTGCCATTTTGAGATCTTCCCAATCTTTATATCGAACATCACCCCAATTTGGAGTTGCAGGATCTTCTTTAGTAAGTTGCCACTTTTGATCTAGTACGTTTCCTATCATCTCTTCGTACCTATTCATTCTTAATTCACTCCATCCTTTTCGATATTTTCCTTCATATTTTGAAATATCTTCTTCCCAGGCGTGCAAAGGCCAATGGGGAGCAGTGAAGGCTACATACATAAAGAATGGATTTAATTCGTCCTTCTCGTCTATCATTTTCACTGCATGTTTAGAAATTTCATCAGTATAGTGGAAATCATTTGATTCAACTTTTATAAATTTATTTTCAAGCATTAAAGTAGGAGGGTTATAAAAATTACCAGCGCCTGAAAGAGTTCCAAAAAATTTATCAAAGCCTCTTTCTTTTGGAGTAGGAAACCCTTTTTTCCCAAGGTTGTAATTTTCAGGGTTCATCATATTTTCTCCTCCTCCAACATGCCATTTACCTGACATAAAAGTTTGATATCCTGTAGATTTGAGACATTCTGCAATAGTTACACAATTGTCACTCAAATAACCTTGATAATTATGAGTTCCAAGGTTGTCTACCATGTGACCTACGCCGGCTTGATGAGGAGTTAGTCCAGTTAAAAGTGATGCTCTTGAAGGACAACATCTAGCTGAGTTATACATCTGCGTCATCATAAGCCCATTGTTGCCTAGAGAATCTAAATTAGGAGTATTAATCTCTGATCCAAAACAACCGATATCAGAATATCCAAGATCATCAGCAAGTATAAAAATCACATTAGGTTTTTTCATTTTAATTATCCTCTATTGTTAATAATTTGGGGAAAAAGTTTCTTATTGATTAGACTATTTTATAAATTCAATTAGTTTAAACAAGTTAATGAAAATATATAAGGATCTTATTTTTTTGTCATTAAAATTCTGATTAATAATGGTTATACTTAAATATCTAATAAAAAAAAGGTATTATTATGGTAAAAATTGGCACTGCACTCACTACTAATTCAACTAAGATAATGCTTCTAGGTTCAGGAGAACTTGGAAAAGAAGTATTAATAGAATTGCAGAGATATGGGGCAGAA
>PBKW01000008.1 GCA_002721615.1 Chloroflexota bacterium
ACGTCATTCAGCCCTGATCCAAAGCCTGACGTTGCACACATTGTGGGCAACAAGATGTTTATTGCTTTGCGAGGTTCTAAACCTTTGTCGGCTATTGGATCCCTTGAGAATGTTAGAACACCAGGAGTAGCTGTTCTAACCATTAGCGATGATTGCAAAAGCTCCAGTTGGGAAGAGAAAGACCTCGCATCAATGGAAGACCCAGACAGGCTGATTACTCTTAATGATGGATCTGAAGTCTCAGCTTCCGACCCGCACGGTCTGGAAGTGATACTAAAGTAAGGATTTTTAACGATTAAATTGTAATCACATGGGTCGGAATACGGCCCATGTGATTACAGCAGATAGCGTGAATATAGATTATTTACCAGACAAAGACCACAAATCTGGAAGATTACATGTTTTGAAAGAGCAAAGTTAACAAACTATACATCTAAATTATTAACACTAGCTCAAATGATTATTAATAAAAAAACAGACCCTCAACGCTCCCTCTCCTACTTCCCATACTTAGAAAGTAACTATTACTGCTGTATTTACAGCTCCCTTACACGTGTGCGTATGACGTGTGGGTTACATCAGGTGTAATACGTCACCTGCATCAGGTAATATATGGATATGTTAAATTCATTTTTTTCTGCATTATCAATAAGCATACCTTTGTTTTTCTTCGGTCTGCTAATAATAGGGGTATCACAGGTTATATTTAAAGATAAAAACAAATATGCGATTGGAATAGTATTAGGGTTTTTTATTTTCTTAATAATGACTTTTATGTTGTTCATTCCAGAAACACCAATGGGTCAAGCCTATTCTGAATGGGTTGTTGAAAGATTAAAATAATTCTCAGCACTTGCACTACCACATATATATATACATATGCCCCCCAACGTGTATCGGTGCTACTTAATTAAACTTTTAGCCAAAATCATCATATCTTGATCAGAACTTCTTTGTCTGCCCCAATTGTGGATATACACTACTACTCTAGTATTTTCAGTTGTATATCCTTTCATTGGATCAATTTTATCCAATGAAGGTTGAAAAGGATGGTAAGGAATATTAGTGACAAATCTAAGATTAGTTATTTCACATATACCTCTTTTGATTCTTTCTTCTACCCAATCGATAGAAATATTAAAGTCTAATATTTTTTCTTTAGCCGTTCTCTTAGCTTTTATGTATCTACTGTAAGCTAAACCTCTAAGAGTTTTAAATCTCATATTGTTTTCTACATCACTTAAATAATAATCAAATGTTCTACCCAATAAAGCCTTACAATAAACTAAGACATCTTGATCGTTCCATCTATGCTTAGTGGTGTTATACACATTAACTACTACTCTAGAGTTTTCAGGCGAATAACCTCTATTAGGATCTATTCTATCTAAAGAAGGATTAAAAGAATTAAAACTACTCCTACCACTTCCATAACCTCCTCCTAAAGTAAAATCCAGTCCAGTAACTTCACACTTACCTTTAATTATTCTCTCTAAAATCCATTCTTTAGAAATAGAAACATAAGAACCTTTTCTTTTTGCTCTTTGTTTGGCATTAGTCAGCATTCTTTCAGCAACTGATTCAGGTCTTAACATTCTTTTTTGCCTTAATGATCTCTGTTTAGATTGATAAGCTAAAGGATTAGAATTCTTAACACCTCGTTCCCACTTATTAAAACAGTCATAACAAGATCTACTAAAACCATCTTTGTTGTTTTTATTTTTACTAAACCTAGAAACAGATTTAGTTTCTTTACAGGTACTGCATCTCTTAATTCTACTATCTTCAAAGTCATTTTTTTGATCCTGTAATGAGTTACTTTGATGATCTGTTGAAATACATTCCTTGCACCAATCGGATAATCTGCCCACTCCCCATAAATCTTTATTAAATGATTCAGGAGGGAGTTCTCTCTTACAATTATTACACTTTTTAGATTCCAACTGATAGCCAATAGATAATCTTGACTTCTGCACATCATACGAGCAAGTTTTACATTCATTCCTATGTTTTCGTGAATCTTTCCGAAAATAAAATTCATCTAAAAATTTTGTCTTTTTACATACCCTACAAATTTTTTGATCTTTCTTTAGGTTCATATAGTAATTTTAAAACATTACAGAATAAATTTTTTATAACTTCAACGCCCTGACACCCACATCTATATATATAAAGGGGGGCACATTGCCTATCGGCACTCCAATCTACCAATTATTACTATAGTAAATATTAGGGAGCGTGGCACTTGCCACACTTGCCACGAAATGCCACGTTTTGCTTTGGGTTGTGGTCAACATTGTGGTCAAAGAAGAAAATGATAAGTATTGAATCCTGGGGAAAATCACCAATTTAAGTTTAATTTAAATGGTGGAGCTGAGGAGACTCGAACTCCTGACCCCCTGCGTGCAAGGCAGGTGCTCTCCCAACTGAGCTACAGCCCCATTTGAGAGTATTCTAAACTGAAAATTGCATTTTTCATAGACTATTATTACTTGTTATTTATACAAAACTGAGACCTTTACTGAGACCTTAGACCAAAAAAATAAAAAAATATATGATTAGAAAATGAAATATGAATTATAAGAAGATATATTTGATTAATAAGTAAATTATGCTTATTCATTACGAAACAAGTAAAAGTATCATCAAAAAGAGGCAATAAAAATATATTCTCTTTCTAACTTTATTCAGGTATTTAATTAATTGTCTAAAACCGTATTCCAAGAAATTGGTTTTCCATCATCATTCCAAAAACTTGAGTTAAATTCAATTTTATCTTTATGATGATTAAGACTAAATATTATCCATGTTTTAATTTTTTTGAATTTATCGGTATTGAATGGAGACATTATTAGAGTAGGGTAAAAAAGAATATTTTTTAATTTTTCCTCTTTGATTTTATTTTCCCATGGTTGTAAAGATATAATTTTATCTAAATCATAAGTTTGATAAAATTTTATTTCAGTATTACCTGTTTTAATGAAATGATATTCTTCTCGTAGCGAATATTCTTTAGAAAGTATTAGAGAAGGAATAGGGTCAAGTTTTTTAGTGAATGGAGCTAATTTATCTACCCATTTTGATTCATGATCCCAAAGATTTCTTCCGAATAAGATAGATGAAATATAGTTAGCTCTTAAAACAGCATCCGGATTTTGAATTTTTAAATCTTCAGAATAATTTTTATTCCATATAAAGAATTGTGATTTTTCATAATAACTATAACTAAATTGATTTTTAATTTCTTTTACTATTCTTTGTACAGTCCTTACGTTAATTTTTGAATCAGCATATAAAAATTTATTCTTAATTAATTTAGATTCATTTAAAAAGTAGAGATGAGAAATAAAATCATTGTGTATTTTTGTCGCTGAAGTATTAATATTATTTATTAACATTGCCTGAGCAAAAAATTGTATAGAATCTTTAAAAGGATTTTGTCTTTTATCTTTTATCATGGCATATTATAGGTATTTTATGTCATAATATAATAATATATTAATTTATAAAATAAAAAATATGTCGTTTAAATAGAAAATATGTCGTGTGTATTATATGATTAGAACTCGAAATCTTTATAAACCTGGAGAAAATAAAGGGTTATATCCACTTAGTCGTAGTAAGATTGATGATTTTTTAAATTGTAAAAGATGTTTTTATCTTGATAGAAGATTAGGGGTATCAAAACCTTCTTCTATTCCATTTAATTTAAATAATGCAGTAGATAAACTATTGAAAAAAGAATTTGATAACTTTAGGGATAAAAAAGAACCTCATCCGTTAATGAAAGAATATGGTATTAATGGAATTCCTATGCAACATCCTTCTTTAGATATTTGGAGACAAAATTTCAAAGGTGTTCGTACACATGTATTTGGAACTGATTTGGAAATTACTGGAGCTGTAGATGATTTATGGATCAATCATGATAATCAGGTTTATGTTGTTGATTACAAAGCTACTTCAAAATCTAAAGAAGGTCGTCTATCTGAAGTTAATGTTAATAATATGTGGCCTGGTTATAAAACTCAGGCCGAAATTTATCAATGGATCCTACGCCATAATGATTTAAATGTTTCTGATATTTCCTACTTTGTATATTGTAATGCTTTACAAGATGAAGATGAATTTGATTATAAGCTTGATTTTAAGGTTAAGATCATTGCTTATGAAGGAGATGATTCTTGGGTTCAAAAAACTATTTTGGAAATATTTTCTGTATTAAATTCTGATTTAATTCCAAATGCTAATCCCAAATGTGAATTATGTGGATATGTAAGTACAGTAGATTCAATAGTTAGTTAGTTTTTTCCAGTAATTCTTTAATCTTCTTAACACTATTTCCTAGCATTTTTGTTCTAGTTTCTTTCATGGTATTTATAGATTGAGTAAGAGATGATAATTTTTTCTCAATATCTTCAAATCCTTCAGAATATTTTTGATATTGATTACTGATATCTTTGAATCTTTTCATAATTTCTTCTTGTTGTTCATGGAGATTAAAAATCAATTCTGAATGTTTTATAAAAGTAATTAGGGCATAAAAATTAGCTGGAGATACTAAGACAACTTTATTTCTTATCGCATAATTTACTATATCGTTATCTAAACTTATTATTGCATCTAAAATTCTAGGAACAGGGATAAACATTGCAGCTAAATCTACTGTGTTTTCTGAAGTATTAATGTATTTACTAACAGTAGTAATATGTTTTCTAACTGCACTGATAAATTTATTTTTTTCTTCTTCTACAACGTCTCCATTTTGTTGCCAGATTCTTTCAAAATTTGAAAAAGGGAATTTAGAATCCATATTAAATATTTTTTCTTCACCTAGTAACTTGAATGTGAAATCAGGAATTAATTTGCTCTCTTTTTCATCTGTCCAATTTAAAGCTTTTTGTTTTTCCCATGAAAACCCTTCCAACATTCCTGTTTCTAATAACATATCTACAGCTATTTGTTCACCATAACCACCCCTTTGTTGATTATTTTTCATTAATCCAGTGAAATCTGAATAGCTTTTTTGTAAGCTCTGAAGAGTTGAATTGTTGTATCCCATAGCATTATCAAAATTTGTGGAAAATTCTGTTAATTTGGTATTAATACCATCTAATTCTTGTTTAAAGTTTTTTTGCCTTTCTTCAAGAAGAATATTTTCTGGATTATTTCTAGTATCTTTTTTCTTATTTAATAAATAAAAGATCATATATCCGGTAAAAATTCCAGAGATTGGAATAACAATTATAGCTATTACGATCAATATTGTTATTTGTGTCATATTATTTTATTTTTTGACCCATTTTCTAATACTAGGGATTTCTCCTAATGGAGGTTTTTCTTGTCTCGAATACCAATAGGTCCATGCAACTTCTGCTACATATACAGAATTATCTGAATCTATAGCAATTCCATGTGGGGCAACAAATTGATGAGGTTCAGATCCGGGAAGTTCATCTCCAAATCTTGTAATTTTTTCTCCTTCATTAGAAAGTACTAAAACACAATTTCCTAGATTTTTCACACCTTCTTGGACTGGAGGGGGACCCATTTCTCCTACATATACATTATTATCAGGTCCTATACGAACAGACATAGGATGGTGAACATGCCATTGGTCTAAATATTCTCCTTCTAAGGAGAATACTTGTAATCTAAAGTTCTCTCTATCTGCTACTACAATTTTTTCATTATTTATCAATGTTATGTTGTGCGGTAGGCTAAATTTTCCATCATCACTTCCTGGTTCACCCCATGAAAGTATATGTTTTCCATTATTATCAAATTTATGAACTCTTGAATTTCCATATCCATCTGAAATAAATATGTCACCAGTTTTTGAGTTTACTACCGCATCAGTAGGTCTATTAAACATTCCTCCACTTTGCCATTTCGCAGGTTTATTAATTTCCCCAAGTCGAAATATTAGTTTTCCTTCTTTAGTTCTTTTATCTACAAAATGACCATCATCATCAACAAGGTATAAATTGTCCTCAAAATCTATATAAATTCCATGAGGCCTAACAAACTCACCTTTACCCCATTTACCTTGAAAGTTTCCTTTTTTATCAAAAATTATTATTGGATCTGATCCTCTATTGAATACATAAACATTATCTTGAGAATCAACTGCTACAGAAGTTGCATCATTTGCAAAAGATATTCCGTGAGGTATTTGACACCAATGTGGAACAGGTTCGAAATTAGGCTTATTTACCATTGTTTTGCTCCTTAAAATTTAAATTTTAGAGAAAATATTTATATTGATACTTTATCATTTGCAGTACTTAGTGTTAACTTTTTGTATTATAGAATAAAAAGATTTATAAAAATGAAATTGAAGATTAATAAAAATTTTATCTATTTTGTATTTTTATCCCTCTCTGGAGTACTAATTTGTTTACTTATTTTTGGAGGTCAACAATTTAGGATTAATAATATTAATCAAGACCTTAATAAAAAGATTACTGAGAATTTAAATCAGAAAATGTTTATTTTGGAACAAGAAGACAGATTAGATAGGATTAGTCATAATTTTGCTAGTGGTGGGGGAAAAATAAAACGTACATTTCCTTCTTCAGAGGAAGGTCAAATTGTTCAGTTGAATGATTTTTTTTCTTTTGACAGGCATCATTTTATATATGAATCATCTGGTAATGATGAAAATTTTTTCTTGAATACAGATATCATAGATAATCTAGAAATTTTGAAAGATTCTTATAAACTTTTTATTAATGCTCAATCGATAAGTAATTTTCAGATCACCCAATATGATACTAATGGACATAGATTATCTTTTGAAGGTATTGCATTAATAAATTTTGACTTTAACACCAATGATAATCCAGAAATTTTTGAAGAATTCAAATCTGAAGAAGTAGAACATGCAATGTTTAAAGTAGAATTGATAGACGGAGGTATAGGTGGTGCATCAGCAGGTGATTCTATAGAAATTACTTTAATGCCAAATAGTGTAGACGCTCCTCTTCTGTTTAAAGTTTTTGGAGATAATGAAATATTTTCAGGAAAATTAGATGTTGCTGAAATTACAATTAATAATCCAACAAGGTAAAAATTGGATCAAACAGTCAACAAAAGAATAAAATATAAAGAAGTAAAGGATCATGAGAAAGTATTTACTAATGAATTCTTGATTTATCTGTTAAAAGTACATGATAGTTTTTCAAATCGTATAAAAAAGATAAGGGAAAACCGTGGCATAGTTTTAAATGATTCAATAAGAAATAAAATTAATCCAATAAACTTTGATAAGTCTTTTTTGGACACATCTGAATGGAAAATACCCAAACTTCCAAAAAATTTAACTACATATGGTATTGAAATATCTGGGCCTGTTTCTAATACTCCAATGTTCATAAATGGATTAAATCCAGATAAACAAGGTTTCAGAGCTGATGGAGATTTAGATGATGATGAAGATTCAGCATCTCATACTTTAGAAAATACTGTGAGAGCGGCCATTAATCGTGAAGGAGCAATAAATAGATCCTTAGAGTATTTTGATCAATCTAAAAATCGTGAGTATAAAATTGTTGATGGTAATTTACCTTTTCTTATGCATAGAGAAAGAGGCTTAATGCTTGATGAAGCAGATTTTCTAATTGATGGAAATCCTGTGTCAGCTAGTATTTTAGGCACTTGTTTAACCTTGTTTTACGCAGGAAAAGCACATGTAGAGAAAAAAGAAAAAATATTTTTCTATTTACCAAAATTAGAATCATTTGAAGAAACTATTTTTTGGAAAGATTTTTTTAATTTTTCATGTGATTATTTGATTCATTTAGATAAGTCATTAATTAAAGCAATTATATTAGTTGAATCTCTTCCAGCAGTATTTCAGATGGAAGAAATGCTTTATGGATTAGGAGAATATGCTGCTGGTTTAAATGCAGCTAGATGGGATTTAAAAGCAAGTATGCTTGAATTTGTTTTAAATGATGAGAATTCTATTTGGCCTGACAGATTTGATATTGATATTAAAAAAACTCCTTTTTTAAGTAATATTTTTAGACGTCTAGTTGCTATATGCTTGAAACATGGAGCAGTACCAATTGGTGGGATGGCTACCGCACTTCCTGATAAAGATCCTCAAGTTAATAAATTAGCTTCTAAATCTATTATTGAAGATAAGAAATGGGAAGCCAATCTAGGATTTTTAAGAGCATGGGTAGCACATATATATCACATGAAAACTGCCGCTATGCCGTTTAAAGAAATATATAATTCTGGATTAAAGCCTGATGATTATCAAAAAAATCCTGATAATTTTCCTGTTTTATTAGAAGTTCCTAAAGGTTCTTTAACTATCGAGGGAACAAGAAAAAATATTCGAACAATCATTGAATATTTAGAAGGATGGTTAAATGATAAGGGAGCAAAAGGAATTGACAGTTTAGAAGGGAAACCTGGTGTTCATCCTGCTTTGATGGAAGATTTGGCAACAGCACGTATTTCAGTCGCACAAGTAGCACAAAGATTGATCCATGGTTCTGTTTGTGAAGATACTAATGTAAAACATGATTTTAAAAATGTTAGAAAGATTTTTGATGATGAATTTGAAGATATTATTAGATTGAATCCCAATTACAATCAAGAGTTATACCAAAAAGCTAGAAAAATCGGAATTTATTGGGTACAGTCTTATACTGAATTTAATTTTGATAGTTTAGGTTCAATATCTAGAGAAAGATTAGATAATATATCGAATTCTAAAGATAAATTTTAATTATATGAGATTTGAAAATAGTAAAAAACTTTATGAAGAAGCAAAAAATATGGTGCCAGGTGGTGTAAGTAGTAGTATACGTCAAACAGAATGGCCAGTTCCTCTTTTTTTTGAATCAGCAAAGGGTAGTAAAATGTTTGACGTTGATGGAAACGAGTATATTGATTATGTAATGGGAATGGGTCCTAATATTTTTGGTCATTCTCCAAAATTTATAATAGATTCGGTTTTTAAGGATATGCAAGACGGATTTTGTCTTACAGGACAGACAAGAAAAGAAAATGAACTATCTGAATTTATATTAAAAACCCTACCATTCAAACGCAAATTTAGATACGCAAGTTCTGGAACAGAAATTGTTCAAATAGCTCTAAGGCTTGCTAGATCATATACTAATAAAAATAAATTTCTCAAATTTGAAGGGCATTATCATGGATGGATGGATTCTGTTTTATATAATTCACACCCTGAAGTTTCATCTGAAGAGAGTTTATATGAACCAGTCCCTGAGTCAGGTGGAATATCTCATGGTACAGCAAATGAAGTAGTAATAGCACCATGGAATGATGTTGAGGCACTTGAAAATATTTTAAAAGATCAAAGTGAAAATATCTCAGCAATAATCACTGAACCAATATTATGGAATACAAATGTTATATTACCTAACTCAGGTTATTTAAAAGAATTAAGAAATCTTTGTGATAAATATAATGTGTTATTAATTTTTGATGAAGTTGGGACAGGATTTAGAGTAGCTTTAGGTGGTGCTCAAGAAATATATGATGTAGAACCCGATTTATCTACATATGCAAAATCAATGGCAGGGGGATTTCCAATCGCAATGCTTGCAGGAAAACCTGAAATTATGAATTACATGGCTAATGGTAAAGTAGTTCATGGAGGCAGTTTTAATACCAATGTAATGTCGGTGTCTGCATCACATGCAACTCTTAATTATTTATTAAATAATTTAAATTTTTATCAATCATTAAACCAAAAAGGAGACCTTCTTATTGAAGGACTTAAGGATGCAGCTAAAAATCACGATGTAGATATTTTAATTCAAGGACTAGGTAGTGTCTTTTACTTAAGTTTTACAAGCCTAAAAAGAATAGAAAACTACAGAGAGCATGCAAATAATGTTGATAATGAAAAATATAAAGAATTTTCTAAATTAATGCTTTTAAATGGAGTAAGATTATCTCAGAATGGGAGGTGGCATATGTCATCGTCTCATGACGATAGTGATATTGAAAAAACCATATATGCTGCAGCTGAATCTTTTAAAGCGATTTCCTAATTTTTGTGGATGATTGATCACTTCTGAATTTCTTTTGATCTATTTCTTGGAACATTGATTCAAAACCTTTAGGTATTTTTAGATCTTTTAATGTTTTAAATTGGTCTAAGTGTAACCTTCCAGCTACTAAAAAAGTACAGTTGTTTTTATATATGGAAGATAATATTTTTATTAAGGATTTGTCTGATTTATTAGAATAATAATTTTTATCCAGAATCCTATTTGCAGTATCATATCCAACGACAAAAACGGAATTTTTAAAAATGAAACTTTTTTCTTCAAAAGTTGGCAAATTAGTTATTACTAGATCACCAATATTTTTGAATTGAAGAATCCTTTTCTCTAATTCTTTCATTTTTAATAACCCTTTTGAAGATTCTTGGTTTTTTATAGAAAGTTCAAATAAGATTGGTTTTTTGACAATTTTAGCTGCAATATTAACTAGTTGTATGTGCGCTGAATGAATAGGGTTAAAAGATCCAGATAATATTACTCTAGATTCTGATCCTGAAAAAAATATTTCTTTTTTAGGAATTGTTTTTCCTTTGGAATTTAAATAGTGTAATTCAGATTTTGTTTTGATTAAAGATAAATAAATTTCTTCAATATTATAATTATTCATACTTTACTCAGTCTCTTGAATTCTTGATATATTAATAACTTCATTTTCTGAAAGTTTTATATCAAGGAATTTAGCATAATCAATGTCTTGAATTTTAAAAGTTGGGGAATTAAATACAAGTAATAATTTTATTATTGCATAGGAAATAATTTTATCTTCCTCTTCTCGATTTCTTAAACCTTTTTCAAGCTTAATATGCATATTAATAGTTTGATTCTTTTGGGGTAAATTTTTATGTTTTCCATATATTGAAACCCATGCATGATGATCACCTTTTTTGGGATAATTTGTAGATATAGATCCATTACATGAAATACCAAAAATATTTGAAGAATCACTAGATTTAATTTCTTTAGTCTCTTCTTTAGCAAATTTTGCAAGTTTTGAAGAGATAATTTTGCTAACGAATTTTAATTCATTTTCGGGAACTTGGTGTTTAAAAATAAGTTTTTTTAGAATTTCTTTATTGTAAGGAATTGTAACTTTAAGAATAGTATTTGAAGCCCCTTCACACATTAGAAGCCAGTTAAGAAATGAGAATCCTGCACCAGTTATGATGATATTAAATTTAAGACTATCTTTATGTATCAAAAGAACTAAATCTTTAATTTTTTCATAATTATAAGTTTGGTTTAACATAGAAATTATTAAATAAGTTGTTTTTCATAAATTATATATGTTATTTGATATACATACTCATATTTCCCAATTTAGCCATGAAGAATTAGACTCTATGAGGCAAAGATGGCATTTAAATAATGTTGGTTTTGTGCTTTCTGCTGGCACTAATGCTTATGATTCTCGTGAATCTATAAATTTATCTAAAAAGTATCCAGATATTTTTGCTGGAATAGGTTTACATCCTACAGAAATAAACGAAGATTATGAAAATCAAATAAATGATGTATTTAATTTGATGAATGATCAAGTAATTACAATGAGTGAAATAGGTCTTGATTATTTGCCCAATTCACCTGATAGAGAAATACAGAAATATTGTTTTTTAAGACAGATAGAATTTGCAGCTCAAAATAAATTGCCGATTATTTTTCATATGAGAAATTCTAATGAAGATACTCTTCAAATATTGGAAGAAAATGATGACAAAATCATAACAGGAGCTTCTCATTATTTTCAAGGAACTTTAAAAGATGCAGAAAGAATAATTGGATTAGGAATGTATGTTTCTTTTGCTAAAACTTTACTTCGAGATGAAGGTTTGCAGAAAATAGCTCAATGTATTCCAATTGAAAATATTGTTTTAGAAACTGATTCCTATCCTCAATATTTTAAAAAAAATAGACAAAGATGGACAGAACCAAAGGATGTTTTATTAGTTGCAGAAAAATTAGCTGTTGTAAAAAATATTTCTTTAGAGAAAATAATACAAAAAACCACAAAAAATTCCATGGATTTATTTAAATTATCTAGTTAACCTTCTGATTTTTTTTGATTTTTTACCTCTGAAGGATTTAGGAGAATTTGATTCAATAGATTTTTCTAGATATCTATAATCATTTTGAGGAATAATATGAAGCATTCCATAAAAAGAAAGATACCATTTTTCTGGTCTCCACCTCTTAATATACTCTAAGCTAGGGCCAACAATATTACCATCGATATAATTTTTTGATTCTAATATTGAAATTGGATTAATTTCAATTCTATCTTTGAATGATTCTTCTTCATTTGAATTGAACCAATATTTTGTTTCATCTTCAAATGGCTCTGAAGTGACACTAGCAGTTGCAACAAAACCTTTTACATCATTTAGGTAATATACTATTCTGTCATCTGGTTTCATTCGACTGACTTTTCTTTTTTCAAAAGAATTGAATCCTTGTATAGTGAAACCTAGATTTTTTGTAATATTATAATTTTCCTCATTTAGAGAAATTAACCAATAAGTATTTATCATAAATAATTTTTTAAAAACGTCTTTGAAATTTTAATCTAATCCATATAGCTATGGAATTCATTGATAATAATACTATCATTAAAACTACAATTCCTGCTGCAGCTATTGATCTAAAATCATCTTGAGGTTGTGATACCCAGTTATATATTTGTATAGGAAGAACAGTGAATCGATCCAGAGGCCCTTTTGGAATAAATGTAAGATAAACAAGAGCACTAATAGCAATCATTGGTGCTGATTCTCCAATAGCTCTTGAGATAGCTAAAATAATTCCACTTATTATTCCTGGAAGTGATATAGGTAAAATAACTTTTACAACTGTTTGCCATTTGGTAGCACCAAGAGATAAAGATGCATTTACTAAATCTTTTGGTATTGTTTTTATAGCTTCTTGGCTAGTAATAATTATTATAGGGAGGATTAATAATGACATAGTTAATGATCCAGCTAAAATTACTCTCCCCATCTTCATTAATTCTACGAAAAGGGCTAATCCGAGTATTCCATATATGATCGAAGGAACACCAGCTAAGTTTGCAATATTTAATTTTATAAATCTATTAAATTTGTTATCTTCAGCAAATTCTTCTAAATATATTGCACTACCTATACCTATTGGGATGCTAATTAATGCTGTGAAACTTATTACCCAAAGAGAACCCAATAAAGCTGCTTTGATTCCGGAAAGTTCAGGTTTTCTTGAGGGATAACTTGTAATAAATTGCCAATCAACCCAGCCCCAAGCATCCATACTTATTCTAATTAATAATGCTAAAAGAACACCTAGAACAATAGTGATTGCAGTAACTAATGCAGTGAGTATTATTTTATCTAAGTGTTTTCTCATTTTATATAGTGTAATTCTGGGTAAATTTTTTAGATATCCATCTTCCAAAAATATTCATTAATAGAGTCATAACAAATAACAGTAATCCCACTGAAAAAATAGTGTTATATTCTAAGGATCCATGAGGGGCTTCGCCTAAGCTTAGTTGAACTATGTAAGCTGTCATAGCCTGAACAGATTCTAAAGGGTTGAATGTAAAACGAGGCGTAGCTCCAGCTGCAATTGTAACTATCATAGTTTCTCCGATTGCTCTAGATAAACCTAAGATGATCGAAGCAGTAATTCCTGATAGTGCAGCAGGGAAAACAACTTTGAAAGAGACTTCATATTTTCTAGCACCTAATGCATAAGCTGCATCTCGTAAAGATTGAGGAACAGATATTAACGCATCTTCACTAATTGTTGATACCATTGGAGTGATCATTATTCCCATTACTAATCCTGCGCTTAGAGCATTGAAAATGATCACATCTGGAAATATATTCATTATTACTGGAGTAATAACTGTGAGAGCAAAATATCCGTAAACAACTGTAGGAATTCCTGCTAAAATTTCTAAGATAGGTTTTATGACTTTTCTGATATTTTCAGGAGCATATTCTGATAAAAATATAGCACTACTTAAACCAAAAATTATAGCGACTATGCTTGCTATAACTGTAACAATTAGAGTTCCTGCTACAAGTGGTAATACACCAAAAGATTGTGGTTTGAATAAAGGTGTCCATTTTGTCCCTAAAAGAAAATCCCATATTGGGACTTCATTGAAAAAAATTACAGATTGATAAATTAAGGTAACTAAGATGCTAATTGTTGTGAAAATAGAAATGCTTGCTAGTGCTCTCAAGGTCCAAATTGCAGATTTTTCTTGAGTTCTTTTAGAAAAGAAAAGAAAATTGAATAAACCTAGAATTCGTTGCATTACCAATTTACCGAATTTTTATTGTATGTTTGGTAATACTCTAACATAAAAAAAGCAAATAACAATGAAAAAATATTCTTTAAAAGATATGCGTGAGAGATATGATTATCAGGAATCTGATTCTATTTTAGTTGGGCAAAAAATTTATGAATTTCAGAAAGTTACTTCAACTATGGATGTAGTTAAAGAATTATCTTCTAGTTCTGGTGTTGTAGTGGTTTCAGAGACTCAAACCCAAGGCAAAGGAAGGTTTGAAAGAGAATGGATTTCACAAGAAAAAAACGATTTACTTTTCTCGTATATTTTAAAAATTCCTCAAGAAAATATTCATACTATGTTATTTAAAAATTCTTTAAGTTTATTAAAAACAATTTCAGAATTAATTGATCAAAGAGTATTTATAAAATGGCCTAATGATATATATTGTGAAAATGAAAAAATTGCTGGAATTTTAACGAAAACTGAGTTGTTTTCTGGGAATTCTGAATTAATAGTAGGCATAGGACTAAATGTCAATTCTGATAAGACATATCTATTATCTAAAGGATTAAAAGCCACAAGTTTAAAATTTCTAACTGGGAAAACCTTTGATAAAAGAAAAATTCTTTATGGTTTCTTGAATAATCTCAATAAAATGTTAGCAAAAGATTTTAATGAAAATGAAGTTTTCTTTGAATGGAAAAATTCTTTGGGTATCTTGGGGAAGATCATAAATTTTCGTTTTATAGATAATGAAAAAATTACGCTAAAAGCAAAAGTTGAAGATATAGACGATATTGGTAGATTAATCATCAAAGATTCATCCGGTAGAAAAGGTTTTTTATCTAGTGAGGAAATAACTATTGTAAATAAAAATTAATTATCTTGTTTAACTGAGAATACTTATCAGAATTTGAAATATTAACACTGCTATTAGAGGACTAAAGTCTAACCCACCAAAATTAGGTAAGTATTTTTGTATTGGTTGTAATATAGGTTCAGTAATTGAGTAAAGTATTTGCATTAAAGGATTTCTTCTTGCGTTAGGAAACCAAGAACTCAGTGCTCTGATTACAATAGCCCAAGAAAGAATATGAAGAATAAATACAAATAAATCGATTAATAGAGTCATTATTTTTCCTTATTGCCTAATTCTATAGATTTTTCAAATGCAACTTTCACACCTTCTATTATACTTTGATCTAGACGATTTTTTAGCATTGATTTTATTCCAGCTTCAGTAGTACCACCAGGAGAAGTTACATTTTTTCTTAATTCTTTGGGAGAAATATTTGAAAGAAGAGCAAGTTTTCCTGCTCCGAAAACTGTTTGAATAGCAAGTTCTAACGAAATATCATAATTTAAACCTAGTTTAACTCCTGACTCTGTAAGACATTCTATCATTAGAAATACATATGCAGGTCCACTTCCACTAATTGCAGTAGCAATATTTAAATTGTTCTCATTATCAGTATAGATTTCTTTACCTATGGATTTAAGTAAATTTTTACAAAAATTCATAGAATCAGAATTTATATTTTTAGATGCTGTCCACATTGACATTCCAGATTTCACTTGCACAGGTGTATTTGGCATAATCCTAATAATTTTGTTTAATTTTATATATTTTGTGATAGTTGAAATACTTATTCCCGCCATAATTGAAATTATGGTTTGTTCATTAGAGATATGTTTTTTTAAAGAAACTGAAATATTTCTAAATGTTTGAGGTTTTATTGATAATATTAAAATATCTGAATTTGGTATAAAACTCTTATATTGATCTTCAATATTTTTATTCGAAACAATTACATTAAGATTGTTTTTTAAATTTTCTCTGATATTTTTTTCAGGTTCTATTACTTGAATTAAGCCTTCATGAGAGAAAGATCTTAGTCCTTCTATCAGAGACTTAGCCATATTTCCCCCACCTAAAAAAGTAATTATCATTTGTCAAACACCATTCTTATTTTTGTTTTTAACTAATTTTATTCCCAATTTTATAGCTTCTATCATACTATTTTCATTGGCAATTCCTTTTCCTGCTATATCAAAAGCCGTACCATGATCTACGGAAGTTCTAATAATCGGTAAACCTACATTTACACTTACGCTTTCTTCAAACCCATGAACTTTAATAGCTATATGACCTTGATCATGATACATCACAATTACAACATCAAATTCTTTATTTATGGCTTTATAAAATACTACATCTGCTGCTATGGGTCCTGTAACGTTTATTCCTAAATTTTTAGTCTCTTTTACTGCTGGGATTATTTGTGTTTGTTCTTCATTTCCTATTAAACCATTATCTCCAGAGTGAGGATTTAAAGCACCTACAGCTATTTTGGGATTTGCTATTCCCCATTCCTTAAATTGTTCATGAGTTTTCAAAATCACTTTAACAATATTTTGTTTTGTAACAAATCTACATGCTTCAATTAATGATTTATGAGTAGAGAGATGAACACATGACAAATGACCTGATACTAGCATGGTATATACATCTAATGATTTTGTTAGGTTTTTTAGAATTTCTTGATGTCCGATTTCTTTTTTCCCAGCTAATGAAAATGATTGTTTATTTATAGGCGCGGTGACTATAGCATCTAATTCAGATTTTAAAGTTAATTTTATTGCTTGTTTTATCCAAAAATATGAGTAATTCCCAGAGTTCAAATTAACTTTTCCAATGGGAAAATCTGAAATTTTCGGATTTTTTGAATCTAAAACCTGTATAATATTTTCTTTTGGTTTTTTAGATAAATTTGATATATCACTTAGATGAATAACTTCCATTGATATATTATTATTCAAAAGTGCGTTTCTAAATACATCAGAGGACCCAATAATTATTGGAGTTATATTTTTAAATTTCCCATTATTTATAGCTTTTGCAACTACTTCCGGTCCTATTCCTGAGGGATCTCCTAGTGTGATTCCTAATATTATCCTCTTAGACACTAGAGCTTCTCCAAGTTATTGTATAATTTTTTGTTTTAATAGATTATTAATCCTAACATTTACTATACCCACAGGAATAGCATTTTTCACACCCTTCTTCAAATGCTAGAGTGGTTTGACATTCTGGGCAAGGAACACCAGCTAATATTGATGATTTATCTTCAGTTTTTACGTCTTGAATTTGATCAGTAATCATCATCCCTAGCGATTCATTTGATGGAGATTCAAACATCTTAGTTTGACTAGATTCATTTAATGAAAGTGGCAATGTAGGTTTTTCTGATACAACTCTTTCTAAAACTAATGCAATTGCATCAGGCACAGATCTAATTAANTCTCCTTCATCCCAAGCTGGTACATCAGATATACCTTTAAGTTGGAAAATGACATCTTTAGGGTCTATTCCTGATCTTAGAGAAAGAGACACCATTCTAGAAACAGCTTCTGCCATAGCAGCATCATTTCCTCCAGCTTTCCCATGAGTTGCAAAAACTTCAAATGGATATCCTTCTTTGGACATGTTTACTGTAATATATAAGTTACCTCTTCCTGTTCTTACCCTCTGTGTTACTCCAGATAATTCCGAAGGTCTCTCTATAGGAACTACATATCTTAGTAATTCTTCTACTTGATCACTTTTTTCTTTACTATCATTAGTTCCAGAAGTTAAAACTTCTTTTTCTCTACTTCCAGCTCTATAAACAGTGATACCTTTACATGACAATTCCCATGCAAGTAAATAAGCATTTGAAACATCTTCTTCAGTTGCAGAGTTAGGAAAGTTGATAGTTTTCGAAATTCCTGCATCTACGCTTTCTTGAAATGCTGCTTGCATTCTGACATGATCTTCTGGTGATATATCTGGTGCTGTCTTAAATATTTCTTTAACATCATCAGGTACATCATCTCTATTTTGAAGTGAACCACCATCTGATAGGTATTCTAGTAAGTCTTCACTATAAAAATTTCTTGACTTAGCAATAGACTCAAAATTTTTATCAACATAATATAGAGTTTTTCCTTCAAGTATATTTTGTTTTCTAAATACTAGGGAAAAGATTGGTTCTATACCCGAAGAGCAACCTGCAATCATTGATATGGTTCCTGTAGGAGCTACTGTTAATCTACATGCATTTCTTATAGCTTTATTGCCTTGTATTTGAGGTCTGCTTCCCTCCCATGCCTCGTAAGGGCCTCTATCCTTAGCCAACTTTTCTGATGCTTTATCTGCTTCTTCCATGATAAATTTCATAAGATTTTTTCCGGTATTTAAACCTTCTTTTGAATCGTATCTTATGTTTAATTTAACTAATAAATCGGCAAATCCCATAATTCCTAATCCAATTTTTCTGGATTTTCTATTCATTTCTTCTATTTCAGGGATTGCATACTTATTAGCATCTATGGTGTTATCTAGAAAGTGAACTGTTAAATGAACAATTTCTCTTAATCTATCCCAATCTAAATTATTTCCAATGACAAATTTAGATACATCTATAGAACCTAAATTACATGATTCGTTTGGTAACAGAGGTTGCTCTCCACAAGGATTAGTTGCAGTCATTTCTCCCAAATGATTCACAGGACTTTTTCTATTTACTTCATCTAGAAATATCATTCCTGGTTCTCCGTTATTCCAAGCTCCTTTTACAATTTTCTCAAAAACATGTTTAGCATTTAAAGATCCAGTTTTTTGGCCACTTACAGGATCTATTAGATCATAATCTCTATTAGAAATAACAGCTTCCATGAATTCATTAGTAGCGCCTACAGATATATTGAAATTATGAATTTCTCCTTCTATAGTTTTACAGTCAATAAATTCTAGAATGTCAGGGTGATGTACGTTCATTACAGCCATATTAGCTCCGTCTCTTTTTCCTCCTTGAGTTACTAGAGTAGAAACAGATGAAAGCAGGCGTAGTGCTGCAATTGGGCCACATGCTTTTCCATGAGTAGTTTTTATACCAGCACCTTTAGGTCTTAATTTAGACAAAGCAAATCCAGTTCCTCCTCCAAATTTTTGTACCATCGCAGCATCATGTGCTGTTTTCATGATACCTTCCATACTATCTTCTAAAGGTAAAACAAAGCATGCGGATAAAGTTCCTGCAGGAGTGCCAGCATTCATCAGAGTAGGAGAATTAGCTAAAAATTCAAGACTTGCAAGAGCTTGATAGAATTTATCAGCAGTATTTTTGACTTCTTTTTCAGTTTTTCCATATTTTTTATCTTGTTCTGCTAGAGCGTTTGCTACTCTTCTAAATAATTGATCTGGAGTTTCACATACTTCATTATTATCATCTTTTAAAAGATATCTATGTTTTAATACTACTTCTGCATTTTCTGAAATTTGACTAGGAATAAATGTAGAATTATTTTTTGTATTTGATTGATTTTTTGATGTATTTGTCTCCATATCTACCTCTTATGTTATGTTTTAAATTTTTTAACTATCTATTTGATCAATAAAACTTATTTGATTCACAGGTATTTTGTCAGATTGTTTTTCGTCTTCTGATAAAATTTCTAATTCTTTAATAAAGTTATCAATTCCCTGAAAATTTTTGTATACAGATGCATATCTAATATATGCAACTGAGTCTAAAATTTTTAGTTGATTTATTACTACTTGCCCAATTAAATCAGTTTCAATCTCATTATTACCAAATTCATGTAGATTTTTTTTAATATCAAGAGTTGCTTTATTGATATCTTCGTTTTTAACAGGTCTTTTAGCGAATGCTATTTTGATACTCTTTTCTAATTTTTCGGAGGAAAATGGTTCCCTAGAATTGTTTCTTTTAATTACTGATAAGGGAAGTGAAAGAGTTTTTTCATATGTAGTGTATCTAGAATTACAATCTAGACATTCTCTTCTACGTCTTAAACCATCTGAAGAATCTCTTGATTCCATTACTCTGGAACTATTTTTACCGCAAAAAGGACACTGCAAAATTACTCCTGGAAAACCTTTGTTTATATTCAGGGACATCCACTATATAGTGTAATGTTTTTACGATGCCACTATCCTTAGTGTTTTGTCAAGGGTTTTTTTGACAAACATTATATAAAAATAAGTTATAAAGGTTATTTTTTAGAATCTATTTGGTTGGGATAATTTCTCAAAAACGGAGGTAAGTCTAACGCTGAGTCATCTTCTATAGTTTCTTTTAATGTTTTTTCAATTTTATCTTGATCTTCAAAACTAATTTCTGTATCAGGGAAACCGGTAGCAATTACTGTAAGTTTTATTTCATTTTCCATCTTAGGGTCAGTAACCATACCAAAAATAATGTTAGCATCTGGATGAGCTTCTCTGGCAATAATTTCAGATGCTTGTTGAACTTCTGATACTTTTAAATCTGTTCCACCAGTAACATTGAAAATCACACCTTTTGCACCTTCAATAGACATTTCAAGTAAGGGGCTTTCAATTGCATTTTTCGCTGCTTTTACTGCTCTTTCCTCTCCAGATCCTTTACCTATAGCCATCCAGGCAGGACCAGCATTATTCATAATTGTCTTTACGTCAGCAAAATCTAGATTTATTTCTCCGGGAACAAGAATTAACTCTGCAATTGATTGAACTCCTTGCCTTAATACATCATCAGCCATTCTAAATCCTGATTCCATAGTCATACTATGATCTGCCATCATAAGAAGCCTATCATTAGGTATTACGATAAGAGTATCGACACATGTTTTCAATTTTTCTATTCCCTCTTCAGCTTGTCTTCGTCTTTTCACGCCTTCAAAACCAAAAGGTTTTGTAACTACTCCTATAGTTAGAGCCCCACATTCTCTAGCAACTTCAGCTATTACAGGAGCTGCTCCTGTTCCAGTACCACCACCCATTCCAGCAGCTACAAAAACTAGATCTGAATCTTCAACTAGTTCTCTAATTAATGATTTGCTTTCTTCAGCACACTCTCTACCTCTTTCTGGGTCTCCCCCAACTCCAAGGCCTCTTGCATTTTGTTCTCCTATTTTTACTATTGTAGAGACATCACTTTGTTCAAGAGCTTGAGTGTCTGTATTAAATATAAGATATTCTACTTTAGGAATCTTTTCCTTGAACATTCTAGATACTGCATTTGAACCACCACCACCAACGCCTAGAACTTTAATTTTTGCATTCTCATTTTCGATTCTATCTATATTAGGTTTTAGAGTAGTCATAATATTCCCCTTAATTTTCATTAAATATTGCTGTTTTCTTTTTAATATAGTTTTTTATTGGGCTCGATATTTTACCCAATTTTTCAATCTTTATTAGTTGTTGGTATTTCCCAAAAGTATTTGTTTTGAAAAAATTTGGATAAGCGAACAGTTTATTTTTATTGATATAATTTTTTTTCTTTTCCTTCTCTATTAAATCATTGTTGTTAAAGAAAAATTTTATAATTCCAATCAAAGAATTTAGTTCAGGTTTGTCTAAAAAATCAGGAATCTTTGATGTATCTGAAGGTATTCCTAAGCGAACATAATACTGAAATATATATTTTGTTAAAGGTTGGATTCCTTCTAATTTTGATCCTCCTCCTGATAGAACTAATCTGTTAATAGGAATTTTTTGAATTGGACTGTTATCAAGTTTTAGTTTTGCTAATCTTAATAATTCTTGAGCTCTTTCTTTTAAAATTTGTCCAATTTCTCTTTGAGTAAATTCTGTAGTAAGACCTTCATTGTTTAAAGAACTAATCTCTTCAGTTTTCCCTAAAAGCTCTGGTGTAACTGTACCAAATTTTATTTTAATTTTTTCTGCTTCTGAAAAAGGAATATCAAGGGCCATTGATAAGTCATTAGTGAATTGATTTCCACCAACAGGAATTACATCATTGTAGATATTCGTTCCTTGAAAAAACACAGAAATATCTGTAGTGCCAGCACCTACATCTAACACTATTACTCCATGATCTTTTTCTTCTTTAGTAATTGTTGAATAACTACCAGAAACTGAGTTAGATAAAATTGCATCTGGTTTTAATTCAATTGATGTGAAAGTTTTTAAAATTTGATCTTTTGAGGTTTTTTTAATAGTGACATTATTAGTAACTAGTTCTAATTTTCTAGAATGCATTCCTAGGGGATGTTTTATTCCGTGAATTCCATCTAAATTGAAATTAAGAGGAATCACATGAAGAATTTTTTGATCAGATTCTAAATTATTATTTCTAGCTAGATACATAGATTTTTCCAAATCATCTTCTGAAATAACTTTAACTTTTTCTGAAGAAAAAATTTCAGTAGTTTCCATAGAAGATTGAATATCTTTACTAGAATTACCAATTAAAATAATTGGTTCTTCCTCTAAAAATGATTTTAAAGAGTTAGTTAATTTTAAAATTTGTGTCTCGAATTGTTCTTGATTAATAATATTTCCCTTATTTATCCCATTAGAGTCACATTCTTGAAATTCTTGATAAATTATTGAACCGTCTTTTGATTTGATAGCACCTAGACAAGAAATTTTTTTAGTTCCTATGTCGAAAGCCAAAACATTTTTTACATTATTCATTTTATATCCTTTCAGCAATTCTTAATTTTGCACTTCTACTTCTACTATTTAAGGTTTTTTCTTGATTAGTAGGAGTGATTGGTTTTTTTGTGATTATTTGTATAGTAGGTGAATGGTCACAAATACATTCCATGATTTCTATTGCACATATACATTTGGATGATTGTTCTTGGAAGAATTTTTTTACTATTCTATCTTCGAGAGAATGATATGAGATTACAGCTAATTTTCCTCCAAGTCCTATCACAGAAATTGCTTGTTTTAAAGTAGATTCTAATTCTTGTAATTCGTTATTTACAGCAATTCTTATGGCCTGGAACGTTTGTGTTGCTGGATGATGTCTTCTTATACGATGTTTTACTGCTTCTACAATTATTTGTGCTAACTTAGAAGAGTCATTAATTGGACGATTCTTTACTATTGCTCGTGCTATTCTTCTTGAAAAAGGCTCTTCTCCATATTTAAAAATAATATCTGATAGTAATTCTACGGGGTAAGTATTGATGATTTGATTAGCTGTAATGTCTTGTTCAGAATTAAATCTCATGTCTAGAGGAGCAGAATGTTTAAAGCTGAATCCTTTCTTTTCATAGTCTAGTTGTAATGAAGATATTCCTAAATCTAATAAAACTCCATGAACTGGAATAAAATTCAATTCAGATGCAATATTACGCATTTGGGAAAATTTATCGTTTATAGCTATGAATGCATCATCAAATTTTTCAAGTCTATTTTTTGCTATATGTACTGCTTCATGATCAGCGTCTATTCCAAGAACTTGTCCACCAGGGTTTGAAGATAATAATATCGCTTCAGAATGCCCCCCTTCTCCTAAAGTACCATCTATATATCTACCTCCAGGTTGCACATCTAATCCTTCCAAAGTCTCTGGAACAAGAACTGGTTTATGGTAAATATTTTGAGTCATATTTATCGTCATTGTTGATACTTTTAAATTCTTTAATTTATTGGTAACAAAATGTATTTATTTTTTTCAAGTATTTTGGAGTTCAATTAAATACGATTTTTGTATTTTTTTGTGAAACTAAATATTTTGTAATTGATAGAATTAAAATAATATATAATATTGACTATTGTTTTTAATTAAATACTTTTAAAGAAATATGTTTACTTTTATTGCTTCACTATCATCTTCAAAATCAAAAATTTTTACTTCGATTACTATTTTTTTTCTTATAGTGGGTGTTTTAGGTTTTTGGGCACCTGAACTAAGTACGGTTACAACAAATGAAGATTCAGAATTTTTACCTAAAGGATCTGAATCATTGAAATCTTTAGAGTTATCTCAGAAAAATTTCCCTACTGGTTCCGGTTTACCTGCAGTTATCGTGATTACATCTAAAAATAACTTGAGTGTTCAAGATAAAGAAAAAGTTTCTGAATTCATTGATTTGATAAAGTCTTCGGAAATTTTAGATAAAAATGGTTTATCTGTGATTGGCCAAATAATGTCTCCAATAAACAATGATCGTATGGAACAATCTATGATTTCTTCCGATAAAACTACTATGCAAGTATTGATTAATATTCAAGGAGCTCCAAGTGAAGATTCATTTCAAGAAGCAGTAGATTTTTTAAGAGAGGAAATTGCAAATAATTTTAAAGATTCAAATTTATCTGTATATGTTACTGGTCCTGCAGGAATAATTATTGATGCAGTAAAAGTTTTTCAAAGTATTGATCTGACTGTAACTATAACTACTGTTTTGTTGGTTCTAGTATTATTGCTTTTGATTTATAGGTCTCCAGTACTAGCAATTACTCCTTTAATAATTATTGCTTTAACTTTATTTGCTGCTAGATCTATAGCAGCTTTATTATCTCAAAATTTTGATTTGCCTCTTAACGATCAAGTTGCAGCAATTATGTCTGTTCTTCTATTTGGTGCTGGAACAGATTTTTCATTGTTTGTTATTTCTAGATACAAGGAAGAGTTACAAAGAAGGAAAAATGTTAATAAATGGGAAGCAATGAAAATTACTATGGAAAACGTAGGTCCTGCTATTGCAACAAGTGCAGGTACTACAATTGTTGCAATGCTTGTTTTGTTGTTTGCTACAAATGGTAGCTTTGTTTCTGTAGGGCCAATGTTAGCTATGGCTGTTTTTGTTATGTTGTTAGTTGGATTAACAATAGTTCCAGGAGTAGTAGTCTTATTGGGTCGAATTGCATTTTGGCCTTTGAATCCATTTAAAAATACTCAAAAAGACTCAAAATTTTGGAAGAAAATTGCTGATTTAGTTACTAAAAAGGGGATTATTGTTCTAGTTACTTCATTAGTTTTTCTGCTTGTATCTACTTCTGCTACTCTATTATTAAAACCGAATTTTTCATTTGTGGATGGTTTTCCTGATGGGACAGATTCCAAAGAAGGTTTTTCAGTAATTTTAGAGAAATTTCCGCCTGGAGACCTTGCTCCTACAAAAATTTTTATTCAGTCAAAATCTGATTCTTTGATTGATGAATTTTTTGATATAGAAATTCTTATTGAAGAAATATTAAATTACCCTGGAGTGGTAAGAATTTCTGGACCTACACGTCCTAACGGAAATCCACCTTTTTTAACAATGGATGAAATAAAAAATATTGCATCTAATCCTAACAATCCTATGATAAACCAAATTATAGGGCCTGCTATGAGATTTTTATCTTCTGATTCTTCAATGTATTATTTAGATGTTGTGTGGGATTCAGATCCTTATTCTAATGAAACAATCTCTAAAATTGGTGATTTTAGAGATTTTGTAAAAAATAGTTCTTCTGAAATTGGATGGGATAAGAAAGATGTGATTATTGGAGGAGAAACTGCTATAAGATATGATTCTAAAGAGGCTACAATTCATGATTTGACTGTTGTGGGCCCTATTATAATTTTAGTAATTTGGATAGTTCTAATTTTATTGCTAAGAAGTTTAATTGCCCCAACATATTTAATTTTTTCAGTACTTTTGAGTTTTGGGTCAGCTTTTGGATTATCTGTGTTGTTTTTTCAATATATTCTTGGTCACTCAGGAGTAGCATTTGATAATTCTATGTGGTTGTTCGTTTTTTTAGTTGCATTAGGAGCTGATTATAATGTCTACATTATGTCTAGAATAAAAGAAGAAGTGAAAACTAAAGGTATAATTATGGGAACTAAAGAAGCTGTAACTAAAACAGGAGGCGTTATAACATCAGCAGGAATAATATTAGCTGGTACTTTTTTAGTTTTATTTACACTACCTTTACAAGCTATAGCTCAATTAGGATTTGGTGTTGGATTGGGGGTATTGTTGGATACATTTATTGTAAGAGGTTTATTGGTTCCAAGTATGGTTGTTGTAGTTAATAGATGGAGCTGGTGGCCTAACCCCATGTTTAAAGAATAATTATGATTATTAGAATTATTACGATTTTCCCGGACATGTTTACTAGTTCCCTTAATTATGGAAATTTAAAGAGATCAATGAATTCTGGAAAAGTTGAAATTTCTATTCATGACTTGAGGGATTATACTTTCGATAAACATAGAACTGTAGATGACACAGCTTTTGGAGGAGGTGCAGGAATGGTGATGAAACCTGAACCTTTTTTTAATTGCGTAGAAACACTTTCTAAGAAAGAAGAAAAGAAGCCATTTGTGGTTTTAACAAGCCCACAGGGAAGAGTTTTAAATCAAAACTTAGTAGAAGAATTGAAAGAAAAAGAAATTATTTATATTTTATGTGGTAGATATGAAGGTGTGGATAATCGAGTTTCTGATTATTTAGTAGATGAAGAGGTAAGTATAGGAGATTATATTCTTAGCGGAGGAGAGATTCCTGCAATGACAATTGCGGATGCTATTACAAGATTAATCCCAGGTGTTTTAGGATCTCAAGAGTCTGTAGAGCATGATACTTTTTCTCAAAAAATTCAAAGAAAATTAAAAGGTCCTGTTTATACTAAGCCTCAGAATTTTAAAGGATTAAAAGTTCCTAAAGTTCTTTTATCAGGAAACCATAAAGAGATAGAAAAATGGAGAAAATTGCAGTCAAATAGAAGGTCTTCAATAAGAAGACCCGACTTACCAAAATCATAGTTATTAAAAAATTATCTAATAAAACGTTGATAAATTCATGTTTAGAGATATAGAATAGCTTTTGGCTTTAAGAGATATAAATTTCGTATATTAAGTTAATCTGAAAAATTTAAAAGAGATAAAGTGATGAATAAAGAAGAACCTAAGTCTAAAGAACCTGCAGCAGAGGCTCCAAAAGAAGAACCTGCAGCAGAGGCTCCAAAAGAAGAACCTGCAGCAGAGGCTTCAAAAGAAGAAC
>PBKW01000009.1 GCA_002721615.1 Chloroflexota bacterium
AAATGATCTTCCAAGGGCTCCTCCTCTTGTTGGCTCCTTTGCAGTACTCCAAACTCCACTGGCCATGTGTGCGTAAGTAGAATAAAAAATTCCTGCTTTACTCAAATCTCTAATATATTTTTTATAATCTTCTATAACCTGATCCCTATCATTTAAATTTAAAACTAAAGAATCATGGTTATGTATACTTGAATTCCCAAACCCATATATTTTTAAGTCATGAGCTTCAAATATTTCTCTTTGTTTCATAAAAAAGTCGTAACTTGCTTCTCCCCTCCCTGCAAAAAGGGTTACAAAATCAAGTCCTAATTCTTTTATAAATGCAATATCTTCTTTTGAGGGACTTGGTGTTACTTGAGCTGCTATTTTTATTTTTGATTCAACTTTTACCATGATTTTTTTATATCTAGTGATTAAATTGATAAACTAGTTTAATTATAATTGTAAACTATTCGAGGATTTTTTTACCTTATTAATTTTAAAAATCAATGAATTCAAATATAAAAATAGTTAAATATTTTATTTTAGTTATATTTGTTTTTCTTTTCTTTAAAGGATTTGAAAAAGATATTATTTATGCAGATGATCCAGGAGGAAGAATAGCGTATGTCTCCAATTCATCTTCTGCTGGTGGTGGTTTAGAAGGTATTGATGATGAGAAAACTAGTTATGACATATGGGTGATGGATCTAGGTTCATTTGATCTGGGAGGAAGAAGTTCTCAATCTAAATTTTACAAGGTGGTTTTTCCAGGTTCAGATCAGTCAGATGAAATACACCCTGCTTTAAGCCCTAAAGGTGATTGGATAGCGTTTTCTTCAAATAGAGATGATGATTGGAATATTTATGTGCTCCATCTAGAAACTGAACAACTTTATCAAATAACTTTCTGTTGTGAGGATGAACACGAACCAACTTGGTTGTTTAATGAAAATTTGGCTTATGTTTCTATAAATCAAGCTATCGATTTGAACAATGGACTTATTGCGGGAATGGGAGAGATAAATTTCAGAAATATATGGGAAGTAATTGATGGAAAAGAAGATGTGGGAGAAAAAAATATAGCATCGGGATTTAATTTTTCTCCAAAATTTAGTAAGTATGATTCTAGATTAATTTATGTTGGAGAAACTATATCTCCTAGTTCCTCTTCTAGTTATTCTGATTTATTTATGTTTCATGACATAGATATATCTGAAGAAGGAAAAGCTGATCCGGGTATTTCTAGTGGACATGGAGAAGTTAGCATAATGAATCCTGCTTGGACTGTATATGGAAGTCGAAACCAAGAAAATTCTGATTATAGTGAGTTTTTTGTTGACAATTTATGTTTTCGAGAAAGAAAAAATGGATTAGATTCTGACGTTATATTTTTCAACAAATTAATGAATTCTTCTGTAACAGAATTCATTGTAGGTTCTGTTCAGACTGATATAAATATTTCATGGAGATGTGAAGATCCAAGAAATATTAGTGGTGAATTACCATACTCAAACAATATGTTTGTTCATGATGTCTCTCCTGATGGAGATTGGCTATTAGTTACTTTTGTTGGAGAACCTTCTCCAGGTATTAAAGGTAATTTAGGAGAGATGGGTTTTTATTCATTGAGAGAATTTGATAGTAAAGGAAAACCAAGAGTAATGTGTTGTATTGCTGGAAACTATGCAATGGGAAAAGCATCTTGGTCATTTCTTTCAGGTAATTTACCTGTTCAAGATTTTCAAAAAGATATTGAAATAAATCTTTTTGGTAACGAAGTAGGGGTTGAATTAGAGTTAGATGCAAAAAGTTTTTTTGGTGGCGGAGTTTTAGAAAAAGAATACGAAAGAATTGATAAAGAACTTGCTATTGAAATTGAAAGAATAGAAAGTGAAATATCATTTTTGGAATTTAATATTATTAATCAAAGAGAAAAGATTAATCGTGAAAGGGAAGATCTTTATAATCGGATTGAAATGGATGAGAAAAATTTGGAAATAGATTTTCAAAGACAACTTTCTAATTGGAATGCGCAATTACAAGGTAAAGAGAGACAAAAAGATAATGATGTTATGAGAATTGAGCAAAATAGTAATAATGTTTTGCAAGAAATTTATAATGTCATTAATAGGAGAAAACAAGAACTTTCTTTTGAAAAAGAAGATTTAATAAGGCAACATGAAAAAGAAAATGAGGATAGAACTTATGATTGGGATCAACAGTTGATTTTTCTACAAGAAGATATAGAAAACAGATTAAATCAACTGGAAATGGAAAAGAATGAATACATTAACTATCTAAATGATTATTATGATTCAGAAATTTCCAATTTAAATGCTGAGTATCTCCCTAGAATAGAAAATGCTGAATGTAAAAATCCAATCAATGGGTGTTCTGGGTCTTTTATTCCTCCAGATGAAAGATCTACATTAAAGGAATTTTCTGTTCAAGATGGCTCTACAGTAAAACCAGATACTAATTCTTGGAGAGGAACACATGGTGTTATGACAATAGGAGAATCGGATTATTTTGATCTTGGTAGTGGTCCATTATATTGGTCTATTGCAGGAGGACAAGAAGGTTATTTTTATGCTGGTGACTATACATATCCACAAGTAGAAATAGCTAATGTGCTTGGATATAGAAAAAATAAATGTCGAGGATTTTTTGATTTTGGATTTATATACGAAGGATATGAAGGTTTAAATAATATTAGAGATTTAAATAATGCTGCTGCTCTTTCTTATTCAATTCCTAAAGAAACTGTAAGGTTTGGGACTGATAAATCTGATTGTAATATGGGTTTGCTTGTTTTTAGGCAAGGTGAACAGTACGGAGTTCTTGATTTCAAAAGAATTGGTGATACTTTTGAGCTAGAAATTGAGTATTGGATTGGAGATCCTGGAGTAACTGATTTTTCTAATGTTGGGTCAAGTCTTGGTAGACAAGGTGCTACGATTACTGTGCCCAATATAGTTTCTAAGACCCAATTTAATAATAATTATCTTGGTTATGAATTTAGTTTTACTTCAGAGTGGAATCTTGAGGAATGGGTTGATCAAAACTTAAACACTTATTATTCCGCTAATATTTCTACAGATTTTGGCAGTGCTATGAATATCAGTATTAAAGCTATTCCTAGAGATGGATATACTCTTGATGAGCATATTAGGGATGAATTATTAGCAGACAGAGATGATTTTATTGAAAATTCGAGAGAGTTTCTTAACTCTATTGAAGGTGTATTGCTTTCGGGTATTTCTCCTCAATGGAGTATCCCACATATGAGAGAAAAAATAATATTTGTAACTGACAATTATAGAGTTGTGATTATGTTTATGGCTGATAAAGGCATTATTGTTGATGATTGGCGAGATTTGGTAGATTCTCTTAGAAAAATTTCTTCTACAACAGGGATTTCAGATTCTCAAAAGCAGGAAATAGACATGTTAAAGAATGAACTTGAAAATAGAAAAATAATATTGGAACAAGACAGAACTAATGCACTGAGAAATTATGATTTAGATTGGGAAGCAAATTTTAATACTCAGCAGGCTAATTGGGAATCTGAAAAGAATCAATTGCAATTGAATTTGTCTAGTGAATTAGAAGATCTTAAACAGTATCAAGAAAAGTCATTGTTAGATTTTGATAATTTTATGATTACTGAAATTCAAAATATAGAATCTCAAATTGAGACGACCAAGAATAAGCAAATCATTGAAAGGAATATGATGATTTCTTTTTGGGATCAAGACATTGAACAATTTAGAGAAATAATAAAATCTAATACAGCAGATTATGAAAATTATCTAGAGAACTGGAAGCAAGAAGTTAGTTTGGATGTTGAAAGAAAAGAAATGGATTGGAAATATAATGAAGAACAAATGGTGATAGACACAAATATGAGGATTGAAGATCTTAAATCTCAAATAATATTCTTAGAATCTCAGGCTGAGATAGAAAAAGAAAGATTGAATATGGAACAAAGTGATCTTGAAGAGCAAATTGTTAATGAAGAACAAAATATTCAATCATTGAAACTTAATACAGAAAATCAATATAGAGAAAATATAGAAGAATTAGAAAGAGAACATCAACGAATGTTAGAAGAACTCAATGCTGAACAAGAGAGGTTAATATTAGAAGGAAAAATTGATGAAGAAGAGGCAACACTTCGTAGGATGAAAATGGAACAATTAATGAAGCGTGAATTGGATGAAGCAGAACAGGATTACAATAGACAACAAAGAGATATTAAGTTTAAAGAATCTCAATTGTATAGATTACAGGCTCAAGCTGAAAGAGATGATTTATATGGAGAAGGTGAAAGAGGATTTTTATTTAACCCTAAAGCTGGCACATTAAAAGGTGCAGGATGGGAAGAAAGATTAAGAGATCCGGGTTTTTTGGCTATGGCTGGAATAATAGTTACTGTGGGTACTAGTCTCTTCCAAATGACTAGAGGTAGATAGAAGTAAAATTTATTTAGAATTATTATTTCTAAAATCTTCAAATATTTATTAGTCAAATCTTTCTAGATGCATTTATGTATTCTAAATGATAGAGACTTATAGGTTTTATTTTGTGCAAATGTAAGCAAATGCAGGAAGAAAATTACTCCAGATAATTTTGGTTGTTTTAACATTACCGAACTTTTCTTGTAACAATTTTTTAAACCTGATTCCAGATGGGAAAAAAATGCCAGTTATATATGCAATTGTAAGAAATTGTCCCCCATTTTCTAGAGATTTATATATTTCATCTATAATTTCCTCTTGTTTTTTTTGTTCGAATAAAGCCCAAGGTAAACCTGATATTACACAATCGCATTTAGATTGATCATGTTTTTTTAAATATTTAGTTATTTCTATTGCAGATGCATGATATACAGTTGTATTTGGGCAGTTTTTTTGAGTTTCAAACACAAATTTTTCATTTATTTCTAAACAAAAAAATGTAGTTTTTGAAGATATTTGTTTAATGATTTCTTTTGTGATCACACCATCACCCGGACCTAATTCTACTACACATTTTTTGTGAGATAATTTTGCACTATCAGCTATTAATTTTGAATATTTCTTAGAGGAAGCTGCAATAGTACCAGTTGCCAATAAACTATTTAAAGATATTTTAAAAAATTTCATGAATTATATTTTTATTTCTCTTGATTGATATTTTTTGTATTGTGTTGTCTATTATATAAAAACTGATTTGTTTTCTTAATATATTCAATTTGGTTCTCACTTAAAAGGTGGGAAATTTTTGAATTTTCTAAAATTAATGTAATTATTGTCTGAATTGACTAATTTTTTATTATAAAATTACTTTTTATGGGTATTTTTTTTAGATATTGGTCTTAATTCGTTATTTATAATAAATTATTTATACGATAATTTTAAAACTAAAGGAGGTGAAAATGGATTCAGGTTCTATTGCTTGGATGTTAATTTGTTCAGCTTTGGTATTGCTTATGACTCCAGGTCTAGCTTTTTTTTATGGTGGGTTGGTAAGAGAGAAAAATGTAATTTCTACTATGATGTATTCATTTATTTCATTAGGGGTTATTAGTTTAGTTTGGGTTCTTTGGGGCTATAGTTTAGCTTTTGGAGATAGTTTAATTAAATCATCAGCTGGTGGTTTTTTAGGAGGTTTTAATAATATCTTATTGTCTGGAGTCGACACACCAGATGGTCAGGTTTTTGCAATTTTTCAGATGATGTTTGCAATAATTACTCCTGCATTGATTACTGGTGCTTTTTGTGAAAGGTTTGATTTTAAAACTTATCTAATATTTTTAGTACTTTGGGTAACTCTAGTCTATGCTCCAATTGCACATTGGGTTTGGTCTGATGAAGGTTGGTTGATTAAGCTAGGAGCTTTGGATTTTGCTGGTGGTGCAGTAGTTCATATTAATGCAGGAGTAGCTGCAATAGCTGCCGCTGCTTTAGTAGGTAAAAGAAGGAATATAGATAGAGGTGTATTACCTAATAATGTTCCTTATGTTATTTTAGGAGCCTCAATTCTTTGGTTTGGATGGTTTGGATTTAATGCAGGTTCGGGTTTAGCCGCAGATGGAGTCGCAGTAAATGCATTTTTAGTAACTAATACCTGTGCTGCCACGGGTATGGTTATTTGGGTCATACTTGGAATGTTTCATTCTGGTAAAATTAGTGGTGTAGGAGCTGCAACAGGTGCTATTGCAGGACTTGCTACTATTACTCCTGCAGCAGGTTTTATTGGAGTAGGCCCCGCAATAATAGTTGGAATTGTAAGTGGAATAGTTACTTTTTATGCAGTTTATTTTAAGGAAAAAGTATCACTTGATGATGCTTTGGATGTATTTGCAGTCCATGGTCTTGGTGGAATGATTGGATTACTTGGATGTGGGATTTTTGCTAGTAAAGCAATTAATGCAGGCTTAGAATCAGATGGACTTATAAATGGTTCTGCAGATCTATTAATAAATAACGTTATATTAATCGTTTCTACCTTTGCTTATGCTTTGATAGTTACTTTAGTCTTAATGAAAATTCTAGATATTATACCTGGATTACAACTTAGATCTTCGGAGAATGATGAAGATTCAGGATTAGATGCTAGTGATCATGGAGAAAGAGCATATGTTCAAGATGGAGCTGATTAAATAGGCATTTGATTAATAAAAAGAGGGAGTTTAATGCTCCCTCTTTTTTTATTTTGGATAGTTATATGCTCAGATATAATCATTGGAAACTGAGTAACCATAATAATGAACCTAAATCTATAGTTAGTTTTGCTGTTTTAGAGTTATATTCACGTGCGTAACAAATATGTGAATAATGTATGATATGTGCATTACATCAGGTGTAATACATTACCTGCATCAGGTAGATTGCATATATAATAGAGAGATGAATAAAAAAGTAATAATATCTAGAATTTTATTTTGGACTATATGGAGCGTTGCTCTTGCTTATGCTATTCAAGATGGGTGGTGGTTATGGGTCGTTTTAGCATTCCCAATTCTATTTTATATCTTTTACAAAGATGACCTTCCTAAATTTAAAAAATAATTCTCAGCACTTGCACAACCACATATATATTTACTATAGTCCCCCAACGTGTATCGGCACGCTACACATAAGAATTTAAATAAGATAATATCTAGATATGAATACAGTAAATACTTTAAATATCTATTTAGGTAACAAGAGAAAATATCTTTTAATAACTCTTAATATATTATTAGTTATATTTATTAGTTTAGAGATTCTGATTTGGAATCAGAGAACTAGTTTAATGTCAGAAGAAGAATATTTAGCCCGTGTTCTTGAGATTTGTAATAGCGGTAAACTTAAACCTGTAGAACATGAAAGTTTTTGCCGGTTTCGCTAACTCAAAAATCTTCATCTGAAACTAATAATGACCCTGAAGAAAAGTTAAAAAGAGATTTAAAGATTCTTGATGAAGATGTTAATGATTTATTTGCATTTGGATATTTGAAACAGTTCAAAAATCCTGATTGTGAGGAAATTATTATGTCACTAACTGCAAATAGCTATATTCCAGAAATAGGTAGATCGATTAAAAAAATTGAAATGGATCTAAAATCAATTAGACCCAGAGGAAAATTAAAAAAAGATTTTGATGAAATTAAGAATAAGTTTAATGTAGCTCTTAAATGCGAGGAATAGATTATGCTTGATTTAGATCAAGATTTAAAGAAAAAGAGAGAGGGTGAAAGGGAAAAAGAGCTTATGAATGAATTAAAGCGATTAGAAGATGATGTAGAAGATTTATTTTTCTATGGAACTAATTGTGATGGCATAAATCCAGTTGCAGAAACTTCCCTAGGGAGGATTGGAAGAGAAATTAGAAGATTAGGTAGTGATATTGGGCTTGATATTAGTTTGAATTCTAAATTACGTGATATCAACAATATATATAATAAAGCTAAGGGTTGTTTTTAATGGATAATTCTCAGCACTCGCAGTAGCGCATCTATATATACAATACCCGCACAACGTGTATCGGCGGGTTCATATGGTTAAATAGGTATTGTATATATTAGTCGCGCGGCACTTGCCACACTTGCCACGAAAAGTGCCACTCTTATAGTTATTGCAGCAGCTACAGTAGGAGAATAGTGATTCATAGAGCCACTGTTACAGCTTTACCTATGGTTAGAGCCATTAAACTTACTAAAGGTCTTTAAACAAAAGATATATTTGTAGCATTAGTAGATAAAATTGAGTCACTTGTCACACAACTTGTCACACATTGTGATTTTCTTTGATGAGAGAATTCTTTGAAATCTTAGGATTTAAGTTTAAAATCTACTCAGTTGCCCCTGTAGCTCAGAGGATAGAGCACTGGTTTCCTAAACCAGGTGTCCCGTGTTCGAATCACGGCAGGGGCACCACTATCAAATTATTTAGAATTCAGGATAGTGATTAGATCTACACAATGACTTCTTGATTCTTCTTCATTTTCCCCCTGACACAATATGACCATATTTCCAAAAACAAAGTATTCATTATATTTTGGAGAAGAACAACTTCCTACGGCATGATCTCCTGCCCCTCCAGCTAAACTGCCACCTCTAGCAACTCCTCCTCCTGCCCCTCCACATTGTCTAGCATCTTTCAAACCTTCATCCCAAACAGCATCTTCTTTTTTTAATTTAGCATCCGGACCAACACGTTCTTTTACCATAGGAATTCCAGAATTTACAGCATCATCATGATTAGCATAAAATCTTATCTCGTATTCTATAGCTTCCTTTGAACCAGGTTTTTTATAAAATGCGAAAATTGCTCCAGTAGCTTTATCTAGTCCTTCAACATTGTATTTCTTACCCTTTTTTATTCCTAAGGTCTTCAAATTATCTGTTTTGAAAACAGAATCACTAGGATTAATTTGTTCAAATGTAACTTGATTATTTTCAGAGTTACTACAACTAATTAAGATTGAAGTTAATATAACTACTAAAAACACTGTCTTAATTTTCATTTCATACCTCGTAGTAATAATTTGTCATAATTTTACATTAAAGAGACTTAAAGATGAAAAACAAATTATTCTATAGATTCTAATAATATTTGAATTTTGTCACATTCAGTAGAATCAGGCTTAGAATTTCTAGTTACCCTTAAATTACATTGGAGAATGTTTTTTCCTATAATTCTCACATCATTTAAAGTCTCGTCACCAAAAAAAGTAGTAGTTAATTCTGAAATTTCTTCATTAGTTAGGTTTCTGTTTAACATATGGATGCTAAAATATTTAGTATATTTATTTTCTACTTCTTTGTATTTAACGAATTGTTCTCCGTCTACTATAGTATGAACGCCAAATATTTTTAACTGTCTATTTCCGAGATAAGATTCTATATTTTTCATTATTTGATCACAAGAAGAATGATTTTGTTCTTTGTTATCAGGATATTCGTTATCCATTGTGTAATAACATTCTTCTTTTCCTGAAGAAATAAAAGATGAAAAAGTTCCTGTAATAAATTCTAAATCTTTATTGAATAGAGTTGTGTTTTTTACAGAAATACCATTATCTTTCCTTATATTTGTTAATTCCTCAGTATTGCCTTTAAGGTGATCAATTAAGGTATATCTTGTAAGTTTATCTTCTTTGAAAGAGTTGGAAGAAATAGTTTTAATATTCAGGGATGATAAAAACGCTTTTGCATATAATCCATCATCGAATAATTTTTGAAACTCAGTTTTTGAATTACAAGAAATCAGAAATGATGAAAAAATAATAATACATCCAATATATTTCAATTTCCTCATATTTATATTGTAGCAATAAATTTATTACTATAATTTATCTACAAGTTGAAGTTTGTTGTGATTTGTTACACCAATCTTGTCTTGCTTGTTCATACTCTTCTGGGGTCATTAGGGAATTAATATCATTCCAGATCATTACTTCTAAAATTATGAATATACTTAATAAGATATTTATTGTAATTAACATATATATTCTTTTATCTTCTAAATAATTGTTCAGAGTTTTCAATTTAACTACCTCCAGCTACAGCTGGAACTATGCTGATTTCATCTCCAATTTTAACTTTCGTAGTAATATCTGATAGATGCCTTATGTCTTCACCATTTAAATATATGTTTACAAAAGGCCTTACATTTCCTTCATCATCACAAATTCTTTTTTTTACTCCTTCATAGTTTGATTCCATAAAATTTATGATTTCTATTATATTTGAACCATTTGCATTAATTTTATGTTCTCCCTTAGTTAAATTTCTTAATGGTGCAGGAATATTAACTATAATGGGCATTTTTCCCTCCTCTTTTTAACCAGCTACTATGTCGCCGGCTACATTATCAACTCTTACTTCTTCTTCTTTTAACCAATCAAGAGCTTTATTTATTTCTTCTTTACTACCTGTTAATTCTAATATCACCCATCCTCCATCTGATTCTATATCTGCTTTTCTAATATTAGTAGTTACTTTAAATTTGTGTCCAACTTCATAAATCAAAGGTCTTTGAATAGATTTTCCTCTAAAGGTAAATTTTAATTGTTTTGATAATCTCATGAATATATATTAATAATTAGGAAAACTATCTTCAAATGATTTTATAGTTGGATTAATTTCTGTTGGTGCACTTAGAGAAGAAATTACTTCTTGTGTTTTTAAACCATTACCTGTAATTAATACTACGACTTCTTCATCTTTAGAAATTAGCTCTTGCTTCACCATTTTAACTAATGTAGCTATTACTACACCCCCTGCAGTTTCAGTAAATATTCCTTCAGTTCTTGCTAATAAACTGATTCCTTTTACTATCTCATCATCTGAAACTGCATGAGCGGAGCCTCGAGTTTCCTTAGCTAATTTAATGGCATAATAGCCATCAGCAGGATTACCTATTGCCAAAGATTTTGCTATGGTTTTAGGTATCACTGGTAGAGGGTGAGTCTTACCTTCATTAAAAGATGTTGATATTGGTGAACAACCTTTAGGTTGAGCAATATGCATTCGTGTATTTTTGGGTTTTTCTATTAAACCAATTTCAAAGAATTCATTAAATCCTTTCCAAACTTTTATAAAAAGTGATCCTGATGCTGCAGGAGCGATTATATGATCAGGCGTTTTCCACCCTAATTGTTCTGCAATTTCAAATCCTACTGTTTTACTTCCTTCAGAATAAAAAGGTCTTAAATTAATATTAACGAATGCCCATGGTTTCGTTTCAGCTAACTCTGTGCATAAGCGATTGACATCATCATAATTTCCTTTGATTGCTACTACTTCAGGTCCATAAATTGAAGCTGCTACAATTTTTTCATTTTCTAGATTACTTGGTATGAAGACTAAAGTTCTAAAACCTGCTTTAGCACCATGTGCAGCTACAGATCCCGCTAAATTACCAGTTGAAGCACATGCAAATGTATCAAAATTAAATTCTTTAGCTTTTGTTGATGCCACAGAAACTACCCTGTCTTTAAAGGAATAAGTTGGATTTACCGAATCATTTTTGATCCATATTTTTTTAAGACCTAAGAAGTTAGATAAATTATCTGCAGAAATCAAAGGTGTAAACCCAGTTCCTATATCTATCACATCATTTCCATCAATAGGTAATAATGATTTGTATCTCCATATTGATTTTGGACCATTTGTAATAGAATTCTTATTTACAGATTTTTTTATTTCTTTCCAATTATAAGAAATTTCTAGTGGTCCAAAGCACATATCACAAACATACTTTGGAGATATCTCATATTCTTCGGGGCATTCTCTGCATTTTAATGATTTTACTTTTGACATTTTTATTTTTCATATTGTTTATATATAAAAGTGCCAAATAAAAAATCCGCATATCTTCATGATATACGGACACGTAGTAAATTTGCCTCTTTAGCAGAATTTTAAGTGCCCGCAAGCTGACTTTCAAATCAACACTTTCTAAAATACTAACATAAAATTCCATTTCTTCAACTTTATTTTTTTGTGTTATGAAAATACTTGTAAATAATTTTTTTTTATATATTATTGATAGGTTAAATTTGAAAAATTCAAATTATTATGATTAATAATCAACAAAATTGTATATGTTGCTGTTGTACTTCCTTAAATAGGGGGATAACCGCACGTATGTTTATTCATTAAAAATTTTAATGTCAAAATAAGCAAGGTAAAACCCCTAAAGAAAGGGGTTTTTTTTATGTCAAAAATTTTAAGCCAAAAACAAATATCTACTAATCAATCATGGGACTGGCAAATAGTTCTAGGGATTTTTTCATTGTTTATTTCTGTTTTGATTGGTTATTTACTTACACAGTCTAAAGGGGTTGTTGGAATAATTTGGGTGCTCTCAATATTTGCTGGTTTTACTCTTCAAAAAAGTCGATTATGTTTTGCTTCTGCTTTTAGGGATATATTCTTATTTGGAAGTGCTCAAAACTTAAAAGGAATTCTTTTGGGCTTGTTTATTTCTACTATAGCTTTCAGTTTTGTTATGTATTGGATTATTCCTAATCCTGAGTTGGGATCTATTCCATCTGATGCACATATTTTGAAAACAGGTTTATCTACAATTATTGGAGGAGTATTATTTGGATTAGGAATGGTAATTTCAGGAGGATGTGTTTCTGGATCTCTCTATAGAATAGGAGAAGGATATGTAGCTTCTTTTGTAACCATTGTTGGAGTAATTATAGGGCTTGGGTTACTATCTTTGACTTGGAATTGGTGGTGGGATAATTTAATAAGTTCTGAAAAAACTATTTGGTTGCCTGCTGTTAACGGAATTGGTTATAGCGGCAGTATTGTTATTACTTCATTATTGTTACTTATAGTATTGTTAGCTTGTATTTTTACAGAGACTAAATCGGGTCAGGTTAATTTTCCTATTCAAAAAAGTGACTCTCAGTTAATTTCTTTTAGAGATAGAACTAAGGATATATTTAATAAATTCTTTTCAAGAGAATGGCCTATCTATGTTGGAGCATCAGTTCTTGGTATTACTAGTATGTTTATGTTTATGGTTTCTCATCCATTTGGAGTTACTGGAGAAGTGTTCAGATGGAGCAATGGATTAATGAAACTAGTAGATATATCTGTTCCTGTTCATAAAGGATTAGAAAGTTTAAGTGGGTGTGTGGCAAATGCTTCTGAGAATTCTAGTATTATCACTATTTCATCAGCAATGACAATAGGGGTGATCCCAGGATCACTTACTGCTGCTCTTCTTTCAAGAGAATTTAAAATCAGAGCTCCAAAAGATTTAAAAAGGTATATCCAATCAATTATTGGTGGCATTATGATGGGATACGCAGCTGGATTGGCTATTGGTTGTACTGTTGGTTCGTTTTTTTCTTCAATTCCTTCTTTGAGTCTTAGCGGATGGGTCTTTGGAGGCTCATTGGCTGTTGGCGCATTTTTAGGAGTTCAAGTAATTAAGAAGATATAAGTAGAGGTTTAAGTAATGACTACAAAAAAAATTTATGATTTAAAAGGAAATACCTCAAGTGATCAAGTTAATAAATTAATATCTAAGATACCTAAAATTACTGATGAAACAATTTTTATTACTGACCAAGAAATTTTAATAAAATTAATCCCTCTAGAAGCATTTAAATATAAGTTGAAATGCCAACTTTCTGGTTATGAAAATAATTGGACTATCACGCTAACCCCTAAAGATAAATAAGGAGAAAATAATGGCACAAGCTAGAAAAATTCAGCAATTAGATCTCAAAGGAGAAATTTGTCCTTATCCGATGATGTTAACTAATAAAGAACTTGATGAAAACAGTCCAGGAATCGAAGAATTAGAGATTATTACAGATCATTCTCCAGCACTTTCTACTATTCCTCCTCAGGCTTTAAAAAGAGGTTATGATTGTCAGATTGAAGAAATAAAAAATGGAGAATGGAAAATATTATTGACGAAACAAGTGGGGGAATATGACTGATTTTGTGACAATATATTATTCTTCCTATTTATGTAGTTGAATTTCAAACAATTATTAAACATTTTTATATATAAAAAAGAGGTTCAAATGTTATTTAAATACATAAAAAATTCATTAAAATTATTAATTACTTTTTCTTTCATTTTTTCAATTATAGGTTGTTCATCAGTAGATGAGACTTTGTCGGACATAGAAAATAGAGGATATAAAGACTCATCTAGATTAGTTAGCACAGAATGGCTTGCTGATAATATAAATGATGAAAACTTAGTCATAATAGATGTAAGAAAGAAAGAACAATATGATGAAGGTCATATACCTGGAGCTGTTCATTTAACTCCGGGCGAAGTATTCCAACAAGAGATAGATGGTGTAAAGGGAATGCTGCCTAGCGCTGATCATATTGCAAAGCATTTAAGTGCTATAGGGGCTAAACCGGATTCTACAATTTTGATATATGATGGAATCAAGAATCTATGGGCTACCAGAGGATTATGGGCATTGGATGTTTATGGACATGAAAAAACAATCCTTTTAGATGGAGTTTGGACAAAATGGTTTGCTGAAGGACGAGAAATTTCAACAACAGCTCCTACTGTTAAGGCATCATTATATAAATTTAATGGATCTCCTAACACATCTATTATTGCTGGCTGGGAAGAAGTTTTAGCTTCTGTCGGAGATCCTTCTAAATTAGTTTGTGACACTAGAACTGCTGAAGAATATTCAGGAAAAGATGCTAGAGCTGATAGAGGAGGTCATATTCCTGAGTCTGTTCATCTTGAATGGGTAAAATCCAATAATGATAATCATGAATTCATAGAGGCATCTCAGCTTCAGTCTATCTATGATGAAGCGGGGCTTACAGAAGGCAAAACTATTTATACATTGTGTCAAACAGCAGTTAGAGCAGCACATACTTACTTTGTGCTTCACGATTTGCTTGGATATGACAATGTAAAAGTTTATGATGGTTCCTGGATAGAATGGGGCAATAATCAAGAATTACCTCTAGAAACTGGTGGCTAATTTAGACTTATATTTTATTTGATTTTTTATTGTCATAATTCTTGTGATATTTTTTTAACATTTTGTTATTACCATTATCAATATAAATTAATTTTGATATCAAATGAAAACTGCAATATGGTGGATAACCAATGATCAAAGATTAAATGATAATTCTAATCTTATTAGATCATTGGAGGAATGTGATCAAGTAATCCCTGTATATGTTTGGGATGAATCAATTAAAAGATGTTCTTTAGAATCTCGTCAAGGCCAATTTACATTGGAATCATTAGAAATCCTTGAAAGAAAATTAAAGACTTTGGGTTCTTATTTGGTTTTTAAAAAAGGAAATTCTTTAGATGAGATTTTAAGAATAGTCGATGATTACAAAGTTGAAGAGATATATGTGCAAAATAATTTTACACCTAGGTTTAATTCAATTTACAAAAAATTAAAATCTATTGTTTCTGTTAATTTAAGTTTAGATCAATATATGTTTGACCCTAAAAGGGTATTAAAAAGTGACGGTTATCCGTATTTAACTTTTAGTAGTTTTTTAAGAGCTTTAAAAATTGATGATTTAAAATTTGATTCTTTATATCAAGAACCAAAATATATTAATAGTCCTCAATTTATTGATATTCCTAAAATTAGTAAAAGTAGAAACTCATCAATTTTTAAAGCAGATCTAGAAATAGCAGAAGCTCGATTAGATTGGTTTTTGGAAGAGAAAATTTTTAAATATAATGTAGAAAGAAATCGATTAGATTTGGATGGAACTTCTATGCTTTCTCCATATTTTTCTTCAGGAATATTATCTATAAAAAAGGTTTTTAGAGATATATTAAATATTGATATAAACCTAAATAATATAGGAATTAAATCTTGGTTTAACGAGCTTATTTGGAGAGAATTCAATATGTATATAATGTTTCATTTTCCAGAGACAATTAATTCTTCATTTAAAAATAAGTTGGAAAATTATCCTTGGGAGAATAATTCTCAATTTTTATTATCTTGGCAAAAAGGAGAAACTGGATATCCTGTTGTTGATGCTTGTATGAAACAGTTGCTAGAAACTGGATGGATGCATAATAGAGGAAGAATGATAGTTGCGTCGTTTCTTACAAAAGATTTGTTTATTGATTGGAGAGAAGGAGAAAAATGGTTTATGGAAAATTTAGTAGATGCTGATACTGCTTCTAATGTTGGTGGATGGCAATGGACAGCAGGTAGTGGTGTAGATGCTGCCCCTTACTTCAGAATATTTAATCCTATTATTCAAGGTAAAAAATTTGATCCATTTGGGATATTTGTTAAGAAATACATTGAAGTTTTAAGAGGAATACCTGAACGATTTATACATGAACCTTGGGAATCAGATTATGAATTTTCCAAAAAACTTCCTTTATATTACAAAAAACCTATTGTAGAACATATACAAAGCAGAGAGAAAGCACTTAAAATTTTTCAAGATTTGAAAAAATAGGTATAAAAATTATTTAATTTTACTTACTTTATAATTTTTTTCATCATTATCTTTCAATTCTTTGTTAAATTCTATTAACGTATAAAGTGCTCCTAGAATTAGAACTAGAACTAAGAAAAAGGCTATAATAATTACAAAGTAAGGAGTAATCAATCTCTTGCCACCTGTAATAGAATACCTAAACATAATATTGAAGGCACCCATATACCTACAAATATAGCTTCTTGTTGGTTGTTTTCAGTGAAAAACCATAGTCCTACTGATACTAAAAATGATATAAAAGTAGCTAGTATTATTAAATAATTAAAAGCACGATTTTTTGTTGGCATATTTTCTCCTTTTTAAGTTCTTTTTTTCTCTTTTTTCTTCTAAGGAAAGTAGAGACTGAAATATTTTAATTATTATTTTTATAAGTATGTAAATTTGTTGTAAATTTTATTTTAATGTTATGCAAGATTTAAGTTATTATTAATCATGAATTTTTATATGCCATTCTGTACTTTTAACATTCATGAAAAAGGATTAAATTTAATTATAGATCTTCAGGAGTATGATTTCCCTCTTCATTAAGGGCATATGAGTGTTAATAATTTGCGTCAAAGGATAATTAGTGCATATCCAGATTGGGATAAATGGACTAAATTACAGAAGCAATTGTTATTATTACGTTCTGCTCATGGTGAATATTGGCAAAAAGATCCTACAGATTCATTATCTAATATTTTAATCACTGATCAATATGAAAAACTTTCTATGGTAGCGAAAATTTTTAATGTGAAAAAAAACGAAATAAATAAAGCAATCACATCTTCGACATCTTTTATGAAAGCTTTACAAGATTATGCTAAATCTCAATGTTACAGGTATGGGAAAACTAAAAGAGGTAAAAAGATGAAACGCAGATGTACTAGTAAAGATTTATTAGAATTACTTTGTTATGAAAATGTTCCTAGTGCTATATTTAGTGTTATTAGTGGATCTAGATATGAACTTATTGGTGTAGAGCAAGAGTCTGATAAATTATCTTCTCAAAGTTTTGGTACTTATAGAATGAAGACGGATGAAGAAATATTTTTAGATGAACATAATTATCTTCATTATTTGATTCATGAAAAATCTTCTATATTCAAAGGTAATATTCACAAATTTATTAATTCAGATTTATTACCTAATTTTGATGTGAAACATGATATTCATTATTTTGAGAAAAAAGCAAAAGGATGAAGTATAGATTAATGGCAGGTTCCTACGTTTGAAAGTGCGCAATCCCTTTCAACATATCCACGAGGAGGGCTAATACTGAACAAAAGCGAAAATTCTAATATAACAAATATTAATAGAGTCACATTAAGTGTTACTAATAGAATTTTTCTCTTACCATCTAGATATTTATTTAACTTTTCTATCATTGGTATATCTTAAGTTTCTTATTAGTTTAGTGAATATTTTTTATTCAGTTTGTTGATCTAATATTTTTACGATATTTTCACAGAATGACTCAGAATCTGCTTTAATTTTAGATCCTTTCATAGAGGATTTTACAATTTCACACAATATAATAGTATTATTTTTTATTACATATTCAGAATATGTTGGCATTGGATTAGGACATGATGGAGATTCGATACTACCTGTATTTCCTCTGCAAACAAATCTTTCAACTTTTAGTGCTTTTTTGCCATCTATAACTTCAATTTGATTTTTTGCTGCATTAATTCCTAAATTTGATGCTTTTTCAGAGTCAGGGTAAATTATTATACCTATTTCATGACCTTTCATATAGCCCCAAAATGCGTCTGTAGATTCTGGAAATTCAGTTTTGAAAGATTTTTTCTTTTTCCAGCCGATTTTAGCGAAATCTTCAAGACTATATATCTTTTTTGATAATTTTTCTGAGTTTGAATTACAGGCTATCAGAAAAATAATTAGAGTAATTATAAATATGTTTTTCATTAGATTATGATACTAAAAGTTAAGGACATATCCAAAGAAAATATTTAATATTTAAGATAGAATTTCAAGTTTTGAAATATCAATATCTAGTCCAAACCCAGCGCCATCTGTAGGGATCATTTTTCCATTTTTGGGGAATGCTTGTCCAGGTAGTCTTGGAGCATCTTCTATGGGAATTCCAGGAGGACTTGCTATGAAACATTCTGTCCATGGTATTGCTGGCATAGCATAACAGGCATGTTGTCCATAAACAGTATTTCCTCCACCATGTGGGATTACTGAAATATTTGCAGCTTCAGCTATTGCACATATTTTTACTATTGGAGTCATACCTCCTACCCAGTTTATATCTGGTTGCATAATATCTATAAGATGTTTAGATGCTGCATGTTGAAAAGGTACTGTGGAGTACCAATGTTCTCCTGTAGCTAAGGTTTGCCAAGGGACTCTATTTCTTAACTCACTATGAGCATCAAAATCTTCGGAAGGTAGTATTTCTTCTATCCATTTTAATTTAATTGGACGAAGCTCTTCTGCTAATCTCACTGCATGTTCTATATCAAGAGACATCCAGCAATCAAGCATCAATTCGACATTATCTCCAACTATTTCTCTATTATTAGAAATGAATTCCACGTTCTTTTTTAAACCTTCTAATCCATCAGCGGGCCCATATTTAGAAGGAAGTTTGGTAGCCTTAAAACCTAATTCCATATACCACTCTGTGTCCCCTCCGGTAGAATAACAAAATAAATCATCATGTGAAGGTCCACCTAGTAATTCATAAACTGGAAGATTAAGAATTTTACCTTTTAAATCCCATAAAGCAAGGTCGATAGCACTAACTGCATAGGAATGTAGTCCAGTGGTACCATAGGGAGATCCCATTCTTACCATCATGTCATAAATTTTTTCTATTGCCATGCAGTCTTCACCTATCAATAATGGTCCCAAGTACTCAGATATTATTGTGGCTACTGGTTTTCCGTGATTGCCAACTGCAAATCCTTGAGATCCGTCTTCAGCAGTAACCACACAACCAAAATTTTCCCATCTAGGCATCCATGAAGGTCTATAAGCTGAGTATCTAGAATATCTAGTCATTGGATTTGCTACTGGCCCAGAACTGTGCCATGCATTTTTCATTTCAGAGTTAAATTTTTTTAATTTTGCTTCACTTGAATAAGTTAATTCAGGCATTTTAACAACTTCGATACTTTTAATTTTCATAATCTACAGGATTTATATTTTGTTTTTTTAATAATACATTAAAAGAGCGAAAATACGGATGTTAAATCTTCGCGATTAGATATTTATTTAAACTAGTAAATGGTCCAGTTTTAATTCCACTTTTATTTTTCCCATACCAAACTTCTTTATATAGTGGTATATCTGAATCAAAAAATTTAAATGATTCGTATAGTTTTTGTGCTTTTAAATTGTCTATTGATACTCCTAGTCCAATTTTTCTAAAACCTTTTTTTTTCGCTAACTTTATACAATATTCAATCATTAGAGATCCAAATCCTTGAGATCTGAATTTTGGGATTACAAATAAATCTTCTAGGTTAGGACATTTCTCAATTTTGTGGCCAATTACGGACTTCTCAATTCCAGTCCATCTAATAAATACATGTCCCACAGGAATTGATCTATAAAAAATAATAAAATAATCATAATTGTCTGAAATTTGCATTTGTAATCGATCCTTATGCTTATAAAAAGTATTAGGATCAAAATTTAAATTTTCTTCAATTATTTTTAATGATTCATGAGAAATTTTTTCTATGTTTATTGTAGTTTTTTTCATTATTTTTTATTTATTAAATATTTATGCTTACTAATAATATTCCTAGTCCAACGAAAATTGCAGATGATATTTTGATTAATCCATTATATATATCAAATTTTTCTTTAATTTTTTTTCCAATTAATGAAAGAAATAAGCCTATTATAATTACAAATATAGGCCTTGTTCCAGATGATATAGATGCAACTAAAGAGACAGGTCCTGAGTTTAAAGCAAGAATAATTAATACTAAACCTAAAAAAGCACCGACAGTTTCAGCTAAAAACATGAATCTACTAGATTTCCAATCTTTTAAAAATATGTAAAATTTTTTGATATTAGACTTAGAAGAAAATGGTAATACTAAAGGAATGGATAACCCTATTCCCCTTAATCCATAAATTTGTAATGTGGAAAATTCTTCAGTTAATGTTTTAATGAAAATATGTGAGATTGCCATGGACATAGATGCCAAAATCAAGATTAATATCATTAAGCCATTGGAAAAATTCATTTTCTTTTTAAATTCTATAGTTGCTAGAATTCCACCAACTAACATTAAAAATATAGATAATATATGAAGATATGAAAGAGATTCATTTAAAAATATTAAAGCAATTATGAGCACGTAAATCGGATAAGTTTGGTAAATCGGAACAACTCTTGTTACTTCATTTTGACTTAAAGCTTTGAACATTAATCCTATACTGATCCCTTGAAGTATTCCGGTACATATTCCTAATAAAATATTTGTATAATGAGTATCTTGAATAGGGAAAAAACTAATGAATAGTAATCCTAAAATCAAATTACTAAATCCAGCAAAAATACAAAAAACAGGATGAGATAAATTAATAGAATCGAAAACTTTATATTTATCTATAGTATTGACAATAGCGAAAATTAAACCACTTAAAAAAGAAAAAACTATCCAATTTTCCACAATGCTCCCATGTAACTATAACGTGTATATTTGTTTACATAATGACTTTAACGTGTATTCATACATTATAACGTTTGATTACAGTTTAAAAGTTAGGTTTAATATACTATTTTAAAATCCGGAATCATGTATTTTTTTCTTAAAGCTAAGTCCAAAAAAATCTGATCCTAAAATTTTTTCTTTTTTTATAAGTTTAAAGCCTGAGGCAGACCAAAATTTTACAGCATCTTTTTGGATTTCTGATGTGCCTAGAATAATTTCTTTAAAATTATGATTTAAAGCCCATATTTCTATTTTTTCTAATAAGTTTTTAGCTATCCCTTGTCGCCTAAACTCTTCTTTCACACTCATTCTTTTTAATCTTAATTTTAAATTTTTTTCTGGAATTGCACCTAAGCTGCCAATTATTTCACCTTTATATTCAGCGACTAAGAAAATTCCATTTTCAAAATATTCTTTAATGTTTCCAAGGTCACTTTGTAAAGATTCATTTATATATTTTTTTATTCTCTGTTTTATACTCATATTTTGATCTATAGCAGTATTTTCTAAACCTATAGAAACCAAAGATTCAACTTTGTTTTGATCTTGATTCTGAAATTCCCTGTAAATGATTTTTTTCATTAAATGATTTTTTTGAAGAAAATATAAATTTGAATCTAATACCATAGAAAATCAGTGAAATTTGTTCCTATAGCTATATCAGATCCTAAGGCTATTCCAAGGCCGATACTTAAAGCTCCAAAAATTGAGATAATGGGATTTGTAAACTTGTTAGATTCAGAGAATACAAATGGTACGGACATTATGATTGTCATAATACTCATAGAAATTATTGTACCTATTGAGAAGAAGATTAGAAACGTGATGCCTGAAAAAATATTAGGTGTTGTAGGAAGTATAGCCAACATTACTGCTGAGCTTCCGGCTAAACCGTGTATTAAACCAATCACATATGATTTTACTCTAAAAAATGGAATTAATTCAGGTAAAAAACCATGTTTCTTATGAAAATGTTCATCATTATTTTCATTATCATGTTGGTGAGATCCATGAACATGAGTATGCCCTAATCCGTCATGCTCATGAGAATGAGTATGAAAATCCCCTTTATATATTTTCCAAAATACTTGAATTCCAAGCATTATTAACATAATAGCCACTCCAAATTCAAAATATATAGAAATAGAGTTGTAGAAATCCATTAGTGCTTGTTTAGAAATAAGAATTAAAATTCCTAAGATGATAAGTGGTGTAGAGTGACCTAATCCCCAAGAGACTCCAATCCAAAGACTTTTGAATATATTTTTATAATCTTTTGCTAATGTAGAGATAGCAATAATATGATCTCCATCTGTAGAATGCCTTAATCCTATGATTAATCCTATGATGATAGCTGAAATTAAATTGGAAAATTTGATTAATTCATGATCCATTTATTGTATATGTATAGGATTGTTTTTATATTAAACAAGATTATCATGAATATATTTTTATAGGTATAAGATAGATTAATTTTTCTTGTTTCTAGTAAAATATATTCAAATATTTCTTGTTTTTTGTTAGGAGGAGAATTGTTAGATTATTTTAAAGTTCCAAAAGAAGATTGTATTAATATTAACGAAAATGATTTGAGAAAGGTAACAGAAAGTATTTTTTTGAAATATGGTCTTTCAGAATCAAATGCTCAATTATCTACTGATGTTTTACTGCATGCTGACTTAAGAGGTATAGAAACTCATGGTGTTTCCAATATGCTCAGAAATTATGTGCAAATGTACCGAGAAGGGAAATCTAACCCTAATCCTACTTGGAAAATAGTTAAGGAATCATACACTACCGCAACTGTTGATGGTGATGGTGGCTTAGGCTTGATGACAGCAGCTCATTCAATGGATTTAGCTATTGAAAAAGCAGAAAAATATGGAATGGGTGCAGTTGCGATAAAAAATTCAGGACATTTAGGTGCTGCAGGATATTTTGCTATGATGGCTCTTCCTCACGATATGATTGGATGGTGTATGACTGCAGGGGGAAAGGGAATGCTTCCTACATTTGGTGCAGAACCGCAAATTGGAACAAATCCTATTGCTATAGCAGTTCCAAGTAATAAGAAATATCCATTCGTTTTTGATGCAGCTATGACTTCGATTGCAGGCAATAAAATTGGATTATTGGAAAGATTAAATAAACCAATTTTGCCAGGTTGGGTTGCAAATCCTGATGGTTCTCCAGATATGAAAGGAGGATCTAAGGCAGAATTAAAAATCGGAGTTACTCGAAACCAATTACCTTTGGGAAGCACTAGAGAGCTAGGTTCTCATAAAGGGTATGGTTTAGCAGTTGCGGTAGATATTTTATGTGGAGTTTTGAGTGGTGCTATAGGATTCTCATCGTTAGCTGTAGATAGGAGGGCTCATTTTGTGGCAGCATATAAAATCGATGGATTCAATTCAATATCAAAGTTTAAAGAAGATATGGATGAAATGTTACAGGGATTAATGAATACAAAGCCTGCACCAGGACATGAGAGAGTTTTGTATCCTGGTTTAGAAGAAGGAGAAGTAGAAAATTTTAGAAGAAAAGAAGGTATTCCATTACATAAAGAAGTTATAGATTGGTATATGAAGATATGTTCAGAATTAGATATTCCATTTAAATATAATTAATTTTTTGATAAAAATTTAATTATCGGGGTTTTTCCAAAAGGGTTTTATTTTCTTAATTTCTACTAAAATAGATTCATCCCATGGTAGAATTTCAAAGCCTTGAGGTTGAATACTATTATATTTCCAATTTATTCTTTTTTTAACATCTTTATTCATGTAATAAACAGAATAAATTGCATTAATTAATATAGAAAAATCATCAGATAAATTTAATTCAATTATTTTTAAGGTTTCTATTTGTCTATCAATATCTAAAAATATGAAACTACCATTTGCTCTTGAGATTGGATCTATCTCAATAGAATTGATTATCCTTCTAATTGAGAAATATATTTTTGGGTATTTTTTACAAAGAATTTTAAGTTCATTTAATAATCCCATTGATCCCGCTCCTGGAAGATCATCTATAGCAGGTACTATTAAATCCATAATCTTAATTAATATCGGATGTTTATTTTCCAAGAATTGTTTTTCTTCTATCATTTTTTTAAAGATCGAAATTGTTTTGCTATATAATCGCCAGTTCTAAGAGCTAAAGCTTGAATTGTAGGTGTAGGATTTACTCCTGATGAAGTCACAAATAAGCTTCCATCTACTATAAATAAATTTTCAATGTCATGACATCTTCCCCATTTATCAGTAACTGAATTTTTTGGATCATCTCCCATTCTAGCTGTTCCCATAAGATGCCATCCTGCAGATTTGGAAACTGGAGTAGTAAGTATTTCTGTAGCACCGGCTGTTTTTAGTAACGTAGTTCCTGTTTGAATTGCATGTTGAATCATTTTTTTACTGTTATCGCTTAAAGAATAATTTATTTTTGGAGAAGGAATTCCTGAAGAGTCTTTTAATTTTTTGTCTATTTTTACTGAATTATGTCTTTCAGGAAGATCTTCAATAATTGTTGCCAAAAATATCGCTTTTCCAAATCTGCTTTCAAATTCTTTATGATGATTTTCACCCCAAGCTACAGGCCGAGATGCTAATCCTATAGCAGATGTGATAGGGCCAGAACTTCTGTTGAATTGGAATGTATATCCTCTAACAAAATCTCTTTTAGGATCTGTTTCATAGAATTCTTGAGACATCAAGGAATTTCCTATTGGTCCTTTATAAGTTTCTATGTTTTTAGGTAGAAGTCCTACTAACATTGTGTAAGGATGGAACATAAGATTTTTTCCAAGTAACCCACTGCTGTTTCCTAATCCTTGAGGATGTTTTTCAGATTTTGAATTTAACATCAATCTAGGGGTACCAATTCCATTGCAAGCTAAAATAATATTTTTAGATGAAATATGATGTTCCTTTCCATTGTTTCTAATGTCTTTATAATTTACTCCAGATGCTTTTCCTTCTTTTGATGTTGTGATTTTTGTTACTCTACAATGGGTAATTAGTTTTACTCCGAACTTTTTTGCTTCAGGCCAATACGTTATATCTGTGCTTGCCTTCGCACCTTTAGGGCAACCTAAATGGACAGCTCCACAGTAATTACATGAATCTCTTCCATTATATTTAGTGGAATTTATGTAATTATCTGAAGGCCACCAATGCCATCCCAATTTATCAAAAGCTTTAGCAATTAAAACTCCATCTTCTCCTAGTGGAATAGGAGGCATAGGTCTTTTTTTTCTTATAGGGTTAGCTGGGTCTCCATTAATTCCTGAACAACCCATTATTTCATCATTTAAATCATAATAAGGCTCTAAGTCTTTATAGCTTATAGGCCAATCATCGGCTACTCCATCTAATGATTTGACTCTAAAATCTGAAGGATGGAACCTAGGAGCATGAGCTGTCCAATGAATGGTACTTCCTCCTACTGCATTAAACATTAATGGAGATATTTCACTATCTAGATCATTTACGGGATAATCTTCTGTTAATGACCTAATATTTGGGTTATTGTTCCATTCGTGTTGAGCTTTTATTTCCCAATCTTTTTGTGTGTGAGGATAGGATTCAATATCTATTTGTGGGCCCTGTTCAAGACATACTACTTTAAATCCTGCTTTTCCAAGTCGCCATGAAATAGCTGCACCAGAAGCTCCAGAGCCTACTACTAGAAAATCTGGATTTGTTATTGATTTATCAACCATATTGATTTTTATTTTAGTTAAATTATTATTTTAAGTGAAAGTTATTTTTTTTAAGGAGATAAAAAATGTTAAAAGGCATTGTTGTTGCTTTCTCAATAATATTAATATCTATTCCAATACCAATTGTACATTTCTTTACAATTCCTGTTAGTCCATTTGTAGCTGGTTTTGTAGGAGGAGGATTATCTGAGGCTGATGATGAAAAGGTAATATATTTTGGCTTAATAGTAGCTGGTTTAATTGCTATTCCTGCCTTTATAACAGGAATTTTAGCTTTATTATCAAAAGTAGAAATCATTTCACTAAATGTATCCTTATTTTATATTGTTATAGCAATAATTATTGTTCCATATACTTGGTTTGGAGTTACATTAGGTGCTTTAGGTAGTTGGAAACTCAGAAAATCTTCTGAATAATGTTATTTTATTGGCAGACCTTTTAGATTTCCTGCATTCAACATATCATTCCATTGATCTAAGAATAATTTGTTCCACTTATCAGTAAGTGGATTTTCCATAAGTTCTTTGTAAACTGGCCAAAAAATAATTATTCCATCTGCACCATTTTTTATAGCAGAGTACGCAACATCTACTGATCTTACAAGTGCAGCTGTTATTTTAGGCCTATTATCCCATTCTTTAAAAGTGTCAGCACATTCTTTTACTAATTTGCCAGGATCTACTCCTAACTCCTTAAATGGCTCACAAAAAGGTAATATATGATCTGCTCCAGACTGAGCAACGGCAACAGCTTGTGTTAAGGAAAACACTGTAGTGCAGAAAGTTTCAACTTTTTCTTTAGCTAAAACTTCAAAAGCTCCTAATCCATGAATTGTACAAGGGATTTTTAGGATAATTTGATCTGACATCTTAGTGAATACTTCTCCTATGTCCAACAATTCTTGTGTAGAATGGCCATCAATTTCTATGACTACTTGTTTATCAGTAATATCTAGATACTTTTTAGTTAATTCAATAAGAGTGCCATGCTTTTCTGTCATCTCTTTTTGAACAACAGTATTCGTAACAATACCTGCTGTGCCATATTTTAACCAGGATTTTAAATCATCAGGATCACCTGCTAACCATATTTGAGGTCCTTTTCCTTCTTTATTTTTCATATTGAACTCCTAAAATTGTATATCATATAAGTAATTTTTATATATTTAATTCTTCTGGTCAATCTTTTATAGAGGAAGCTAAAATTTCAGCAAAATGTGATGGAATTCTATCTGAAAAATCTAAAATTTGATGTCTACAAGAAACTCCAGTAGTGACAATATAATCTTTTGGATTCAAATTATTTAGAAAAGGGATCAGCCTTTCATGGGCTATTTTTTTAGAGATCTCAAAATGTTCTTTTTCATAACCAAATGAACCTGCCATTCCACAACATCCAGAAGGAATTTCAGTTACTTTTGAATTGGGAATAAGTTCTAATACTTTAGAGGCAGCATTAGAATTTTTCATGGCTTTTTCATGACAATGAATTTGTATTGATATGTTTCCATTTATTGGATTTAAGTAATTTATATATCTCTTTTTTTCTTCTAATAAAAATTCTTGAAGGAGCATTGAATTTTTTGAGACAGATATTGCCTCTTTTGAATTATTCAATAAAGATGGATAATCTTCTTTCAGTGCTGATATGCAACTGGGCTCCACTCCAATTATCTTTATTCCTTTTTGTGTAAGTGGGAATAATTTCTTTATGATACTTTCTGCATTTTTTTCTGCTTGATCAAGTAGACCTTTTGAAATCATAGGTCGTCCACAGCATTTCATATCTATAACGATCGGATTCAATCCCATTTTTTTTAAGATTTTTAAAGTTGAATACCCTACATTAGGATGATTATATTTTGTAAAAGTATCTAAGAAAAAAATTACAGTTTTTTCGTCTACAATATTTTGGTTTTTAGTAACCTTGAAGGAGCTTTTAACTATATTCGGAAGTTTTCTTCTCTTATCTATTGAGAAGAACAGATCCATGAGCCATCTATTGGGATAAGAATTTATTATAATATTGAAAAATTTAGGGAATATAGAACCCAATTTATTAAAAGTAGAAATGTTACCAACTATTCTAGATCTTAAAGGGATTCTGTTTTTTTTATAATATTGATGTAAGAATTCATATTTTATCTTTGCCATATCTACTCCAGAAGGGCATTCTTTCTTACATGCTTTACATTCTAAACATAAGTCTAAAACTTGGAACATTTCTTTAGAGTGAATATTTTTGAATGGGATACTACCTGACATTGCAGCTCTCAATGCATTTGCTCTTCCTCTAGTAGAATCTACCTCTTCTCTTGTAGCCATAAATGAAGGACACATTGAACCATCTTTTATCTTCCTACATGCTCCTTGTCCATTACACATTTCTATAGCTGATGCGAAACCTCCTTCTTCTTTGAAAGACATCTTTGTTTTCAAAGGGAAAGTTTTGTAACCTTCCCCATATCTAAGATTGGAAGTCATTTTAGGTGTGTTGATAATTTTACCTGGATTCATAATATTCTTTGGATCGAAAGCTTTTTTCAGTTCTTGAAAAGCATCATATATTTTGTTGCCAAACATTTTCTTTGTCCATGCCCCTCTTACAATTCCATCACCATGCTCTCCGCTCATTGAACCGTTAAACTCTATCACAAGATTTGAAATTTCTTCGGCTATTGAATGCATTTTTTCGATATCCGATTTATTTTTTAAATTAATTAGAGGCCTTATATGTAAGCAACCTACACTAGCATGCCCATAGTAACCTGCAGTGGTTTGATGACTTTGAACAATTTCATCAAACCTTTTCACGTATTCTGGTAATTTATCTGGAGATACTGCTGTATCTTCTACAAAAGGTATAGCTTTAGCTTCCCCTGGTACTTTCATTAGAAGTCCAAGCCCAGCTTTTCTAATATTCCAAACTCTATTTTGATCTTTTGGATTGAGTAAAATTGTAGATGCATAAGATAATTTGGATTTTTTGATTTTCTGTTGAAGGTTTTTCAACTTGGACTCTACTTCTTTGATTGAATCACCATCAGATTCAATAACCAATAGGTCATTTGGTTTTCCTGATAAAAAATCAGTTCCACTAGAAAAACCAGCAGATTTTCTGGCTTCATTTAGTATTAATTCGCCTATATGCTCTACAGATGAGGGGTTATGTTCAAGAGTTAAAGTAGTAGCTTCCATAGATTTAATAAGATCATCAAACTCTAATACTAATAATCCTTTATATTTTGGGATTTTTTCTAGATTTATTTCTGCTTGCAATATAGTAGAAAGAGTGCCTTCTGAGCCGACAATTAATTTAGTTACATCAAAGTAGCCTTTAGATGAGACTGAATCCAGATTATAACCACCAACTCTACGTAATAAATTAGGAAATTTTAATTTTATTTCATCTATATATTTTTTTTGTAAATTAGATGATTTCGAATATATATTTGATTCAAGTGAATCAGAATTCATTTTTTGATAAAGTAATGAATTTTTAATAGGTTCGAAAGTGCAATCTGAACCATCTGATAAAATAGTTTCTAGTTTAAGAATATGATCAATTGTTTTTCCGTAAATAATTGAATGAGCTCCACAAGAATTATTCCCAATCACACCTCCAACTGTAGCTCTATTTGTTGTGCTTGGATCAGGCGTGAAAAATAGATTATGTTTTTTAAGTTGATGATTTAATAGATCAATAGTTATTCCAGGTTCAACTATTGCTTTTTGAGTTGATGTATCGATTTGTAGTATATTATTTAAGTACTTTGTGAAATCAATTACTATAGCTTGATTAACTGTTTGACCAGATAAACTAGACCCACCTCCTCTTGGTAATACAGGTATATTATTCTCCCAAGCTATTTGAATTATTGACTTAACATCTTCATTAGTTTTTGGTATAGCTACACATATGGGCATAATTTTGTAGATAGAAGCATCCGTGGAATATATCTCTCTAGTAATTTCGTCAAATCTAATATCTCCCTCAATTGAATTTGCTAATAAAGACTTTAGAGATGGATCTAATGATGAAGGTTTATTAATTTTTGATGGGATTTGAACCATTTCTCTCTGGGAATAAACTTGATAATAAAATGCTTCCGGTTATTACAATAACTATAGCACTTAATGAAAAATAGATGTTAATGTGATAATCGAGGATATACTCAAAAGCCATTTTTAAACCTATGATAACTAAAATTATTCCTAATCCATATTTTAAAAATCTGAATTGGTTTTTTATTTCTTGTATTAAGAAAAATAATGGCCTCATCCCAACTACTGCCATCATATTCGAGCTCCATACAATAAATACATCTTGAGTAATTCCAAAGACTGTAGGAATAGAGTCTATGGCAAAAATTATATCTGTGCTTGCTAATACAATAACTACTAAAAACATTGGAGTTAATCTAGTGATACCTTTATTATCTTTAACTGTAAAATTGCTTCCCTTGAATTCATCAGTTATATTCATGAATTTTTTTGAAAATTTAAATAGAAAATTCTTTTCAGGATTTACATTCTCTTCTTTTGCAAGTGAAATCTTAATTCCCGTATAAACTAAAAATATTCCCATTATCAACATTACCCAACCGAACATACTCAAAATTATTGATCCGATAGCTATAAATATTGCTCTAGCTACTAGAGCTCCAATTATTCCATAAGTTAATGCTAGAGATTGTAAATTTGCAGGAATTTTAAAAAATTGAAATATTAGGATGAAAACGAATAAATTATCAAAACATAATGCTTTTTCAGCAATATATGCCGCTAAGAAAGATATTCCACGCTCGTTATTTTCAAGTAATGATCCATCTTCCACAAAAAACCATAAAGCGACCACCATTGATAATGTAATCCAGGACACACTCCAAAGAAGTGCAGGTTTGAATTTATACACTTTTCCTCTCGACCATAAGATGTCGAAAAGTAAAACAATGATAATGAATATGTTAAATATTACCCAAGTTGATATTGATTGGTTCATTAAATAACTTTTAGAATTTTAAATTCTATTGTTGTTTCATTAGGAGCTTTAACTTGGATGATTTCTTTTTCAGATTTCCCCATTAATGATTTTGCTAGTGGAGATTCGGATGAAATTCTATTGGCCAAAGGATCAGATTCACTAGGATCTACAATTCTATATTTACTTTTTGATTGATTATTTTGGTTTTGAACAGTTACATTACTTCCTAAAGAAATGATACCTTTTTGAATTTTTCCTTTTTCATCAGCTACTATTACAGCTCCTCTTAGCATAGATTCAACTTCATTGATTTTTGCAGTATTAATACCTTGAGCTTCACGAGCTGCTTCTAAAGGAGCATTTTCCCTTACGTCTTTATCTTGTGCGGCGATCTGGATTGTTTCTGCTAGCCTATTACGTTCTTTTAATAAAAGTTTTAATTTCTTTGTTAATGCATTATGTCTTGATTTAGTTATGGTAGGTTGATTTGGAAGTGATAGATTAGATACTTTTTTCATATTTCTAGATCTATAAGATCTTCTAGATCTAATATGAGTAGCAAGATTCATGTTTTCATCAATTAATTCTTCGTCATGAAGAAAAAGTAGGAATTTTTTTACTGAATCCATTCGATCATGAGTATCAGATACTGCAATTCTAGAAGAAAGGAGATCTCCGTAGTCGCCAATTTCTGGAGGACTAAGTGATGTTAAAGATCTATCAGGGCCTAAATGTTTTGCAAACTGAGACAATTCATATCTAGTTTTCATTTTCAGATTATTTTCAATTGTTTTTACATAAACTTTTATTGCTTCATTTAATGTTTTTGGTTGGTCCGATTTTGGATTTTTTGTAGTATTCGTTTTAGTTTTTGTCATCATAAATCCTGTTTATTGTTTTTGAGATATTAGAGATAGGAGATTTTTTTTCACAACAAGTATATTATTGATTATTAGTATATTGAGTCAAATTATTACTTTTTCTTGACATATTATTTTTATTACTCGTAGAATCTCATTTTCTAGAGGTTAAATTTTAATTATGACTAAAAGAACTTATCAACCTAAAAAACGTAAAAGAGCACGTGTACATGGATTTCGTACAAGAATGAGAACTAAATCTGGTAGAAATATCCTAAAGCGAAGAAGGCTTAGAGGGCGTAATCAACTAACGGTTCTTACGAATAAATCGTGAATATATTTATTTTATTTGAGTGTAAAATCTATTAAAACCCAAAAATTATTTAAATATGTTTGGCTAACAGGGGCGAAATATCATGGGAAATTCATGATATTATCTGTTATAAGATCTAACTCTGATATAGAATCTGTATTCGGAATTTCTGTTGGAAAAAATCTAGGCTCTGCAGTTATAAGGAATAAAGTTAAAAGAAGAATAAGAAATATTTTATTGGATTCAACTAAAGAATTTACTGGATTATCTCTCATAATATATTTAAGAAAAAATGCTAGTAATGTTTCTTTTATAAAATTAAGAGATGAATTTGTTTATTTGTTGGATGAGTTCATGTTTAATGAAAGGAAAACTTGAAATTATTGATAATTGGGTTAATAAAATTTTATCAGAAAGGTATTTCACCTTTTTTACCTAGTATTTGTAAATATCAACCTACTTGCTCAGAATATGCGCTTCAAGCAATTAATAAGTTTGGTGTTTTAAAAGGTACTTGGTTAGCATTTTTTAGAATTTTAAGATGTAATCCTTGGGCAAAAGGAGGTGCAGATTATGTTTAATAATCAAGAGTTATTCTATTTAAAGTTATTCAGATGAGAAGAATGAGGATAAAAAAAATCATATTTTTCATGATGCTTATTTTTTTGATGAGTATCCAAATATCCTGTATGAATGAAATGCAGCATATGGGAGGATGGAGTCCTCCGATAGCATCAGATGATCATATTTTTATATCTGCTTCTGACGGATATATATATAGATTTAGTAGAGATTCTGGCTATCATGATAATCTTTGGAAATTTCCTAATGGAGATGTTTCCTTGGGAGCATTTTATGGAGACATGATCATTAAAGATGGTGTTCTTTATGGATCTTCTTATGGTGATGGAAACGGTAATAGATGTCAAAGTAGAGATTGTGTAACTAATATTTTTGGTATAGATATTATTTCTGGGAACTCTATTTGGTCTGAGAGTTTAGTGAGATTAGATTCTACTATAGTAGGTGGAGTTAATATACATTCTGATAAAACATTAATATTTGCTACTTCAGAAAATGATGATCAAGATGGGTTTGGTAGCTATATTTATGGGATAGACATTCAATCAGATTCTGATAAGTCATTAAAAGATAGAATTTCACAACGTATATTATGGAAAGTCCCTGTAAAAGGAAAAATTTATGGAAAGATTATGATCCATGAAAACTTAGGTATAGTGGGTACAATTTCTGGGAGTTTAATTGCCATAGATTTAAGAAGTAATGAAGATTTGATTTCTGTTGGTGAAAAAGAATATTTATTTAATGATCCTAGTAGATTAGTAATGGAATTAGACTGGGGATCTCCAATTGTTTCTTCTCCGCTAGATGCAGGAGAACATATTTGCTTTGGAGATATTTCTGGAGCATTTAAATGTATAGAAAAAAAACAAATGGGTTTTTTCAATGATAAAAAGATGAAATTTGAATCAAATTCATCTATTGATCAAGGAATGATTAGAGAAATTTTATTAGATGGATGGATATGGTCTAAACCTGTTTTTAATGATGGAATCGCTTATGTATCAACGCTTTCAGGGAATATTTATGCAATTGACGTGAATTCTTTAAGCATTATCTGGGAAACTAAAGCTAAATATAAAGGGAAACCAGTTGGTTCTGCTACAATTTTTAATCATTCTGGATTGAAATCTTTAGCTGTTCCATTTGACAAAGATACAGTAGGAATTTTTGATGTGATTACTGGAAGTGTTTTAGGAGAGTTTCCTGTTGATGACGGAGTTTCAGTAATGCCATTAGTTGTTGATAATCTTTTATATGTTATTGATTTAGAAGGAAGGGTCAAAACTTTTTCTACTGGAGATCGCACATTAGTTAGATGTTTTGATTTAGAAAAATTAGAGGGATGTAAATAAAAGATTTTATGGATATCTTTGGAATTTTGTGGACTGAAATAATTATGAAGCCAATGGTTAATACATTGACTCTAATATATACGTTATTTCATAATTTCGGATTTAGCATAATCTTGTTTACTATAATTGTAAGAATTCTTATGATTCCCCTACAAGTGCGTCAAGTTAGACAGATGAAAGGAATGGCTGAAATCCAACCGAAAATTAAAGCTATTCAAGAAAAATATAAAGACAAAAAAGATAGAGATAGTAGACAAAAAATGACATCTGAAACTATGGCTCTCTATAAGCAAACGGGGATGAATCCTATTGGATGTTTAGGACCAATGATAATTCAGTTGCCTATTTGGATTGGATTATATAGGGCAATTTTCAAAACGGTTCCACCTACACCTGAAGGTCTAGCAAACTTATCTACTTATTTATATAAGTGGAATCCAGTAATAAACCAATTGCCCATCAATAGTGAATTCTTAACTATGAATTTAGTTGACCCTGTTCAAAGTACACCAAGACTTTTCATGATAATGTTACCTCTATTAGTAGGAGCTACAACTTGGTTACAACAAAAAATGACTACTTTCAACTCAGGAGATGCTAGACAACAACAAACTAATAAAATGATGCTTTGGATGTTGCCTATAATGTTTGGATTTTTTACTCTATCTTTTCCAGCAGGGCTAGCAGTGTATATACTGTTCTCTAATATAACTGGAATAGGTATTCAATATTTTATTTTAAATAAGATGGGATTAGGAATAAAAAAAGATAATAATGAAACTAATTCTGTCATTATACAAAAAGAAAAAAACAGTCAAGAGGATGATTTAAAAGATGACTACTCAGAATTACACGGGCAAAACAGTCGAAGAGGCAACAAAGTCCGCTCTAGAAAAACTAGGACTAAAAAGGGAAGACGTAGAAATTAAGGTTTTGAATCCTGGTAGAGGTGGAGTTTTAGGTTTAGGTGGAGAGGCCGCAGAAATAGAGGTTACAGTTTCTTCAGTTCATTTAGATACTCAATCTTCATCTGATTCATTAATTAGTGAATCAGATGATGAGAAACCCCCATTTAAAAATGAAATTGAAAATCAGGTTGATGAGGAAACTGAAAAATTAGCTGTTGAAATAATGGATTTTCTAATTTCAAGTTTAGGTGTATCTGTAAAAACATATCTAAGAGATGAAAATGAAGAAAATGGTCTTTATTTTGAAATCGAAGGTGATGACGCAGGATTAATAATTGGAAGGAAAGGTGAAACATTAAGAGCAATGCAATTTTTGATGATTTTAATTTTAAAAAGACAATTGGGTAAATCAGTGAGAATAACCTTAGATGTTGAAGGTTATAGAGACAGAAGAATTAATAGTTTAGAAGTTTTAGCAGAAAATTCTGCTTCTAAAGTTATCAAATCAGGAAAACCATTTCGCTTAAACCCAATGTCAGCTTTTGAGAGACGAGTTATTCATGTAGCGTTAGCAGAAAATACAAGTGTAAGAACAGAGAGTAAAGGTAGTGGTTTGAGGCGCCAAGTAGTTATTTTCCCTGTGAGAGATTGATTATAAATTGAAAACTCCTGATTTTTTAGTAATTGGTCATGTAACTCAAGATACGATTATTAAGAAAAATTTGAATTATCAAACTTTTGGTGGCACTTCATTGTATTCAGCAATACTAGCTAGAGAGTTTGGTTTAAAAACAGCTATATTTACTAGTGCAAGAAGAGATTTCCCTTTTAATAAAATACTTAAAAATGTTTTTGTTAAAAATATTTCTAGTGAAAAAAATACTGAATTTGAGAATAATTATCTGGGAAAAAGAAGAGTTCAATATATTCGAAGTTCTGCAAATGCAATCGAATTTTCTATGATTCCTAAAGAATGGTTGGATTGTAAAATTGTATTTTTAGCTCCTATTTTTAATGAATTTTTATCTTTTCCCAAAATATTTAAAAAAAGTTTTGTAGGTTGTAATTTGCAAGGTTGGATAAGAAAAAAAGATTTTAACAATAAGATATATTTAATAGAAAACTGGCATCATTTAGATTTATCAGGAATTGATTTACTTGTTTTTTCTGATGAAGATGTAAAAAAAGAAAATTGGGGATTTTTTGCTTCTAAAGTGAAATATGTTGCAGTAACTTCTGGCTCCAAAGGGGTATATTTTAGTGTTAATGGTGAATGGAATCATGTTTCAAGTTATCCTACTAATTCTTTAGATTCCACAGGAGCAGGGGATGTTTGGACATCTACATTTATGATCTATTTCTATGAAACAAAAGATATATTATTATCTTCAAAAATGGCTAATGCAGCTGCTAGTTTATCTATAGAAAATTTAGGATATAGTAATATTCCTGGAAGGGAAAAAGTTAAAAAAAGATTTCTAAAGTAAATACAGATTAAATTGAGTAAAAAGAACAAAATAAGACTTGATGAATTGCTAGTTAAGAGGGAAATTTCAAAAAATTTAGATCATGCTAGAAGAGATATTTGGGCAGGAAAAATAAAATTATTGAATTCTGATTATAGAGTCTTAGTGCCACATGCAATAGTAGATGTAGATAGTAAATTTCAATTTATTTCACCTGAAAAATTTGTTTCTAGAGGTGGCTATAAGTTAGATAGTGTTCTTGATGATTTTGCAATAGATGTATCAGGATTTTCAGTACTTGATGTGGGATCTTCAACTGGAGGATTCACTGATTGTGTTATTCAAAGAAATGCTAAGATAGTTTACTCTGTTGATGTAGGGAAAGGGCAACTTGCATGGAAATTACGGAACAATCCTAAAGTTTTCCCAATTGAAGGATTAAATGCTAGACATAAATTTACATTACCAAACGATGATCTGGTGGATTTGATAGTTATAGATGTTTCTTTTATTTCTGCTAAATTAATAATTGATAATTGTTTGAATTTTTTAAAAGATAATGGTTTCGTAATAGTTCTTATTAAACCACAATTTGAATCTGAAAAATCAGATATTGTATATGGAGGAGTCATTAAAGACCCTGTGATACATGCTAAGGTTTTAGCAGATTTTTTAACATGGACTTTGAGTAAAAATGTTACTATTGTTGATTTGAAAAAATCTAAATTGTTGGGTTTAAAAGGTAACCAAGAATACTTTTTATGTTTAAAAAAAAATAAAGTTTAATTTTTTATTGCTCCATGCTTGATTTCTTGATTAAATTAATATTTAAGATCTAAATAGGCAATATGAAAGTTTCTTATAATACTAATAATGATAAGCCTAGCGAAAGTTGTGGGATTGTTGGGATCTATTCATCTGATCAAGATATTTCAAAATTAATTTATTTGGGGATTTATTCACTACAACACAGAGGCCAAGAAAGTGCTGGGATTGCTTGTTCTGATGGTGAGAAAATCTCATTACATAAAGACTTAGGATTAGTTAATCAAGTATTTAAAGAAGAAAATTTGAATAAATTGAGAGGTAATATAGCCATAGGTCATACTAGATATTCAACTATGGGCTCTAATAAAACTTATAATTCCCAACCAATTCATGCTCAAGGACCTGAAGGAAGTATTTATTTAGGACATAATGGAAATGTTATAAATGCTATAGAATTGAAAGATCATCTTAAGGAATGGGGTGTAGAAAATTATGATTCTACTTCTGACTCTGAGTTGATAGCTCAGCTTTATGCTTTGAGCCCAGGGTTAACGTGGGGACAAAAATCTGAGTACTGTATGAGTAAACTCAAAGGAGCTTATTCTTTGGTAATGTTATCTAAAGATTCCCTTATTGGAGTTAGAGATCCTTTAGGTATAAGGCCATTATGTCTTGGAGAAATAGAAGATGGATTTGTTATAGCATCTGAAACATGTGCATTGGATCATATTGGAGCAAAATTTATTAGAGATATTTTACCAGGTGAAACTATTGTTATTAATAAAGAAGGTGTTTCTTCCAGTATTTTCTCAGGGGCTAGAAAAGTACATTCTATGTGTATCTTTGAACAAATCTATTTTTCTAGACCAGATTCAATTATTGAAGGACAATTAACTTATTCAAGTCGTATGGCAATGGGTGCTGAGTTAGCTCGTCAACATCCTGTAAATGCTGATATGGTGATAGGAATTCCTGATTCAGCTACTGCATCAGCAGTGGGTTATGCAAATGAATCTAATATACCTTTTGGTGAAGGTTTAGTTAAAAATAGATATGTGGGAAGAACCTTCATAGAACCTAATCAAAAAATTCGTGATTTAGGAGTTAAAACGAAATTTAATCCACTAAAGAATTTAATATCTGGTAAAGATATTGTTGTAGTGGACGATAGTATTGTTCGCGGTACTACTACGCCAAGAGTAATGAAAGTACTTAGACAAGCTGGTGTTAGAAAAATTCATATGAGGGTTTGTGCCCCTCCTATTATATCTCCATGTCATTTCGGAGTTGATATGGGTAAACATGCTGAATTGATTGCTGCAAAAAAAAATATTGAAGAAATTCGAAAATATATAGGAGCAGATTCTTTGGGTTATTTGAATGTTGAAGGATTATTGAAATCAGTAGGAGTAAAGAACTCTAGTTATTGTAGAGCTTGTTTTACTGGTGAATATCCTATTCCTGTTCAATTAGAGATGGATAAAATGCAATTGGAAGAAATTCCTTGAATTATATAGAATTTTGCTTGTAATGTTTAGTAAGAATTATAAAGAATCAGGTGTTGATTTAGAGGCATCTGAAAATTTAAAGAAACAGATTGGGAATATTTTAAAAAAATTTAAAAATCATTCTTCACACATTGATGGTTTTTTTGCAGGAATTTCTGAAGTTAATTTAAATAAATCGAATCTTTTAGCTTCTTCTGTAGATGGTGTGGGCACAAAAATTAAGATTGCTCAAATGATGGGCAATTTAAACTTTTTAGGATTCGATTTAGTAAATCATGGCGTTAACGATATTTTACCTTCAGGTGCAAATCCTCTATTCTTTATGGATTATATTGCTTGTGGGGAAATTAAATCTAAAGAAATTATTTCTATAGTTTCGAGTTTAGCTAAAGCTTGTCATGAAGTTGAATGTGTTTTATTAGGAGGAGAGACTGCAGTAATGCCTGGGATTTATAAAAATGGTGATATAGATTTAGTAGGTTTTATGGTTGGACAAGTAAATGTTGATTATATGCAGGATATAAATTTAATAAATCAAGGAGATATTTTAATAGGTTTCCCATCTAATGGTTTACATACAAATGGTTATTCACTAGTAAGGTCTATATTTAATTTGGATACAGATTCTTCTCCACTATTTGAAATTGTCCCAGAAACTAATAGTTTATTAGGAGAACTTTTAATTCTACCTCATAAGAATTATATGAATATATTAAAACCAGTTAGAGGTGTTTTAAAATCTTTGTCTCATATTACTGGTGGAGGAATTACAGGAAACTTGCCTAGATCTATTCCTGAAAATCTTGGCGCACAAATAGAAATAGATTCTTGGGATACTCCTAAATTATTTGATTTTATTATGGAAAATGGAAATATAGAATTAGAAGAAATGTTTAATGTATTTAATATGGGTATAGGAATGATTGCAGTGATTGACCAACAGTACTGTGAAAAAATTCAAAAATTAATTCCAGATTCAATCGTGATGGGGAAGATTACAAGTCATTCTTCAGATGGAAAGATAAAATTTAAATAATTTTAATGTTGGAGTAAATTATTGAGAGCATTAATAAGTGTTTATGAAAAAGAAGGAATAACTGAATTTGCAAAATTTTTAGTTTCTCAAGGTTATCAAGTTTTTAGTACTGGTGGAACTTTAAAATTTTTAGATGAAGAAGGTGTTTTAGTAGAAAATATTTCTGATATTACAGGTTTTCCAGAAATTTTGGATGGTAGAGTAAAAACTCTACATCCTAAAGTTTATGCAGGAATATTGTCTATTAGTGGTAATGAAGATCACGAAAAAGAGCTTCGAAACCTTCATATAGAAAAATTTGATTTGGTTGTGAATAATTTATATCCGTTTGAAAAAATTGCTGATGATAAAAATTCTAAGCTTGAATATGTATTAGAAAATATAGATATTGGTGGACCTTCGATGATTAGAGCAGCTGCAAAAAATTTTAGTGATGTGATTGTAGTTGTTGATAATAATGATTATTCGTTAATAACTGATTTGATTTTAAGTAAATCAATGTCTTATGACAAAAGAAAATATTTAGCCTACAAAGCTTTTGATTATGTATCAAAATATGATAATGCAATTGCAAAGTATTTTCAGAAATTATCTAGAAAAAGCACCGATTCAAATTCATTTCCTGATCAAATTAAATTAAATTTGATGAAAGTTAGAGATTTAAGATATGGCGAAAATCCACATCAGAAAGGAGCATTGTATAAAGAAGAAAAAGAAAGTGGGATTATTAGTGATGTTCAATTAAACGGACCTGAAATGTCATATTGTAATTATATAGATGCAGAGGCAGCAATAAAAAGTGTGAATGCATTTAAGAAGCATTCTGTATCTATAATTAAACATGCAAATCCATGTGGTCTTGCATTTCATGAAGATCAATCTCAAGCATTTAATAATGCCATTGCAGGTGATCCTGTATCTGCATTTGGTGGGATTGTTGGTTTTAACAGTGAAGTAGAAGAAGATACAGCAATTTTAATTCGAAAGTTTTTTTTCGAAGTTATCGTAGCACCTGGTTATACTAAAAAAAGTTTAACAATTTTAAAACAGAAGAAAAAATTAAGAATTCTGAAATCTATTTCTAATGATCAAGAAAATTTAATACTTAGATCTTTATCTGGAAATTTTTTGATTCAACAACAAGATTCTCTCAAAGAAAATTGGGATCATTTCAATATAGTTACAGAAAAAGATCCCTCAGAAGTAGAGATAGAGGATTTGAAATTTGCTAATAAAGTTTGTTCTTTTGTTAAATCTAACGCAATTGTTTTAGTAAAAAATAATCATGTGATAGGTATAGGGGCTGGACAACCAAATAGATTGAATAGTGTCAAAATAGCATGTGATTTAGCAGGAAAAAATTCTCAAGGATCTGTTCTTGCTTCTGATGCCTTTTTCCCTTTCGCTGATGGATTGGAAATAGCAATAAAATTTGGAGTAAAATCCGTTATTCAGCCTGGAGGATCTATTCGTGATAATGAAATAATTTCTGAAGCTAATAAAGCTGGAATATCAATGATTATGACAGGCAGACGGCATTTTTTACATTAATGAGTTTTTAAATGTTTTCTACTTTAGATATAATCCTGCCTGTTTATAATGAAAGCAAGGTTTTAAAGAAAAATGTTATGAAATTATATAATTTCTTAACTAATAACATTTCCCTAGATTGGAGACTAGTGATAGCTGAAAACGGATCAACTGATTCAACATTAGAAATAGCAAAACTCTTATCCAATGAATATCCTAAGATAATGGTGAAATCTTATCAAAAACCAGGGAGGGGAGGAGCCATAAAAGATTGTTGGTTAACAAGTGATGCAGATTTAGTTTGTTATATGGATGTTGATTTATCTACTGATTTAGAATCTTTAATTACCTCATTAGAACATTTGATTTCAGATAATTTTGATATAGTTATTGGATCAAGATTGTTAGAAACCTCAAAAGTGTATGGGAGAAGTTTAAAAAGAGATTTAATATCTAGAAGTTACAGTAAGATATTTAGGATAATTTTAGGAACTAAATTTAAAGATGCTCAATGTGGCTTTAAATTGGCAAAAAAACATTCCATTCAAGAAACTTTAAGGAAAGTGAAGGATAAGGGATGGTTTTTTGATACAGAGTTTTTATATAAATCTCAAAAAGCAGATTTGAGAATCAAAGAAATTCCTGTAATTTGGACAGATGATCGTGACAGTAAAGTGAATATATTGGCTACTATTATTAAAGATCTTATTGGTTTATTCAGAATTAAATTTTTATGAATTATGGTGATAAGTTTAAAATTAATTTATGATTTAAATAATAATTTAAATAAAATATTAAAATGACTAATTTTGAAATAAACAAATCTGTTCAAGTAGGAGACACATCTAATGCTGATTTGATCAGGACTACGAATATTCTTAGAGATTTGGGTCAAAATCCTATAGTTACAACAGAATTTTCTGTTGAACAAAATGGAATATTATGTGGAATAGATGAATCGCTTCAATTACTTCAAAACATTTCACAAAATCCAAATGTAGAAATTTGGTCTATGAGAGAAGGAGATGAAATAGTTAAAGGTGATGTGATAATGAGAATTAAAAGTCCATATTCACCTTTTGCGATTTATCAAACTGCAATATCAGGGATTTTAAGCTCTTGTTCAGGTTGGGCATCTGCTGCAAGAGAATGTGTAAGTGTTTCAGATGACATTCCAGTAGTTAACTTTGGTGCTTCAAATATCCATCCAAATATTGTAGGTTTAATGGATTATTCTTCTGTGATAGGAGGATGTAGTGGATGCTCATCTATTCTGGGGAGTAGGATGAATAATCAAACTCCGGTAGGTAGCATGAGTGATTCTCTAGTTTTAATTCAAGGCAATGTTGTTGATGCAGCATCTTCTATTATTAATAAAGGTGATCAGAATATACCTGTAGTGATTTTGGTAGGAGTTTTAGGGGATGAAATAGAAGAAGCTGTAAGAGTAGCATCAGAATTTCCTATTAGAGGAATAAGGATTGAACCTCCCGAAGGAAGAGGAGGGCTAATACCTGAATTAATTGTTGAATTAAGAGAAAAATTAGATCAAATTGGAAAAGAGGAAATTGATATATCTATAAATTGTGACATCACTCCTGATGAAATAGGAAAATTGATAGATGCTGAAGATATTTGGCTTCAATCAAAAGCTAGTTTAAATCATGAAATTGATGTTGAGGAAAATGAAAAAATAAAATCTAGAAGACTAATACAAGTTATTGGTATTGGAAGATTTATAGCCTCTGCTTCTCCATTTAAAATAAATGCTGAAATTAAAGAAATAGATGGTAAGCTCGTATCTAAAAGAGGTATTATTCCTGGATATATTCAGAATAAGAGGTTAGAAAAAGTTAAAATTAGAAAACAGGTGACTCATTAGTATCATTAATCAGATATCTTAGATTAACTATTTTAGTAGTATTTTGAGTAACTTTTGCCCAATCAGCAGGTGGAAATCCTACTATCCACACAATTCTGTCATTTTTTACAACTATTGGTATGTTTTTTCTCCAGATAGTAGGTATTTTTTTATCAATCATTAAATGATTTAAAGATTTGTGCCCCGACATGCCTAATAGTTTAATTTTATCACCAGTTTTTTTTGTTCTAATAAATAAAGGGGTTTGAACTTTTGATAAGTCTAAAAATGTTTCCATTTGGAAACCTGAAAGATATTTTAAAGATTTCTTATATATTGTAGCCTGTATGATATGATGTTGAGATAATTCTGCTTTTCCTGGTACATTTAATTTTTGATAGTCAAATATATTCGGAAAAGGAGTAATTTCTTCCATATTTTTAGCTTTAAAAACAATTTTAGAATCAAAATTTTCAACAATTAAATTATCATTAATTTCGAATTTGATATATTTGGATGATTTTAATAATTTTTGAATCATTCCTAAATGGTCTGATGATATAGAATGTTTCTTTGAAATAAATTTACAAATTCTTAGAAATAATTGATTTTTAATATCTAAAGAAAGAATATTTAATATTACTTTATCAATGAGAATTTTTCCTTTGTATATTGATAAAAATTGACTATTCCACAGATTATTTATTAATGGTAGATTTGAGTTTAATTGAGAACTGGCATTTTCAGATAACCTGAATATTGATTTCTTAAATTTGGGATTTAATTGTTCTAATTCTGGGATTACTATATGTCGTATTCTGTTTCTTGAAAAAGAAATATCTATATTGGATGAATCAGTTCTATAATTCAAATCCATTTCTTTTAAAAATTTTTTTATCTCGTTTTTTGTGATCCCTAACATTGGTCTAATGATTTTTATTGCAGGAATATTTTCATGTGAATTTATTTTTTTTATCCTTTTAATTCCTGAAATTCCTTCCAAATAACTACCTCTAGTGATGTTTAGCAATACCGTTTCTGCATTATCATCAATTGTATGACCTGTTACTAATGTATCTATGCTATTTTTTTTTGATGATTTAGCTCCAAGATCATATCTAGAATGACTTAGTTTTTCTTCTACATTTGATATAAGATCAAGTTTTTTGCACTTTAGAGGAGTGTTTTTTATTAATAAAGGTATCTTCAAATGATCACATAAATCATTCACAAATAATTGGTCTTTATATGATTGATTTCCTCTTAGTTGATGGTTTACGTGAATTACGAATAATTTATTAGAATTTCTGTAAATCATTTTTAAACCAAGTAATAAAGCAGAAGAATCAGGACCTCCAGAAGCGGATATCATTAGTGGGTTTTTTATATCAAACTTACATTCTGATAAACCTAAAGATAATTCATATAAAAATTGATCAATTATTCTATTTCTTTTATTTAGGTTTATTTTCACGTTGTTCTTGTTCATAAAGATTTGATCTTTTTCGTATTCTGACTTTTTCTAACTTATTTCCATCCATTGAAGTGATAGTCATTCTTAAATCTCCATATCTTAATCTTTTACCTGTAGAAGGTATAGACTGAGATGTTTCCAATATGAAGCCAGCAATAGTTTCATATTCTCCTTCGGGTATATTTAGTTCCAGAAGATTATTAGCTTCATCTATTGTCATAGAGCCTTCTATTTCATATGTGTCTGTATCTATTGTAATGAATCTTTCTTTCGGGCTTAATCCTTCTTCTCCAGTAGTTCCAACTATCTGTTCTATTAATTTACTTAGAGTCATTAAACCTGAAACTCCACCAAATTCATCTATTACTAGAGCAATTTTATGACCTGATTGGCGCATTGATGTAAATAATTCATCTAATCTTTTAGCTTCTGGAACGAATAAAGCATCTCTCATTACTCTGATAATGGGATCTTTTGATTTCAAATTTCCATGTGCAATTGAAGTAACTACATCTTTTGATGATAAAATTCCCACAACATCATCATATTCATCTTCATATACAGGAAATCTACTATGTGGATGATCTTTATATTTTGATAAAAAATCTTCTAAAGTAGTTTCTGAGTGAACCCATTCAATATTATTTCTAGGTGTCATGACTTCTTTTACTTCAGTTTCCCCAAATCTAAAAATGTTTTCTAACATTTCTCCTTGACTAGCTTCGACTGTTCCTTCTTCTTCTCCTACATCTATCATCATTCTTAATTCTCCTTGAGTTAAGGAAGGTGTTCGGAATGAAGTAGATCTACCCATAATTTTTAGAATCGTATTTGGCACTAAAGTGAAGATGAATACTAATGGTGTAGTCACAATCATTAGAAAACGAATTATATAAGCAGTGCTTAAAGACCATTTTTCTGCAGTTATTGTAGCTATAGTTTTTGGAGTTAATTCTCCAAATATCACAACTATAATAGTGGCTATCGCAGAGGAAATAATTATTGCAGAACCAGAATTTTGTCCTAGAATGCTAATTATAAAACTTGTACTGACTGTTGCAATAAGAATATTCATTATATTTCCAATGAGAAGAATAGATCCAAAGAAATAATCATGTTGATCCAAGATTTTAGAAACTGCAGCAGCTCTTTTGTTGCCTTCTTCTTCATCTAGGTGTTTTATTCTGATTTTATTCACTGCAATTATGCTAGACTCAGACGCACTTATGAATGCACTTACCAGTAGTGCAAAAGAAATAATTGAAATAGCTATTAAAAAATCCATAATATTAATTGTTTTTAATTTTGAGGTTTAGACATTAGGATACGTGATAATTCTCACGATGTTAAACTCTAATATATGATTGAATTTTTTACAATTCAGAAGATTGTCTGATTTGTTGATCAATTTTTTGAGCTATTTCTATATTATTTTTTAGAAAAGTTCTACTCGCTTCACGGCCATGACCTAATTTAGTTTCTTCGTATGAATAAAATGAACCACTCTTTGTAATTATATTTTTTTCTACACCTAAATCTAACAAAGAACCCTCTTTACTTATCCCTTCTGAAAACAATATATCTATTTCTGCTTTTTTAAATGGAGGTGCCACTTTATTTTTTACGATTCTTGCTCTTACTCTGTTTCCTATTAACTCTGTGCCTATTTTTATTGGTTCTATTCTTCTTAAATCTATTCTTACTGAACTATAAAATTTTAATGCTCTCCCACCAGGTGTAATTTCTGGATTTCCAAAAACTACTCCTACTTTTTCTCTAAGTTGATTTATAAATATTGCCACTGTGTTTGTCCTATTGATGGAACCTGTTAATTTTCTAAGAGCTTGTGACATTAATCTAGCTTGAAGTCCTATCTGCATATCACCCATATCACCTTCTAATTCAACATTTGGAACTAAAGCTGCTACGCTATCTATAACTATTATATCTATAGCCCCACTTCTTACTAAATAATCTGTTATTTCTAATGCTTGTTCTGCTGAATCAGGTTGTGAAATTAACAGATCATCTACATTTACACCAATAGTTTTAGAATATACAGGATCTAAGGCATGTTCCACGTCTATGAAAGCTGCTGTTCCACCTTGTTTTTGAGATTCAGCAACTATAGAGAGAGCCAGAGTTGATTTTCCTGCCGATTCTGCGCCAAATATTTCAACTATTCTTCCTTTAGGGACTCCACCGATTCCTAATCCTAAATCTAGAGAGATTGATCCAGTTGGTATACTGTCAATTTTTTCTATGGAACCATTGGTCTTCATTCTCATCACTGACCCTTTTCCATAATTTTTCTCTATCTGAGAAATAGTTGTTTCAAGAATTTTTTCTTTTGAGGTGTTTTTTTGATCTTTTTTTGGCAATTTCTTTTTAGTTTTTATTAACATAAATTATATATGGTTTATACCACTTTTTTAGGCTATCATAAATACTTTCGATAAGATATTAGCACACTTGTTTCTCCAGAATAATATATAGGTGACACATTAATTTGTCTTAATTAGTTTTGGCTAAAAGGTGGTCTGGCTCCTAGAATGATATCTATTGAAGTAACTTTTTTATCTCGAATAATCTCTAATTTGGCAGTTTCTTGAGGTTTTGTATTATCAGCTAAATAATTAATCAACTCAGTCATAGAGTTTATTGAAGTAGATTCTATTTTTCTAATAATATCTCCAGGTTTTAATCCAGATTTGTCTGCTGGTCCCCCAACTATCATATTGGTAATTAATACTCCAGTTAGATTATTCTCTATTTCTAAAATTTCTCTATCTCTTTGTTCTAGAGATTTTCCCATTATCCCTAAATGTGGGTGTTTGTAAAAACCATTTTCAAGTAAAGAAATTACAACTTTTTTAATTGTATTACTAGGTACTGCAAACCCTATTCCTGAACTACTTCCGCTACTACTTTGGATTTGACTATTCATTCCTATGACTTCCCCTGAAATGTTGTATAAAGGGCCTCCAGAGTTCCCTGGATTTATTGGTGCGTCAGTTTGTATAACTGATCCTATTTGATAATTGGATATTAAATCAGATCTAGCTCTTCCTATAGCTGATATGTTACCTATAGTCATTGTAAAATCTTGTCCAAAAGGATTTCCTAAAGCTATAGCAGTTTGACCAACTTTTACATTAGTACTATCTCCTAGTAAAACTGGATTTAATTTTATATTTTTTATATTTTTTAATTTAATCACTGCAACATCAGAATATGGATCTCCAGCTACAATTTCTGCTGGAATATCAATATTATTTTCAAATAATACTTGAATATTTTGGGCATATTTTGCTTGACCTCTTTTCATGATGTCTCTGACTACATGATCGTTAGTTATGATATGTCCTTGATTGTCCCATATAAAACCTGATCCAGTTACTGGCTCTGTTATGCCTGGATATAGAATACTTATTTTAACTAAGCTAGAAACGTTCTCATTATACAAATTATTTAGGATGTTTTCGTAGGATAAAATTAGATTTTTTTCTATAGAATTATTTTTTGGTTTTGAATTAAATGTTTCTACATTTTCTGAACAAGATGTTATTAAAATGGTTATTAAAGAAATTAAGAATATTGTTTTTAAAAATTTATATTTGTTCATGTGTTCCTTTAATTTTTTTGTTTTTTAAATATAGGAATAGGATTCATTTTGTGGAGATTAGGGTTCCTTATTTCTGAGTATTTCCTAAAATGCTTACTATTGGGATTTTCCATAGCATCTTCCAGTTGTTCATACGTTAACCCATCTAGTTGATCTGAATCAGTTCTTCCATCTTCCCATAATCCATCAGTTGGAGGAGCATCAATAATTTCTTGTAATATACCTAATTTTTTACCTATATTCCATACTTCAGATTTCATTAAATCTGCAATTGGAGAAATATCTACTCCACCATCACCATATTTTGTGTAGAATCCAATTCCAAAATCCTCAACTTTATTTCCTGTACCTACTACAATTCCATCAGTAGCGCCAGATATTTGATGTAAAGTTATCATTCTAATCCTTGATTTGGTGTTTGCGAATGAATGTTCAGAATTAAATTTATTTTTCATTAATGTATAAAAAGTGTCATATGTTTTACTTAAATCAATTATATGGTGGGTTACGTTAGAGTATTTTTTTAATAGCCATTTTCCATGTGCCATACTTAAGTCATGTTGAGTTTTCAATTGTTTTATTGGCATAGAAGCCACGTGGACAGATAAGTTAGTTTTTGCGCATAATGTGCTAACTACAGCACTATCTATTCCGCCAGATATTCCGATTACTAATGATTTCCTATTATTCGTAATCGCGTATTCTTTTATCCAGTTGATTATCTTCTCTATATCTATCATTAATTTTATTTTAATTTGATCTTGCAAAACCTCTTACTTTTGGAAGATTAGATGTTCCCATGAGCCAGATATCTATGTTTCTAGCACAATCTCTACCACTAGCAATAGCTCTTACTACAAGTGATTGCCCATGATGCATATCTCCACAAGCAAAAATCTTTTCTTTAGATGACATCATGTTATTTCCTGTAAGAACATTTCCTTTATTGTCTAAAGTAACTTTAAGGTTATCAATAAGACCTTCTTTCTGAGGATGCAAGAACCCCATAGCAAGGAGAACTAAGTCTGCTTTAATTGTAAAATTAGAATTTGGAGCTTCTATTAAATTGATATTACCTGATTTATCCTTCTCAAATTTAATTTTCACAGCATGAAGTTCTTTAACTTTTCCATTGCTTCCAGTTAATTTTTTAGTTAACACAGAATATTCTCTGTTTCCACCTTCTTCATGTGCAGATGATGTTCTCATTATTAAAGGCCATTCAGGCCAGGGGTTATTGATTGATCGGTTCTCTGGAGGAGATTCCATTAATTCTAATTGAGTAATACTTAATGCTCCTTGCCTATGAGCAGTGCCTAGACAGTCAGCTCCAGTGTCTCCTCCTCCCAAAATAACTACATTTTTATCAGTTGCTTGAATTCTATTTGAAATTTTTAGTTTGTTATTTTGATTAAGATCATTTTGTTGTTTTAAGTATTCCATAGCGTAATGAATACCATCTAAGTTTCTTCCTTCAATATCTAAATTTCTTGGAATTGTTGATCCTCCTGCTAAGCAAACAGCATCAAAATTATTTACTAAGTCTTCAGATGAATAATCTTTTCCAACATTTACATTAACTTTAAAATTTATTCCCTCTTCTTTTAAAATATTAACTCGTCTTTCTACAATTTCTTTTTCTAACTTGAAGTCAGGAATTCCAAAGGTAAGAAGTCCACCGATTCTAGAGTCTCTTTCAAAGACTGTTACTTTATGGCCTGCTCTATTTAATTGCTGTGCTGCAGCTAAACCTGCTGGGCCAGATCCTACGACGGCAATACGTTTATCTGTTCTTACATTTGGAGGCTCAGGTTTTATCCATCCTTCTGAAAATGCTCTTTCTACTATAGTTTTTTCAATATATTCAATAGTAACTGGATCATCATTAATGCTTAATGTACATGCTGCTTCACATGGAGCAGGACATATTCTTCCAGTGAATTCAGGAAAATTATTTGTAGCATGTAATTGATCTATAGCTCTTTTCCAATCTCCTGAATAAACTAGATCATTCCAATCAGGTATAAGGTTTCCTAAAGGACAACCATTATTGCAAAATGGTACCCCACAATCCATACATCTAGATGCTTGTTCCTTAGCTTCATTCTCATTCCATGGAAAATATATTTCTTTCCAGTCTTGAATTCTTTCAGATACTGATCTTCTTTTAAAATTTTTTCTATTGAATTCTTTGAATCCTGTTAATTTACCCATCTAAAGTTACTTTAACTGTATGTTTTTTATTTAATTTTTTAAGAGCACCAGCATAGGCGGTTGGGAGTACTTTTTTAAATTTTTTTAGATAATTATCCCAATTGTCTAATATTTTTTGGGATAGTTCGCTTTTTGTTTCATTTCTATGTTTTTTAATCAGTTTCAATAATATTTCTTCATCCTCAGAATTGATATTTATTTTGTGAGTTTCACACATCTCAGGGTTTAATCGTGATTCAAATGATTCATCGTAATCTAGTACATAAGCTATTCCACCACTCATTCCAGCAGCGAAATTTCTTCCAGTTTTTCCTAGTATTACAACTGTTCCTCCAGTCATATATTCACAACCATGATCTCCTATTCCTTCTACTACTGCTATAGCAGCACTATTCCTTACACAAAATCTTTCTCCAGCCATTCCTTTTATGTAGATCTCTCCTCCTGTTGCCCCATATAACGCTACATTTCCTATAATAATATTATCTTCTGGAATAAAGGTGGATTTATTGCCGGGCACAACTGTTATTTTCCCCCCGGAGAGTCCTTTTCCTAGGTAATCGTTAGAATCTCCGAATAACTTGAAAGTAATTCCTTTAGAAATAAATGCCCCAAAACTTTGTCCTGCACTACCTGTGAAATTTATAGTAATTGTGTCCTCTGGAAGCCCTTCTTCTCCATATAATTTTGTTATTTCAGAACTAATTATTGATCCCACAGTTCTGTTGTAGTTATGAATTTTTTTATTTAATTTAATCTTTTCTTTATTGAATATTGATTCTCTTAATTCATCTAAAATTTTAAAATCTAAAGCTTTATCTAAACCATGATCCTGTTTAAAAGAAGCATACCTTGTGTCATTATCTATATTTTTTGGGAATGCAAGGAGCTTACTTAGATTTATTCCAAGATCATTTTCGATATTTTTTTTCTGCTTTAATTTATCTACTCGACCTACCATTTCATCAACTGTTTTAAATCCTAATAGAGACATATATTTTCTTAATGACTCTGCCAAAAACATGAAATAATTCACTACTGCTTCTGGTGTGCCTCTGAATAATTTTGTTAATTCTGGATCTTGGGTAGCTACTCCAACTGAACATGTGTTCAGGTGACATTTTCTTAGCATTATACATCCCATAGCAATCAAACTTCCGGTTGCTATTCCCCACTCATCTGCTCCAAGTAAAGTCGCGATCGCAATGTCTCTTCCTGTTTTCATTTGACCGTCTGTTTGTACTACTATTCTTCCTCTCAACCCATTTGATACTAATGTTTGTTGAGTTTCCGCTAATCCTAATTCCCATGGAAGCCCAGCATGTCTAATTGAACCCAAAGGAGCTGCTCCAGTACCACCACTCATTCCAGAGATTAACACAACATCACCTTTAGCTTTAGCTACACCTGCAGCTATGATACCTACTCCTGCTTCTGAAACTAATTTCACATGTATTCTTGCGTCTCTATTTATGTTTTTAAGGTCATGAATTAATTGTGCCAAATCTTCTATAGAATATATATCATGATGTGGAGGAGGAGATATTAATTCTACTCCAGGAGTAGTCTTTCTTATTGATGCTATGTATTCAGATATTTTGTGTCCTGGTATTTGGCCTCCCTCTCCAGGTTTTGCTCCCTGTGCCATTTTAATTTGTATATCAGTAGAATTAACTAGGTAATTGGCTGTGACGCCAAACCTTCCTGATGCTACTTGTTTCATTCTGCTGCTTTTGGAATCTCCATTTGGTTCTTCAGAGAATCTTTTCGGATCTTCTCCGCCTTCTCCGGTATTACTTCTCGCGTCTATCCTATTCATTGCAATAGCAAGGGTTTCATGAGCTTCTTTACTTATGGATCCTAGAGAAATTGCCCCAGTAGCAAATCTTTTTACAATATTTTTTGCTGACTCAACTTCATTTATAGGGATACTTTCATTTTTTTGATAATTGAAATCTAGGAGACCTCTAATAGTAAAAGCTTGTTCAGTTTCATTATCTGCTTCAGTTTCAAATTTTTTAAATAATTCTATATCGTTTTGTGTAGATGAATGCTGTAACAGTGAGATTGTATTTGGGTTCCACATATGAGATTCTCCAGTCCCTTTCCAGAGATATAATCCACCTAGATCAAGTTCTAAAGTTTCAGGGATTTTGGCTTTTGGGAAAGCGGAATTATAGTTTGCTATCATATCTTTCTCGATCCTTTTTTCATCTACTCCTCCAATTTTATTAGGAGTCCAGGTAAAATAATCATCTACAAATCTCTTAGATAACCCTAAGGATTCAAATATTTGTGCACCTTGATATCCTTGTAAAGTTGATATTCCCATCTTAGACATTACTTTTAGGAGACCATACTCCGTTGATTTCAGGTAACTTGAAATTGCTACAGAGGGATCTAGACTTTCATCACAATTTTCTTTAACTGTTTCTAGGGCTATGTATGGATTTATAGCTGAAGCTCCATATCCAAATAATGTAGAAAAATGATGGACTTCTCTAGGTTCTCCAGATTCTATTATGAAGTCTACTTTTGTTCTAAGTCCAACTTTTATTAAATAATGATGAATTGAAGATAATGCTAATAGGCTAGGAATAGGAATAAAGCCTTCCTTTAAATTTCTGTCAGAAAGAATAATTATATTTTTTCCATTTTTTATTGCTTTTTCAGATTGGATTCTAAGATTTTCTATAGCATCTTTTAATTTGAATTCTCCATTTCGAAAATCAACTAATGTGGATATTGTTTCAGGTTTAATATAATCATGTTTTATTTCTTTTATTGCTGATAATCTTTCATTTGTAAGAAGTGGATTGTCTATGAAAAGAACCCTACTTTGTTTTTCTTCTTCTTTTAGAAGATTGTGTCTTTCCCCTGCAGGGATAGATATTTGGGTAACTAATTTTTCTCTTATAGCATCTAAAGGAGGATTAGATACTTGTGCAAACATTTGTTTAAAATATGAAAATAAGTTTTGTGGTCTTTTTGATAGCGCTGCAATTGGGGTATCATTACCCATTGATCCAACTGGATCTGTTTTAGATTGAATCATTGGTTTTATTAGTATTTTTATATCTTCTTGAGAATAACCAAAAATTTGTTGATATTTAATTAAAGACATATTTAGTTTGTCCGATCCTAATTCTTTTAAATTTGAAGTTTTCAAACTATTAGATCTCAACCAACTTGAATATGGTTTTTTGTTGGCTAAAGATTTTTTTATTTCATTATCATCTATGATTCTTCCTTCTTCGAAATCTAATAAAAACATTCTTCCTGGTCTTAATCTTTCACGATATTCTATGTTTTCTTCTTCAATATCTATTAGGCCTGTTTCAGAACCCATAATTAACATCCCATCTTTTGTGACAGTGTATCTAAAGGGCCTTAATCCATTTCTATCTAAAACCGCACCAACTTTATTACCGTCAGTACAAACTATTAATGCTGGCCCATCCCAGGGTTCCATTAAAATACTGTGGAACTTATAGAAATCTTTTAATTCAGAACTCATAGATTCATGTCCTTCCCATGCTTCAGGAATCATCATAGCCATCGAGTGTTCTAGTGATCTGCCTCCTAGATGAAGAAGTTCGAGCACATTATCAAAAGAAGCTGTATCACTATCACTAGAGTTGCAAATAGGAAGAATCTGTTTAATGTCATCTGATATTTCTTTACATTTTAGTTCAGATTCCTTTGATTTCATCCAGTTCCTGTTTCCTCTAACAGTATTAATTTCTCCATTGTGGGCTACATACCTATAAGGATGAGCTAATTTCCATTCACCTAAAGTATTAGTACTGAATCTTGAGTGCACTAATCCAAAAGTGCTTTTTACGGAAGAGTTATTGAGGTCGGAATAGAATTTTGGTACTTGTTCAGAAGTAAGAAGTCCTTTATAAACTATCTTAGTTGTAGAAAGACTACATATATAAGTTTCATTAGAGCTATTATCATTCAACTTCTGAGTTATATTTTCTTCACAAGTTTTCCTAAGTGCATATAATCTTTGTTCAAGGTTAACTATTTGATTCTGATTTTTTATTCCAACAAATATTTGTTGAATATTTGGCATAATTTCTCTAGATAGTGTTCCTATCGTATTAGGATTTATTGGCACTTCTCTCCAACCAATGACTTTGAGTTCGTGCTTTTCGGTACATTCTTCAATCAATTTTTTGCATTTTTCAATTTCTTCAACTTGGTTATTCATGAAAACTATTCCTGTCCCATACTCTCCAACATTAAGATCCAAGGAAGTAGAGAGTTTATAAAATTCATGTGGAATTTGTATAAGTATTCCAGCTCCATCTCCTGTATCTGTATCTGCGCCTGAGGCACCTCTATGTTCTAGGTTTTTCAGAGCTTCCAGACTTTTTTCAACAATTTCATGAGATGAATTTCCCTTTATGTTAGCTATAAGGCCAACTCCACATGATGAATGCTCTAATGTCTTGTCATACAAGCCATAGTTTTCAATAATTTGAATATTTTTTTCTATTTGAGATCGTAATTTTTTCATAAATTTATATATTTTTTTATTTCAGATTCACTAACTGTTTTTTGGTATTCATCCCATTCTCTGTATTTATTATTTAAGAATATTTCAAGAGTCTCTTTACCTAAACTTTTTTTGACTAGAGAACTTTTAGATATTTTATCTAAGGCATCTTTGAGATTAGTAGGCAATCGTTCACCAATAATATTACTTTGCTCTTGTTTATTAGGGATTTTATAAGAATTTTTTATACCTTCTAAACCTGCAGCTAGAATAACACTAAATGCTAGGTAAGGATTACAAGCTGGATCAGGTGACCTGTATTCTAGTCTTACAGAATTCCCTTTTTCAGGCCTAGATTTAGGTACTCTAATTAAATTGCCCCATCCTCCTGAGAATGTTAAAGAATTGAATGCGGGTGCCTCAAAACCTGGAACCAGTCTTTTATAAGAATTAACCCATTGATTAGTGATAGCAGTTATTTCTGGTGAATGTTTATATAATCCTGCCATAAATTGCTTCGCTTCTTTAGATAGATAAAAAGGATCTTTTGAGTCATAGAAAAGATTTTCGTTTCCTTTAAATAGAGATATATGTGTATGCATTCCACTTCCGTCTAGATTATTAAATGGTTTGGGCATAAATGTTGCATATACATCTTGATTCATTGCTATTTGTTTTGCTAAAGATTTGTAAGAAATTATGCTATCAGCCATAGTTAATGCATTTGTGTGTCTTAAAACAATTTCATGTTGTCCCGGTGCTACTTCGTGGTGATAATTTTGTATAGGTATCCCCATAGACTCCAATGCTAAAACTGTTTCCCTTCTTAATTTTGCACTTAAATCTGTATTTGATGGGATATTGTTTTTAGTTGGAGCTTGATCAAAGTACCCATCGTTATCTATAGGCTTAGGATTTTCTATACCATCTAAATAAAAGAATTCTATTTCTGTTCCTACATAAAAGTTAAATCCAAGTTTTGATGCTTTTGATAAATTTTCTATCAATAAATTTCTACTATCAAATTTAACGGGTTTACCATCTGAATCTTTTATGTCACAAATCATTCTTGCAACAGAATTTTCTTGAGGTCTCCAAGGTAAGATTTGAAAAGTAGATGGGTCAGGATAAGCTATATATTCTCTCTCTTCAGATCTTTCCGAACCTAATAGAGATGCTCCATCGAAACTAGCTCCTCTTTCTATTACAATTTCTAATTCATCTATAGTTACCCCAAAACCTTTTAAGTTTCCTAATATGTCTGGGAACCATAATCTAATAAACTTAACATCATTTTCTGATGCTTGTTTAAGTACATATTCTATTAATTCAGATTTTCCTTTTTGAATCATTTTTTATCCTCTGATTGATTTTTTAATCTAAATCTATATCCAACATTCCAAATAGTTTCTATAAATTGATTTTGCATATCATTAATTTTGCTTCTTAATCTTCTGATATGTACATCTACAGTTCTAGTTCCTCCATAGTAATCATAATTCCATACTGAGTGTAGTAATGATTCTCGAGAGAATACTTGTCCTGGTTTTGATGCTAAGAATTTTAGTAATTCATATTCTTTAAAAGTCAAATTAACTTTTTGATTATTCACGAATACCTCGTAAGTTAGAGTATTAATTTTTATTTTCCCTAATTCCATTGTAATGTTCGTGTCTTCTTTGTTAGAACCTCGAAGTAAATTTATTCTCATCATTATTTCTCTAGCACTGTGAGGAGGCATACAAAAATCTATGCCATTTCTTAAATATATAGATATATCGGTGATTACCATTGGGAGTAGTATTAAAACTTTGTGATTTTCTTCATTTGATAGATCTAAAAATTTATAGAAATCTTTCAAAGTAATATTATCAGCGCCTAGTAGTATTATTGAATCATCTGAGTTTTTATTATCAAAACTATTTACAGATTCTAAAGAAAAATTTGCATTTAAATTAATAAAGCTTTCATTTAGTTTGGAAATTTTTCCAATGTCTAATCCAATTGTTTTTATTAAAGGAGTCATTTCGTTTATATATTAAGTATATTATCTAACTTTAATTAGAGATAAAAAAGTATTTGGTATTGTGAAAAAAATGTCAAGTAAGTTTTATGATATTTTTTCTACTAAAGTCTTGTTTATTTTAAGACCCTAATCTATATAATTATTTTTATAAATTAAGGTTAAAAATATTAATTTAATCAACATTATATCTAATTAATGTAATGAAATTGTTAACATTTCATGTAAATATGTTCTAATTTTCGTTGACTAGATTATGTGTCCGAAGTTATACTCTTCCCTTGCGTATAGTTATTAACTTATTTTAACTTTAGTATTTGTTTAAATTAAATCTACTATCAGTGAAATTATGCCAACTATTAATCAACTTGTAAGAAAATCAAGAAGAAAATTGAATAAAAAATCAAAAACTCCTGCTTTAAGGTTTACTTTTAATTCTTTGAATAATCGATTGAATTCGACTAAAGGAAGTCCACAGAAAAGAGGTGTTTGTTTGCAAGTAAGAACTGTAACTCCAAAGAAACCTAATTCAGCTCTTAGAAAAGTAGCCAGAGTTCGTCTTACAAATGGTATGGAAGTGACTGCTTATATTCCTGGAGAAGGACATAATTTGCAAGAACACTCTGTTGTTTTGATTAAAGGAGGTCGTGTTCCTGACTTGCCAGGTGTACGTTATCACATCATAAGAGGAGCATTAGATACTGAAGGAGTTCAAGGTAGAACTCAAGGAAGATCAAAGTACGGTACTACAAAAAATTAGTAAAAAGTAAATTAATTAGAGAAAAATTTTATTATGTCAAGAAGAAGAAAAGCAGAACAGAGACAAGTAGAACCAGATCCTAAGTATCAGAGTATGGTGCTCGCGAGATTTACTAATAGAGTAATGATGGGAGGTAAAAAATCTACTGCTCAAAGATCAGTTTACAATGCTTTAGAAAAATTAGAACAGGAAACAAATAGACCTGGCATAGAGACATTTGATCAAGCTATAAAGAATGTTATGCCTGCAGTAGAAGTTAAACCTAGGCGTGTCGGAGGATCTACTTATCAAGTGCCAGTTGAAGTAAGACCTGAAAGACAATTATCTTTGGCTATTCGATGGATAGTTGAAGCTGCAAGATCTAAATCTGGGATGCCTTTTGCAGATCGTATTTTTCAAGAGTTATTAGATGCATCTAATAAACAAGGTGCTGCTACTAAGAAAAAAGATGAAATTTATAGGATGGCTGAAGCTAATAGAGCTTTTGCGCATTATCGTTGGTAAATAATTATGGTGAATGATATGACTTTAGGAACAAAAAAAAATAAAGATAGTAAATCTGACAAAGTGACTTCTATTGATAAATTAAGAAATATAGGTTTTATAGCTCATATTGATGCGGGCAAAACTACAGTTACAGAGAGAGTTCTCTTTTTCACAGGTAGGACTCATAAAATAGGATCAATTGATGATGGGACTGCTGTGATGGATTTTATGGATCTAGAAAGAGAAAGAGGTATTACTATTGGTTCTGCTGCTACTGCTACTAGTTGGAAAGATTATCAGGTTAATATTATAGATACTCCTGGTCACGTTGATTTTACTGCTGAAGTAGAAAGAAGTTTAAGAGTTTTAGATGGAGCTGTAGTAGTGTTTGAGTCTGTTTCAGGAGTACAACCACAATCTGAAACTGTTTGGAGACAGGCTAATAAACATAAAGTTCCAAGAATTTGTTTTATAAATAAAATGGATAGACCTGGAGCTGATTTCTTTTATGCGATGGATACTATTAGAAAGAAGTTAAAAGCTAACCCTGTTGCTATTCAAATTCCCATAGGTTCTGAATCAGAATTTCGAGGATTTGTTGATTTGATAAATAATCAAGCTTTTGTTTATGAAGAGGATAGCGTTGAGCCTAAGTTAATAGAAATTCCTAAAGAAATCGAAGAAAATGTTCAGCGATATCGTGCAGAATTGATTGAAAAAGTTGCTGAAACTGATGATTCTTTAATGGAAAAATATTTAGAAGATCTATCAATCGATATATCGGACATTAAAATTGCATTAAGAAAAGCAGTAGTTGATATGAAAATATTTCCAGTTTTATGTGGTTCAGCATTAAAGAATAAAGGTGTGCATCATTTACTTGATGCTATAGTAGATTATCTTCCTTCTCCTTTAGAGGTACCTTCAATTGAAGGCACGGATTTAAAAGGTAGTAAAGTAATTCGAGAATCTAAAAATGATGAACCACTAAGCGCTTTGGTTTTTAAAGTAGTAACAGACGAACATGTGGGTAGACTTGTATATGTAAGAGTTTACTCAGGATCTTTGGAAACAGGTTCGAAAATTCTCAATGTTTCTATGAATAAAACCCAAAGAATAGGACGTTTGTTAAAAATGCATGCTGATGAAAGGAAAGAGATAACTGTAGCAAATTCTGGTGATATAGTTGCTGTTGTAGGATTGAAAAATGTTGCAACAGGTAATACTTTAAGTGATGCTGGAAAAGAAATACTATTGGAATCAATTTCTTTCCCTGACCCTGTTTTATCAGTTGCTTTAGAAGCTCAATCTAGGTCTGAACAAGATAAATTAGGAATAGCACTTTCTAAATTATTGGAAGAAGATCCTACTTTAAAATCTGAAACAGATCAAGAAAGTGGGCAAGTAGTATTAGCAGGAATGGGAGAATTGCACTTAGATGTTATTGTTGAAAGGATAAAGAGAGAATTTAATATAGAAGCAAATGTAGGTTCCCCAAAAGTTGCTTATAGAGAGTCCATAAAAAAACAGAGTACTGCTCAAGGAAAATTTATTAGACAATCTGGTGGTAGGGGTCAGTATGGTGATGTGACATTGAGGTTAGAACCTTTGGAGTCGGGATCTGGTTTAATTTTTGAATCTGAAATTACTGGAGCCACTTTACCTAAAGAATATTGGGCACCTATAGAAAAAGGATTCAATGAAGCAGCTTCATCTGGTGTAGTGGATGGTTATCCAGTTGTAGATGTAAAAGCGGTCTTGATAGATGCTTCTTTTCATGAGGTAGATTCTTCAGAAGTAGCTTTCAAAATTGCTGCTTCTATGGCATTCAAAGATGCTGCAAATAAAGCAAATCCTTATATTTTAGAACCAGTAATGGATATGGAAATTGTTACCCCTGAAGAATTTCTAGGAGAAGTCTTATCAGATTTAAAATCTCGAAGAGCACAAATATCATCAATGGAAGGAGATTCAGATATTCAAGTAATCAAAGCATTTGTTCCACTTGCTGAAACATTTCAGTATGCTACATTATTAAGATCAAAAACAACTGGAAGAGCAAGTTTTACTCAACAATTGGATCATTATGCTCCAGCTCCTCCTAAAAAGGAAAATAAAATCTAACATAGGTATAATTGTGGCTAATCAATCAATAAGGATAACTTTAAAAGCATTTGATCATAGAGTATTAGATTTGTCGGCTCAACAGATTTTGGATGCTGCAGAAAGAACTGGTTCTGCAGTTGCAGGTCCTGTTCCTTTGCCGACAAGTATTCGGAGATTTTGTGTAATTAGATCACCTCATGTTGATAAAGATTCTCGAGAACATTTTGAATTAAGAGTTCATAAAAGAATAATAGATATATTGGAACCAAGCTCCAAAACCATTGACTCTCTTACCGGTCTTAATGTTCCTGCTGGAGTTGATATAAATATAAAAATGAGTTGATAGTTCATCTAAATTAGTATTAGGAAATATTTTAATGAGTATAATTGGATTATTAGGTAGAAAGATTGGTATGAGTGTTGTCTTTGATGAAGAAGATAATAAGGCTATACCAGTAACTATCCTTCAAGTAGGGCCATGCACTGTAACTCAAATAAAAAGAATCCAGACAGATGGTTATGATGCTGTTCAAATTGGGTTTGAGGATACCAATAAACTAAATAAGCCTCAATTGGGTCATTTAAAGAGATCTGGAGGTAATTTTAAAGTCTTGAGAGAATTTGATGCTGATAATTTGAATGATTATCAAGTTGGACAAGTAATTGATGTGAGTATATTTGAAGAAGGACAAACAGTTAATGTATCAGGAACATCTAAAGGTAAAGGTTTTGCTGGAGGAGTTAAAAGATATAATTTCAAAGGAGGACCAAAGACTCATGGTCAATCAGATAGGCATAGAGCTCCAGGTTCTATAGGTGCTGGAAGTTCTCCAGGTAAAGTATGGAAAGGAACAAAAATGGCTGGCCATATGGGAAGTGCTAGTGTTACGGAGATAGGACTTAAGGTAGTAAAGGTAGATAATACAAATAATACTTTAACTCTAAAAGGTTCAGTTCCCGGATCAAGAAAATCTTTGGTATCTGTTAAGAAAAGTTAGTTTGAGGTTTTATGAAATTAGTAGTAAAAAATAATTTAGGAAAATCATCTGGATCAGTTACTGTTGATGATTCTGTTTGGTCAGTTCAAGTTAATGAAGGACTTATTCATCAAGTGGTTACATCTCAGCTTAATAATCTTAGGCAAGGCAATCATGAAACTAAAAGAAGAAGAGATGTTGAATATTCTACTGCTAAGATGAGACCTCAGAAAGGTAGTGGAAGAGCAAGATTGGGTAGTAGATCATCTATGTTACAAGGTGGTAGTGTCGCGCATGGACCTCATAAAAAAGAATATAAAGATAGAATACCTACTAAAATTCGAAGATCTGCGTTGAAAATGATTTTGTCAGATAAAATTAGTAATGGAAACATAAATATTATAGATAAATTGCAAACTAATTCTCCTAGTACTAAATATATCGCAGATATAGTAAAAGAATTAGGATTATCTGGAAAAACTCTTCTACTTGTTGATTCTATTAATGAAAATTTAACTAAATCAGTAAGGAATATTCCTGATGTTAATATTTTAGATGTTTCTATTCTAAATGCTTTGGAAGCTTTAAAGAATAAGAATATTTTGATTACTAGAGATGCAGTGAAAAAAATTGATAAAACATGGGGCTCTAAGGCTTCTAATAATAAAAATGTTAAAGGTAAAGTTTAGGAATGGATCCATATAGTATTATTATAAATCCAGTAGTAACTGAAAAATCTACCCTTCTTCAAGAGAAAGGTAAATATACTTTTGATGTTTATAAGTCTTCTTCTAAAACAGATATTATTAGGGCTGTAGAAAATGTTTTTGATGTAAAAGTTGATTCGGTTAATACTTTTAATATAAAAGGTAAAACTAGAAGAGTTGGAAGAAATTTAGCTAAAAGACCTGATAAAAAAAGAGCTATAGTTACATTGAAATCAGGTGAATCTATACAATTGTTTGAGGGAACTTAGATGCCATTAAAGAAATTTAAAGCTATAACACCGGGTCAAAGGAATAAAATTGCTTCGGATTTTTCTGAAATTACAGAAAAAAAACCTGAAAAATCTTTACTCAAACCTTTGAATAAAAAGGCTGGAAGAAGTAATTCGGGTAAGATTAGTGTTCGAAGAAGAGGTGGTGGTCATAAAAGAAAATATAGAATTATAGATTTTGAAAGAAGTGAAAGTAATTCATCGTATTTTGTTGAATCAATTCAATATGATCCAAACAGAAGTGCCAGAATAGCTTTAATAAAATCAGAAAGTGGTAAAAAATCATATATTATTGCTCCTTTGGGTCTTGAGGTAGGTCAAAGTATATATAATGGAAAAGAACCAACAATTAGTTTAGGTAATTCATTTGCTCTTAAAGATATTCCTGTAGGTACATTTGTTCATAATGTTGAAATTCATCCAGGTAAAGGAGCCCAACTAGCTAGAAGCGCAGGGACTGTTGTACAAGTAATGGCTCATGAATATGGATATACTCTTTTAAGGTTACCTTCAGGCGAAGTTAGGAAAATATTGGATAGCTGTAGGGCTACAATAGGACAAGTAGGAAATATTGATCATAAAAACCAAAAATTGGGTAAAGCTGGGAAGAGTAGACATTTGGGTAAAAGGCCTAGCGTAAGAGGGTTAGCTATGAATCCATCAGATCATCCCCATGGTGGAGGAGAAGGTAAAACTGGTATAGGTATGCCAGGTCCAAAAACAAAATGGGGTATGCCTGCTTTAGGATATCGTACTAGAAAAAAGAAATCTTCTAGTAAACTAATATTAAGACGCAGGTATGATAAATAAGAGGAATATTTAATGTCAAGATCAACTAAAAAAGGACCTTTTGTAGATCCAAAATTATTAAAAAAAGTAATGAATGCTCAGGCTTCTAGTGGTAATAATATTAAAACATGGTCTAGAGCTTCAACGATTATTGAAGAAATGATAAATTTAACTATTTCAGTACATGATGGAAGAAGGTTTATACCTGTATTGATTACTGAAAATATGATAGGACATAAATTAGGAGAATTTGCTCCAACAAGAACTTTTCGAGGTCATTCTACTAGATCAGATAGAATTTCAGAGGTTAGTTAAAGGAATTATTAAATGACAGTAAAAGCTTATTATAAAAATTTAGATATTTCAGCAAAAAAAATCAGGCCTCTGATGAATTTGATTAGAGGTTCAAGGGCAGTAGATGCTTTGGACACTTTATCTGTATATTCTTCTCCTGGTTCTCGGGTTCTAATTAAACTTATAAAATCTGCGTTAGCAAATGCAGAAGATCAAAATTTTTCATCCAATGATAATTTAAAAATTTCTATGATTATGGCTGACGAAGGGCCAATAATGAAAAGATACAGAGCTAAAGCAAGAGGTAGAGCTGGAGCTTTTAATAGACCTAGCAGTCACCTGACATTAGAACTTGATGAGGTAGGAGGATAAAAATGGGTCAAAAAACACATCCGATTGGATTTAGGCTAGGAACTACTAGAGATTGGCAATCTAATTGGTTTGTCAATAAACCTAAGGATTATCGAAAACAAGTTTTGGAAGATCATAAAATTAGAGAATTAATTAAAGGGAAGTATGAAGGTGCTGCTATCTCTAATATATCTATAGAAAGGGGCAACCAAGATTTGTCAGTTGTGATAAATACTGCTAGGCCTGGAATAGTAATAGGTAGAGGTGGATCTAGAATAGATGAATTGAAATCTGATATAGAAAATTTAACAATGAAGATGGATAAGACTATCAAAAAGACTAAGGTAACAATTAATGAAATTCGAAATCCAGATTTAGATGCTATTCTTGTAGCTGCAAATGTAGCTGAACAACTAGAAAGAAGAGTTGCTTATAGAAGAGCTATACGCCAAGTGGCATCAAGAACTATGCAAAGTGGAGCAAAAGGGATAAAAATTTTAGTTTCAGGAAGATTGGGAGGAGCAGATATTGCTAGATCTGATAAACATATAGAGGGAAAAGTGCCTCTACATACTTTAAGATCTCAGATTGATTTTGCAATAGGAGAAGCGAAAACCACTTTCGGGATAATTGGAATAAAAGTTTGGATATATTTAGGGGACGTTTCGGCAATCGAAGATCAATTGAATGAGAAAGCAAGTCAAAGGTTTGCTGCTAGTACTCAGTTTAGTGGAGAAAATATTGAATCTGATGACATCAATCTTGAAATTGAAGAGACTGGTTCCGGGGACAAAAAATTAATGATGATTTTAGATGATCCTGATAAACCTGTTAAAGATAAGAAATCTACTAAGAAATCAGATTCTAAAAAAAGTGATAAAACAACTAAATCTGAAGTAAAGAAATCTAACACTGTTAAGTCAAAAACTGTTAAGTCTAAGGCATCAAAAACTGTTAAGCCTAAGGCATCAAAAACTGTTTCAAAGACTTCAAAGAAACAAACTAAGGATGATTCTTAGAGTTATATTTAATAGGAGTTTTGAATATGTTACAGCCTAAAAGAACAAAATATCGTAAACAGCATAGAGGGAAAATAAGAGGTTCTCGTGTTGCAGGTAGTAAGATTGTTTTTGGAGATTTTGCTTTGAAATCTTTAGATGCTGGTTGGATTACAGCTAGGCAAATAGAAGCAGGAAGAAAAGCAATTGTTGGGCATGTTCAAAGAGGTGGACAGGTGTGGATTCGAGTATTTCCTGATAAACCTGTTTCTGCAAGAGCAGCAGAAACAAGAATGGGTGGAGGGAAAGGAGCTACTGAATTTTGGGTTAGTCCTGTAAATCAAGGAAGAATAATATTTGAAATAGGTGATTTACCAGAAGACATAGCACGTGAAGCTTTAAGATTGGCATCTCATAAATTTTCATTAAACACTAAAGTAGTTTCTAGAAGTGAGCAATTTTAATTAGACGAATTTATAGGATTAAATATGAAAATATCAGAAATAAGAGAATTAAGTGCAGAAGATTTGTTGAATCAATTAGAAGAATCTAGAAAAAAATATTTTAATTTAAGATTTAGTAAAGCTTCAATGCAACTTTCAGATTCTAGCCAAATTAAAAAAATTAAAAAAGATATTTCTAAAATTCTTACTGTGAAAAAAGAAAGAGAACTTTTGAAATTAAACACTGACCAATTGCAAGAGGAAGAAAATTGAGAAACCAGATAACAGGAAAAGTAATTAAAAATAATAATGAGAAATCTCTAATAGTTAGTGTTAATAGATTATCCTCTACTCATATAAAAGGGAAAATGATTAAGAAAAGATCAAAATATGTCGTTCATGATCCTAATAGTCAAGGTAAAGTTGGAGACACAGTACTTATAGAAGAATGTAAACCAGTTTCTTACACTAAAAGATGGAGATTTATTAAAACAATTTCTTCAGGGATTACTGAAATTGATGAAACAACTGAAAGTTTGGATGTGGAGTAAAAATGATTCAACCCCAAAGTAGGCTTATAGTAACTGATAATTCTGGAGCTAAAGAAATAATGTGCATTCATTTAGTTGGAGGTAGTTATCGTAAATATGCCTCTGTAGGAGACGTGATAACTGCAGCAGTTAAAGATGCAGTGCCAGGTGGAAATGTGAAAATGCATGAAGTAGTTAAAGCTGTAATTGTAAGAACCAAGAAAGAAGTAAGAAGGAAAGATGGATCTTATATTAGATTCGATGATAATGCAGTGGTGATATTAGGTGAAGATAATAATCCTAGAGGAACAAGAATATTTGGTCCAGTTGCAAGAGAATTAAGAGACAAAGAATTTATGCGAATTGTATCACTTGCGCCGGAGGTAATTTAAATTGAAAATCAAGATTAAAAAAAATGATACTGTTATCGTAAGAACTGGCAAGGATAAAGGTAAAAAAGGTCAGGTGATCAGAGTAATAAAATCTAAAAATAAAGCAATTGTTGAAGGAGTGAATATGATCACTAGACATGTGAAGAGTGGGGGAACTGCAAGACAAACAGGGTTAGTTCAACAAGAAGCTCCTATAGATATTTCTAATTTAATTTTTGTAGATCCTGATTCTGATAAAGCAGGAAAAATAAGTTTTTCGTATTTAGATGATGGTAATAAAGTTAGAGTAGTAAAAAATACAAAATCATAAAGTTATGGCTGAAGATAATAAAAAACTTAAAGTTAATAAAGAAAAAGGATCAGGAAGTAAAACCTCAACTTCTAGTACTACTAAAAAAGTATCTAGTGCTAAAAAAGTATCTAGTGCTAAAAAAGTAGAAACTAAAGTCAAAACTTCTGAAAAAGATAAATCTATTATTTCTCTTAGAGTGAAAGGGAGATTAGAACAATTTTATGATAATGATGTTTCCCCTGTTTTGTATAAAGAATTTGGTTACAAGAACACAATGCAGGTTCCTACTTTATCTCAAGTAACATTGAATATAGGTTTGGGAGAAGCAATTACAGATAAAAATGCTATAGATTCAGCTACTAAAGATCTTCAATTGATTAGTGGACAGAAACCTGTAGTGACTAAATCTAAAAAATCAATTGCTAATTTTAACTTAAGAGAAGGAATGAGAGTTGGGATGAAAGTTACTTTAAGGAAAAATAGGATGTGGGATTTTGTAGATAGACTATTGAACATCGCACTTCCTAGAGTTAGAGATTTTAGAGGAGTTAGTAAGAACTCATTTGATGGAAGAGGAAATTATACTCTTGGTATTTCAGAACAAGTAATATTTCCAGAAATTGAGTATAATCAGATAGATAAAATTCGTGGTTTCCAAGTAACTATAGGTACCACTTCTATCAATGATGAAGAAGCTAGAAGATTACTTGAACTTTTAGGTATGCCTTTTTTTAGGACAAACAATTGAGTTAGGAGGAATAAATGGCGAGAAAATCTAAAGTTGAAAGAGAAAAAAGAATAATAAGGACTATTGAAAAATATAATTCTCATAGAGATGAATTGTTAAATCAATGGAATGATACTTCTTTGCCATTACAAAAAAGAAGAGAAGCTAGAAGGGCTTTGGGTAAGTTACCTAGAAATTCTAATCCTAATAGACTTACTAATAGATGTTCAATTACTGGCAGGCCTAGAGGTTATATAAGGTTTGTAGGATTATCTAGAATAGTTTTTAGAGATAAGGCACTTTTAGGAGAATTTCCTGGAATAAGAAAAGCGAGTTTATAGGAAGTTGATATGACGGATCCAATATCAGATATGTTAACAATAATAAGAAATGGTCATCACGCAAAAAAAATGTTTGTGCAAGTACCTTCATCTAAAATAAAGACGAATATTTTAAAAATTTTTCTTGATGAAGGATTTATAAATGGTTATGAACAAAATGAGGTAGATAATAAAGGTGTCACAAAAATTAATCTGAAATATGGTAAAGATGAACAACCTATGATTTTAGGTTTGAAGAGAGTTAGTAGACCTGGGTTAAGAAATTATGTGAAAAAAGGAGAGATACCTATCTATTTAGGTGGAATGGCTGTTTCTTTAGTTTCTACTTCTAGGGGAATAATGACAGGTAAAGAAGCTTTCAAAAAAGGATTAGGTGGAGAACTTATTTGTTACTTATGGTAATTAAGGAGAATATGTATGTCTAGAATAGGAAATAAACCGATATTAATTCCTTCTGGTGTTCAAGTGGACATTCAAGGTAATAATATCAAAGCAAAAGGTCCGCTAGGGGAACTGAGTTTAGAATTTAAGGATATTATTAATGTGACAGTAGAATCTGACAATATTATTTGTAAAAGGAAAAATGATCAACCTGAATCTAGGTCTATGCATGGATTATATAGATCCTTGATATCAAATATTATAGAGGGAGTAACATCTGGTTTTGAGATTAAGTTAGAAGTAGTTGGGACTGGTTATAGAATCGAAAAAAAGGGAGACAATTTAGTTTTTAATTTAGGTTATAGTCATCCTATAAATGTGGAGCCATTAGGTACAAATAAATTAGATGTAGAAGGTCAAAATTTGGCTATAGTTAAAGGAATTGATAGACAATTAGTAGGTCAACAAGCATCTGATATTAAGAAACTAAGGAAACCTAACCCTTACACTGGTAAAGGTGTGAAATATCAAGGAGAAACAATAACTAGAAAAGCAGGTAAAGCTGCAGTAACAACAGCTTAATATTATGAGTAGTAAGAAATATTCAAACAACAAAAGAGTAGTTAGGCATTTGAGGCTTCGTAAAAAGCTTTCAGGTACTTCTATTGCTCCAAGGTTAGCTGTATACAGAAGTAATAGAAAGATTTATGCTCAGGTTATTAATGATGATGAAAATAAGACCTTACTGTCTTCATCAAGTTTAGAAATTAATTCCAAAGAAAAACAAGACGATAGTCTTGATTATAATGGAAAATGTTTCGAAGCTTATCAGGTAGGCGTGAATTTAGCTGAGAAATGTAATAAATCAGGAATAGATAAATTGGTATTTGATCGTGGTGGTTATAAATTTCATGGTCGTATAAAAGCTTTAGCAGAGGGTGTTAGAAAAGGAGGAATAAGTTTCTAATGACAACAAATTCAAGTGGACGAAATAATTCTAGAAATTCTCGTAATAACCCTAAGGATAATGATGGGATTGTAGAGAAAGTAGTTCAAGTAAGAAGGGTAACAAAAGTAGTTAAAGGAGGAAGAAATCTTAGGTTTTCAGCTATGGTAGTTGCTGGTGATAGAAAAGGAAAAGTGGGAGTGGCTTCGGGAAAAGGTGCTGCTGTTCCAGATGCTGTTAGAAAAGCATCTACTAACGCTAGAAAAAACATGGTAAAGGTACAAATGAAAGGAACTACTTTACCTTATCAAGTGAATGCAAAATATGGAGCTGCAAAAATAATGTTGAAACCTGCTTCTCCAGGAACGGGAGTTATAGCAGGTGGAGGAATAAGAGCGGTTATGGAAGCAGTAGGTGTTCAAGATGTATTATCTAAAAATTTTGGTTCTAATAATCCTGTGAATACTGTTAAGGCTACTGTAAAAGCATTAGTTAGTTTAAAAGATCCAGATCATCATATATCTATTAGAAAAAGTAATTCTGAAGAGAAGGTAAATGATGAGTAATATTATGATTGAACAAGTAAAAAGTTATATAGGATCTAATAAGAAACAAAGAGATACTTTAAGGGCATTGGGTCTAGGAAAAATAGGAGATTCTGTTGTTAAAGAAGATTCGAAAGTTGTATTAGGTATGATTTCAAAAGTTTCTCATTTATTGAAGATAGAAAATATAAAATAGGTGTTCAATATGGTTGAATTACATAAATTGAAGCCACCCGTAGGCGCAAAATCTAATAGAAAAAGAAAAGGTAGAGGAGATGGGAGTAATAAAGGCTCTTATTCAGGAAGAGGATTAAAAGGTCAAAAGGCTAGATCAGGAGGATCCCTTCCATTATTCTTTGAAGGGGGACAGTTGCCTCTAGTAAAGAAATTACCTTTCATGAGAGGTTTTTATAACAGGTTTCGTAAATCGTATCTTCCAATCAATTTGGATAAATTGGAAATTTTATTTGAATCTGGAGATAAAGTGAACCCTGAAATATTATATGAGAAAAATATAATTTCTAAGAAAAATTCTTTGGTGAAGATTCTTGGTAAGGGAGATTTGACTAAGTCGCTTGTTGTTTCAGCACATGGATTCAGTAAAAATGCAAAAGAAAAAATAGAGAAAGCAGGTGGCTCAATAGAGAAAATTGAATCTAAAGATGGAGTAATTGATGAATAGTTCTTCATCTTATCAAGGAAAAAAAAATACATCTAATAAGCCTGCTTTATTGCAAGCAATGATTGATGCATTTAGAGTTCCTGATCTTAGATTTAGAATTTTATTCACATTGGGTATATTAGTTATTTTCAGATTTTTTGCTCATGTTCCGGTACCTGGTGTTAATAGAGATGCTTTGGCATCTGCTTTTCAAAGTAATCCTCTTCTAGGATTCTTAGATCTTTTTTCAGGAGGCGCATTAAGAAATTTAAGTATAGCTGCCTTAGGTGTTTACCCTTATATTACTTCATCGATTATTATGCAGATTCTTACCCCTGTGATTCCTACTTTAAAAGAAATGTCTCAGGATGGAGAATCTGGTCGAGCTAAAATCAATCAATTTACTCATTATTTGATGATTCCTATTGCTTTTGTTCAGGGATGGGGACAATTAACGGTTTTGCAGAATTCTTTTGGTGGTGTTCCTGTAATTTCCGGAATAGGATTTTCTGGAGGAAATGCTATTAGTACATTATCAATATTACTAGCTATGACAGCAGGAACAGCAATACTTGTTTGGATGGGAGAACTTGTAACTGAAAAAGGTATTGGAAATGGTGTTTCCTTAATAATATTCGCTGGAATTGTTTCTGCTATTCCTCAGCTTTTAGGTCAAGGATTGTTACTTAGGAATCAAACATTTCAATTAATTCTTTTAGTGATAATTGGATTAGTAATAGTATATTTAATTGTTGTCTTTACTGAAGCTCAGAGAAGAATTCCTGTTCAATATGGAAAAAGTATTTTTAGAGGAGGAAAGATGTATAGGCAATCGGGAGCATCTTTTATTCCTTTAAGAGTAAATTCTGCTGGAATGATTCCTTTGATTTTTGCTTTTTCATTATTAATTCTTCCTGCTACTGTTGCTAGTTATTTTGTTGATCCTTCTAGTGATTCTATTGGTTCTAGAATTGCAGAGACTTTAGCAAATTTTTTGGGACCTGCAAGTACAGGTTATTGGGTATTGGTTTTTATTATGGTAATGGCATTCACTTTTTTCTATGCATTAGTAATGTTTAATCAACAAAATATTGCTGATAATTTGCAGAAAAATGGAGGTTTTGTTCCAGGAATTAGACCTGGTAATCCAACTCATGAATATCTTATGAAAGTTATGGTAAGGATTACTTGGGCTGGTGCTATATTTCTTGCATTTGTTGCTGTAATGCCATATTTAGCAGGGTTAATTACTAATCTTGGAGCTGCTGCTAGTATTATGAGTAGTACTAGTTTGTTGATCATGGTAGGTGTAGCTTTAGATACTTTACGTCAATTAGAATCACAGCTTCTCATGCGAAATTATGAAGGCTTTTTGGATTAATTATATGTAGGTATGTTGTGATTGTAGTTTTTTTAGGACCTCCAGGAGCGGGGAAAGGCACCCAAGCCAAGAAATTATCTGATTATTTTGAATGGAGACATTTGTCAACAGGTGATTTGTTGCGTAATGAAGTGAAAAATAAAACTGAATTAGGATTATTGGCTAACGAATTTATGAGAAAAGGAGATTTAGTTCCAGATAGTATTATTATAAATATGATTTCTAATATCTTAGAAAATCAAAATTCTGGTATTGTGTTAGATGGGTTTCCTCGTACTATAGATCAAGCTAAATCTTTAAGACTTTCTCTTGAAGAAATAAGTAAAAAAATTGATAAAGTGTTGTTTTTAGATGTAGAAGAATCAAATATTACCTCTAGGCTCTCTCAGAGAGGAAGAAAGGATGATGATCCTGAAGTGATTTTGAATAGATTGAGAACATATGGCGAATTAACTCAACCATTAATTTCTTTTTATCAGAAAGAAGGATTAATTGAAAAAATTGATGGAAATGGAACTGAGGAAAACGTTTTTAACAACTTATTAAAAGTTGTGGCATGAATTTTTATGGATTTTATCTAAAGGAATATATATAATTTTGCATCGCACGAAAACTAAAATTGAAAATATTGGAATGAAAGTGAGTAATTCAATCTCTTTGAAATCAAATAAAGAATTAGCTTTTATGAAAGAAGCTGGTGCTATAGTTGCAGATGTTATGCAAACAGTAGTATCAAAAGTTGATCCAGGAATAACCACTAAGGAATTGGATGATATAGCTTTAAAAGAGATAAGTGCTTCGGGAGCTAAACCTGCATTCTTAGGATATTTAGGTTTTCCTGCTTGTTTTTGTATTTCTGTGAATGATGAAATTGTTCATGGTATTCCTAGTGACAGAAAATTATTTGAAGGAGATATAGTTAGTATTGATGGTGGAGTAATTGTGAATGGATACTATAGTGATCATGCAGTGACAGTTCCAGTTGGAAAAATCACTGAGAAACTTGATAATTTGATTTTTGATACTCGAAAATCTCTTTATAAAGCTATTGAATTGTGTAAAGAGGATAATAGAATTGGGGATATAGGAAATGCAATAGAGTCTTATATTATACCCAAGAAATATGGTTTAGTAAGAGAATATGTAGGACATGGAATCGGTAGGAATTTACATGAAGGTCCCCAAATACCTAATTATGGAGAAAAAGAAACTGGGCTAAAATTAAATAATGGAATGGTAATTGCGATAGAGCCTATGATTAATATAGGCGGAGAAAAAACAGTTTTATGTGACGATGGCTGGACTGTTAAGACAGCTGATGGTTCTCAATCTGCTCATTTTGAACATACAGTTGCAATTACAGAAGAAGGACCAATAATTTTAACTGAAAATGGAGAAAAAAATGGCTAAAAAAGAAGCCATAGAAGTAGAAGGAAAAGTGACTGAAGCTTTGCCAAATGCAAATTTTAGGATAGAGTTGGCAAACGGACATAAGGTTTTGGCTCATGTTTCTGGAAAAATAAGAATGCATTTTATTAGGGTAATTCCTGGTGATCGTGTTTTGGTAGAGTTGTCGCCATATGATTTAACTAGAGGTAGAATTACTTATAGATTTAAATAAAAATCTTAGAATATTAAGGTGATTAAGTGAAAGTAAAAGCTTCAATAAAAAAAAGATGTAATAATTGTAAAATTATTAAGAGAAGAGGTTCTCTTATGGTGATTTGTAAAAACCCAAAGTGTAAACAGAAACAAGGATAAATATGGCAATAGTATTAGGTGTAAATATTCCCGATAATAAAAGAATTGAAAATGCTTTGACTAAAATCCAAGGTATAGGTCCTACGATATCCAAAAATATTCTTAATAATGCTGGAATAATTGATAACCCTAGAGTGCATGAATTAGCTGAAGAAGATATGGCAAGGATCAGATCTGCTATTGATGGATTGAACCTTAATCTTGAAGGTGATCTAAAAAGAGAAATTAGAGATAATATTAGAAGATTAGTTGATATTAAAAGTTATAAAGGTTCGAGGCACAGGAAAGGGCTTCCTGCAAATGGTCAGAGAACTAAAACAAATGCTAGAACTAAAAGAGGCAGAAAAACTGCTGTAGCTGGTAATAAACAAACACCCAAACATTAATATGGAGAAATATAGTTATGGCTAGAAAACCTAGAGATAGGAAAAAAGAAAGAAGATTTATTCCTAGATGTAAAGCTTATATTTATGCTACTTTCAATAATACTATTGTGACTTTAACTGATCCAGGTGGAAGTGTACTTGCTACTTCTAGTGCTGGAGCAGTTGGGTTTTCTGGATCTAGAAAATCTAGTGCTTTTGCAGCTCAGAGAACTGCTGAAGCTGTTGTTAAAAAAGCAGAAGGATTTGGTGTTAAATCTATAAATATTATTGTTAAAGGTCCAGGTGCAGGTAGAGAAGCAGCTATAAGGGCTTTGCAAGCAAATGGAATGCATGTAGTTAGTATTAAAGATGTTACTCCTATACCACACAATGGTTGTAGGCCTCCAAAGAAAAGAAGAGTTTAATCAAAATATATAAGGATCTAAATGTCAAGAGATATATCACCAAAATGTAAATCATGTAGAAAATTTGGAATGAAAATGTGTTCTAAGCCTCCAGGTAAATGTGCATTTGAAAAGAGAAGAGGAAATAGAAATACATTTACTAGAAGGCTTTCTGATCATGGAACTCAACTTAAAGAAAAACAAAAGGCTAGAGTTACTTATGGTGTTCAAGAACGACAGTTCCGTAGATACATGAATTTAGCTGGAAGATCAGAAGGAATTACAGGTGATAATTTAATAAAAATTTTAGAAAGTAGATTGGACAATGTTGCTTATCGATTAGGTTTTGGAGAATCAAGACAACAAATCAGGCAATGGATTAATCATGGACATATCACTGTTAATCAAAAGAAAGTTAATATTCCTAGTTATCAAATCAAACCGGGAGATAAAATATCTTTTAAGGAAACTTCAAAGAAGAAAACTTTCTTTGATACAGTAACTCAAACAATTGGTTCACGTACAGTCCCTGATTGGCTTCAGTGTGATAATAGTGATATTTCTGGTGTTGTTTTAAAGATGCCAGAAGTTACAGGAATAGATATAGGAATTAATACTAGGCTTATAGTTGAATATTATTCAAGGAGATAGATGCAATAATGCAAGAAGAAATAGAAAAACTTTATGGATTAAATACTGTAGAAGATGCTACAGAAGAAGAAAAAGAAGAACTCAAAATTTCTTTTAAAATAATTGAAGAAAATGAAAAGTATGGAAAGTTTGTTCTTGAACCATTGTCAAAAGGTTGGGGAGATACTTTAGGTAATCCTTTACGAAGAACATTGTTAAATTCTCTTCCAGGTGCAGCAATTACATGGGCTCGTATAGGTGGAGTTGAACATGAATATTCTTCATTGGATGGCATTAAAGAAGAAGTATTGGAATTATTATTAAATTTAAAAAATGTTAGAGTGAAAGCTTTGACTGATCGGTCAGGTAGGCTTAGACTTGAGGCTAATGGTGTTGGTGAAGTCACTGGAGCTGATATTATGTCTAGTGCTGATTTTGAAATTGTTAATGGAGATGTACATTTAGCTTCTTTAGATTCTCAAGATTCGATATTAGAAGTAGAATTAAATGTGGAGACTGGAACAGGTTATATTCCTGCAGACAAGGAAGCTCAAGAAGGATTACCTATAGGTGTTTTACCTGTAGATGCAATATTCACCCCTATTAAGAAAGTTAATGTTGATGTAGAAAGCACTAGAGTTGGAAAAAGATCTGATCTTGAAAAATTAACTATTGAAGTTTGGACAGATGGTACGATCGACCCTCTAAATGCGGTAAAAAAATCATCAGATTTACTTATGAATAGATTCTTTCAAATTAAAGAAGCTAAAGATAGAACTGAAGAAGAACCTACTGCTATTTCAACTGGAGTAACACCTGAAATTTATAATACTTTAGTAGAGAATTTAGACTTGTCAGCTAGAACTTTAAATTGTCTAAAAAGGGCTAATTTAAATAGAGTTGGAGACGTGATAGCTGTACCAAGAGCAGAGTTATTGAAAATAAGAAATTTTGGTCAAAGGTCAGTCACAGAGTTATTTGAAAAGCTTGAAAGTCATGGGGTTACTCCTGAAGGTTCAGTAAATAAATCAGAAGATGAAGGCTGATATGATTGGAGGAAAAAATGAGGCATAGAGTTTCAGGTTTTAAATTAGGAAGAAAATCTTCTTCAAGAAAAGCACTATATAAAAATCTTGTAACAGATTTTCTTAAATATGGTTCTATTAAAACTACCCATGCAAAAGCAAAAGCTATTCAACCTATAGTTGAGCAAATTATTACTTTAGGCAAAAAAGGAACATATCAAGATAAAAGAATTGTGTCTCGATTTATTATTGATCCTCAAGTTCAAGAGAAAGTTTTTGGAGAAATAAGTGTAAACTTAAAAGATCGTACAAGTGGTTTTACTAGGATAACTAAATTAGGTTTACGGAAAGGTGATACAGCTCCTATGGCAGAAATAAGCCTTGTGGATACTCTAGGAGATTAACTCATTATGTTTGTTGCAGCTGTTTTAGAATATGATGGTACAAATTTTTCAGGTTCACAATTTCAGAAAAATTCTCGAACAGTTCAAGGAGAATTAGAATTAGCTCTTCATAAAACTTTTAATATTTATAATAGAGTGAAATTCGCTAGTAGAACTGATTCAGGAGTGCATTCTTTAGGACAAATAGTTTTAATTAATATTGATAACGATATTCCAATTCAAAAATTCCCAAAGGTTATTAATGATAATTTACCATTAGATATTAGATTAAGAGAAATTAAGAAGGTTAATAAATCTTTTGATCCACGAAGAGATGCTCTAGCTAGAGAGTATATTTATAAAATATCTTTAAAAGAATATCTATCTCCTTTTGAATCAAGATTTTTATCTAATTATGGTTCCAATATAGATTTTTCACTTCTCAAGAAAGCATCATCATTGTTTGAAGGAGTGTATGATTTTAAATCTTTTTCCGGAAGTTCTTTTAATAATGTAAAATCTTCAGTTAGAAGGATACTAAATATTACTTGTGTAAAAAAGGAAAGATTGATAGAAATAAGAGTTCTAGGAAACTCCTTTATTCATCAACAATTAAGAAGGATGGTTGCTTTAATGATAAAAATTAGTCAGGGAGAATATGCTCTTACTAAGATACAAGATATGCTTTTTTCAAACGAAAGAAAAACATTATCATTAATAGCTCCTCCTAATGGACTATATTTGAGTAAAATTTTATATGCTGATGGTTTGTTTGATACTGATTATAATAACCAAATCACCGAGGTAGAATATGTCAATTCATCTAAATAGAATAAATCTTAAAGGGAAAGATGTTACTTCTAAGTGGCATTTAATTGATGCTGATGGAAAAATTTTAGGTCGACTTGCATCTGAAATTGCAAGATTGTTAATAGGAAAAGATAAACCAACTTATTCTAGGAATTTATTATCTGGAGACTTTGTTGTAGTTATAAATTCCCAAGGTATTCGTTTAACGGGAAATAAATCTGAAACAAAAAAATATTGGAGACATAGTGGATATCCAGGTGGAATGAGTGAGATTTCTTTTAAAGTTATGAAAGAAAAAGATCAACAATTTATTATCAAAAATGCAGTAAAAGGGATGTTACCTAAGAATAAACAGGGAAATAAAATTTTATCAAGACTTAAAGTTTATGGAGGAAATGATCATCCTCATGAATCTCAAATTATTGCATCTAATAAAGGTTTGAATATCATTTATGATCAAAATGTTGGAAATTTGAATTCTACTCAGAAATTAAAAGATCAAAATAATATTTCTAGAAAATCTAAGAAAAAAACACAAAAAGATAAAAATTCAGAATAAAATATATATTTGTAAAAAGGTGCTGAAGTGACACAAGAAAAATATTATTACGGAACTGGAAGGAGAAAAAGTGCTATTGCTAGAGTAAGAGTATTTAATACTCCTGGATCTATAACTGTTAATGGAAAATCTTTAGAAGATTTTATTACTGTAGATTCATGGAAGCAACATGCAATAAGACCACTTGTAGTTACTGATATGGAAGGTTCTTTGACTGTGAATATTAAAAGTCATGGAGGAGGACTATCTGGTCAAGCTGGCGCTATATCTTTAGGTATTGCTAGAGCTATTATCAATTTAGATCCTAACCTAAGAAAAGCTCTAAAATCTGCTGGTTTATTGACTCGAGATTCAAGAGTTAAAGAAAGTAAGAAATATGGCCTTAAGAGAGCAAGGAAGGCTCCTCAATATACTAAAAGATAGTTTTTTTTATGTGATATTCGATATTTCGATTACCCTGTCTTTTCCGGAGAGATCTTTTAAAGAATAAATCTTTGCTGATTTTAAATATATATTAATGAGGTTTTCTATATATTTTAATTGAGTGCTATCAATTTCTAAAATTACCTTACTATTGTTGTCTTTAACAATATCTGGAAGAATTTCTATTAAGTTTGCGATTATTTCTATTCCTTTTTCACCTCCATCAAGCGCCAATCTAGGTTCGAATTTTAGTTCAGCTGGTAAACTAGGGAATCTTTTTTTAGGTATATATGGAAGATTGGCTACAATAAAATTATATTTTATATTTAAATGATCACGAAAATCTTGATTGAAAAGATTTATTTTTCTATCTAAATTATGTAATTTAATATTTTTTTTAGTTAGACTAATTGCTTTCTTGGAAATATCTAGGGCGCTTACAGTGATGTGAGGATATATTAATTTTAGAGTTATAGCTATTATTCCGCTTCCAGTACCTATGTCTAAAATAGATAAGTTATTGTTACAAGATTTTGAAATATTATATAAACATCTATCTACTAATAACTCTGTTTCGGGTCTAGGAATTAAAATTCCAGGAGAAATATGGAACTTTTTACCATAAAAATAACATTCTCTTGTAATATAAGGAAGAGGTATTCTTTTTTTTCTTTTTTCTAATATTTTCTTAACTTTTTCATATTCTATTTTAGAACATTCATGATTCAAATTTGAATATAATTTTTCTGTGGAAATATTAAGAACATTTTCAATGATTATTTCAGCTTCAACTTGAAATTCAGAGATATCTTTCTGAGATAATTCCTCTTTTATTTCTTTGAGAATTTCTCCAATAGTTGGCATAAATGTTAAGAGTTACTTAATTTTCTAGCTTGAAATTCTTGAATAAGAGGATTAATAATTTCGTCTAGGTTGCCATCTAAAATTGAGGATAAATTATGAGAAGTGAAGTTAATTCTATGATCAGTCACTCTTCCTTGTGGAAAATTATAAGTTCTAATTTTTTCTGATCTGTCTCCTGTACCAACTTGTACTCTTCTATCTTTCTCTAATTGTTCTTGTTGTTTTTTATATTCTATATCCCATAATTTAGCTTTTAATAAATCCATAGCTATCAAGCGGTTCTGACTTTGAGATCTTTCTCTTTGGCAAGTAACTATGATTCCAGTTGGATTATGTGTTAATCGGACTGCTGTAGCCACCTTATTAACATTTTGACCTCCAGCTCCACCAGAATGAAATATATCAGTCCTTATATCTTCAACATTTATTTCTATATCTATATCTTCTGATTTTGGTAGTATAGCCACTGTAATTGCAGAAGTATGTATTCTGCCTTGAGATTCTGTTGAAGGTACTCTTTGTACTCTGTGTGTTCCTGCTTCATGTTTTAATCTACTAAATACTCCCTTACCTTTAATTTCGAAAGTAACTTCTTTTAAACCACCAAGACCTGTATCGTTTATATTTACAATTTGAGTTTTCCAATGATTTAATTCTGAAAATCTTTGGTACATTCTGTATATATCTGCAGCAAAAAGACCTGCTTCATCTCCACCTGTTCCAGCTCTAATTTCTACTATAGCATCTGCTTCATCTCTGATATCTTTAGGTATAAGTTCTTTTTCTAACTTTTTTGAAATTAGGTGAATTTTTTCGGAAATTTCTTTTTGTTCTATTTTTGCAAGTTCGATGATATCAGGATCTGAATCTGTATCTTCTATTTTTTTTGAGTTTATAAGTTCTTTCGCAAAATGATTGTATTGATCAAACAATGAGACGATATTTTTTAATTGATTATGTTCTTTGGCTAATTTAGTGATGGTTTCTGGATTTGAAGCATTTTGAGGATCTCCCATCAAATCTTCTATTTCCAAAAAACGAGTTTTAATATTTTTTAGTTTTTCAATAGTTTTTTCATTCATAAATAGATTTTTCAGTGGAGAAATTTAGATTTTTTTTAATATTTTTAAAATATTTTTTGGAGACAAATCTACAGGTTTTTCTGATGAATCTTTTAAGTTTTTTATTAAAGCGGAACTCTTTTCTAATTCTTTTTCACCGATTATTAAAACATTTTCTGAGTTACATGAATTAGCATATCTCATTTGACCTTTAATGCTCCTGTTCTTTGGAGCTAATATTACAGAAATATTGTTATTTCTTAAGAAAGTCGCTATTTCTATACAAGTATTAGTAAGATCTTGATTTCCTAAGCTTATCATCGTTAATTTAGGACCTTTATTTATATAATTATCTGGAAGAAGAAATTGTTGATTTTCTAGATTAAGAATTATTCTTTCTATACCACTGCCAAAGCCTACACCAGGTACATCTGGTCCTCCTAATAAGTTCATTAGATCATCATATCTTCCTCCAGATAATATACTGCTTTGAGATTTTTCCTCGTTGGGATGTATTTCAAAAACGGTTCTATTATAATAATCAAGTCCTCTCACTAGTTTATGATCTATTTCTATATCAAATTTAGTATAAGTTTTTGTCAAATTATGAACATTATTTAGTACTGAATTCCAGTGTAATTTACTTTCTTCATCTAAATAATCTATTGATTTAGGAGAATTTTCTTTTAAATTTTCTAAGTTGTTATCCTTAGAATCTAATAATCTTATTGGATTTGTTTCTAGTCGTTTTTTATCTACAGAATTCATTTGAGATTTATAGGGGCCAAAAAAAAGTTTTAAATCTTCTGAAAATTTTGATCTTGTAGTTAAATCTCCTATGCTATTAATTTTAATTTTAAGGTTTTTTAATCCTAAAGAATTAAGGTAATGTAGGGCTAATTCTATTAATTCTGAATCAATTTCAGGAGATTCATCTCCAAAAACTTCAGCTCCAAATTGGTGATGTTGTCTTAAACGTCCTGATTGAGGCCTTTCGTGTCTATACATTGAACTTATGTAGAATAATCTTATAGGTTTAGGGAGATTATTCATTCCATTTTCTATGAATGCTCTACAAGTAGCAGCAGTTCCTTCTGGTTTGAGAGTAAAACTTTTTTCACTAGAATCAGTAAATGAATACATTTCTTTTTGAACTATGTCTGAATCGGATCCTACTCCTCTTTGAAATAGTTCAGTTTCTTCAAAAGTAGGTGTTGATATTTCTTTAAAACCAAAAATTTCAGAAGAATTTTTAGCTATGTTATTAATAAAATTCCAGATACCTTGTTGTTCTGGCAGAATATCTGATGTCCCTCTAGGTGCTTGATACATATTAACCTTATCTTTGTTGGAATATCTTGCCTTCTGTTTTGATTGAAGGAGCAAGAACAAGTTCAGACTTGTGCATTTGTTTTATGTTTTTTGCCCCAAGCATCCCCATCGATATTTTTAGAGCTCCTACTAAATTTAATGTTCCATCTGTTGATGAAGAAGGACCAAATAAAAGAGTTTTTAATTTCGTTTTTGTTCCAACATTTATTCTAGTTCCTCTAGGAAGAGAATCGTGAGGTGTAGCCATTCCCCAGTTGTAACCTAATCCGGGAGCTTCAAGAGTTTGAGCAAATGGGGTTCCTATCATTACTGCGTCTGCTCCTGAAGCGATAGATTTACAGACATCACCTCCTGTTCTGATTCCTCCATCGGTAATAATTGGAACATATCTTCCTGTTTCATTAAAATAATCGTCTCTTGCTAATGAACAATCTAATGTTGCAGTTACTTGAGGTACTCCTATTCCAAGAACTTCTCTACTGGTACAGGCGGCACCTGGCCCTACACCTACTAAAATGCCATCTATGTTTTCTTTCATTAAGTCTTTTGTCACACTATAGCTTACAGTGTTTCCTACTAAAACAGGCATTTTTAAATTCTTCTTAATTTCAGAAAATATTAATCCTACAGGACTGTTGGAGCGGTGTTTTGCTGTAGTTACAGTACTTTGAATTATCAATATATCTGCTCCTGCATCTTTAATAATTCCTAGAGTTTTTTTTGTGTTTGCTGGAATTATAGAAACTGCACATTTAGATCCAGTGTTTTTTATTTGTAAAATTCTTTTTTCTATTAAAGATTTTTTTATGGGTTCAGAATAAATTTTTTGCATTAATTCTGTGACTTTTTCTTCTTTCTCTTTAGAAATATATTGAAAAATTTCTTCAGTGTTTTCATATCTACAATAAATTCCATCCAAGTTTAAAACAGCTAATCCACCTAATTTATCAAGTTGGTTAATAAATTCTGGTGATGATATTGCATCCATTGCTGAGGCTAAAAAAGGTATTTTAAGAGAAATATCACCAATTTCGAAAGATGTGTCTGTTAATTCTGGATTAATAGTTATCTCACCTGGGCTTATAGACACATCATCAAAACCATAAGCATTTTTTAGTTTTCTTGAATTATTTTTCATTTTAATAATTAATTATTTTAGTATGAATTAAACATAATGAAATAGATTTGTAAACATATCTCAATAATAAGTGTGATAATCTTTCTTGGCTAATCAATATTATAAAATACTTACAAATTTAAAATTTTGAATTTTAAAATGCATTAATAATCAAACAATTTTTAGATTTAAATGATTAAATAAAATATATGAAATTTAATTTTTATTAGGAATCAATTGGAAATATTAAAAACAATTAAAGAATTAAAATCAAAATTAATTTTGATTGATGGGTCGTTAGGTTTTGTGCCTACAATGGGAGCTTTGCATAAAGGACATTTATCTTTATTAAAATCTGCGAGAAAAGAGAATGAAATTTTAGTAGCTTCTCTATTTCTCAATCCTAAACAATTTAGTCCGGATGAAGATTTTCACAATTATCCCAGAAATATTGAAAAAGATATTTCAATATTTTCAGATTCAGGAGTTGATTTTGTTTTTATGCCCGACGAAGATCAAGTCTATCCTAAAGGTTTTTCAACATTCATTAATAATTTGGAAGGAGGGGTATTTGAAGGAGAATTTCGTGATAGGCACTTTGAAGGTGTGTTAACTGTAGTAGCAAAATTGATAAATATTGTTAATCCAAAAAGAATTTATCTAGGAGAAAAAGATGCGCAACAATTATTCTTAATTAAAAAGATGTTGGAAGATCTAAATTTTGATGTAATTGTAAGGCCCGTAGAAACCATTAGGGAATCTAATGGTCTTGCTTGTAGTAGTAGAAATTCTTATTTTTCAAGAAAGGAATTTGTTGATGCAGGAAATATATATCAATCTTTATTAAAAGTTTGTACTTTATGGAAAGAAGGAGAAAATGATTCTTCTAGACTTAAACAAGAATTTCAAAAGAACTTAGAAAAACTGGATGATATGGAAATTCAGTATGTTGAAATTGTAGATCCTGATACTTTTAAAATTATAAATTCTTTAAAAAACATCAAAAAATCTATTCTAATAGTTGCGGTAATTTTCAAAGGGATAAGATTAATTGATAATATAATTCTAGATTAAGTTTTCTTATATTGTTCTATTTTATCAACGTAGATGTTGAAAGATAATTTTATCAACTCAACATGTCTCTCCGTTAATTTTCCTCTTATTCTAGCAGGTGTACCAGTAATTAATGAATTTGAAGGGATTTTCATATTATCTAACACTGTAGATCCTGCTGCAACTAAGCAAAAATCTCCTATTTCAACTCCTTCATTTAGAATGCTCCCATTTCCTATAAGACAATTGTCAGAAATTTTTGAAGCATGACAAATTACTCCATGTCCAATAGTAACGTTATGTCCTATTTTGGAATTTCCATCAGAATGAATTACTGAATTATCCTGAATATTTGTTCTTTCTCCTATAGTTATTTTTCCATTATCAGCTCTAATTACTGCTCCAGGCCATACACTGGATTCTTCTCCTATCTTCACATCTCCTAACAATATAGCGGTTTCATGGACATATGCTTGAGGATCTATTTGTGGATATTTTCCATTAACTTCAAATAACATTTTTGCTTTTCCTCTAATTAGTTTATATAAAAATAGTTTTGATTATGGCAATTTGGGAAAATTTAAATCAAGATTAATTGGTATAGGTTTATCAGATTCTATCATTTTGTATTTTTCTTTTGCTTGTATAGATTTTTTATCAGGAGACCCTATATGAAACGTGATGAATTTACCATAATCAGAATCTTTTTTTGCTCCAATTACTACATTCATATAAGTTCCAGATTGTGTTTCTGCAATCAAAGATCTGTGATCACCTAATTTTGCATATATTGGGATTCCTGCTGGAATATCATTTCCATTAATTCTTGCAAATCCTTGAAAAATAACAGGCCATCCGGGTGGAGACAATTCTTCTCCCGTATTTTGAATTGAATTTTCATTATTATTACACGAGATATTTATAATAATAAATGCGCTAATTAATAAAATTTTTTTATACATAATCATATTTTAAATTCTTGGTTTTTCTTTATGCCAGTTAGAAATTTTTTGTATTGAATTTCCAATATTCATTATTTTTGATTCTGAGAAATGTGGCCCCATTATTTGTAGTCCTACAGGAAGATTATCTGAAAATTTACAAGGAATTGAAATAGCAGGAACCCCAGCTATATTTGCTGGTATTGTACATATATCATTTAGGTACATTGCTAAAGGGTTATTTACTTTTGATTTTAGGTCAAAAGCTACACATGGAGATGTAGGGGAAATAAGAGCATCATATTCTTTAAATTTATCAATTATAGATTCTGTCAGAAGTGTTCTTACTTGTTGAGCTTTTTTGTAATATGCATCGTAATATCCTGATGAAAGGGCATAAGTGCCAATTAATATCCTTCTTTTGACTTCATCACCAAACCCCTCTCCCCTAGTAAACTCCATTGTTTCCCAGATATTTTTTGATGATTTATTAGAAAACCCATATTTAAAACCGTCATATCTTGCTAAATTTGATGAAGCTTCAGATGGTGCAATTAAATAATAAATCGATACAGCTTGCTCTAATAAAGGAATTGTGGTTTTTGATACTGTAGCTCCAAGATCTTTAAGTATAGAAATACTTTCATTTACTGAAGAGGATACTCCTTTTTCTATTCCTTCACCCAAAAGATTTTCAATTATCCCTATTTTCATACCCTTGATTCCTTTATTAATTTCTTTTGTATATTTGGGAATCTCAGATTTAGAAGAAGTAGAATCTGCTTTGTCGTAGCCTGCAATCACTTCAAGTATTTCGGCACAATCTTCAACACTTTTAGTCATTGGTCCTATTTGATCTAGAGAACTTCCAAATGCTATCAAGCCAAACCTACTTACTAATCCATATGTAGGTTTTAGTCCTACAATGCCACAAAGTGCTGCTGGCTGCCTAATACTTCCTCCTGTGTCAGATCCCAAGGATCCTATACATAGTCCAGAAGCTACAGATGCTGCGGGGCCTCCGCTACTTCCACCAGGAACTTTTTTAAAATCCCAGGGATTTTTTACTGGACCAAAAGCGGAATTCTCATTAGATGAACCCATTGCAAATTCATCCATGTTAGCTTTTCCAATGATTATTGCTCCTGCATTAATCAGATTTGTTATTACTGTCGCATTAAAAGTAGGGGTATAATTGGATAAAATTTTTGATGCTGCTGTAGTACGAAGATTTTTTGTAGAGATATTATCTTTGATTATTATAGGAATCCCTAATAATGGGAATTTACTAAGTTCTTTGTTGTTTTTTATAATAGAATTTATCTCTTCAGCCCGCTTTAGAGATTGTTCTTTTTCAATTGTGATTACACTATTGATCTTTGAGTCAATTCTTTCTATACGTTCAATAAAATATGTGGTTAAATCTGTTGCATTTATTTGACTAGTTTTTATTTTCTTTACAATATCATTGATATTGGTTTCCAGAATTTCATCTTTCTCTCTTAACATTGAAATATTATGTATCTAAAACTTTTTTAATTTTGAAGAAGTTTTTTGATTTTGAAGGAGCATTTCTTAATACCTCTTCGGTATCCATTGATTTAGAGGTTCTGTCTTCTCTCTCCCTATTGATAATATTTAAAGGGTGTCCAGTCATTTTGATGTTGTCTGTATTTATATCTTTTAAAGAAGAAAAATATTTCAAAACTTTTGATAAATCTAATGCTAATTTGTCTGATTCATCTTCATCTAGTTGTAAATGAGATAGTTTTGCAAGATTTTGTAATTCTTTCTTTGATAATCGTTCCATGGGACCCTCTATTAAATATTAAATTTAACATTAATTTTTACTTTAGTAAAAGTACTTATTAGTTAAAAAATATATTTATTTGACTAAACTTATTATGCTTTCTAGAATTGTTTAATTGATTTATTGTTTATTCGATAAATGAAATTAAAAATTGATTTAAGAGTACTGAAATAGTATGAGTAAATACATCTTTGTGACGGGTGGAGTAGTTAGTTCTCTTGGGAAAGGGATTGTTTCAGCATCTATTGGAAGAATTTTAAAAAGCAGAGGATTTTCAGTTACTATTCTTAAATTAGACCCCTACTTAAATATTGATCCAGGCACAATGTCACCTTATCAACATGGTGAAGTTTTTGTTACTCGTGATGGTTCTGAGACTGATTTAGACTTAGGGCATTATGAAAGATTCATCGATGAAGAATTAACGAAGAATTCTAATGTCACTGCTGGCCAAATTTATAGTGAAGTTATAAATGAAGAGAGGAAAGGTACATACTTAGGTGGTACTATCCAAACCGTTCCTCATGTTACTGATGTTATAAAAAATAAAATTTCTCATATATCTAATAATGGAGATCTTGACATAGTAATCCTAGAAATTGGTGGAACTGTTGGTGATATAGAAGGGCAACCTTTTCTTGAGTCAATTAGACAGATAAGAAATGATATAGGGGCTAAAAATACGTTTAGTCTTCATTTGACTTTACTTCCTTTTTTGGGGGCTACAAAAGAATTGAAAACTAAGCCTACCCAGCATAGCGTGAATACTTTAAGAGGAACAGGTATTCAGCCTGATGCTATAATTTGTAGGAGTGATTTCCCCGTAGAACCCGATGTTAAGAAAAAGATTTCTCTTTATTGTGATGTTCCAGAAGAAAATGTTTTTTCTCTTGAAACTCTTGATACGATTTATGCTGTTCCTCTCGTATTAGAAGAACAAGCTATTGGAGATATATTAGTTAATAAATTGGGTTTGAAAAATACTGATATCAGACCAAGTCATTTAAAAGATTGGAGTAGTATAGTTGATCTGATTAGAAAACCTAAAGATTCTGTAAAGATTGCTGTTGTTGGCAAGTATGCGGATCTACCAGATTCTTATCTTTCGGTTAAAGAAGCATTGATTCATGCTGGAATAGATAATGGATATAACATAGACATAGAATGGATATCTTCTGAAAGATTGGAAGTAGAGGATCCAGAAAAGTTATTATCATTAATTTCAGGTATTGTGATTCCTGGAGGCTTTGGTCCTAGAGGTATTGAAGGAATGATAAAAGCGGCTAATTATTCTAGAGTTAGAGGGATTCCTTATTTAGGGTTATGTTTAGGTATGCAAATAATGGTTGTGGAATTTACTAGATCAAAACTAGGTTTGGAGTTAGCTCATTCTATTGAATTTGATCCAGATACTCCTGATCCAGTAATTTCTTTTTTGCCTGGCCAAGAAGATATTTTTCAAAAAGGTGGAACTATGAGATTAGGCATATATCCATGTAAGTTAGAAAAAGGTTCCGTAGCGATGAAAGCTTATAAGAAAACCCTTATTGAAGAAAGACATAGACATAGATATGAAGTAAACAATGAATACAGGTCATCTATGGAAAAAGCTGGATTATTGGCTAGTGGAGTTTCACCAGATAACAACTTAGTAGAAATTTCAGAGATAGTAGGACATCCATTTATGGTAGGAAGTCAATTTCATCCTGAGTTTCTTTCTAGACCTAATAATCCTCATCCTTTATTTAGAGAGTTTGTTAATGTTGCTAAAAAAATTATCAGAGAAGGTTCTCAGCATAAATTAGTATAATTTTTACTATTACAAAAAATTGTATTTATTTAATGTTGCAGTAATTCATGTAATCAGTGTATGATAGGGATGTTTTCGACTACACTGTCCGATTTAGGGCAAATTCCAATAATAATTCTCATAGTGTAGAAGTTTCTATTATTAACTTTATAGAGTTAATTAGATCAGAGGATTATTTTTATAGTGAAATTAAAATCTAAAAAATTCAATTTTAAGATATATTCTTGGAGGTATTGGCTTGGCTGGTACAATTGATAAACCTACTAAAAAACCAACTACTAGAACTAGGAAAGTTGTTTCTAGGAAAAAACCTGTTTCAAAACCTAGTATTTTGAACTTGGATAAGTTAGATAAGGGTGAAAATTCAGTAAATTTTCGAAATAAAGAAGATTCAAAATATTTAGTTGAGAAAGAAGAAAATCAATTTTCTAGTTTATTTACTAAGTCTCCAGAAGAATTAATGAAAATGGCTACTGAATCGGGAGTAGATGCTACAAAGTTTTCTAGAAGAATAGATTTATTAATTTCCTTAATGTCAGTTTTAGCTGAACAATCTGATGTTTTAATAGGTGCTGGGGTATTAGATGTTCTGCATGATGGATTTGGATTCTTAAGAAACCCTGAAGGCTCAGATAAGAAAGAAGATATTTATGTTTCTCAGACACAAATCAGACGTTTTAGTTTGAGGAAGGGAGATTTTGTGGCAGGCCAAGTAAGGCCACCTAAAGATAATGAAAAATATTATGGATTAATAAGAGTAGAAATGGTTAATGGTGGTGGGCCAGACTCTTCTAAAAATAGAGGAAGATTTGAGAAATACACTTCTATTTATCCCAATGAAAAATTAGTTTTAGAAACCGATGTTAAACCTTTTTCTACTCGATTAATTGATATTATTTCTCCTATAGGTAAAGGTCAAAGAGCATTAATAGTTGCTCCTCCAAAAGCTGGGAAAACAGTTCTTCTCAAAGAAATTGCTTCCGGTATTTCTGATAATTATCCTGATGTAGTATTGATAGTAGCCCTTATTGGGGAAAGACCTGAAGAGGTAACTGATATGAGGCGATCCGTTAAGGGAGAAGTATATAGCTCAACTTTTGATGAACCTGTAGAAGATCACTGTAGAATGGCTGAATTAGCTCTTAATAGAGCATATCGTTTAGTTGAATCTGGACAAGATGTAGTTATATTGTTGGATAGTTTAACTAGATTAGCTAGGGCATATAACTTAAAAATTCCTAGTAGTGGAAGAACACTTTCAGGAGGAATGGATCCATTAGCCCTATATCCTCCTAAGAATTTTTTTGGTGCAGCAAGAAATTGTGAAGAAAGCGGGAGTCTTACAATTATAGCTAGTTGTTTAGTAGATACTGGAAGTAGATTAGATGATTTGATTTATGAAGAATTTAAGGGTACCGGTAATATGGAATTACATTTAGATAGAAGATTAGCTGAACAAAGAGTTTTCCCTTCTATAGAAATGTCAAAGAGTGGAACTAGACATGAAGAGCTACTCTTGGATGAGTATACTTTAAAGCAGTCTACTTTACTTAGAAGAATGATGGCTTTATCTAATTCTCATTCTGACGCCACTTCCGACCCTTCAGATTTTGCTAAAAGAATTTTAAGAGAAATGGGGAAAACAAAATCTAACGAAGAATTTTTAAAGTTTGATTTTTTGAAAAAGAAAAATGGGTATTAAGCAAAAATTCATTAACAATAATTGTTTTTTTGATTAATTTGTAGATGATTTTGTTGTTTTTATGCACTTTTATCAAAAAAAAGACTTGAAATGACGTTGACAGTTATAACCTTTTTAACTTATATTCTGATTCAAGTCCAAATACAATTAAGTTAAATTTTTAATTTGAAATTTGATTTTAATTATAAAAATGGGCAAATTAAATAGAAAAACTGCAAATAACATCTTGACATCGTGTGTTTAGAATGAAAAAATTTGGTAGTTAGTATAAATATAACTAGATAAAACTATGGTCTGTTTTATCTTGTTGTGCTAATCTTACATATAAGTTTTTCTTAAAAACTAAATATTAAGACCATTGAAAATTAATTAATTACAAAATTAATAAATTGAAAAAGTATAAAAAAAATAAGACCGTACCGCTGTCCGAATTCGAGGCAGCAAAGGTTCGAATGCCTTCAAGCATTCGAATTCGGGATAAAAGGGGGATACACGCAGTGAAAACATTAGTATCTGCGAAGACTCTAACAGCCCTAGCAGCAGGAATGTTGCTTATTGTTGGTTTGTTGGGGATCCAGAATTCAACCGATACGGCTCAGGCTGCTGCAACAGGAACAGTCAACCTTACTAATGGTTGGTCGAACCTAAGCACTGCTGCGAGCCCAGCTAAATTAGCTGCCGGAACTACTCCAACATATGTTGGTTCAGGAAAGAGTTTGTATGTTACATTCACTTCTTCTGGAAGACTTATACAAAGTGGTTCTAACCAGTTAATTGTTTCAGTAGTAGACTCAGACTTAAATGCTTCTATTACTAAAAGTACAGTTGTGGTCCTACATGCTGACCACAGTTCATCTTCTACACTTATAGCAGCCACCATTGGTGGAACTGGTACAGGTGACTCAAAGATGATTCCTATTATTGACAGCTCCGGTAACGGATCTGTTGGTGGTGAGGATATAACTACTGCATGTAAGTGGATTGGACATGGTTCATACAATAACCTTGGTGCAGCCGCTACAACTGCTACTACAAAATTAATGAATATAGGTAGTGATGGTGACTTCAACTTGAAACTTGATAACACATCTTACGATGCAGCAGCAGCAGGTCTATTTAATGATTTGCCAGACTGTAGTACTGCAACTGCTGGATTTATTTCAGTAGATGTTAATAATGCAGGAAATGTTACCAATAACCAAGCTGCGAAGATCACAGTATCTACTGCCAACAACAAATTAAATGTTGTTAACCCACCTGTGGCTGTGGACAACTCTGAAGGAACTAATGCAGAGTATCCAGTAGTTTTGATGTCTCTATCATGGAGCACAAGTCAGGTGAACACTACTTCTGTAACTGCATGGAGTGGTGTTGTGACTTCAAGTAATGCTATATCTATAGTTCTTGAAGAAACTGGTAGAAATACCGGAGTTTTCGAACAGTTATTTACAGTGTTCGATAACCAAAATACAGAAATGCCTCTAGGAATGATACAGGGCGTAGCTGATGGAACAGGAATTGTTTTAACAGCAACCGGTGATCAGACTACATACCCTGTAGGATCTTTTGGGCATGATATTCCAGCAACTTGTGCTAATGATTGTGCAACTCCTGCTGGAAGAAGCGTCACTTCTGCTACAAGTACATTAGCAGTTAAAGATGGCGGAACAGTATATGTTAAATACATAGATGCTGCTACTAAAGATTCAACTAACGTATCAACTACAGTTTCGGCTAAAGTTGATGCTACGATTCCTACAGTAACAGTTGATAGCCCAGCTCATGCTTCTGAGAACCAGACTAGAGTACCTACTATTAGTCTAACTGCTACGGATGCTGGTGCTGGTCTTGATGTATCACAGGCTATACTGTTACTTGATGAAGAAAATGATGATACTGAAGATAAAGCATACTCAGATGATAACGATGGAACCTCAAATGGTGCTGACGTAATTACATCTGACAGTGCTGCTAGTATCAACAGTAACGCTACTGGAGTAACTGGAGTAAATGCGAGCCAGGCTGAACTTCTTGTTCTTTATGGATTCTCTACTGCAGGAGCTCTTAATGGTGGAAGCCACGACAGCTACACTGTAGCTACTGGTGGTGTAACAGTTGATAGAGGAACAGCTACAGATGGTGCAAGTTCAATGACTTACACTCATACTCCATCAGCTAGTTTGCCTATAGACGGTAACTCTAACTTGACTCTTCCAGTAAACCACTGGGTAGACTTCATTGGAGTTGCTTCTGACTTGGCAGGTAACGTTGGATTCTCTGACTCTGACTCAACTGCTAGCGTTGGTATACTAGGTAAATACGCTCCTCACCACATTAAGATTGACCAGAAATTGCCTTCTATAAGTAGTGCAAATACCGGTTGGTGGTGGGACACAAGTCTTGACGTAAGAGACAAGACTCACAAAAACACAACAACAAAAGCTACGGCTTTGGTTGTAAACTTTGACGGAAACGTTACAGATGTTGATGCAACTGACTTCCTAATCACTTATGATGACGGAACAACGCATACTCCATCTTCAGCTGTAGTTTACGACTTTGTACCAGATGCTGGCGATTCAGCAATTAGTGAAGGAACACAAAGAGTATTCCTTACTTTAGATTCGTCAATGGCTGCTAATGATACTCCAAAAGTTGCATTAGCTGGTTCAGTGTCTGATAAAGCAGGAAATGCTACGGCAACAGGTTCATTAGGAAACGCTACTGATACCATTGATCCTACTATCACGGCAGTATTGTCTGGTGGTTCAGGAACTGGTACTGGTGCAGAAGGCGCTTCTGGACTAACTAAAAACACTGTTACATTGACAGTAACAACTGATGAAGAGTTAATCTCTAACCCAACTGTTACTGTGCATGACCTTGGAATGGCTAAAGCTGGTGGTGGAGACGATGCAGCTAACGGTAACGCATACTTGGGTCCATGTGGTGCTCTAAGTACTTGTGGATTCGGTGCATCTAGAGTTGAAATTACAGCTTATGGATCTAGTGCGGCTTCAACTGACTCTGCTGATTGGGTAGGAGCTTCAACTACAGCACAAGGTGCTAAGAGTTTCACTCTATCAATAGCTAAAGGAACTCCAGGTTATGATGGTACTAAGACTGTAATAGTCAATGCTACCGACAAAGCTACTTCTGGTAACACTAAGACTACTGGAACAGCTTCAAGTTCAACTGATCAAATTAAGTTCGTGTTTGACACAACTGCTGCAACTCTAGTGATTTCGCCAGCGGCGGCATCAACTACTACGCAGAGAAGGCCTTACATTGTTCTTGATTACAGTGATGACTTAAGTAAAGTAACAATTAGTAAAGCTACTTTGGACGGAGTAGACATTAGTGGTGACTTATCTACTACTGATAACAAGAAATTCTACTATGTTCCATCTGCAGACCTTACTGCTGCTAGCCACACAGTTATTGCTAAAATGACTGACTATGCTGGTAATGCAACATCAGAAGAGTCTAAGAGCTTTACAGTGGCTGCTAGAAAAGACTTCAAAATCACATTGTTAGCTGGTTGGAACGCAGTTTCTGTACCATCTAATCCTGTAACTAGTGATATAGATACAGTATTCAGCAATGCTGGTGTTGACCAAGTCTTGGCTTATCAGAACCACGCATGGCATATTGCCACCAAAGATGCATCATCAGGAACATTTGCTAGTACGAGCGAGTCTCCACTAACTAGTGTTTCTCAGGGTGTTGGTTATTGGGTACACAACAACAACTTTGAAAGTCAAGCTGTGGCTCTAGTAGGTCCAGTAGAACCTTCAGCTGGTACCCCTCCAGCGGTGGTCACTATACCTACAGTTGCTGGTTGGAACTTCGTAGGTGTTGTAGATGTGTCTAGAGCTAATACTGAAGGTGCTGATGGTACTGCTATAACTACTTCTAACCTATACTTCGGTGATTTGGTTGATTCAAATGCTGGTGGACATGATATTGTCTACAAGTATGACACAACTAACTTGAAGTTCGTTGAAGTAGCTCAAGCTACTAACGTAACAACTGGACAAGGATTGTGGATCTACGTGAAACCTCAATCTGATGGATCAGTGTTAGCAATCGTACCACCTAGTCCATAAACAGAATTAGGTAAAAACGAGTAAAAATAATATGGCCTCCTGTAGAAATGCAGGAGGCCATTTTTATATACTTTAGGGGAATTGTTATTATATAAATATTATGTTTATGAATTTTAAAACTTTATTAATAGGAGTCGTGACATCTTTTCTGCTTACAGCAGGGATATTTGTTACTTCAGATTTTGTAAAAGCTGATAATCATGGTGAATTTAATTTTATACCTAGGATTATTGTATTTCAGGGAAATGTATTTATTAATGGTAAAAGGATCAGTGAGTATGAAACTGATATAACTGATGGAATTACATTAATTGCTAAATCAGGTGATATTGAAATTACAACTGAAGTAGGAGCATTTACTGCTGGTAGATATCATATCCAACTAGGACCTAATATAAAAGAAGATACAACATTTGAAATTTGGCTTGAAAATCAAGTTAAAGCTGAAGAATCATTATTTTATGGTGCTGATTCAAATGGCAAATGGAGTTTATCTGTAATACAAGATCTACATTTTTCCGAAATGCCTGTTGCAACACCAACGCCAACACCTGTACCACCAACACCAACACCAACACCAGTTATTGTTCCACCTGCTTTTTTAAGTGGTGAAATAGTATCAGGTAGTTCAGGTGAAAATGCAGGTGCAGGTTTAAAATTATATGCAGTTATTAATGATTACACTTCTGAAACTGTTGAAATTGAGGATGGTTTTTACAAGATAGTTGTTGATCCTAAATTTGACTATTATGTAGGAGAAAATGTTCAATTCATATTAGAAGGAGTGAAAGCTTTAACCACTCATAAGTTCGTATCAGGTGAATTTAACAAAGAAGTCAATTTAATTTTCCCAAATATACCAGCTACACCTGTACCACCAACACCAACACCTGTACCACCAACACCAAAGCCTAGTGTTCCTGAACCAACGAGGACACCTGTTCCGCCTGTAGTAGAAAAAATTATTGTAGAAATTACTTCAACTCCTACGCCAACACCTTTAGCAGAGATAGAACCTAAACAAGAAAAGATTTCTGAACCAACAAGCGAAACGGTTGTAATGGAAGAAGAATCTAGCGGAGGAGCATGTAGTGCGAATGTTGATCCTAATGCACCAATATCATCAGGTCACATTGCAATGCTGTTGTCTCCATTGTTATTTATCGGTTTTAGAAGAATTTTTGGAAGAAACGGATAATTAAACTAAACTCCAGGTTTTAGATAAATTACTTTTAATCCATCTGAACTGTTAAGGTTAGACTTGGTCAAAGAGGCCCTTGTAATGCTTTCTTCTACCTCAACACCTAATTCAGAAGAAAAAAGCTTCTGTTCGGGCGAGGTTTGTTCAGAGAATTTGTAATTCATTGGAATTACTACTCTAGGATCAATAGATCTAATTAGACTTGTTATTTCATCCATATTAAGAGATGAAGTATTTAGAGGTATTAAAAGAATATCTACTCCTGAAATATTTTGAGCAATTAATGATGTGGATAACATCAAGCTAAGATTTCCTAAGTGGCATATAGATAAATTTTCGCATTCTGCAATAATAATGTTATTTATTGTAGATTCATCTTTTGTTTCAGGGTTCCCATGTGCTAAACTCTTTAATCCTATTTTTCCAAATTCATATTCTCCTGGTCCGAATATGTTTTTTGATTCTTTGATGATTTTTCCCTTAGTAGATTCATATAGCGATTCAGAACTAAATGTTAGTACAGTATTTGAATCTTTTTGATCATCAGGGGATAAATTATCTTTTTTTGGATCAAATATAATTTTCCCTGAGTTTGTGTCTGCAACTATAGTGTTACCACTTTTCCAGCTTATTCTCATGATCACCTCATTATTTAATCATTGGTACTTTTTTAAATTTTTTATAGAATTACCAATATAAATAAATTTAATATATTTACTTTAACATCCAGTATAATGGTAACAAAATTTATTAATATTTTTTTCTTGAGAAAGAATTGTTTTTTCATATGAATTCATTAAATACAAGAACTAAAGAAATATTGAATATATTGATTGATCAATATGTTAATACTGGTTTTCCTGTTGGATCTGAAACGATTGTTCAAAATAGCGAAATTGAAGTTAGCCCTGCTACTGTAAGAAGTGAGATGGGCTTATTAACTAGAGAGGGATACATTTCTAAATTACATCAATTTTCTGGAAGTATTCCATCTCATAAAGGATATCAGTTGTTTATTGAGATGATTCCTGATGATAACCCTCCAGAAATGAATGATTTTGTTACTTTGAAAGGGAAATTAAACGTTTTACCCAAAACATTTGAACACGTCTGTGAGAATGCTATGGCTGTTATTTCTGATTTGACAGGAGGAGTGGCTTTTAGCAAGTTATATTCTTCTAGGTCAATTTTAATCGATTTTGGTTTTTTTCAATTGGAAAATGAACTAATAATTACCTCTAAATTATCTAGTGGTACAGTTTTAGAAATAAAACTTCCTCTTATTAGAAAATTAACTTCTAATGAAATTCAATTTTTAGATAACTTTATTAAGTTAGAGATATTTGGAAAAACAATTGATCAAATTGAACAATCTAAATATTCTGTATTTTCAACAGATAATTTGTTACAGCAAATTTGTTTGGAGATTTTTGAAATTTTTCTTCTTCGCATTAGAAGATCTGAAGAAGGGAAATTTAAAGGAGCTAAAAGAGTTTTTGAGCATCCTGATGTTATATCACAACCTATTATAGCTAAATCTTTATTGGAGATGATTGATGATCCATTATTATTTGAAGATTTGATAGATTTATCTAATGATGAAGATTCCTTTAGAGTAATAATAGGAGAAGATAATATAGAGAACAATTTGAAATGGTTTAGCATAATTATTGCTCCATTTGGTATTAGTAATAATTTAGGTGGATCGATTGGTTTGATAGTGCCAAAAAGAATCTCTTATAAAAGAATATTGCCAATTGTAAAATATGCATCTATTTGGATAGATGGATTAATTAAGAAAAATATGGGAGAAAATTCGCTCATTTTAGAATAGAATGTGATTGAGATTTCCATTTTTATGTATCTAAGTTGATTTTATGAGTTCAAAAAGAGATTATTATGAAATATTAGGCGTTAATAGGAATGCCTCTCTAGAAGAAATTAAGAAAAAATTTCGTAAACTTGCTTTAGAGTATCACCCTGACAGGAATAAAGCTGCAAATGCCTCAGAGAAATTTAAAGAAATAAATGAAGCATATCAGGTATTAATTGATCCAGAAAAAAAGAAAATTTATGATCAATTTGGACATTCTGGATTAGAAGGAAAATTTGGAGGATTTCAGCAAGGAGGATTTGAAGATCTAGGTGGTTTTGGAGATATTTTTGAAACTTTTTTTGGAGGATCTTTCGGTTCATCGAAATCTTCTTCAAATCGAGCATCACAAGGAAGAAGTTTAGAATATAGAGTTAAAATAAATTTTTATGAATCAGCATCAGGAAAAGAAGAACCATTAAAAATTGAAAGATTAGAGGAATGTATAACATGTAAAGGTTCTAGAGCTAAACCAGGTACAGAAGTTGATTCTTGCTCTTCATGTAATGGTTCTGGGCAAGTTAGAAGAGTTCAAAGAACGATTTTTGGTCAATTCGAACAGAGAACTACATGTTCATCATGTAATGGTTCTGGTCAATTAATTAAAGTTTTATGTTCAAATTGTAGAGGAAAAGGATTATCTAAAGTTGTAAAAGATTTGATAGTAAGAATTCCTCCTGGAATTTCTGATGGTGATATTGTTAAACTTACACATCAAGGAGATCCAGGAGTTAATGGTGGCCCAAATGGTGATATTTTAGTGCATATTAATGTTGATCCCCATGAAGTATTTGTAAGAAAAAATAACAATATTTTATTAGGAGTAGATGTTGATATAGTACAAGCATCATTAGGAAGAGATATCACTATTCCCACTATTGAAGGAGAGACACTAATACAAATTAAACCAGGAACTCAAAGCGGAGATCAGTTGAAGTTGTCAGGATTAGGATTTCCTGAAATAAACAATTCTCGTAAAAAAGGAGATATGATTGTTATTTTAAGGGTAATTACTCCTACTAAATTATCAAAAGAACAAAAAACACTTTTTGAAACCTTAGAAAAATCTTTTGGAAGTAAATCTAATGGAAAAGTAAAAGAAACTGATCGAAAAAGTATATTTAGAAGAATAAAAGATGGGTTTCTTCAAGATCAATAACAATAACTGAATCATAGGATTGAGATGAGTGAAAGAGGAAGTAAATGGGTAGAATTAAAAATCAGAGTCAACTCAGAATATGTAGAACCAATTGTAAGATTGTTTAATAAATATTTATCTGGAAAAGTTTATACTCAAGTTGTTGATTTTAAAGAAGATGATAATGATCCAAATCATTTAGATGTTGAGATAATAGGATATATTGTTTCAGATGATAAAATTTCAGAATATTTAACTAATATAGAGGTTGGATTAAAGCTTTTTGAGAAAATTTTTGACATTTCTGATTTAAGTAAAAAGGAAGTGTTTTCTGACACTTGGGAAAAACAAAAATTTCCTCCAATTAGTTTAGGAAATAATATTGTGATAGTACCAAAAGAAGAAGATAAAGTTGATTTTCAAGATAAAAAAACATTAGTTATTGAACCATCTATGGCATTTGGAACAGGACATCATGCAACTACAAAAATGTGTATTGAATTGTTAGATATTTTCATTGAAGGAGAAGAATCTGTACTTGATCTTGGTACTGGAACAGGAATATTATCTCTTTGTTCATTGTTGTTAGGAGCTAAAAGAGTTTTTTGTGTTGATAATGATATTGAAGCGATTTATGCAGCTAGAAAAAATTTTGAAAAATCTGGTTTTATTTCAGAAGTTGAATTTTTTCACGGAGATTTATCAAAAATTCCAGAAAAAAATAAAAATTTTGATCTTGTTTTGGCTAATTTGACATCTAATATACTTATAGAAAACTTTGATCATATTTTTAGTAAAATTTCTGAAAATGGGATAATAATTATTTCAGGAATTTTAGATATCAGAATAGATGAAGTGATAGAAAAATTTCTTAATGGACACTTAAAATTATTGAAAAAATTAAAATATGATAATTGGGTTTCTTTAGTTTTTCAGGGAATATAAAATGCATAGATTTTATGTGAGTAATATTCAAGAAATAGATGATCCGAAGATCTTTTTAGGTTCTATAAAACATCAATTAAAAAATGTTCTTAGATTTCGAAAAGATGATTTAATTGAAATTTTTGATGAGACAAGTTTTGAATATTCTGTACGAATATTAGATGATGATTGTGATTTTGGAAAAATAATTTCTAAGAGAATTAGAAAAATCGAAATGTATCCTGAAGTTATTTTATGTCAATCTTTTATAAAAAATGATCGGTTTGAATTAATTATTGAAAAATCATCTGAACTTGGTGTCACTCAAATAATTCCAATGATTACTGAAAGAGTACAATCAAGTAAGAAACTAAAAAAGACTCATCCTAAACATCAAAGGTGGAGAAGAATTATTAAAGAGTCTGTGGAACAATCAGGCGGAAATGTTATTCCTCATATTGAATCCTTCCATACTTTTGAAGAATTATTGGAATTATTTGACGATCAATATGAGAAAATTTTATTTTGGGAGAAAAATGAGAATTCTATAGATTTAAAAACTTGTTTAAATTCTTATAAAGGTAACATCAAAAAGTTAGTGATATTTATAGGTCCTGTTGGAGGCTTCTCAGAGTCAGAAATATTAATGGCTAGAGAAAATAGATGTAAGATAGTTACTCTTGGTGATAGAGTTTTAAAATCTGAGACAGTATCTGTTTCCTCTCTTTCAATAATTAGGTATCATTTTCAAGGTCTTGTAAGTGGCAAATATAGGGATTAATTATTTATTCTTCAGATAAGTTTCTAGTCATTAACTCTTTAATTGCTGAATCTATAGAAATTTCATTATTTAATACTTTTGATGTGGTAGTTGTTATAGGCATAGATACTTGTAATTTTTGGCTTAATTTTTCTGCTTGTATAGTAGTTTGAATTCCTTCTAAAGTAATTTTTGATTTATTTAAAAATTCTTTAACTGATGATCCTTGAGATAAAGCTACTCCTAGTTTCCAGTTTCTACTAGAATTTCCAAAACAGCTTGTAATTAAATCTCCCATTCCTGATAAACCAGCAAATGTAGATTTTTCCGCTCCTAATTTTACTCCAAGTTTTGTAATTTCATGTAGTCCTCTTGTTACGAATGCAGATTTTGCATTCGTTCCTAATTTCAGACCATCTATAATTCCAGCTCCAATAGCTATGATATTTTTTAATGCTCCTCCTAATTCAGTTCCTATGACATCTGTTCCACTGTAAATCCTGAAACTATCAGATGAAAAAGAGTCTCGAAATTTATTTGAAAGATTAATATCTTTGAATGCAATAGTTGTAACAGTAGGCTTTCCTTCAGATATCTCCAAAGCAAGATTTGGACCAGATAAGGCTCCTATATTATTTATAGATGATTTAGTTAAGTAAGAATTTATTACTTCACACATTCTTTCTCCATTTATTGAAATGCCTTTAGTCGCACTAATTATTATTTTGTCTGAAGTAACATATTCTCTAATTTTTATTAAATTTTCATTTAGTGTATGAGAAGGTACAGCGATGATAATGATATTAGATTGTTGGATATTTTTTTGAATATTTGATTCTATTTTAATTTCTCTAGGTAATTTCATTTGATTTGATAGATTTTTATGAACCCTAGTTTTATCAAGTAAATTTTTCTCTTCTTTAGATCTTGTTAAGATAGATATAGAACTAACTTTTTTTGATATTAAATAAGTTAGTGTAAAACCCCATGTAGTATTTCCGATTACAGTAATTTTTTCCATAATTTATTAGAAGACCATTAAGGTTTTTTATCATTTCCTATTTTGTTTTCTTTACCTTTAATTAATCTTTGGATATTTTCTTTATGCCGATAGAATATGACACAAAAAATAAATAAAGTAAACAATATATCTGCAAAAGAAGAGCTTCCTATGGATGTGAAAAAGGAAATAATTACATATATCAATGCTAATGAGCCTCCCACAAGAGAACCTAGGGAAACATATTTAGAAATTGTTGCAATAATAATGAAACTAGTTAATGCAATTAGACATGCCAAAGGGTTGACAAGCAAATATACTCCTAAACTTGTTAAAACACCTTTTCCGCCCTTAAATCTATAATATACTGGCCAACAATGTCCTATGATTACCATAGATCCTATGAGAATCATACTATAAGAAGGAATTTCAGCATCAGAAAACTTAAGTAAATAAACAAATAAGTAAACTATTAAAAAACCTTTCCCTATGTCTATTAATGCTACTCCTGTAGCGATTTTAACTCCTAATGTTCTTCCAACATTTGTTGCACCCGTACTTCCACTTCCATGTTCTCTGATATCTATTCCTCTAATCAATTTTCCAAATATTAATCCAAATTGTATAGAACCAATTAAATAGGCGAGTATTCCCGTAAGTATATTTAAGCTTAATTGTAAGATCATTATTTAATATCTAATTTTATTGGTACCCCGTTTAACCCAAACTTTTTTCTTAATCCATTTTCTAAATATCTCTTATAAGTGAAGTGTAACAGCTTACCATTTTGAAATTTTATTTCAAATGTTGGTGGTTTAGTTGATTTTTGGAAAGCATTTTTGATGATAATTTTTGATCTTCCTTTGGACGGAGGTGGATGTTTAGATATTGTATCTATAATGTTATCCCATATTTTATTATCGGGAATAGTTCTATTATATTCTTCATACACTTCAAGTATTTTGTCAAAGATAGTATTTATCCCTATTTTTGTCACATTAGAAGTAAATATAATAGGAGATCCATTCAAAAACTTTAATTTATCCATTGTAATATTAGATACATCACCTTGTATTAATGACAATTTTTCATTGAGGTCCCACTTATTTGCTATTACGATACAGCCTTTTCCAGCATCTTTTATCATTCCAGCAATATGTGAATCTTGAGAACTTATTTTTTCAGTTATATCTGTAACTAATAATGAAATATCACATCTTGAAATTGCCTTAACGCTTCTGATCACACTATATTTTTCTATTCCCGGTTCTATGCTTCCTCTTCTTCTTAGACCAGCAGTATCTATGAAGTTAATTTTTTTATTTTTAAAAATAACTTCGGTATCTATTGAGTCCCTAGTAGTCCCTGCTATTGGATTAACTATAGATCTATCTTCACCAATGATTGAGTTAAACAAGGAAGATTTTCCAACATTAGGTTTTCCAACAATTGCAACGTTTATTGAATCTGATTTCTCAGTTTTCTCATTAAATATAGGTAATTGTTTTGATATTTGATCTATTACATCAGACACGCCATTACCATGGTATGCGCTTAAAGTAACTACGTTTTTTAATCCTAATTGATAAAATTCTGAGATTCCTAAAAGTCTATTAGGATTATCAACTTTATTGATTGCTAAGACACAGGGTTTATTAGATGTTCGAGCTAGTTGAGCTGCATAGAAATCTAACACATTTAGGCCTTCTTTAGAATCTACTACTAAAATAATTCCATCAGACTCTCTCAAAACTTGCTTTGTGACTTCAGAAACTTCATTAGAGAGTTCTTCTTGAGGGTTTTCATCTATACCCCCTGTATCAATTAATATAAATTTGTTATCTTCTGATTCTATATTTAAAGATATCCAATCTCTTGTAGTTCCAGGAATATCACTAACTATTGAAAAACGGGATCCTGCAATTCTATTAAAAAGAGTAGATTTTCCCACATTGGGTCTTCCTAAAATTGCAATTACTGGGATACTCATAAGAAATTTTAGAATAATTATATTAAAAATATTTGATTTAATAGAGAAACTTGAGACCAAACTCTATTTTCTGCTTGCTCAAATACTATTGATTGTGGATGCTCTAATAGATTTTCAGAAATTTCTTCTCCAGGGTGTGCTGGTAGATCGTGCATGAATAAAGCTTCTTGTGATAAGGAAAGCAATTTTTCATTGACTTGAAAATTTTTGAAGATGATTTTTCTTTCAGCAATTTCTTTTTCTTGTCCCATACTAGCCCAAACATCTGTATAGATAATATTAGAATTTTTAACAGATTCTTCAGGAGAAGACTCAATATGGAATTTACCCCCATATTTGTTTTCTAATTGTTTTATTTTTGTAATATGTGTCTCATCAAACCCATATCCTTCAGGAGTACAAATGATAAATTCTCCACCTAGAGATAGAATAGCATGAGATAAACTGCGTGCTACATTATTGCCATCTCCAATGAAAGTAATTTTTATATCTTTAAAATCTAAAGATGTGGCTTCATATATTGTTAAAAGATCTCCTAGGGCTTGGCATGGATGTTCTAAATCACTTAAAGCATTTATTACTGGAATATTAGAATAATTAGAGAATTCTTCTATAGTAGAATGTGAATAAGTTCTCAGAATAGCAATATCAGCCATTCTTGAAACTACTTTGGATATGTCTTTAATAGGTTCTCTTTTGCCCATACCAATTTCTTCAGGGCCAAAATATATAGGTAATCCGCCAAGTATATTAATAGCTTTGAAGAATCCAAGTTTTGTTCTTAAAGAAGGTTTTTCAAATAATAAAACCACATTTTTCCCTTTTAGAGATTCAGTTTTGAAACCTTTTTTAAAATCTAAAGATTTTTCTATGATCTTTCTTATTTGTTTTGGTTTTAAATCAGTGATATTTAATAAATTCATGATATTAATTCAAGTTGTTTTATAAATGTATATTAAAGCAAAATATTCTTTTAAAGAAATTATCGCTACTACATTTTGTTTGGTGACTCCATTCCCATTATAGATAATGTTTCAGAAAGAATTAATTTAGAAGCTTTTATTAGGTCTAATCTACTTTTTGAGGTTTCGTAATCTTCTTGTTTTTCAGGCAACACTCTACACTCTTCGTAGAATTTTTGAAGTAATTGAGATAATTCCAAAGTGTATTGAGGCAGCCTGTGAACTTCTAATTTTTCTGATGAAAATCTTAAAATTTCTGGGAATTCTGAAAGTTTTTTCATTATTTCTATTTCAGAATCGTGTGTTAAAAGTTTTAAGTTAGAAGTTGATTTTGAAAAATTGAAGTTTTTACTTTTTTCTATTATTGAATTCATTCTTGCATGAGCATATTGGACATAAAAAACTGGATTTTCATTAGATTTTTTTTTAGAAATATCTAGGTCAAATTCAATTTGACTTTCAGGAGATTTACTCAGAAAGTTATACCTACAAGCATCTTTTCCAACTTCTTCTATTAATTCTTTTAATGGAATTGATGTGCCTTTTCTTTTACTGAATTTTGTCATTGAAGATTTCGTTTTTAAAGAAACAATTTGGTTCAAAATTACAACAAATCTATTTTTTTCTATCCCCAAAGCCTTTAATGCATCTGATAACCTTTTTATATGCCCATGATGATCTGCTCCCCATATATCTATTACGGTGTCAAAATTTCTAGTGAGGAATTTATTTTTATGATAAGCAATATCAGTAGCAAAATAAGTAGGTGCACCTCCGTCACTTTTAATTAGAACATTATTCTTATCATCTCCAAGTTTTTTTGAGTCTAGCCATGTGGCCCCATCTTTTTCAAAAACTAAATTTTTCTTTTTTAAAATATTAATTGTTTCTTTAAATTCGCCACTTTTTATTAGAGATTTTTCACTAAACCATGAATTGTATTCAACTCCTAGTTCGATTAGGTCATTCTTGATGTTATTTAATATTTGTTTGATGCCTATTTTTTTGAGATGTATTAGAGCCTCTTTTTTAGATATTTTGGTGAATTTTTCATAGTTTTCTGATTTTATTTGTTCTGCTATTTCCTCTAATTCTTTTCCTTCATATCCGTTTTCAGGTATAGGTAAATTATTATTAAATAAGTTCATATATCTTACATATAAAGATTCAGTGAAAAGGTCTATTTGATTTCCAGCATCATTAATGTAATATTCTCTGTTTACTTGAAAGCCTTGTGTCTCTAATAAATTAGATAAAGTACTTCCAATTACTGCACCTCTTGCATGTCCAATGTGTAAATTTCCTGTAGGATTTACACTAACAAACTCAACTTGAATTTTTTTATTGAAGTTCTCTTTTTTTGAATAATTATTTTCTTTATTTAGGATAGATTTTAAATTTTCTTGTAACCACTGATCTGACAAAAAGAAATTTATAAATCCAGGTTTTTTAAAAGATACATTTTTTATAAAATCAGGAAGTTCTAGATTTTTTATAATTATTTTCGCTATTTCTTCAGGATTTTTATTTAATCCTCGGGAAACTTGTAGCGCAATATTAGATGAATAGTCTCCATGTTCTTTAATTTGAGGTTTTTCTACAACAAAATCAATTTTGTAACTCTTTTTTAAGTATTCCTGTTTGACTGATGAAAGAGCTTTATATAAATGTTTTTTAAGAGCAAATGAAATGTCCATAGGATTAGATTAGCACAAAAATCATCTATGTTGACTATAGTGAAGGATAAAAAAAAATCATGTATTCTTATTCATAAGTATTAATAATTTATAGGATTTTTATGGATAAGTTAAAAACAGATTTTTTTAAAAAGTTATTTCAAGATTTTAATTTGTCTTCCTCTGAAATTCATGATCTTGAGAATAATCTCAATGTAATAAAATCACATTTAGATATATTAAAAAAAATAAATATCAATAAAAGATAAGAAGGAAAATATAAATAACCAAGAATTAACTCAATATACAATAAAAGATTTATCACAAAAAATTTATGATAAATCTATATCTCCGATTGAATTAACTAATGCTTATTTGGATAACATTAAATTTTTTGATAAAGAGTTAAATTCTTTTATGGAAGTTTATGAAGACTCAGCCTTAAAAACAGCTATCAGGCTTGAAAAAGAGCAGTTATCAGGTGATATAAGAGGACCTCTTCATGGTATTCCAATAGGATTGAAAGATATTTTTGATGTTAAAAATAAAATTACAACAGTTGGATCAAAAATTTTAAGAAATAATTTTGTGTCCTCTAATGCCACTGTAGTTGAGAAGTTAGAAGCATCAGGAGCTATAATTATAGGAAAAACTTCTTTAGTAGAATTTGCATTTGGGTCTACAGGATTGAATCCTCATTATCCTCAAACTGTAAATCCTTGGAATAAAGAAAAAATTCCTGGAGGATCAAGTAGTGGATCAGGAGTAGCAGTTTCTTCAAAACTATGTGTGGCAGCATTGGGTACAGATACTGGAGGATCAGTCAGAATGCCTGCTTCTTTGTGTGGTGTTTCTGGACTAAAACCTACTTATGGATTAGTTTCACGAACTGGAGTTTTTCCATTAAGTTGGACTTTAGACCATGTGGGTCCTTTAGCAAGAACTCCTTACGATTGTGGTGTGATAATGAATAGTATTTCAGGTTATGACCCATCCGACAAGTATTCGATTCTATTGGATGATTTTGACTTTAATCGAAAAATTGGAAAATCTATTAGAGGGATTAAAATTGGCATTCCTCAAGAATATTTTTTTGATGATTTAGATTCAGAAATTGAAGGCAAAGTTAATAATTCTATTAGTTTTCTTGAAGATAATGGAGCAATAATCCAAAAAATTTCTTGTCCTTGGGTAAAATTTGGAAGATCTATAAATTTTATTATTAGTTCATCAGAAGGATTATCTATACATGAAAATTGGTTAAAGAAATTTAGAGATCAATATGATCCTGAAGTAAAATCTAGATTTTTATCAGCTAAATCAATTAGTTCAAATGATTATATAAAAGCATTAAAAGCTAAAGAATGGTTTACTGAACAAATGAATAATGTTTTCAAAAAAGTAGATTTAATTGTTTCTCCCACGATACCTATTTTGGCTACAGATATAAAAGATGATCCTAATGTAGCAAGTATAAAAAATCCTTCATTTACTGGTGTTTTTAATGTAACTGGACATCCATCATTAAGCGTTAATGTTGGTTTCTCAAAAAGTAAACTTCCTATTGGTTTAATGATTAGTGGTAGACATAAGGAAGATGATTTAGTTCTACAAGTAGGCGAGGTGATAAGTGGGGCTGAATCAACATATTATAGAAAAAATGTGAGCCAGATTCAGGAAACAAGATGAAACAAATTTTAGGATTATTTGAAATATTCCGTTTAAGACAGCAAATAAAAAATTTACTTGTAATTGTTCCATTTTTATTCTCCCTAAATTTATGGTATCCCAACAATGAATTAGGGCAATATTTTTTAATTTTTTCTTCTGTAATAGGAGGGGTTTTGGTTTTTTCTTTATCTTCTTGGGCAGTATATCTTTTTAATGATGTGGTAGATGCTGAGATGGATTTAATTCATGACTCTAAGAAGAATAGGCCTATAGCTAGAGGTACAGTATCAAAAATTTATGCTTTCATAATGTCTCTACTGTTGATGATAGGGACTCCTATGTTAGCTTTTTTGCTTAGTACAGGTTTTTGTTTTTGTATATCTATATATTTAATAATGAATATTTTTTATTCTCTCTTTTTGAAAAAAATAGTTATTATTGATGTCATTATAGTTGCTCTAGGATTCGTTATTAGAGCACTTTCAGGAGTATTTATTCTTCGAGATAGTGGAGTTGAGATTTTATCTAATCTTCAAGTATCTCCTTGGTTTTATTTGTGTACAGGATTTGGAGCTCTTTTTATTGTTTTGATGAAGAGACAAGGAGAATTAGAAGGTTCGGAGCAAACATTTGTTACTAGGCCTACTTTGAGGATGTATTCTACAAATTTGCTTTTAAGTTTTATTAATATATCGTGTTCTGCGACTATAATTACATATTCATTATATACTGTCAGTGGTAAATTTGGTTGGGAAGTGAATGTTCCTTCTGATAACTCTATGATTATTACAGTACCATTAGTGATTATTGGAATTTTTCGTTATATGTATCTTTGTTTTGAAGAAAAAAAAGGAGAAAGTCCAGAAAAAATTATTACTTCAGACATATTCTTAATCATAGTAATTTTAATCTGGTTAGTGACTAGCATTTTTATATTGTTATTAAGGGGATAATATGAAATATAAGAATTATCTAGAAGTTATTTATCCCATAGAGAAAAGAAAAGTAGAAATTTATATTCCTTGGGTAATTGTTCAGAGAATACTTTCTATACCTTTTTTAGGCTTAAGTATATTGTTAAAAATTTCTCCTAATTTTATTTCATTTATTTCTATTTTTCTCATTTTTTCTGCCTCATTTTTAATGTTCTTAGATTTTTTTATTTCTGGAATATTAGTATTAACTTTAGCTGTGATATTCGACTGTGTTGATGGCGAGTTAGCTAGAGTTACAAAAAAAACAAGTATATTAGGTGAAAGATTGGAGCATCTGGCGGCAGATTTATTCTCTATGATTGGAATTCCTTCAATAGCAATTTGGTTATTCATTTATAATGATTTATCCATTTTGATCTTATTTTTTTGTTTTTTGGCAGCTACTTCTCATGTATTTATAAGAAACTTTTTTCAGTTTGATTCTAATGTTGAGATTAAAAAAACAGTTTTTTTTGGAAAAATTCTTCTTTCTCAGTCTAAAGAATTCATAAGTATTAATGATTCATCTATATTTATATCTATTATGTTTTTTCTAAAAATGAATTTGGTTACTCAAGATGGAATTTTGTTTTTTGTAATTATTTTATCTGGTATTTTTTACCCACAAAATCTTTCTTATTTAGTAATTCTAGTAAGTATTTCACAAATATTTTTCGTATCTTTAATAATATTTGGGAGTATAGCAAAAAACAGAATAACTTTATTTATTAAGGATTAAATTCTTAGCATCTTCATAATCTTTTGGGAAGTCTATTTCTATCCACTTTTTCCCTTCTATTGAGACAAATCCTATATCAACTAATTTGACTAATTCATCTAGAAGATCTTCATATCCGATGTTTTTTAAATTCAATGAAATGTTTTTTTCAATTATTTCAAATAATTTTTGTATAGATCTTCTATTTAATTTCATGAATCCTATTGATTCTCCGAAATTCTTGAATTCTCCTGTAAGTCCACGTTTAATAGAAAGAATTTTTTTTGTAGAAGCCCCAACTAAAATTTCTTCACCAGAATTCTTAGATTTTGGATCGATTAAAATAAGATTTTCATTTTTAGAATTAAATATTAAAGAAGTTATACTAGATTCACAAAAAACATCTCCATCCATGATGATGTTGTGATTATTAATATGGTTTTTTGTTAAATTTAGGCTAATGATACTACCTAATTCATAATCTGGGTTTACGATAAAATCACAATAGGATGAAAGTTTATGTTTGGAAATTTGAGTTTTAATTTTTTCAGATTTATATCCTGTTACAAAAATAATCTTATTAATTTGTTTTTCATAATTAGATAATTGATCTAGAGTTCTATCAATTAAGGTTCTACCATGAATTTTTAATAGACATTTTGGATCTTTTGTCACGTTTTCTAACCTAGAACCTCTCCCAGCTACTAAAATTATTATGTTTAAATTTTTATGATCTTTACACATTAATTTTCTAAGTTACCTTTGGGTTTTTTATCACGTTCAACCATTTCAATTACATTACCATCAGGGTCCTGTATATATATTGCATATCGAGCCCAAGGATAAGGTTTGTCTCTCAATGTAGGCTCTCCGTTACTAAGAATTTTTACATTTCTTTCTTTTAAGTTCTTATACCAACTTCTTACATCATCTACGATGAAAGCACAATGAGCAGAACCTGGTAGAAACACTTTATCCATTTTTTTTCTTTTTTCACCGGTAGGATTAACATATTCAAATAATTCTATTGAATGTCCATCTCCAGTTCCTACAAAAGCCATTTTAAGTTCCATGTTTTTTAATCCAACGACATCTGATATCCATGTTCCTGATTGTGTTGCAGGTTCTCTTTCTATTTTTAATCCTAAAATATCAACATAGAAATGTAATGATGCCTCTAGGTTTTCCACGACAAAACCAGTATGATATTGTCCAAGTATATTCATGATTAACCTCCTTAGTTTATTTTAATCAAATCAATAATAATTGGTATATAAATAATAAGTTCATTAAATATAGATATTTTTATGGAAGACAAAGTACTTTTTACACCAGGGCCTTTAACAACAAGTTTAGATGTTAAAAAATCAGGATTGAGGGATCTAGGATCTAGAGATGAAGAATTTATTGAATTATGTAGAGATGTAAGAAAAAAATTATTACTTTTAGCGCGCCTAGATCATGATGAATATGAGGTGATACTTCTTCAAGGGTCAGGTACCTATGGCTTGGAAGCAGTATTATCATCATTTACTCCACCAAATGGAAAATGGTTGATAGTTTCAAATGGTGATTATGGACATAGGTTAACTTTGATAGCTAAAACTCTTAATATTGATTTTGTAGAAGCTTCTTTTTCTTGCCAAAATATTCCAGATATAAAAGTGATAAATTCTTATTTAGAGAATGATGAAAAAATTACTCATGTCTCACTTACTCATTGTGAAACTACTACAGGAATTTTAAATCCAATTGATGATCTTTTAAAGATTCCTTCGATGTTAAATAAGAAGGTTTTTATTGATGCTATAAGTTCCTTAGGGTCATATGAAATCATTAATGATAATTCTGTTATTGATTTCTTAATAGGTTCTCCTAATAAATCATTAGAGTCTATTCCTGGATTTTCTTTTATATTTGTAAAAAAAGATATTCTAAATGAATATTATTATCCTCCTAGAAGTTTTTCCTTAGATTTATTGGGGCAATACAGAGAATCAGAAAAAACTGGACAATTTAGATTTACTCCTCCTGTTCAATCTATATTGGTTTTGAAAAAAGCTTTACAAATATACTTTGAAGAAGGAGGATTGGATTCTAGATTTAAAAAGTATAAAAATATTCAAGATTCTATAATTAAAGGAATGAAGAAGATGGGATTTCAAACCATCATCGAAAATGAATATCAAAGTGTTTTAATAACTAGTTTCAAAATTCCTGATTTACAAAATTTCGTTTTCGAGGAATTTTATAGATTCTTAAGCAATAATGGTCTAGTGATTTATCCTGGGAAAATCGAAGGAATAAATTCATTTAGAATTGGCCATATGGGACAGATAAAAGATGAAGATGTCGATAACCTTCTCAAAAATATTTATTTGTATTTAGAAAATTGTAAAGGTGATGATGAAATCTAAAAATTTTGATATTAACGAACTTCTTTCAGAAACTGGATCTTCTTTATTAACAATAATTTACAAATCTTTATTAAAAAGAAAAAAACAAATAATTTTGGAATGTGGAGTAAATAAGGGGTATTCTACTTCGATTTTTTCTTATTATGCTGAAAATAGTGATAGTTATTGTTTTTCCATAGATATAAATGATTGCAAAGATGTTGTGACTTCAGAACGTTGGACATTTATTCATAGTGATGATTCTAAGGTATCAGAGATTATTCAAGATTATCCAGTACTTGAAGATAAAGGAATAGATATTTTATTTATAGACAGTTTTCATCATGTAGATCATGTTAAGAAACTTCTATATCGTTGGTACCCTTACCTAAATAAAGATTCTTTAATATTTATTGATGATATTGATGCAAGAAGTTATAGAAAAGGAAAAGAAAAGGATAGTTATTACAATGAATTGAATTGGGAAAAGATTAATAGATTTACAAGAGATTTTTCTGAAAATAATGCTTCTGACACAACATTAACCCAATATTTTGGAAAAACTGGATTAGCAAAAATTGTAAAAAAATCTAATAAAGGCTCTTTACCTAATCCTATAGTTAATAGGAATAGATCTTTATTATTACAAATAATTGTTTTAACTATTATTAAGTTAAAAAATTTATTTAGGGTTAAATAATATGAAAAACGATAAAAAATATGAAATTTTATTTTATTCAGTTATAGAATTAAGAAAATTAATTTATTCTAAAGAAATTTCTCCTGTTGAAATTACTAAACTCGCTCTTGAACGAATTGAAAAAGTAAATCCTAAAATTAATGCTTTCTTAACTGTGACAGCTGAAAGTGCAATAGAGAAAGCCAAAGAAGTAGAAAAGAAAATTTTAAAAAAAGAACGAGTTGGTTTATTAGCAGGGATACCTACATCCATTAAAGACTTAGAGCCTATGAAAGGTGTTAGGCAGACTAAAGGTTCGATAGTTTTTGAGGATTTTGTTGCTGATGTAGATCAGATAGCTGTAGAACGAATCAAAAATGAAGACGGAATAATATTGGGTAAAACTAATACTCCAGAATTTGGGGCAAGTGGAACTACAGAAAATAAATTAGGTGATCATTGTAGAAATCCATGGGATTTAGAATGTGTAGCTGGAGGATCTAGTGGAGGTGCTGGAGCTTCAATCGCTTCTGGGATAACACCAGTCGCTCAAGGTTCAGATGGTGGAGGATCTATAAGAATACCTTCTGCTTTTTGTGGTATTTATGGTATTAAAGCGACTCAAGGTAGGGTTCCTAGAAGAAATATAGGTAATTTAAGTTGGCATCCTGTTAATTATTCTAGTATGGGACCAATGAGTAGATATGTATTGGATAGTGCTTTATTTCTTCAAGTGATTTCCGGTCCCCATCCTGAATCTGAATTTGGAACATTAAAAAAATCTCCTCCTGATTTTTTGTTAGATATAGAAAAAGGTATTTCAGGAAAATTAATTGGATGGTCTCCTGATTTAGGTTCAAGAATTGTAGATGATGAAGTTAAAAACCTTACGCAAAAAGCGGTTGAATCTTTTGAAGAATTAGGAGCAAATGTAGAATTATTTAATTTTGATATTAATCTTGATGAATTAGAAGAACCTTTACATAATGTGCTTTCTTTTGCTCTTTCTTATGCTACTAATGGTTATTTACTTGAAAAAAAATCTGATTACCTGATGCATTATGTAAGAAACACTCTTGAACAAGGCAAAAAAATTACGACATATAAGTATATAGAATCTCTTACAAAATTATATGAGTTTCGCAATAAAGTAGAGCATATTTTTAAACAATATGATTATATTGCTACTCCTACTATGGGAATGACTGCTTTCAAATGTGATACGAGACCATTTTTTGAAAATAATAAAATAAAGTTTAAAGATTTTGATAATGGTTATTATGACTATTCAAGTTGGAATCTTGAATTAACTCAATTTACAGCTTTATTTAATTGGAGTTCTAACCCTGCAGCAGCATTACCATGTGGATTTTCATCATCGGGGCTTCCAGTATCCCTCCAAATTATTGGAAAGAAAGAAGATGAGGTAGGTGTACTGCAGGCATCAAGATCTTTTGAGAAATTAAATCCTTGGCATCATTACTATCCAGATATATAAAATGTTAAATTGGATATTAAATATTTTTATAAAACCATATAATTATTTAAATGTTCTTCAGAATGTTTAGAAGGACATTGATTGTTTTTAACTAAAATTAATAATTATGGAAGCTAAATTACATGTTTTGGGTTCTGGAACTCCGAATCCTACTAAAGAAAGATGGGGATCATGTTTTGTTCTTGATATCCCAGGAGAACAAATCATGTTTGATTGTGGTCCAGCATCAACTTATAAAATGATTTTGATGGATTTGGATCCCAAAAATATTAATAATCTATTTTTTACTCATCATCATTCTGATCATGATTTGGATTATCCTTGTTTTCTTCTTACTAGATGGGAAACTAGTATTGGAAATGAAGAAAATTTAAATATTTATGGTCCTCCGCCTACTGAATTACTGACTAAGAGATTAATAGATTTAGATATTGGAGCTTTTTCACACGACCTTATTGCTAGAACCAAACATCCTTTAAGTTTAAATGCTTATAAAATTAGAGGAGGTGTTTTACCTAGACAATTACCCAAATACTTAGCTAGAGATATTTCACCAGGAGAAATAATAAATACTAAGAATGCCAAAGTGACATCTACTTTAGCTGAACATGTACAACCATATTTGGATTCTCTTGCATACAAAGTTGAAGTTGAAGATTTAAGTATAGTATTTACTGGAGATACAAGACCTTGCAAAACTGTAGTGGAATTAGCTAAAGATGTAGACTATTTAGTTTGTATATGCTCAGGATTACAGAGTGATATTGAAGGTACACCAGAAGATGATTATATGAGTGGAAGTATTGATGCAGGAATGATGGCAAAAGAGGCAAATGTGTCTAATCTCATGTTAGTTCATGAAGGCTATAATTTGTCTGACCCTATTAATCTTCAAAGTGCTATAGATGGAATAAAAGAAATTTATGATGGAAATATTATTCAAACAAACGAATTAAAAACATATTATTTATAAGTAGGTAGATAGTGAGTAAAGGATTAATTATTATGATTGTTGTGATGTTGTTAGTTATAGGTTTGGGTATTTTTTACATGGGTTTTGCTCAACCATATTAGGATTTGTTTTTATAGATTCCACAATATTCTATAGCTGTTAAAGCGTATATTTTTGAAGCTTCATGAAGACTATTTATTGAAATTTTCTCATGATCTGAGTGGGCAGTTTTATATTGTGGGCCAAAACCTACTGTCGGTATTTTTGTATGATAAGAATAAAGATTTGCGTCTGTTGATAAAGCCATGCCAATAATTTCTGGTGATTTTTTAGTTACTTTTTTACCAGCATTTTTTAATGAATTTATAATAGGGTGATCCAGAGACGTTTGAAAAGGTTGTTTTGTTGCATTTTCCTCTATAGTAAGATTAGTTTTTAAATTAGACTTTTTAGATATTTTCGAACAGATTCCTTGTAATTTTGAAAGTATATCTTTCATTTTATAGTTAGGATTCCATCTCAAAGTTCCATTTATTGTTACATCTGAAGGTAAACGATTAAAGTAATCCCCTCCATTAATTTTTCCAATATTTAATTGATTTCTTCCACATAATTGATGATATCCAGAATTTTCAAATTCCAATTCCAAGTTTTGCAATTCCATAAGTATTTTTCCTGCCCAGTAGATTGGATTTTCTGAATAAGTTGTATTGATTGTATGAATAGAACCTTTTTCAGAATGAATGGTAATTGTAAAGTTTATAAATCCCATTCCTGCTGTCCATATAGCGTTTGGTCCTTCTGTAATTACTATTGCATCTGGAGTCATTTTTCTTGATTTTAATAATTCAATTAATCTTTTTGGACCCTCTTTTTGACCTATAGGTGTTTCGTGACCCACTACCGAAGTCAATGAAACATCTCCAGATAAATTTATTTTGGATCTTTTTATTGCTGAAATAGCATGAATCACTGCAATTAATCCACCTTTCATATCTTCAGCTCCCCTTCCAATGATCATATTATTTTTTATTTCAGGTGGATCACTTATTCCTATAGGAATAGTATCTATATGACCATTAAACATTAAGGATTTTCCACCTTCAGGATTTATTCCAGAAAGGCTCGTGTAAACATTTGGTCTTTTATCAATAAATTCATCTACAATAATGTGTAAATTTTCACGTTTAAGTATATTGATTAAAAAATCACAGCCTTTTTTTTCATTTCCAGTTTCACTTATAACATTTAGAAAATCTAAGGTATCTTCGGCTATTCTTTTTTCATTAATTGAATCTAGAATTCTTTGTATATTATCTTCCATATTATTAGATTAGTTTATTGATAATTATAATCATTCTCTCTATAGTCTAAAATAATGAATAAATTAATTATAATACTTTTAGGGTTATTTTTTATTTCTGTAGGATTGCTAGTATATCAATATAGATTAGAAAATAATTTTCAAATGAAATTCGATGAAAACAGACATACAAATACTAGTTATTTGAATGTAATGAAGGAAGTAGAAGAACAGTTATTTGATTGAAATCATCAAAGAATTTTAATAAGAAAACAAAAATTTATGGCTACTTTAACACAAGATCAGAGAGAACATTTTGAAGAATTTGGTTTTGTGAAAATTCAAGAATTACTTGATTCGGAAGAAATAATTAATCCTGTAATAGATGAGTATCAAGGGGTTTTAGATAATTTAGTTGAGAATTTGTTTAATAATGGGAAAATAAAATCCAAATATAAAGATCTAGAATTTGGAGAGAGAGTAACTAAAATTTATTCAGAAAGCGGTGAAGTGCATAATCAATTTTTTGATTTTTCTTTGCCTCAATCTAATATTAAAAGTGATACGCCTTTCTGGACTGGTCCTGCTGTTTTTAATGCAATTAGAAATTCAGAATTATTGGATATTATTGAAGGTTTTATTGGTTCAGAAATTTATTCTAATCCAATCCAACACGTAAGAATAAAAGTTCCTGAAAAAGATTGTCCCAGAGATAGTGATGGCAATGTTATTTTTGGGGCTACGCCATGGCATCAAGATGCTGGTGTAGCTACTGAAGAAATTGATAAAACAGATATGCTTACAGTATGGTTTCCTCTCACAGATGCTAATGAAGAAAATGGTTGTTTACAGATCGTTCCAGGAAGTCATAAAGGAAAAGTTTTGACTCATTGCCCTGGATTTGATTTAAAGACTAAGAAAAAAATTTCTAAATTGGGCCCTGGAGGCTTACAAATCCCTGAAAAATTATTTCAATCAGAAGATTCTATGCCTGTGCCTATGAAAAAAGGGGATGTATTGTTATTTACTAAGAAAACAGTTCATTCTGCATTACCAAATTTAAGTGATCAGATTAGATGGAGTTTTGATCTTAGATATCAACCTGTAGGTCAACCTACAGGTAGAGATATTTTTCCAGGTTTTGTCGCAAGAAGTAAAAATGATCCAGGTTCTGTGTTGAAAGATCCTGATACTTGGAATCAAATGTGGAAAAATGCAAGAGATTTATTAGCGAATACTGAACAATATGAATTTAATCGTTGGGATGGTAATGATATTGCATGTGCTTAAAACTACAATTTTAATTTTTCTTCTCGATGAATAAAAGATTAATTTTTGGAATATTTCTTGTAATAGTAGGGATAATTTATCTATTTAGAATAGGTGAATCTTTTAGTCAACTTTTAATTCTTTCAATAGGGATATATTTTTGTTTTATAGGAGCATCAAAAACAATTAGTTCGTCTAAGAAAAAAAAATCTGAAGAAGAGGATAATCAACCAAATCAAGATGATTGATAAAGATAAAATTAAGTTTTCAGGATATCTTTTTTTAATTCTTTTACTTTCATTTATTTTCACTTTATTGATTAGCCCAAATACTATTAAAATAGGAGTTGTTTCATCAATAGTTATTTTTTCTGGAATAATATTTCTTTTTCAATGGATTTCTTTTATCCATTCATATTATTTAAATTCAGAATATTATTTTGATCTTGTTGGATCCATGACATTTGTTTTGATTATAATTTCAGCATTTTTGCTTTCAGATTTAAAAGATTTAAGATCCATATTACTTTTTTCTATTATTGTTATCTGGGGTATAAGATTGGGGTCATTTCTTTTTTTTAGAATTAGGTCAAAAGGATTTGATGATAGATTTTCATTAATTAGGACTGATTTTTTCAAATTACTTTTTCTTTGGAATCTTCAAGGAATGTGGATTTTGTTTTCAATTTCTCCTGCTCTTATTTCATTACTTTCTGAAAAAAAAAATTCTATGGATTTTTTAGGATATTTAGGTTTTTCAGTTTGGGTTTTAGGATTTTTTTTGGAAGTTGTTGCTGATTATCAAAAAATGATTTTTAGATCTAAAAAAGAAAATAAAAACAAATTTATTAAACTAGGTCTGTGGGCTTATGTTCGTCATCCAAATTATCTAGGGGAGATTATTCTTTGGTTTGGAATAAGTATTATTTGTTTTCCAGTGTTGATAGGTTGGCAATTATTGTCTTTATTGTCTCCAATTTTCGTAACAATATTATTAATTAAGATTAGTGGAGTGCCTATATTAGAGGAAAATAATAAAAAGAGATGGGGTGATAATATTGAATATTTAAATTACATCAACAATACTCCTATGATTATTCCAAGAATTCTAAAGAAAAAAAAGTAAAACTTTATTGAATTTTTTTATTTTTTTATAATGTCGATATAAACAAGTTGTATTTTAATAATCTCTTGTTTAGGTAGATTATGAAAAAGAAAATTAAATAACAGGCCTACTGATGATTTTAATATTTTGGATATTAGTTGCCTTTTTTATTTCCAGTATTCCTTGGCCTATGGTTTTGGGATTCTTATTTTTGAATCGTGATATTCGAGAGATTGGAGATAATAATCCAGGTGGAACTAATGCTTGGAAAATGGGAGGATGGAAAATAGGAATCTCATCTATTTTTCTTGATTTATCAAAAGCTTTTGTTCCAATTTATTGTGTTATTAATTTTACTGGAATTGAATCTTGGGGTATTAGTGCAGTAGCTGTAGGATCATTGCTTGGGAATGCATTTACTCCTTTTCTAAAATTTAGAGGAGGTAAATCTTTAGCTGTTACAGGTGGAATATGGATAGCAATATCAAATGGATGGTTAATTATTCCTGTGATGATATCCTTAGCAACTTTTCATTCTTTACAGAGAACTCATGTTTGGACAATTATTTTGACTATGTTTGTAATTCTCTCTTGGGTTATTCTAAGAGATTCTTCTACCTCTATTATTATTTTTTGGTTGTTTAATTTAAATTTAATAGTTTTAAAGCATAGAAATGAAATTATAGAAGGTATTATTCCTAGAAATTGGTTGATGAATATTGTCAGGAAGCAAAAATGATCAATTATATATTTTTTTATTATTTATATTTTTTAGTAATTTTTTCTTTATTACTTTTGTTTATTACTTTAATAAATATTTTTTTATCTTTTCTTTTTACTAGAAAAAATAAAAGAAATGACTCAATAGATATTTCATCTAAAGAACCATTGATTTCAGTACTTATTCCAGCTAGAGATGAAGAAGATAATATTCAAAGATGTATTAATTCATTGCTTAAACAAAGTTACTCTAATATTGAAGTTTTGATTTTAGATGATGATTCTAAGGATAATACTTTTACTTTGGCTACAGAAATATCTGATTTAGATTCAAGAGTTAATGTTTATAAAGGAAAAAAGATTCCTAACGGATGGTTAGGTAAAAATTGGGCTTGTCATCAACTTAGTGAAAAGGCAAATGGAGAATTTCTTTTGTTTCTTGATTCAGATACAAATTTAAAACCCAATCTTCTTTCTGATTCTATAAAAATGCATATAAATGAGGATTTAGATCTTCTTACTTTGTTTCCTAAGAGAAAAGCATCTACTTTTATAGATAAAATTATTTCAGTGACCATAGGATGGATGATTTTTTCATGGATTCCAATATTTTTAGCTAACAAGTCAAAATTCCCATTTTTCTCAACTGCTTTTGGTCAATTCTTGTTATTTAAGAAGCATTCTTACCTCTTAATTGGAGGACATAAAACAATTAAAGTGGAAATTTTAGATGATTTCGAATTAGGGAGGAATATAAGTAGAAATAAATTAAAATTAAAAATGATTAATGGAGTGAAGGATATTGAGACTTTTTCCTATAGTTCTGAAAAAGAGGCGATTAAAGGTTTTTCGAGGACAATTTTCCCTTTCTTTTATCAAAGTTTAATCGGGTTTTTAATATTATGGTTTTTATTTATTTCTATAACCTTTATACCTTTTCTCATGATATTTGTTGAATTCTTCAATATTAATTTAGATGAAAATACAAATTCTTTAATCTTATTAACCTGGACTTTACTTACTTGTTCATGGATTTTGGCTGCTTTAAGATCTAAACAGAGTATTCTTTTAGCAATTTTGTTTCCTTTTGCAACCTTAGTGACTTCAATAATAGGGTTTTATTCAGTTATTTCATTTTTTATTGATAATATTCATTGGAAGAACAGAAATGTGATTTATCAGAAAGAAAAAAATAAATAAGTAAGAATTAGGAGAAATATGGATATCAAAATTATTGATCAATATAAAATAACAAATAATCAAGTTTTAAATTATATTGACGATATTACTGATGAAGAATCTAAGCGTATTTTTGAACCTTTGAATTGTATTAGTTGGACTTTAGGCCATTTAGCTAGATATAACAATCTTACTTTCGCAGCAAGATCTAGAGGAGTAGAAATACCTAATGAATTTAAAGATTTTGAAAATGGAGCTCCGCACTCTCAGAAAGATTTATCCTATGTAAAAGGTTTGTGGATTAAAACATTAAAAGATACTGAGAAGTTTTTAGATGGTTTAAATGAAAATGATTTAGTAAAAATTTTGGATAATGATTCAAATGCTGGTGATAATTTAGGCACTGTAATCACTAGATTGATCTTTCACTCATGGAATCATCTGGGAGAAATTGCTTCAGTTAGACAATTGATAGGGAAAAACCCTGGAAATCCTGGATATGGAAAATGGGATTGGAAATATTAGTTTTTTTATTCTATTTATCAAAAAATTAGTTTAAAGGAAAAAATGATACCTGAAAATAATGATTATACTTCTTTAGTTCCAAAGTATATTTTTTAAATCATGAAAAATGTTAAAGAGTATATTGAAGGAATAAAAACAATTCCATGGATTTCATTTGATGAATTAAATAATCAAATATTTATTTAATTCTCCTATTTCTTATGTGGAAAATGTGAAAACACCTGCATTGATTTTATGCGGCGAATTAGATTATAGGTGTCCTATTGAGCAAGCTGAACAATATTTTGTTGTATTGAAAAGGTTAAATAAAAATGTTCAATTTGTGAGATATCCTGAGGAGAATCATCAGATACTGAATCAGGGAAAACCAGATTTTGTGATAGATTATTGGGCTAGAACTATAAATTTTTTTAAAGAATATCTTTATTGATATTTTTTGGGGTTTCCAAAATCATTTTCTATATATTTCTACTTTAGGGGAGAATTTAGAGTTTTTCTCCATTGGGAACATAGGTCTTTGGCAATTTTTATGTCCTAGACTGGATACATTAGCACTTGTAGCTCCAGGAGCATCAACATTAAAATTTTTTTTAACCCAATTATCATAAAATTCTGGCTCACAATGAGGAGATTTTACTATTACTGAATGAAAATCTTTGGGATTTAGTTTATTAACTAAGTATATTGATCTATCTACTTGCATTACAGGATTACTAGTTACAACTATTGTTAAATTTCCAGATTTTAGAACGGCTGTTAAACCAGGAGTTTGTAAAAATCCCCACTTTTCTAACATAAAAGGTTCATTAGAAATAGAAATCACTTTCCATTCTAAGTTTAGTGGCTTGAATCTTTGATCAAATGCTCCTCCAACAGGGATTGTAATTTGAGATCCTTGCCCTTTTTGATGAGCAAATTTAGCAGCTTTGGGGTCAAGTAAAGTAGATAATATAGAATGTGGATAATTTTGTTGGATCATCTCTGAGATAATAGCATTGCTGTCTCCCAAGGCACCAGAACTAGGAGCATCAGCAGCATCTGTATATGCGATTGTGCCTTCCATCTTTGATCCTAACTCAACAGATTTTTTAATATTTATTAATTTTGCTTGCATTTTTTTTCTATTTGGCCAAAAATCATTCGCCATTTTTAAAGCTGACTGTGAAGCTAGTTCTATATCATTGTCAGAAAAGACATAAGATTGACTACAGAGTTCTGGAACATCTGTAAATGGATTACCTATAAAAAAACCTGCAGATAATATTTTGTTATTCGAATTTAGAGATTTTGCATATTTTATCTGTTTACCAAAAATACCTTTTTCAGTAATTAATTCTTCTCCTCTAACTAATGTAGGAATTCTCACTCGGGCACATAATGGTTTTACTTTTTGATTCATGATCTTTTTCAACATTTTAAATGCTCTTTTCCCTGTATCAGCAAAATCAATATGTGGATAAGTATGTAAAGATGTGACACCATCACAATTTTCCAGCATTTTTGTTGTAAGTACACCATGTAAATCTAAAGAAATTACTAAGGGGATATCTTGTCCAAGAATTTTTCTAATTTCTTCTAAAATAAAACCTTCTGGATCTAATTCTTCAGTAGTAGCCATAGATCCATGTAGAGAGATATATACTCCGTCTACTTTTCCTTTATGTTCCTCTATAGAATTGATAAGTTCGTTAGAGATTTTTAAAAAAGAAGTGTGTTCTAATATTCCTGCTGCATGTCCTTGAGCATTGTATGTGAACACAGGATGCATATTTTGTGTTTTCTCTATCTCTTCAATTACTCCTCCGATATAAGTATTTAACCCTTTATTGAACTTATATATTTCATTTCCTCTAGATATATCAAAAAAATCATATTTACATGTAACAGGATTGAAAGAGGAGATTTCTTGAGTGCATCCAGCAATTAAAATTTTTTTCATATTTTAATATTCTATTGTTTTTAATTATCTTTATACTAGATTGTCACACCTAGTTAATTTCTGTGCAATATTAAAAATATGATTATTGTATTTGAAAATTTCAGAAATTTTTAACTTTATCTGACAATGAATTTTCCAACTGTTCCACTAGAATAATGACCAGGAATATTACAGATAAATGCATATGTTCCAGGTTGTAAATCAGAGATTGCGCCTTTTCCATTTTGTCCTGGTTGCACATCAGATATTTCTAATAATACTTCTATTTCAGATAAATCAGCAGTTTCATCATCTAATATAGTGAAATCGTCATAACTACTCTGATTTAAAACATACATATTATGAACAAGTTTCCCTGCATTAGTTAGAGTGATTTCTATGTCACCAGGAGGAATGTGTTTTCCCATTTTATAGTTTGGAGTAGGTCTAACCTCCCACTCATTCATAATGACTGATAATCTATTCACGGATTTTTCTGATATTTCTTTGCTTGATGCTTCATCAGAACTAGCTTGACTACAAGAGATAATAGTCATTGAAATTACCAATAAAATAGTGTAAAAAATTTTCATAATCGTCCCCAGTATTTAATGTTTTCCTTGATATTAATAATAATTTTTCAACAATCTGTAACAAATAGTATAAATATGATTAAAATAGTCAAGAGTTCTAAGTTTAGAAAAATTTGGTTACTTGGTTGATTTTATAAGTTTTGTATAGAATACAATTAATATGAAAATCTATTTTAAATATTTTGTTCTCCTCTTAGGTATATTTTTTATTATGCCTGTGATTGAAATTAAAGCTAATGAAATTGAAATTAAAGATGATCAAGTTCACTTTTTTGATTTACCTACTTTAGAAGGAAGAATGGTTTTTTCCGTCAAAACAGAAGGCCAATCTAACCATGACCTTTGGATAATGAATGCCGATGGAAGTGATATACGTTCCCTTACTCGAACAAATTATAATGAAATAGAACCTACAATATCACCAGATGGACGACAAGTTGCTTTTGCACATGATAGAGAAGGAGATTGGAGAATAGGAATAATGGATCTAGATAACCCCACACCTACAGATCCCTGGCCAATTACATTTTATAATGACCAAAGAAATCCAGATTGGGGAGACAATGGATTGATTGCTTTTCAGTCAAATCAAGAAGGAATGTGGAGCATATGGTCAAAAGATCCATTTATGAAAGGTGATCTTTACGGGCGAGATCTTCAAGAACAGTCTAATATTTCAAAGTGGGGTGATGTGGAAATGCAGAATGATGTAAAGCAACCCTCCTATAGTAAAGATGGTAGGTATTTAGCTTTTGCTACAAATAGAGACGGCCAAAATCCTGACAATAGAATAAATAGAATCTGGGTCTTGGACAGACAAACTCGTACATCAAAATCAATTCCTCGTAATATGGTAAAACAGGGTGATGATCCTGAATTTTATAAAGGAAGAAATTGGTATCCAGATGCTTTTGGACTTCCTGTAATTGCGTTTGTACAAATTAAAGATGGAAAACCAACTATAAGATGGTCAAATATAGATGGATCCGGAGGTGGAAAACTTACCGATAGAATGCCTGGAAATATTGCTGCAAAAAACCCTAAGTTTGGTCCCGAAAGATCACAAGAAGTATTGGCTTTCTTAACTGAGAAAAGTCCTAATGCTGGATGGAAAATTGCAGTAATGGATATTCACAGAGGTCAAAACATGCCTCCTGTTATTGTTACTCCACCTTCAATGGGAGCATCTATAGATTCTTTTGATTGGGGAATTCATCCTGGTTCTAGTGGAGGCATGATGGACAGGATGAGAAATATGATGCCTGGTGGTAATAATAGAGGTGGTGGAAACAATATGGACAATAGGATGATGGACGAAGGTAGAAAGATGATGCAGGAGCAGGAAGAAATGCAACGTAGGATGATGGAAGAGCAGAG
>PBKW01000010.1 GCA_002721615.1 Chloroflexota bacterium
CCAATAGCGTAAGGATTCCATAATTCGTGGTCAGTGTGTCGACCTTCAGATCCACCCTGGAAGGTTATAAAAGTTCGTTCTCTAGAAACATCTCTAGATGCAAGTTCTGCAACCTCTGCTGCTCCTGTAACTCCACTCCATTTAGGTGGAGGAGCAACTTCTACATCTCTTTCTATAACTTTTACAACTTCAACAGTTTTGGTTTCTCCTTCTTTCTCAACTACCACTTCTTTTTCTACTACTTTTTCTTCGACAACTACTTTCTCAACTTCAACTTCTTTAATTACTTCTTTTTCTACTGGTACTTCTTTAATAACTTCTACTACTTCAGTTTCTCCAGCACAAGCAATCGTTGCTAATGTTAAAGTAAGTAATGTTGCCAAAACTAATATTAGTGGTTTTCGGTTCATATACCTTACCCCCTATTGTTTATATATTTTTTAATACTTCTTAATACTTGTTTTGGAATTTCATATAAAATATGAGATAAAAAAACACCCAGAATAAAATCTGAGCCGTGAATAACACGGAAATAATTATCAAATGATATCATAATTTGGATTTTTACTACAATTTATGTCTCTAAGATCAAATTAATAATGTTTTGAATATATAACTCTATTTAAATAGATATATTAAAAAGGGCTCCGTTTGGAGCCCTTTTTATATTCAGTCTAAGTTTTAAAAACTTATTATTGTACTGCCTGTAACTTGTGCAGAACCATTGACCAAGTCAAGTGCCAAGAGGCTTCATTGACGTAACTGTTTCCAGGGTCTGTTGGCCAGTTAGCCCAATAAGTCTCGCTCATCACGATTCTGTGATAGAACTCAAGTATTGGAACGTCAGGCAATTCTTCAAGCCATATTTTCATAGCGTCGTGGAAGTAACCCATTACTGTATCGAATTCGTCTGGATGAGTTGCAGCAACTTGGTCTGTCAACTTATCAAACTCTTCGTTTTCCCAGTGATAGAAGTTAACCTGGTGTCCACCTGGTATATTCACACTAGCGCTTTGGTAAAGCTTCATAGTGAAGTAAGGGTCTCTTACTGATCCACCATGTCCAAACATTAGACACTCGAAGTTTCCTTCAGCCATTCGGCTAGAAGCATCTGGTGGTTGGATATAGCTTGCGTTAATTCCATGAGTCCTTAACTGCTCAGCAGTTAATGGACCAAGGTCAACCCATGGGCTGAATCCAATGATTTCACAGTCGATGGTAGCTCCAGAAGAATCCTTCCAGAATTTATCTCCACTTGTATCTCTTGTGTAACCTTTGGCTTCAAGAGTAGCGTAAGCTTCCTCAGGGTTGTATTCAGTTGTATCCCATACAGCTAAGAGGTCAGCTACACCATCAAAGTATTTCTGTAATGGTGGATACTGAGGCATAGTAAGCGGGTTAAGCGCTGCTGCACCATCGTAAGCCACTGCAGAAAGTTCTACTCTGTCTAGTAATTTACTCATAGCCCATCTGATTTCTTTATCGTCGTAAGGACCGTATTTTCCGCTGTCATTAAATGCAAGCGATACAGGCCACCAGTCAACGTAACCATATGGTACTCCTCTTTTCGAGTGAGTAATCAGATCTTCATTTTGATCTAAAGTTTCCTTAATAGTTTTAGGAGTAGTCATAGCAGCGTAGTCTACTTCACCCTTAATAAGAGCTTGTGCAGTTGTCTGCTGGTCACCAGTACCTGGGAGGTAAATTATCCTCTCAACTTCTGGTAATATTCCATAACCTTTAAGGTCAGATAATCCTTCTCCCCACCAGTGATCTGCTCGGGTAAAGATTTTCTGTTCTGGAGTTCCAGCTGTAACTCTCCATGGTCCAGTAGTGACAGGTAAACCTTTTTCAACATCGAATGCTTTAAAGGTAGTCCAGTCTTGTCCCTGGAATACGTGTTCTGGAACAATGTATACTCCAATGTCAAACTTGTAAGTAAGTAAGAACATGAAGCGTGGGTCTGGTCGTGTTAAGCTTACTTTCACTGTGTGTGAGTCAACTTTTGTAACTGTATCTAATACAGCATCTACGTCAGTTCCCCATCTTACTTCTTCAGCGTAATCTTTCAATGTAGCGAGAGTGTAAACTACGTCGTCAGCATTGAATTCTTCTCCATCACTCCAATTGATTCCTTTTCTAAGGTTCATTGTAAGTTCAGTGAAGTCACCATTCCAAGTCCAGCTTTCAGCAAGCCAAGGAACTGTTTCATCAGCGAATGCGCTAAAGAATGCTAGTGGTTCGTAAATTATGTTAGGTCCACGCTGGTGGTTTGCACCAATAGCGTAAGGATTCCATAATTCGTGGTCAGTGTGTCGACCTTCAGATCCACCTTGGAAGGTTATAAAAGTTCGTTCTCTAGAAACATCTCTAGATGCAAGTTCTGCAACCTCTGCTGCTCCTGTAGGCCCAGAATCAGCACTAGCCTTAGCTTGATCGCCTCCGATGTCAGGTGATCCAAAGAATTGTTTGAAGATCATATCATATTGACCATTGTTATCCATGTCATCGAGTAATCTGTTGATGGCTTCAGCTAAAGCGCCATTATCAGGATCTACAGCAAAACCGTATTGTTCTCCAGTAGGGAATACCTCCACTATTACAACGGAATCATCTTTTGCTTGTCTTTCTCCATTAACAGGGAGATCTTGTAGTATTCCATCTACATCTTTAGAAGCAAGAGCTAAGAACATAGCAGCAGGTTCATCAAATGTGACTATAGTTGCTCCAGGATTGTTTTTATTAGCGAATTCTTCACCAGTAGTTCCAGTTTGAACAGCAATTTTAAGCCCTTTGAACTTTTCAAGAGTCATATCTTCAGAAGCATTCTCTTTTCTAATTAACATTGATTGATCAGCATTAAAATACGGACGTGTAAACAATGTATTAGCAGCTCTTTCAGGAGTGATAGTCATAGCTGATGCCACAACATCACATTCTCCGGCAGCAGGGAGTAACCAAATGCCATCAAAAGGAACAACTTTTACTGATAATTCTGTTCCTAATCCGTTAGAAACAGCTCTCATTATTTCCATATCAAATCCAGTCCATTTACCATCGATTTCCATTTCGAATGGTGGATATGGAGCATCAGTACAAACTGTTAATTTTCCGTCTGATACTAATTTAAATGGAGAAGCTTGTTCAGGCTCCTTAGTTTTTCCTGCAGGAGCAGGAGCTTTTGCAGAAGATTTCTCTGCACTACCAGGAATCTTCATTTGTTTGGTAGGCTCTGCTTTTATATCTGATGCTGCATCATCTTCTGTTCCTCCACAAGCTATCACTACAATCATAGATAAAAATACAAATCCCAATAACATTTTTTTAAAATTCATAAATTCCTCCACTAAATGTGGTATTAGTTTGATAAAGTATATTTTAGCATAATCATTTTTATAACAGAAAATTAAGAGAGTATTCATGAATCCAAACAAGAAACCTAATATAATTTTTATTATTTCTGATCAAATGAAAGCTTCATCTTTGAAAATATATTCTAAACATGGTGTAAAAACTCCTAACTTAGAAAATCTTGCTAGTAGGGGAGTATTATATAAAAATGCTATTACTCCTCATCCTTTATGTGTTCCTGCTAGAACTTCGTTGGTTACTTCTAGATTTCCTAGTTCAACTGGTTGTAGAAGAAATGAAACCTTCTTACCTTTAACTGAAACTCATGTGTTTCAGTTATGGAAATCTTTAGGATTTAAAAATGGATTGATTGGAAAAAATCATTGTTATCAAGAACAAAAACATATAGATTCATTTGATGTTTTTTGTCCTATAGGTCATGGATTTGGGGGGAAATGTAGGATATGTAATAAAAATATCTGTTCTCATACTCCTGATATAGAAAAGACTAAAGGAATGAAGTGGGAAATAAATCCTGACGTGATTTTAGATTCTCATGCAACTAGAAGAAATATGCCTTCTTATAGTCCAACACTTTCTTATGCAGTAACTAATCATACAATAGAAGGATATTCTACTGATGTGATTACTACTCAGGCGGAATCATTTTTAGATAAATTCAAAAATGAAACCTTTGCTCTTTGGTTATCTTATCCTGATCCTCATGGTCCTTATGAAGTTCCCGAAAAATATTTTAAAGAAGTTCAATCAGAATCAATTCCTTTACCTCCTAATGCTAATAATTCTATTACTGGTAAGGATCATCCAGAGAGAAATAAAGTTTTATATGAAATTTTGAACATGGAAAATGATGATAAATCTAAAATTCAAGAAAATGTCGATGTTTATCATGCAATGGTGAAATTTGTAGATGATGGAGTAGGAAGAATAATTGAAAAAGTAAAAAATCTTGGATTGGAAAATGACACAATTATAGTATTTACAGCAGACCATGGTGATTTTGCTGGAGAACATAATATGATGTCAAAAGGAGGTGTTTTTTATGATTCTTTGGTGAAAGTTCCTCTTATAATTTCATTTCCTGGTGTTATAAAAGAATCTATTATTGAAGAAAATGTTGTAAACACTATTGATATCGTTCCAACTCTTCTTAAATTACAAAATATAGATATCCCAAATAGAATGCAGGGAAACTTATTACCTTCAGTTTTTGATGTTGAACCACAAAAAGCTACTTTTTCTGAATATGGTGCCGGAGGCCCTCCTTTTACATTAAAAGATTTAAAAAAATTTAAAAAACCATTTGGACATAAAACTTTAATTGAATGCTTATGGGCCAGAGAAGCAGAAGGTAGAAGGAAAATGGTAAGAACGATTGAATGGAAATATATTTATGATCCTATGGGTGATTTGGATGAATTATATGATTTAAAAGATGATCCTTGGGAAATGACAAATTTAGCAAACAAATCTAATTTTAAAGAGATTAAAAATGAAATGAAATCATATTTATTGAATTGGGCTATTTCAAGGGAAGATTCAGAACCTGTTCCATTGCCTAGTTCAATAGGCAGACAAACGAAGCCACTTCAGCATTTTTTACATTTAAGGAGATCTCAAAATGAAAATTGAATCAATTGAAGTAATTCCTTTAGTTATTGAATTAGGTACAACTTTTAAAGGTTCTTTCTATTCAATGTCTGAAAGAGCTACTCTTGTTACTCGTATATATACTGATGATGGAATTATAGGGGAAATTTATAACGGAGATGAAATTAATGATCAAATTCAAATCAGAGAAATTATATTAAATGAAATCTTTCCTCTTATAAAAGGAACTGATCCTTTAAGAATTGAGAAACGTTGGGATGAAATGCAAATTTTAACAAAAGATATCCTTAGAGATAGATCTCTTGTAATTAAGGCTATTTCATCTGTAGATTCTGCTTTATGGGATATTGTAGGCAAAACTGCTGGTTTATCTTTAAGTAAATTATGGGGTTCTTATCATGAAAAACTTCCAATAATAGCAATAGGAGGTTATTACGGAAGAACACATAAAGAATTAGCTGAAGAAGTTTTAGAGTATAAGGAATTGGGTTTAGCTGGTTGCAAAATGAAAGTTGGAGGATCTACACCAGAAGAAGATTCTAAAAGATTTATTGAGATGAGAAAAGCAGGAGGAGATGATTTTATATTGATTGCAGATGCTAATCAGGGATATACAACCGATGATGCAATTAAATTTTGTAAATTAGTAGAGAATTATAATCTTGACTGGTTCGAAGAACCTGTAGGTTGGATCAATGATCGATATGATCTAAAAACTGTTAGGTTTAAGAGTGGATTACCGGTCGCTGCAGGGCAAAGTGAAACTAGTAGAAGAGGTATTCTTGATTTAATTACATCCGATTCAATTGATATATGTAATTTTGATGCTTCATGGGGTGGTGGCCCATCTGAATGGATAAGGGTAGCTAATATGTGTGAAGTATATGGTATAAAAATGGCTCATCATGAAGAACCTCAAATTTCTTCACAGATGCTATCATCTTTTAAAAAATCAAAATATGTTGAATGTTTTCATCCACAACGTGATCCATTATTTTGGAATATTATTGAAAATAGACCTGGGCCAAAGAATGGATTTTATAAAACTTTAGATGAACCAGGTTGGGGGATTATTTTAGATAAAAATTATATCAAGAAATATCAAGTTATTTAGGAGATAAATTATGAGTAATAATTATTTTTCAGGTGTTATTCCAATTCTTTCTACACCCTTTGATGAAAAGGGTTTAATTTCCTTTGATGATTTAAAAAAGGAAATAGATTGGTGTATAGAAGTTGGTGTAACAGGATTAGGAATAGCTCTTGGTAGTGAGATTTTCACATTACTTGATTCAGAAAGAAAAGAAATATTAAAAACTGTTGTTCAACAAGTTAATGGAAGAGTTCCTGTAGTTATGAATTCAGGTGGAGAAGCTACATTTCTAGCTTTGGAATTTTCAAAAGAAGCAGAATCCCTGGGAGCAGATGCATTAATGATAAAACCTCCACAAGGAGCATCTGGTAATAATTTAATTAATTACTTCATTGAAATAGCTGAATCGGTGAATTTGCCGATTTTTATGCAAGATGTGATAGAAGCTCAAGTTCCTCCTCTTGTAGCTATAAAATTATCAAAATTACATAAAAATTTAAATTATGTTAAATCTGAAACTTTGCCTACAATTCCTAGAGTTGCAGAAACGAATTCTTATAATACAGATAATTCATTAATAATTTTTGGTGGTGCAGGTGGAAAATTTATGCTTCAAGAAGCTAGACGAGGCTCAGTAGGAACAATGCCATTTGCTAGTATGGCTGATTTTTTAGTTGAAATATGGAATCAATGGCAAAATCAAGATAAATTTGCTGCGGAATCAAAATTTAGAAAGTATCAAACTTTGATTGATCTTGTTGCTATGGATCCTGGATCTGCTATGTGGTTAACAAAAGATATGTTAGTAAGAAAAGGAATCTTTTCTAAAAATAATGCTTTTCCTAGAAGATCATGTAATAAACCAGATGAAGAAATATTTTTAGAGTTTCATAGAATTTTAGATGAATTAAAAATATGAATGAATTTTCACTTACACCACATAAAACATTTTGGACTGTAAAAGAAACAGCTGAACAATTTTCAGTATCTTCGAACCATGTTTACAGAATGGTTCAAAAAGGAAAAATTAAAAAGATAGAATCCAAGTTAATTGGGAAAAGAATACTTATTCCTAAACAACAATTTATAAAAAATTTCGACTTCTAATTTAATTAATCACCTTCGTTTCTTCATCATCATTTATCAAAGAGAAGTTATCTAATTCATTAACTAATCTTCAAATTTAACATTTTTACTACTTAAATCTGGTAAAAAGTTATCTTTAATGTAATCCCAATTAAATTCTATTCCTAAGCCTGGTCCCTGAGGTATTGCTACATATCCATCATTATCCATTGGGTCACAGGGGTTATTAAGAAAAGGAGGACATTGATCTCTATCAATTTCTGGTCTAGTAAGACCTCTTTCATAATATTCACATTGTTCTTCAGTTGTAGATCCAAGTATAGCTAGATTACCAAATCCTCCAACATGCATTTCACATTGCATTCCTAAAGATTCGTACATTGCGATAGCTTTTTTATTTCCTGTAATTCCACCAAAACTAACATCTATTCTTCCCATGTCAGATGCTCTTTGAAAAGCCCAATTTCCTCTACTATAAAAACTGCCAGGTTCCATTTCAGGTCCTAAAATATTTATTTGAAGTTCCTTAGTTAATTGTTTATAGGGTTCTATCCTTCTTTCGTCCATAGGATGTTCTAACCAGTAATAATCTAATTTTTCTAGTTGTCTGCCCACCATTATTGACTCTTGATATGTATAAACACTCCATGGATCAAGCATTAAGACTATCTCATCACCTACAGCTTGTCTTACTGCTTCACACACTTCAATATCTTTTTTAGGAAAACTCGGTTTTCCTGGTGCTGGACACTTATTAATAGGATCCCAAAAAATATAAGCATGTACTTTAAATGCTTTGTAACCTCTTTTTACTGCATCTTTAGCATGTTCAGCATAAACATCTGGATCACCTAGATTTGGATATGTACTAGCGTAGGCTAGAACTTTATCTCTAGCTCCTCCTAAAACTTTATAAGTAGGGGAGTTAGCAATTTTTCCCATAATATCCCATAAAGCACAATCAACAGATCCAACAGCAGTTTCTGAAAAACCTCTATGTGCCATCATCCATTGCCATATTCGTTCAATATTTCTAGGATCTTGTCCGACAAGCAAAGGTTTGATGATATTTTCTGTAATATCTACTGAAGGAGGATCATAATACATTCCCCAGCCATATACTGTGTCAAAACCGTTGACTCCTTCATCAGTAATTATCTTAATAAGACCATTAGGAACACGTCTCTTTGCTCCTATTTTTCCATATCCCCATTTAGTGCTGTATTGTTCTGTTTCAACTGAGAATCTTATAATTTGAACATCTGTAATTTTCATTTTTCCTCAACTTGCATAACCGGCATGTCCCGAACTATATATTGTTTTTGAATGATCCCAAGGTTCTATATTATCTTCTTTGATTTCAATTCCAAATCCAGGAGCATCTGATGGAATAATCTTTCCATCAATTGGTAATGCCATTCCAGGTGTATATGGTAATTCTTCTAATGGAATTCCTGGGTCAAAACCCATGTGAAATTCAGCAAAAGGGGATTCTGGCATTGCAAATGCAAAATGTTGACCAAATGGAGAGTTAGCACCACCATGAGGAATAGTAATTATCCCAGATGTCTCAGCAAGATTATAAATTTTTAAAGTTTCAGTTAGACCACCTACCCAATTTATATCAGGTTGAACAACATCTACACATTTAGCTTCTATCATTTGTTTAAAAGAATGTCTTCCACGATGATCTTCTCCTGTTGCTATAGGCATCCAAGGTGCTGATTTCTTTATTGATATTAATCCATCAATATCATGAGGTATTAATGGTTCTTCTATCCATCGAATTTCGTATTTCCTTAATCTTTCTGCTAATCGTATAGTAAATTCTGTATTATATGACATGACTGCATTTATCATTAACTCACTACTATTTCCAATAAGCTCTCTTGCATCAGTAACTCTTTTTTCAACTAAATCTAAACCTTTTATACCCATTTCATAATGAGCTGGATTTGTTATTTTAAATGATTTAAATCCTAACTCTATATACCAATCTAAATCGTCTCCCGTTGAATATAGTTCTATATGATCTCGGCTAGGGCCTCCAATTAATTTATATACAGGTAAATCTAATAATTTCCCTTTTAGATCCCATAAAGCTAAATCAATTCCACTTTGGGCAACATTTGTTAACCCAGTACCTAATCTAGCATTAGATCTGTACATTAAGTCATTTAAGTATTCAATAGAAAAACAATCTTGGCCTTCAAGTAATGGGGCAAGATGAAAATCAATAAGATTGGCTACAGGTTGACCGAAAGAACATCTTCCCAGTCCCCATTGACCATTTTCTACAGTTATTTGTACCCAAACTTCTCCACCTCCTAAACCAGGAATTTTAGATGGAATTTTTGAAAATTGTGGATATTTATTTATTGGCAAAATTCTAGGGGCATATTTATTCCATGAATCTCTCCAAGGTTTTGTTTTAACAGAAGGTCTTGGGAAATTTATATTTACAGCTCTTACAGATTTAATCTTCATGTAAAGATAATAGCAAAAAAAAAACGGGGATCCAAATTGAATCCCCGTTTAAATATTTCGTTATAGTCTACTAGTTTCCAGTAGATCGTATCTTAAGCGTTTGCAAGTACCAACCATTCCAACAAGGGTATGGTGCTACATAAGGATCATCTCTGCTAGCCCAACCAGACCAGTAATGTCCGTTTTGAACTACTACGTGAAGTTCCTCAGCTATAAGAATAGCAGGCATTTCAGTGTACCAGATGTCCAAAGCTTCTTCTGTAAGAGACATGTATTCTGCGTCATCCATAGAGTGAGCCATTCCTTCTAGTTTATCCATGATTTCACTGAAACGATCATTCTGCCATCGAGTAGCATTTACAGCGTTAGGTGCTTTTTCTCCTAACGGTGCATAGTGTTTCTTGTGATACTGCTTAAGAGTGTCATAAGGTTCGTTAATACTTCCACACATAATGAAAATACCAATTGGTGTGTTACCAGTTAACATGTTGTCAACCATAACAGCTTGTTCACTTTGTATGTAAGTAGCATCAAAACCACCATCTCTTAATTGTTTCTCAACTACTGGACCATTAGGTCGTAACCATCCAGCAACCTCGAATTTGATAGAGAGAACTTCTCCATCTTTCTCCCACATACCATCAGCGTTTTTAGCAAAACCAGCTTTCTCCATTCTCTCAGCTGCTTTAGCTAAGTCGTGAGGGTCAGTTCCACCGTATTTGTCGATTAATGGCTGGAAGTGTTGGATGTATTTGTTCACAGCATATGAAGAGAACGGTCCAGAAACTGGAGGTACTGCTCCCTCATAACCTAAAGCAGAAACCTGAGTTCTGTTAATTGTGTGGTTCAAAGCCCACCTTACATCAACATTACCAAAAGGCTCAACTTCGTGGTTAATTTCCATATTGAATGTACATCCGTCTGGAGCACCAAATACAGGTCCTTCTCCCCAAGACTGAAGCGCAGTATTACGTTTCATAGCAGCCTTGAAAGTACCAACCAATAGTGGAGGTCCAGCATCTGCTTCGTTGTTAATGTACAATGCAGCTGCAACTTCATCATCAGAAGCAGGGATGTACATTACTCTCTCAACATGAGGTTCTTCAGGCCAGAAACCAGTTTCAGTTCCCCACCAGTCATCCCTTAAGTCATATTTGTGAGATTCAGCAGACATTTGAACTAACTTATAAGGTCCAGTAAATACTGGGTGTCCATTAGGTATGTCCAAATTCTTAAAGGTTTTAATATCTTCTTTTTCCCAAACGTGTTTAGGAAGAATATCTTGGTGATTCTCGTGTCCTAGACCGAAAACATTTTGGAAATATCTTGGGTCAGGCTTAGTCAAGTTAATTGTAAAGTTGAGGTCATCTTTAACTTCAACGCTAGCAATCTTGTCTTTAAAGTTCTGAGAATACCTTACGTCAGGCGCAGCTGCAGTTACCTGGTCAACTGTGTGTTTCACGTCATGTGATGTGAAAGCTACACCGTCAGACCATTTTACACCTTCTCTTAATTCAACATCGACTGAATCTAGAGTTGAATTATAAGTCCACTTTTTACCAATCCATGGAATAATTTCACCAACGTTTAAGTTAGTGTAGAAAAGGAATTCAATCATTCCTTTTTCACCAGCATGTCGTTGATGATTAACACCATTCTGATATGGGTTGTAAGTGTCAGGCATAGGCAATTGAGGTCCTAGAGTGTCACTCCAAGGCATAACTATAAGAGTTTTGTTTCTTGGAACATCTCCACCCATTACTCTTGCAGGCTTATCTTCTTTTTCAGCAGCAGCAGGTTCTTCCTTAGCTTCTGGCTTTAAAGGTTTAACTTCTTTCTTTTCAGTCTTCACAACTTGGTCTTGTGAAGCTACCTTAGGTTGCTCTTTAGCAGCTGGTGCAGCAGCTTCTTCTTCGTCGCCACCACAAGCTGTAACTACAAGCATTAAACCAAGGAGTAATCCGAAAACAAGAGCAAACCTAGCATACTTCAAAAAAGAAAAAGTATCTTGTTTTGCCATATTTTATTTTCTCCTTTCTTTAATTTTGTAATGTTAAAAAATCTAATGTCTTTTATTTAAATTAAACATTTGGATTTAATTAAACAAAACAAAATATAGAATTAAGTTTTAAGATTTCCAATTTTAACTATCAAATATCAAAAAAGCAACGTAATTAATAAATTTAAAAGAATAATTGAAAGAATTTTTAAAATTCACTATGAAATTTTTTCGAAATATGTTTGAATACTTAAATCATAAATTTTCAATAGTTTAAAAAATAATATAATTAAAGTAATGAAACTTTCTTATGCAATAAAACGAATTGGAGTTTTTTTCCTAATCATTTGGTTAGCAGTAACCTTGAATTTTGGTCTTCCAAGAATGATGCCAGGTGACCCTATTGAGCAAAGATTAGCTTTAATTACTGCTTTTGATGAATATGCTGCAACTAACATTGCTGAGATTGGGGCATCTTATAGAAAACAATATGGTTTGGATAAATCTTTAGTTAATCAATACTTTACTTACTGGGCAGATTTATTTAGAGGTGACATGGGAGTTTCAATGTCAGATTTTCCCCAACCTGTTGCCCAGAAAATTAGTGCAGCTATGCCTTGGACTATTGGATTAATTACTGTAGCAACAATATTGGCTTTTGCTATTGGAAGTTTAATGGGAGCTTTATTAGCCTGGAAACGAGCAGTTAAATATGTTCTCCCCGTAATGCCAATATTTATGGTTTTATCTGCCATTCCTTATTTCTTGCTTGGACTTCTACTAATATTCTCGTTTGCATTGGTTTATACTATTTTCCCACTCGGTGGGGGAATTAAGATTGGAATGGCTCCAAGTTGGGAATGGGAAGCTGTAGTAAGTATTTTTAAACATGGAATGCTACCAGCATTATCAATTATTTTATCAAGTGCTGGAATGTGGGGATTAGGAATGCGTGCATTGATGGTAACGAATCAAGGAGAAGATTTTATGCATCTTGCTGAAGCAAAAGGATTGCCTGAGAGCAGAATTTTCTTTGTATATGCATTACGTAATGCAATGTTACCTCAAATTACTGCAGTTGCAATTTCACTAGGATTCGTATTATCTGGATCTGTTTTAGTGGAAGTTATTTTTAATTACCCTGGAGTAGGTTTTCTTTTAAAGCAAGCTATATCAGGTAAAGATTATTGGGTAATTCAAGGGATCGTATTTATTCTTATCATTTCTGTTGGAGTAACTTTATTAGTAGTAGATCTCTGTTTGCCTTTACTTGATCCAAGAATAAACTACCAGAAAAAATAATTAGTATAGGAAAACCTTATGAATTTTATAAAAAAAGCAGTTATAAAATCTATAGTTAATTATAAGCTCACACTTGGACTCTTTTTGTGTGCAGTAGTTGTTCTATTTGGTGTTGTAGGGCCTGCTTTTTATGATATTGAAAAGCAAGAAGTTGGAGCGGGTATGCCAATGTTAGAACCATCAAGTGAATATCCATTAGGAACTGATGCTCAAGGAAGAGATGTTTTGGCATGGGTAATTGCCGGTACTCCTGCAACTTTAAGAATAGGATTACTCGCTGGAATATTAGGAGTAGTAATAGGTGCTGTAGTAGCTTTTGTGGCTGGGTTCTATGGTGGATGGGTAGATACAATATTAAGAATACTTACTGATGTTTTGATTACAGTTCCAGGAATATTAATTTTAGTAATTGCTGCTTCTATGTTGGAGGTAGTGACTATTGAATTAATGGCCATAATTATTGCTTCACTTGCTTGGATGGGACCTGCAAGAGTAATACGTTCCCAAGTTTTAGTATTGAGAGAAAAATTATTTGTTGATGTTTCAAGATTATCTGGAGAACCTGATTGGAAAATTGTATTCCTTGAAGTAGCTCCTAATCTAATGCCGTTTTTATTAGCTAGTTTTGTGTCAGCTGTTGCTGGAGCATTATTAGCTTCAATTGGTCTAGAGGTATTAGGTTTGGGTCCTGCTCATCTTGCAACATTAGGACAAATAATATTTTGGGTTGACTTTTACAATGCATTACTTAGAGGTGCTTGGTGGTGGTGGGGTCCTCCTATATTAGTAGTTATAATATTATTCGTTGGCTTATTCTTAGCCTCAGTAGCTTTAGATGAAATAGCAAATCCAAGATTAAAAACAAGGGTTTAATTCAATGACAACAAAATCTAGTAAAAATAAAAGAGAAAATGTATTAAGTGTTAGTGGATTAAAAGTTCACTATGAAACTTCTAAAGGTTGGGTTAAAGCTGTAGAAAATGTCACTTTCGATTTAGAAAGAGGTAAAAGGTTAGCATTAGTAGGAGAGTCTGGTTCAGGAAAAACTACTATGGCTATGGGTTTAATGAGAATGATTAAAGAGCCAGGAAAAATAGTTTCTGGATCTATAGAAATTAATGGAAAAGATATTATATCTCTTAGTGATACGGATCTTAGAAATACTAGACTAAAAGAAATAGCATTGGTACCACAGGGTGCAATGAATTCTCTTAATCCTGTCATGAGAGTTGGCGCACAAATGAGTGATGCAATAAAACATCATACTAAAGGAAAAATACCAAAGAATGATTTATCAGATCGAATAACAGAACTTCTCAATTCCGTAGGTTTGGATGAAAGGGTTGCTCAAATGTTTCCTCATGAATTAAGTGGAGGAATGAAACAAAGAGTAGCTATGGCTATTGCCACTTCTTTGAAACCACAAATAATTATTGCTGATGAACCTACAAGTGCTTTAGATGTAGTAGTACAAAGACAGGTTGTATCTACTTTAGGTAGACTTCAGAAAGAAATTGGAGCATCAGTTGTTATGATTGGTCATGATATGGGTCTTGTTTCTCAGTTTGCTGATATGATTGGAGTTATGTATGCAGGTAAATTAGTAGAATTAGGACCATCAATAGATATATTTAAAAAACCTAGACATTTATATACAAGATTATTAATTTCCAGTTTGCCAAACTTAGAATCAAAAAAACAATTTCAAGGAATTCCTGGTTTGCCTCCATTATTAATTGATCTTCCTGAAGGATGTACTTTCTGTCAGAGAGTTGAAGGAGCAAAAAGAAATGATGGAAAAGATCCAGAATGGACTAATATTGGTGAAGATCACTGGGTTGCTTTATGTAATGATTGTGTGGATTTAGATTAACATGAAAAAATTAATACAAAATATTGAAGATAATGCGAATTTATTAATAGGTTTATTAATAATTTTGCTTTTAATTGGAATTATTATTGAAATTATTTTTCTAGCAGTAGGAACTGATGAACCACAGATTGCTGGTGAAACTATAGCGCCTGGATCTACACGGGAACAGAGAGATTCTGCTAGTGGAGAAGGAGGATTAGGCTGGTAATATGAGTAATTTAATTAAAGTCGACAATGTTTCTAAAGTTTTTGGTGAAGGCATGTTTAGTAGATCTCAAACAGTAGCCGTTAAAGATGTAACACTTGAAATCCCTGAAAAGAATCCTAAAATAATAGCAATTGCAGGTGAAAGTGGTAGTGGGAAAACTACAATGGCAAGGTTAATACTTGGAATGGTTACTGCTACAAGAGGATCAGTTGAATTTCAAGGTAAAGATATATCTAAAATGAATAAAGCTGAAAAATTAACATTTAGAAAATCTGTTCAAGCTGTATTTCAAGATCCATTTGAAGTTTATAATCCATTTTATAAAGTTGATCATATTATGATTAGACCAATAAAGAACTTCGATCTCACTCGTGATAAAGATGAAGCTCAGACAATGATTGAAGAATCTTTAGAAATGGTAGGTTTAAGACCTGGTGAAACATTAGGAAGATTTCCACATCAATTAAGTGGTGGCCAAAGACAAAGATTAATGGTAGCAAGAGCAATGTTACTTAAACCTCAAGTTATGGTTGCTGATGAGCCAGTATCCATGGTTGATGCTTCATTGAGAGCAACGATTTTAGAAACAATACAACAATTAAACAAAGACTTAGGTGTTGGAGTATTATACATTACTCATGACTTAACAACAGCATATCAAATTTGTGATGATATTTATGTTATGAATAAAGGTGAAGTTGTAGAAAGTGGTGATGTAGAAAAAGTTATCAAAAACCCAACTCATCCATATACAAAATTGTTAATGGACTCTATCCCACAACCAAATCCTGAAATTAGATGGAAAGAAGAAGGCCCTGAATATGATAAATTCCTTTCTGATTTAGCTGAGTTCAGTGTTGAAGAAGATTCAGAATTTTCACAAACATCAACATTAGAATCTGTAATGATATTGATTTCAGTATTGCTAGGAACTTTAGCTATTATATTATTATTAATGATCTCTGTTGCAGATGGAAAATCTGATGCTTCAGCAGGTTTCAATGAAGGTGGTGGTGGCGATTTAACTGACATGGATGGTTTTAGCGGTTAATTCATATAAGGTAGGCTGATGAAGTATAAATTCATAGCTCTTTTACTTTCAATTGCATTGACTATAGCTGTTTGGGTAAGGCATAAACAAGAATGGTTTGAGCCTGATCCTATTTTAAAAAACACTTTTTGGCCTCAACATGGTTTTGGCGCAATATTCTCTGGATTCATTATGGGAGTAGGTCTATATTTACTCACTTTATTAATTCATAATTCTCTACTTCGAAATGATTCTTTTCTAGCAAAAAATTTTTCTACGAAAAAAGTATCTTTGGTAGCTATAATTTTACTATCAACAAGTATTATTTCTTGGGGTTTCATATGGCAATATGTTGAAAATTCAGAAATAAGAAGAAATAAAAATACAATTGAGAATTTTCAAATGAGTTTTGAAAACTTTAACAACTCAAACTTAATAAAAGGAGATTCATCAGATATAGAGAAAAATCTTATTTATAATTTTTATAATAGCTTATGGAATATTTCTGCAGCCCCTAAAGAATCATCTACGAATGAAATTTTGAATTATACTACTAGAGAATTCGGATTATATATGTATGATATTTATTCACTTAAAGATTCTTCTATGTGGAAAGGTTTTAGTTGGGGAGTACCTACATTACCATGTTATGGGCCATTCGGTTTACCTGTAAGATTTAGAATTGATGAAGCTAATCAAATTAATGAAATATCTTATAAGTTTCAATCTTGGGATCCCAAAAAAGGGGGTCAATTTTCAAGGTTAGTTCCTACTCCAAAAAATCTAAATTATAAGTTTATTGAAATTACAAGAGCAATTGCAAAAGCTGTAGTATCAAATGAATTTGTAATATACGATTATGCATGTTGGAGATCAGAGGAAAAAACAAGTACTGAAATAATTGTATTATGTAATAGTGATGGAATAACTAAAGTTTGTGGTATTACAGATACAGCAGGAAATTGGATTTACAAAGATTTTTAAGGAGGAGAAATGAAAATCACTAATGTCGAAGTAATTAAATTCAGAGTTACTGATGAATTTTATCGTAAACATCACAGATGGGGTTATGGTTGTCCTCCAGAAGATAAAAAAGTAGGAGGAGATACTCCAATAGATGATTTAGAATATACAGTGGGTGCTGGAATAAATGGTGTAGGGACAATCACAAAAATTTCAACTGATGAAGGTGCTGAAGGCTATATGTTAGGTGGAGATGAGAAAACTATAGAATATAATTATAAACCTTTATTACTTGGTGAAGATCCATTATCTAGAGAAAAAATATGGACGTGGATGGAACATGCACATAGTTATCATGATAGTCCAAATTCTATCTCTGAACATGAATCTGGAATAATTGATTGTGCACTTTGGGATTTATTTGGAAGAATGACAAATCTTCCAGTTCATAAATTATTAGGAGGATCTAGAGATAAAGTTAAAGCATATGCTAGCACATTTCCAAATATGGGAAAGCCTGAAGATTATGCAAAATTTGCTTTAGAATGTAAGAATCAAGGTTATAAAGCATTTAAAGTTCATGCTTATATTGCATGGGATCCAGTAAATTGGGAGCCAGCTCCATTAATGCCTGCTTTTCCTGATCATGATTTAGAAGTTTGTGCTGCTGTAAGAGAAGCTGTAGGAGATGATATGGTCTTAATGTTAGATCCATTTGGTGTATATACACTTCAAGATGCTTTAAAGGTTGCTAGAGGTTTAGAAGAATTGAATTATTATTGGCTTGAACATCCAATGATGGAGACTAAAATTGAACCTTATAGAAGATTAACTTCACAAACTGAAATTGCAATTTTATCTCCTGAACATGCAAGAGGAGGAGTTTCAACAAGGGCAGAATGGATACTACAAGGTGCATGTGACATGATCAGGACTGATATAAACTTTGGAGGAATCACTGGTTGCTATAAAACTGTTAGTATTGCTCAAGCCTATGGAATTCAATGTGAGATGCATGGAGGAGGATGGGGAAATAGTCATATATTAGGAGCATTTGATCAATCAACATGTGAGTATTTTGAGCATGGATTATTGAGGCCTGGTTATGACTATTCAAAACCTCCAATATACTTAAAAAACACTTGCGATCCTTTAGATGATGAAGGTAATGTTATATTACCAACAAAACCTGGTTTGGGATTTGAATTGAAATGGGATTACATAAACGACAATTTAATTAAATAGGAGATAATTATGGAATTTGGTATTTCAGGAAAAACTGCATTTATAACTGGTGGAAGTAGAGGAATAGGATTTGCTTCTGCTTTAGCTCTAGCTAACGAAGGTGTAAATATTGCTATTTGTGCGAGAAATGAAGATGGAATAGAAGCAGCCTTAAAAAAAATAAAATCTTTTGGGGTTGAAGCATATGGAATAACATGTGATATGAGTGATGTAGGAAATATTAATGAAGTTGTTGAAAAAATTGAAAAAGATTTTCATCCTATTGATATCCTCGTTAATAACGCAGGTGGTTCACTAGGTACACAAGATACAATTTCAACTGATATAGAGACTTTTCAAAATATTTTTGAATTAAATTATTGGTCAGCATTACATTTAATGAAATTATTGACTCCAAAAATGCAAGAAAGAAAATGGGGAAGGGTTATTAATATAGCTTCTATTTATGGAAGAGAATTTGGTGGTCCTAGTTCGGCATATATGGCATCAAAAGCAAGTTTAATAGCTACTGCTAAGCATTTAGCAATTACAGTTGCTAAAGACGGTGTTTGCGTAAATTCAATAGCTCCAGGATCTATATATATAGATGGAGGTACATGGAATAGATTTGTTGACTCTAATACAGAAGAAGTAGTGGATAATTTTATAAGTTCTAATCTTCCACTAGGAAAATGGGGCTGGCCTGAGCCAGTAGGTGCAACAGTAGCATTTTTAGCCTCTGAGCAAGCAGCTTTAATTGTTGGTGCATGTATCAATATTGATGGTGGACAATCTCATAATTTGTTTTAATAAAAAAAAGTAATAATTTTTTCACTAATATCCAAAAATTTTTATATATTCGAAAAAAATTAGTATTCTATGTATAAGTTTTAACAAATGATCTAGGAGTTCTTATGAAAATTATAGATGCACATCACCATTTATGGGATCTTGATACAAATAAATACACATGGTTGGAAAAAGCCAAAGACCATCCTTCAGGAGATATGTCCAATATTGCTAGAAATTATTTGGTAGAAGATTTCATAAATGATGCAAAAGATCATGAATTGATAAAAAGTGTTCATGTTCAAGCAGAAATGGATCATTCAGTTCATCCATCAGTGGAAACAAATTGGTTACAAGGGATTGCTGATCATCCAGATTCTAAAGGCTTTCCTAATGCTATTGTAGCCTATGCAGACTTGTCAGATGATGACGTGGAATCAGTTCTTGTAGAACATTGTAAAAGCCCGAATATGAGAGGGGTTAGACAAATTTTAAACTTCTCTAAGGAAAACCCAAATTTCAATATGGTTGATAGAGGTGATTTAATGCCTAATAACAAGTGGAGAGATGGCTTATCATTATTCGAAAAATATAATTTATCATTTGATTTACAGATTTGGCCATGGCAGTTAACTGAATCTCATGATGTTGTTTCAAACTTTCCTAATATTTTGTTCATAATGAATCACACTGGAATGCCATTGGTAGATGATATGAAGCATATAAAAACTTGGAGTGAAGGAATGAAAAGATTAGCAACTTTTGACAATGTTGTAGTCAAATTATCAGGTTTATCTATGTCTAGTGATGATTTAGATGGAATTATAAAAGAAGCTATCTTGGAAACTATAGATACTTTTGGAGTAGATAGATCAATGTTTGCTAGTAATTTTCCTGTAGATAAAAAAGGTATTGAATTCACAAAACTTTGGAATTTCTTTGATAGAATAACTTCTCATTTTTCAGAAGAAGAAAGAGATAAATTATTTGTAAAAAATTCAGAAAAGTACTACAGGATTTAGGTAGACAATGTCAAACAAAATAATCGTTAAAAAAACATATGTCCCTAAAGTGGGCGCAGGTTCAGATCTTATTAAGTCACTAGAAAAATTAGCTAAAGTTATAGAAGATCATGGATATCCAAAAACAGAAATTTGGAAACCATTTGAAGGTCCACACAATGCTGTAGTTACTATTCAAAGATGGAAAAGTTATTCTGAATTTGAAGAAGCAATGCCCAAATGGGTAGCTACTCCAGCTATAAGATCAGCAGTATTTGATGATGTTTACCCAACTAATTTTGATTCTTATGATACTGAATTTTTATATGATATGACTAAAGAAAATTAAGGGGAATCATGAAAAAAATTAAATTAGGTTTTATTGGAGCAGGATGGTGGGCTACATCTAATCATATGCCTATACTTGTAGATAGAGAAGATGTGATTTTTGATTCTGTCTGTCGATTAGGTGAAACTGAGTTAAACCAAGTAAAAGAAAAATTTGGCTTTCAATTTGCTACAGAAAATTATCATGAACTTTTAGATAGAGAATTAGATGGAGTAATTGTATCATCTCCTCACACATTACATTTTGAACATAGTAAAGCCGCTTTATTAAGAGGAATAAATGTGTTGTGTGAAAAACCTATGACTACATCCTCTGAACAATCTAGAGAATTGGTTGATATTGCTGAAAAAAATAATCTTCATCTTATGATGTCTCATGGATGGCACTATACTCCATTTGTTCAAAAAGCTAAGAATCTGATTGATCAAGGAATTATTGGTGATATTGAATCTATAGTTTGCCATATGGCTTCTCCAACAAGAGAATTACTTGAAGGAAAAGACTTCTTACGTGGTGCTGATGCATCAGGTGAAATAATGTTTTCTCCTGAAAGTAATACTTGGGCAGACCCAGTACAAGCAGGTGGAGGTTATGGTTATGCACAAATGTCTCATTCATTAGCTCTAACTTTTTTACTTGTAAATGTTCAACCTAAAGAAGTATTTGCATACATGTCATCACCAACTAGTAAAGTAGAACTATATGATTCTATTGTTGCTAAATTTGAAAATGGAATAATAGGCTCTTTTTCAGGTTCTAGTGGTATACCTGGTGATAGTGGTTTTCAAGTCCAAATAAATTTATTTGGTAATGAAGGAACTTTATTACTTTATGTAGAATGGGGCCCAAGTTCAAAACCAAGATTTGAAATCTTGAGGCATGATGGAAAACATCAAAAATTTGATTTAGATTCTGAAGCGGGAAATTACCTTGCTGATGGTCCTCCTAATAATTTTGCTGACTTATTAACTGGAAAGAATCCTGAAAATTGGGCTCCAGGTTATGTAGGATTAAGATCTACAGAAATTCTATCAACAGCTTATAAATCATCAGTTTCAGGAAAACCTGAAAAAGTTTAGGAGAAAAATGAAAAAAGTTAGATTAGGATTAATTGGTGCAGGATGGTGGGGTACAGCTCATCATCTCCCTACAGCTATGAATAGGGAAGAAGTAATAATGGATTCAGTATCAAGATTAGGATCAGAAGAGTTAGAAATTGTTAAAAATGAATTCAATTTTGATTTTGCTAGTGAGAACTTTTTAGATGTTATTGAAAGAAAACCTGATGGCATCATAGTTTCTTCTCCGCATACACTACATTATGAGCACAGCATTGCTGCGCTGAAAGCAGGTATACCAGTTTTATGTGAAAAACCTATGACCACATCTGCTGAAGAAGCTAGAGATTTAGTGAATACCGCTAAAAAAAACAATGTTCATCTAATGATGTCTCATGGATGGCATTATTTGGAATTAGTTCAAAAAGCAAAAGAATATATGAAAGATAATATTATTGGAGATATAGAATACTTAGTTTGTGTTTTATCATCACCAGTAAGAGACTTACTTGAAGGTAGAGGTTTAGATCTAAGGGGAGCAAAAGTATTATTTTCACCTGAAAACAATACTTGGGCTGATCCTGTAAGAGCAGGAGGAGGCTATGGATACGCACAATTGACTCATATTTTAGGTTTAACTTTTCTATTAGCAGATATTGTGCCTAAGAAAGTATTTTCTTTCTCTTCTTCTCCAAACAGTCAAGTTGAAATACATAATTCAATTTCGGTCCAATGTGAAGATGGAATTGTTGCTACTTTTTCAGGATCAGCAAGTCATAAAAATAATAGATTTAAAACTTTGGTTAGAATTTATGGAAGCAAAGGAGAATTAGAATTAGAGTTAGATAGAGAAAATACTTTAACACTAAATATTGTTAACAAAGATTATACAGTTCTAAAAGATTCTGAGTTACAAGGCCATAAAGAAAAACCAGTTACAAATGCCTCACTAGGAGATCCAAAAGGATTTCAACCAACTAATAATTTCATAGATCTCATTTCAGGTAAGTCTGAAGTTAATTGGTCACCTGGAATAGTAGGGATGAGATCTATTGAAGTATTAGACGCAGCATATCGTTCTGCTATTTCAGGAACTTTAGAATCAGTTTAGATAGTTGCTTATTACACAGAATAAGCAACTGATCCATCTTCTCTTAATGGAGGAAAACCTTCAATATCCAAAGGTTCATGAGGGTTTTCACTGAGTAAACTATCGTCTAATTCAACACCTAGTCCTGGTTTATCAGGTAATAATATGTATCCACCTTCTCTTTTTAATGAATTTTTAAAGATTTTATTTTCTTCACTTTCATCACCTTTACTGTATTCCTGAGTAAGGAAATTAGGAATAGTAGCATCAATATGAACACTTGCTGCAGTTAGAATTGGACCCAAAAAGTTATGAGTTACAAGTGCAGAGTGAAATGATTCTCCAATAGAAGCAATTTTCTTTGTTTGAGTAATTCCACCAGCAAGTCCAACATCGGGCCTGATATATTGAGGACCACCATGAGTTAATAATTCTCTAAATTCCCATATTGAATGCATACGTTCACCATTAGCTAATGGAATTGAAATTCTTTTAGCTAATTCACCCTGGGACATCATACTATCTATTTGAATAGGATCTTCATAAAACATAGGATTAAATTCCTGTAAAGCTTCAGCAAGAGGAATATTTACCATTGGTGTTAATTTTCTATGTATTTCTAAAATGATATCCACATCAGGGCCAGCTCCTTCACGTAGGGCGGCTACTGTATTTCTTGTATCAGAGATAAGCCTATCCATCGTCAGATCATAATAATTACTTGGTAATGGGTCGATTTTAAGTGCAGTGAATCCTTCTTTAGCCCAATCAGATGCATTTTTTCTGATATTCTCATCTTTAGAAATAGAGTTATCTATTGATCCACCTAACAAACCATGCAATCGTATTTTATCTCTAACTTTTCCACCAAGAAGATTCCAAATAGGAGTATCGTAAATTTTCCCTTTTATATCCCATAAAGCAATATCAATTGCTGAAAGAGCACCTGAAATTATAGCTCCTCTAAAAGGAAATCCTCTATATAAATATTGTTGTATGTTTTCAATATCTTCTGGGTTTTTTCCTATAAGATATTTTTCATATTTTTCGGTTACAGTACTGACTGCTTCTGGAAAACACCAAGCTGCAGTTTGTCCTATTCCTGAAATACCAGTATCAGTAGTTATTCTAACTACGAAAATATTATTTCTAATTAAAAATTTTTCAATTTTTTCTATCTTCATTTTGCTCCTTTTTTAGGGTGTTTTTTATGTGTTTGTGGTTCCCAATTTAATATTCTTTTTGCTTTTGTTAAATTATGTTCTTCATGATCAGGATCTGCAGCAATAAATACAGAATCAAATCTACCATGTCCTTTTTTTATAGCTTCTAATCCTCCTAAATACGCATTAGCTAAATCTTCTTCATCAGTTAACCAAATTGGACTTCCATCAGCCTGTAAAGCAGCATATTGATGATCAGAGTTTTCTCTTTCTTTTAACCATCTATCTAGAGGTCTAGGACCAGTAATTCTTAATGCAATAATATTCATATCAAACCATGTAGCAAAATATTGACAGATTAATTCCCCAAAACCTTTAGTTAGTCCATACACAGAAGGAGTATCTAATTGTGTATGTTCTTCTGCATGGTAGTAGGTACGTTTCCTGTAATGAACACTCATAGTACTAGTATGTACTCCTTTCATTACTCCAGCTTCTTGAGCTTTATATAAAAATAAATGTAAACCCAAATTATTCAATTCATAGTTTTCTTTAATTTGTGTGATGTCTTGAGTGGTTTCAGAACCACCTTGGGGGCTTTTCATTGTAACGTTAACAAAAGCATCAATTCCATCTAATGCTTTCTCTATATCATTAGGCTCAAGCATAGAACCCTGAATAAATTTAACATTGTCATGTTTTGGAGGAGCGATATCGAAAACTGTTACATTATGTTTCTTTGTTAAATAAGGTGTTATAAATGTTCCAACCATCCCAGATCCACCTGTAATTAAAATGTTCATAAATTCCTTAAAATTATGTATTAAAAGAGATATCTTTTTTTGAATTTGTATTTAAATCTACCATTATTTGGTGATGATCAATTCCTTTTTTTCTTAATTCTGTAAATTTTTCTTCATTTATATTATTTCTATTTAAATATCCTCTAATATCATATTTTCCTTTCTTTATTATCTTTAGTTTTTTCTCCTCTACCATTAAATCAAGAGGATAATTCATTTGAGATACAGGGAATAAAATTTTTTGATTTATACGAGCAGACTCATAAATAGACATCATAATATCTAGTGTGTTTTTAGCTTTTCTGGCAGATCCTCTGTGTTCAGATCCACCTTCGATCCAATCAATTAACTCTTTAATCTGATCAGCATTAGTTTGTCCTCCAATAGGTTTTATATTATTTTCATCAATTCCTAAATCTATAGATTTCCATCCATTAGTATTTTTAGAAAATAATAAAACTTCAGTTTCGCTGACATTTATCATTCCTTTAGTTCCAATTACAGAAAAATAACCTGCATCATTATTGAAACCAGTAAATTCTTGATTAGATAAATCTGATTGAATAAAAAGTTGAGAAGAATTATCAAGTTGAACTAATCCAATACATGAATCTTCAATCCTTACATCTCTTTCATATCTATCAGTGTTCCTTTCTAAAGAACCCATAACCCAAAGAGGATAAGGATCATCAAGACAAAATAGTGCACCATCAATGGTGTGTGTAGCCCAGTTTAGTAGTCCTTGTTCGACACGAATATCTATCATTGAAACAGAACCTATTTCACCATTCTTGATGATTTCACGAGCTTTGATCCATCCTGGAGTGAATCTACGTTGATGACTAACTATTAGTTTGCAGTTATTTTGATCAGTAACATTTATCATTTCAGATGCATTACCAGAACCAATTGTCATTGGTTTTTCACATATAATTCCTTTTATCCCTAACATAGAAACATCAATAGTATTTTGATGATGTTGGAGATGTGGTGTGCAAATACTTACAATATCTATATCTATATCTTGTAAATCAGATATGTTTTTGAATCCGTATGGAATTTTATATTCATCTTGATAATTTTTTCTCGCAGGTTCATAAGGATCTACTACAGCAGTAAGATTAATGTTTTCTAAAAGTTGATATCCTTCTATATGAGCTCTTCCGATAGCTCCACAGCCAATTATTGCTGCATTATATATTTTTTTCATTGATTAATATTAGTGATAAAGTTGTTATAAATTTAAAAATAATCTTATGATTATCCCTAAAAATATAGAAATAAAAGAAAATGGACTTTTAATAGATTGGTCAAATGGAAAATCTCATATTTTTCCATTTCTATATCTAAGGCTCCAGTGTCCATGTGCACATTGTATTGAAGAAATGACCGGAAGACCGTTGCTTGATATTTCAACTGTGCCAGGTGATATCACAATTTTAGAATATTCATTAGTAGGAAAATATGCATTACAATTTCTTTGGTCAAATGCTGATCCTTGCTCTACATCAGGAATTTATCCTTTTGAAATGTTATTGAAATTAACTGAAATAGATAAAACTATTAAACATTTGAATTAATTTAGAATCCCAAAAAAGAACAAATATACTTGCCAATAAAATAAAAACTTTCAAAACTACAGTTATCAATATAATGTGTAAAAGAATTGCTACCCCATTCATAAATATATATAGCTCTCAAAATAAAAAATGCTCCTATTACAGTAATTAAAGTTAGAAGTAAGGAACCAAAAAGAATCATTGTCAAAAGTATAGCGATGTTTTTATTACTAGAATCATTTTCATTATTGTTATCAAAAAATGATGATTCAAATTTTTTTGGAACAACATCATTTATTAAATCATCAGCTAGATTTGCAATATAATCTCCTATTATTAAAGATGAAGTAGCACCAGGGGACGGTGCATTTAAAACATGAATACTTCTTGTTCCCATTTCTATAGCAAAATCATCAATTAATGATCCATCAGAACCAATAGCTTGAGCTCTTACACCAGAACCTCCTTTAGTTAAATCAGAAGATTTTAAAGAGGGAACCATTTTTTGAAGATCTTTAAGGAAAATAGACTTTCTAAATGATCTATTAATTTCCATTAAACCAGTCTTTAAATTTTTAGAAGAAAATTTAACAAATCCAGGGTAAGAAAAAGTATTCATCACATCATAAGGGCGAATATCAATTTTTCTATAGCCTTCACGTGCCCATGCTAAGACAGCGTTTGGACCAGCTTCAATATAGCCTTTAACATTTTTAGTTAAATGAACTCCTAAGAAGGGGAATTGAGGATCAGGAACAGGATAAATTAAACCATTAATAAGGTTAGATTTTTCTGGAATTAAAGAAAAATATTCGCCTCTGAATGGGATAATTCTTAATTTAGGTTTAATTCCCATACTTTTAGCTACTCTGTCTGAAAATAAACCTGCACAATTAATTACATATTTTGTTTTAATATCTCCTTTTGAAGTTTTGATAATAGTATGCTTATTGATAGATTTAGCATTAAAAAATTTAGTATTTAGCAAAATATTTGCACCATAATTAGTTACTTTATTAGCAAAAAGTTCTGATACTTCAGTGTAATCAACTATTGCTGTATTAGGAGAATAAAGAGCTTTCAACCCAACAGCATTGGGTTCAATTTCTCGAATTCTTTCAGGACCAATTAATTCGAGACCTTGTACTAAATTTGCTTTTCCACGTTCCATTAATGCTTGTAGTCTAGGAAATTCTTCTTCATGATAAGCAACAATAAGTTTTCCACATTTATCATATTTAAGATTATTTTCAATACAAAATTCTGCCATGGATGTTCTTCCTTTGACACAAAATTCAGCTTTTAATGAACCTGGCTTGTAATAAATTCCAGAATGAATCACTCCACTATTATGGCCTGTTTGATGTGCAGCAACTTGGTTATCTTTTTCCAAAATAGCTAATTTGGTATTAGGGTGTTTTTTTAATATAGATATAGCTGTGCCTAAACCAATAATGCCAGCACCAATAATTGTGACATCAAATTTTTGAGTCATCTTGAATTCCTTTTAGATTTAATTCAATGCCTATTTTTATTGCTCTCAAAAGTTGATCAGATGCTTGAAGAAGTAAGTTTGGGGCATCTTGAATAGCTGTATTTATATCCATAGGTTTATTAATAATTGATGAAATAGCTTTTATTCCACTTTCATGTATTAAATGAAACCCTTCTCCAATAGAACCAGATAAACCAATTGTAGGGATATTGTATTTCAACCCAAGTTTTGCAATTCCTACTGGTGCTTTATCAAAAATCGTAGATTTATCAAATTGTCCTTCTCCAGTAATAATTAGATCAGCATCTTTAATTTTTTGCTCCACATTCAATGTATCAAATACAATTGAAATTCCTTGTTGTAAGGTTGCTGATGTGAATGCCATTAAACCAGCACCCAATCCTCCTGCTGCACCAGATCCAGGAATATCTAGAACATTAATTCCTAATTCTTTCTGAATTATTTTAGAAAAATTATAAAGGGAATCATCTAAAAATTTTATTTGTTCAATTGACGCTCCTTTTTGAGGTCCATAAATATATGATGCTCCATTCTTTCCACATAAAGGATTATTAACATCACATGCAACTAATATTTTATATTTTGAAAAATCAATAACATTTGGTGGTGTTACAATGTTTTTTATTAATCCAATTTCTGAAGCCCCTGATGAAATTGGCGTACCATCATTTTTAAGAAATTTATATCCCAATGCTGTGGCCATTCCAACTCCAGCATCATTAGTTGCACTTCCTCCTATACCAATAATAATTTTTTTATGATTAGTATTTATTGCTTCATTAATTAATTGTCCTGTTCCGAATGTAGTTGTTTTAAGAGGATTTAATTCTTCATTACTTAAAAGCGCTAAACCAGAAGCACGAGCCATTTCAATAACTCCAGTAATTTTATCTCCTAAAGAACCCCATTCAGCAGAAATTTTTCTTTCTAGAGGATCTAATACATTTAAAGATTTTAAAGTTCCACTAGTAGCATCAACTAATGTTTCTAATGTACCATCACCACCATCTGCTATTGGAATAGTGATAATTTCTGAATCAGGAAAAATTTTTATAACAGATTGAGAAATAATTTTTGATACTTCTAATGCTGTTAAACTTCCCTTAAAACTTTGTGGAGCAATAATTATTTTCATAGTAAATTATAGTATCATTATCCCAAATAAGATTTAATTTGAAGAAGTTTTATTGATTATGTTTTCTAGTTCTAATATAGCTTTATCTATTTGATCTTTATAATTGATAATTTCGTAATCAAATATATTAGTGTTGTCCATTTCATAAATTGCAGATTCTAATCTTTTTGTTATTTCATTTTTAGTGTTTGCACCTCTCTCAATTAAACGATCTTTAAGATCATCAATAGTAAAAGGTTTGATTAAAATTAGTGTAGAATTTGGATATAAATTTCGTAGTCTTTCAGCACCTTGAATATCTACTCTTATTAATACATTTTTTCCGGATAAAATAGGTTGTTCAACTTGAGTTTTAGGAACACCATAATAATTTCCAAATACAAATGCAGATTCTATTAACATATTTGTTTTTTGCATTTTATGAAATTTTTTTTCTGTCACAAAAAAATGGTTAACACCTTCTTTTTCACCTATTCTGGGTTTTCGAGTAGTTGCTGTAATAACAAAATGATATGGCGTACCATTTTTAGCCATATTTTCTAATATTGTATCTTTTCCTACACCTGATGGACCAGAAATAACAAATATATTCGATTGTAACTTTAAAGGGATCATTGTTCTGATATCATTTTTAAATGAGACCAAAAATCTTTGTATGAAATTGAGGCCACTTCAGCATTTTTTATATTTATTGAATCTTCTGAAACTAATCCAGCAATTCCTATAGACATTGCAATTCTATGATCTCCAAAAGTTTTATGGGTTCCACCACTTAGTTTTTTAGAACCAAAAATCAAAATACCATCATTATTATTAATATGTTTTACATTTAATTTAGATAAAACATTAGAAATAGATTCTAATCTATCTGATTCTTTTACTCTAAGTTCATTTGCATCTTTAATAAGAGTTTGACCTTGAGCTAATGAAGCTGCTATACAAATTATTGGTATTTCGTCTATTAGTAAAGGTATCTCATCACCCTCGATTGTAGTACCTATCAGTTCACTAGATGAAACATTGATATCTGCTACAGGCTCGTTTCCAATTATTTTATTATTAGTTAAAGAAAAATTAGCTTTCATTCTTTTTAATACATTGAGGATTCCTATTCTACTTGGATTAACTCCAACATTTTTTATTGTTAATTCAGCATTTTTGTGAATTAATCCTGCGACTATCCAATATGATGCAGAACTTATATCACCAGGAATCTCTAAATCAATAGAAGATAATGATGAAGGTTTTACATGAATCAAATTATTTATTAATTTAATTTTTGCTCCCATTGAAGTTAACATTCTTTCTGAATGATCACGTGATAATGAAGGTTGAGTTATAGCAGTATCACTTTTTGCATTCAACGCAGCTAAAATTACTGCACTTTTTACTTGAGCACTAGAAATAGGCATAGAATATTGTATTCCTTTAAGTATTTGTTTTTTTTCAGAAAAATAAAGTGGTGGAAAACCATTAGTTGAATTTATATTAGCGCCCATAAGATTAAGTGGAGATGTAATTCTTTCCATTGGTCTTGAACACAAAGAAATATCTCCAGTAAGTGTATATCCATTAGATTTGGATGCTAATATGCCGGACATTAATCTAATAGTAGTACCACTATTTCCAGCATTTAATTCCAAATTATTATTAGGAAATAAATTTTCTCCAATACCTTCAATTCTTAATGATAATCCTGAATTATTTTGATTAGATTGAGTAATTTTTACACCAAGTTTTTTAAGAACTTCTAATGTACTTATACAATCATCACCATCAGAAAAATTACTTATGTTACTTATACCTTTTGAAATAGAATTGAAAATAACTGATCTATGGGAAATAGATTTATCACTAGGAGTAATTAATTCTCCTCTAATTGTGTTAGGAGGGGATACAGTAATGTTCATTTTTTATCTTTTTTTGAGGTATTATTCATTTCAATTCTGTCACTATTTTTAAAATATCTAGTAAGTTTAGAACCAAGAAGCAATTCAAGCATGCCACCACTTAAATCATTAGTATTTATAGAAACATCAGAATTAGGATTTATACCTTGTTTAAATTTAAAAAATTTTTCTCTATAAATTTCAGAATCATTAATGACATCTTGATGTGAATTATCTGAGCTCTCTGTAAGATAAGCAAAATTCTTATTGAATCTTTTTATCCATTCAGAAGGCAATTGTTCTTTTAAGAATACTAAATCATTCTCAATTTCAGGTTCTTTTAATGATAACTCTGATAATTTCATAAAATTAGATCCATATAATTTTTTTATTTCTCTCCATGATGGTGACTGCATCATTAAATTACGGTAAGCAGTAGAAATTAAATTTGGAAGACCATAAAGAGCAAACATGAAGTTATCATATTCATCTATGTTGAAAAATAATGGTGAAAGGTTGATAGTTTTTAAAAGATTTACAATTATATCCATACTTTCATTTGAAGTATTAGATGATGGAATTAAAACAAAGTGATTTTGAGAATCTTTTGAATTAATTTGTTGATCGAAAATTATACTTCCACCAATAAAAGATATTGATTCGTTAAATAATGTATCTGCAAATTCTGAAATTTCTTTTTTGAAAATACTTGTGTCAATAATTACACAGTCTTTTTTTACAAAGTTTTTTAGATTTTTTAATAATTCAAAAATTTCACGTTTTGGAATACATATAAAAATTATATCTGCATCAAATGTAGCAGTTTTTAAATTCCATTCTGCTTTATCTAAAATTTTAGATTTTTTCATTTCAGAATGAGTATTAGAATCTGCATCATATCCGATTAATTGATAATTTTTTGAAGGAGATGAATAAAGTAAATTGGCTATAATTTTTCCAAATTCTCCTAACCCAATAATTGTAATTTTGTATTTATTTTCATTCATCATCATAGTCATCTAGTTGTTGATTATCAGAAAGATTGGGTAATAAGGGAGAATTAAAGGAGTTATCATTAGAATCTGATGGTTTTAATTTGAGTATTTGATTGTGTAAAGTTTGAATTTGTTTTAAAGAAATACCATTACCATCTACAGCAAATCCAGATATATTTGATTTTCTTAACAATTCTAAATCAGAAAAAGATGGTAATGAATTAGAATACATAAAAATATTTCCAGAATTTTTTAGAACCATTTCTTGGATTTTTAAAAGATGAGAAATTTTTAAAGGAAAAGATATAGAATCATTCTTTATTATTAAAAAATCAAAACCTACTTCTTCAATACAAGCTCCTTTATCATCACTAATTATTGAAGGGATAAAATATGCAGTTGATATATTTTTTGATAATAATAAGTCTGCGTTGACATTATCTGAAGCAAACACAATGAAATCAAAATTATTTTTTTCTAAAAAATTTAAATCCGAATTAGAATTATCATAAATTTCTAATCCCAGAATAACTTTTAATTTTTTGATAGGTTGTAATGAATCACATTTATTTAAATTCTTTAAAATAATAGCATCAGAATATTTTAAAACTTCCAAGTCAAAAGGTTTTTTCATATCCAAATAAGTAATTAAAATCATATGTGGATATTTTTTGATATCTTTATTTGAATTGAAACCTATTGAATTTGGATCAGGTATATTTAAATTTTCGATTAATTCAGATATTTTGCTCATTATTTTCCTCATCTGATCTAACATTTTTTAAAAAATCCTCTAAATCATGAAATAATTTAACGTCTTCTTCTGTATTCTCAAATGTAGGTATAGAAGAATCATATCTTTCTTCAAGATTTTTGACATAATTGTTTAATTCTGAATCTTGAAGTATAGCATTATCTAATCTAGCTCTAAATTTAGCTGCTTTTGAATTAAGTTTAGTTAAGTCAGATTTAATTCCAATTTCAGACTCAAGTTTATTCAGTAAAGCTAAAGATAAAATTGGATTAGGTGAAGCTTGAAGATAATGAGGAGTGTGAGCCCAAATACTTAAACATGAAATATCAATTTTAGAAAATTTATCTAGTAATATTGATGTAATACCAGTAGGTCCTTCATATGAAGCTCTCTCGTATTGTTTTGAAGAGAATTTATCAGGGATATTTTTTGTAGATGTTATAGTTAATTTTGGTTTTCTAGTATGTGGTATTGCATCTAATAATGCTCCTAATGTAATTACTAATTCAACATTAAATTTTTGAGATAATTCTATAACTAAATCACCAAAAGTATTCCATTTTAAATGTGGTTCTATTCCATTTAGAATAACTAAATCAAGATTATTAATAATTTTAGGAACAAAGAAAAATTCATTACTAGGCCATTTAAGCAACCTTTTTTCTTTTTCTGTGTAAACCAAAGGTCTTTCTCTTGAAAAATTGAAAAAATTCTCCGAATCTATCTCTGCAAATTTCTTCGCGTTTAAATTATCAGAAAGAGTCTTTAATGCATTAGTAGCTGATTGTCCAGCATCAGGCCATCCAGCAAAAGCAAATATAAAAATAGAAGATTCAGATTTTATATCTTTTTCATTGTTTATATAATTAATCATTCAACCTCATTAATATGTTTTTTAAAATATTAACATTTTAATTAATAAGAAACTAAAATAATTGTATGAAATTAATTGCACATAGAGGAAACTCATCAAAAGCACCAGAAAATACTATTATAAGTTTTAAAAAATCTGTAATTTCAGGTTTTAAAATTATTGAATTCGATGTTCAACTATCAAAAGATAATGTACCCGTGATTTTTCACGATAAAAGATTAGAAAGAACAACTAATGGAAAAGGCTATTTAAAGGATTATTTATGGGATGAATTAAAAAAATTAGATGCGGGAAAATGGTTTGGAGAAAAATTTATAAAAGAAAAAATTCCTTCTTTAGATGAAATTTTGAAATTATTTTTAGGTAAAACTCATCTACAAATTGAAATTAAATCTAATGAGGAAGCTTTATCACAAATAATTGTTAATTCATTAGAGAAAAATTTGTGGTTAAAAAAATACAATCAAATTCCCTATTGTATACCAGGATTTAGCATTACATCTTTCAATATAAATCAGGTGATAAAAGTAAAAAAAATCCAACCTAATATTAATGTTGGATGGTTAGTAGATAAAAATAATAATGAAAAGAATCTTCTTGAGAATCTTTTAGATAATAATATAAATATGTATATTCCGAATGTTAATTCAAGTTTTTGGAACAATGCAGAATTAAAGAAATCTTTGAAAGAAAATAATATTACTATTTGTGCTTGGGGATCTAAAAAACTTAATGATGTTAAAAAAATGTTATATTCAGGTGCTGATGCTATGACTGTAGATTGGCCAGAAGAAGCGATAAAAATTATTTAATTTTATAATTATTTTTATCATGTTCAAGCGCAACCTTTCTCCCATCTTCAACATTTACATATTTTAAAATTACAACACCAATAAATATTTGAATTGCTAATGAAACAATTCCTGTTCTTGGAGTGAAAAAACCAGCAAGTAAAGCATATGTAATTGGACCTATAACTGATACAGCTCTCCAAGAAAAAGAGAAAAAACCAAAAAATTCTCCACTTCTTGATTTAGGAACCATATAAGCAAAAAGACTTCTACCTAAAGCTTGAGATCCTCCCATAACAATCCCTACACCAATACCTAGTATAATGAATTGCATATCTTGACTTAAACCTAATGGTGCCCAAAGAATCATTCTTAAAAATTTTGGCCATAAATCTACAAAATTTTCGTTAAGTTTTGTTGGATGGGTATCACATATGTTTGATTGATCATCTAAATTTCCACCCGATACTGAAGCACTAAATCTACATCCTTTTAAATCAAAATTCTCAAGAAATGATATTACTTGATCTTGATTTAGAAAATTTTCATCTTCATTATGATCTATTAAATCAATATTAAGATTAGCCCATTCAATTTCATTTTGATTTGTATCTGAAAGAGTAGGTTTATAAGAAAATTGGTAATTATCATTAGTTTTGTCATAATTTAATTGATAATCATATTGTGTATGAGTAGATAAACTTAAGGGAGCAAATCCAACAGCTAAAACTGTTATAAATCCCCAACCTAAAACGGCAGTTATTAATGATTTTTTGGTACCTATTTTTCTAGATAAATAAGCAAAAAACATTGCTCCTGGTGTAGCTACAAATTGAACAATCAAAATTGTAAGAATATTAGTTTCTGCAGAAATTCTAAGTACATCAAGACCAAAAGCTCCAGCTACTCCAAGAGCAGTTTGTATTGCATCATTAAAAATAATAAATGCTAATAAAAATATTAACAAAGTTTTAAATTGTTTAAACTCTTTAGCGGTTTGTTTTAATTGTTTAAAAGATTGAGAAACAGAGTGAAAAAATTTAAATTTCCCAGAGTCTTGAACTTCAATTTTGGGTTCAGGAACAACTAAAATAGTCCATAATGCCCACCCAAAAGACCATAGACCAGTTGTTGCAATACATGATCTAATAGCAAGATCAGAATAATTATAAAATATTAGAAAAACTACATGGATAAGTAAAAGTAGTCCGCCACCTAGGTATCCATAAGCATAACCTCTACTACTAACATCATCTAATAAATCTTCAGGCGCTATATGTGGAAGTAGGGAATTATAAAATACATTTGAGCCTGCAAAGCCTATAGCAGCAAGAAAATAAAAGGCTAAACTAAATAACCAAGGAGTCGATGTATATGCAGATAAAAATAGTAATAATGTACAAAATGAACCAGTAGCACATAAAATAGTTAAAAGTTTTTTCTTAAGTCCAGATCTGTCTGCAATAATTCCAAAAATAGGACTGCTTAATGCAACGATAAAAGTAGCTAATGCACCAGTAAGAGCCCAAACAACTGAAGCTGAAAACTGAAAGCCCCAAAATACAGATCCTGAACCCATTTCAGCTTTGTAAAGAGAAACAAAATAAACAGGCATTATTGCAACAACTACACTTGTGTAAAAACCTGAATTAGCCCAATCATACATACACCAAGCTCGAATGATTTTTCTCTCAGTATTTGAAAGTATATTTAATGGAGAATTTGATGATTTGAATATTTTTGAGAAAAAAGACATCTATTAATTTTGTATACTTTTTGTTGCTCGCAATAATGTTTCTTGAACTAGAATTTCATGTTCTAAATTTCTATCAGGTTTTTTTAATCCTTTTATAGACTTTATAAAAGAATCAAAACATTCAACATACCTAGGTTTATCAGAAAGCGGTATAGAATCAAAGTAATATTCTTGATCAAGAGATAATGATTCATTAGTTTTATTTAAACTAACCTTTAAAAATTGTGCAGGTTCAAATGGTTCTAAAATAAGAGTTCCTTTTTCTCCATATACTTCAAACCTTCTAGTTTTCATATGATTAATAGTTTTTGAATTGATTTCAATAGTAGCAATAGATTTATCAAATTCAAAGACAGTTAAAGTATTATCAGAATAATTTTTTATTTTTGATATATCTCTTCTTAAAAATGAATATATTTTATTGGGGCGTCCTAAAAAATAAACTATTTGGTCAATCATATGACCTCCTAAATCAAATAATATTCCCCCTTGATGTTTAGAAATTTGTATTTCTCCGTTTAGACCTTCTGGTAAAAGATTAGTAGACATATTAGCTCGGATTTGAAATATTTTACCAATTTTTCCTTGTGAAATAATTTCAGCAATCTTAGTAAAACCATCATGATTTCTAAACATATAACCCATTTGAATGTACAAGTTTTTTTGTTTGGCTATTTTTATGCATGAAAGAAAATGATCAAAATCATCTCCTGCAGGTTTATCATAGAATACGTGTTTTCCTGATTTAAGGATTTCATATGTTTGATCCAAACTTTCTATGTTTTGACCTTCTGAAGCTACTGCTTTAATAGTTGGATCTAAAAAAATTTGATCTTGATGTTCAAAAAAAAATACTTGATTCCATGGATATTTATCAAGTTTTTTCAACTTTTCTACTCTATTTCTATCAGGTTCAAAAACTCCTTTAACTTGAACATCATCATTTTCTAACATAACCTGCAGAACACCTTCAGCATGACCATGTTTTGTTCCAATTTGTGCTACAGAAACTTTTGAGTTTTTAGATTTCATACAAATTTCTTTTATATAGAATAAAGTCAGTGTATTTTTTTCCACTTCACTAATCAAGAAATGTTTATTTGAATTTGAAAGTAAAAATTCTTTGAGTTCATTGTGTTATCATTCTTTAATATTTTTAATATTTGGAGAGTTAAATGGATAAGTATAATAAAAATTCCAATCCATCAAAATTGAAAATAACTGATATGCGAATTGCTATTGTAGGTCATGATAATTGGAGATGGCCAATTATAAAAATTCATACTAATCAAGGCCTAATTGGATTAGGTGAAGTTAGAGATGGTGCTAGTGCTCGATATGCATTGATGCTAAAAAGTAGGCTTTTAGGAGAAAATCCCTGCAATGTTGAAAAATTATTTAGAAAAATAAAACAATTTGGTGGTCATGGAAGATTAGGTGGAGGAGTATGTGGAGTAGAAATGGCATTAATGGATTTAGCAGGAAAAGCTTATGGAGTGCCTGCTTATATAATTGCTGGTGGAAAATATCGTGATCAAATAAGAGTATATTCAGATACACCTTCAAAAAAAGATCCTGTTGAAATGGGTAATTCTCTTAAAGAAAGAATGGATAGAGGATTTTCTTACTTAAAAATGGATATCGGAATATGGATTGCAGCCGAAATTGATGGTGGAATAATTTTCCCGAATGATTATCATGAAACTCAAATTCAAGAAGGATCCACTGGAGGATCACAAAAAAGTATGATTAATGAGTCACAAAATGTAATGCACCCATTTACAGGCATTCAATTAACTGAAAAAGGTATAAAAGAAATTTCAGAATATGTTAAAACTGTAAGAGATATTGTGGGTTATGAAATCCCTATTGCCACGGATCATTTTGGGCATATAGGTCTTGAAAGTTGTATTAGATTAGGTAAAGAGTTAGATAAATATTCACTTGCATGGTATGAAGATATGATTCCTTGGCAGTACACGCAACAATGGAAGCAATTAAAAAATTCAGTTGATACTCCAGTATGCACAGGGGAAGATATATATCTCCTTGATGGATTCAAACCTTTAATAGATAATGATGCAGTTTCTATCATTCATCCCGATTTAGCTACATCAGGTGGGATTTTAGAGACAAAGAGAATTGGAGATTATGCCCAAGAGAAAGGAATTCCAATGGCATTACATCAAGCAGGTTCCCCTGTAGTAGCAATGGCTAATGTACATTGTGCAGCGGCAACAGAAGGGTTCATAGCTCTGGAAATGCACTCTGTTGACAACCCATGGTGGGATGATCTCGTTAATGGTGAGACCGAAAAAATTATTAATAATGGCTTTGTTAAAGTTCCAGAAAGTCCAGGTTTGGGAATAACTTTAAATGAGGATGCTGTTGAAAAATATTTAAATACTAATGCTAGTGGTTTTGCAGGAAAAGGAAAATCTATGGATATATATCCAACAGGAGCTTTCGAGTCAACTGATGAATGGGATAAATTAGACTCACATGATAGAACTTGGAGTTAATATTTATGGAAATTACTCTTTTTCAATTAATTGTTTTTCTATTATTAGGAATTATTGCGACATCATATGGAGTTTTAGTAGGTGCAGGAGGAGGCTTCATAATTGGACCAGTATTAATTCTATTATTTGGATGGGATAACAAAACAGCAGTAGGAACTAGTCTAGTATGTGTTTCTGTAGCATCAATTTCAGGTGCAATATCATATTTAAGATTAAAAATCGTTGATATTAGGAGTGCCATTCTTTTTGGGTTAGCTGCAATGCCTGGAGCTATATTAGCTGTAATTGGATTAGAAAAAATAGATAGTGCTATTTTTAATATTCTATTTGCAATAATGCTATTACTAACTGGATTATATGTGTTTTGGAGCCCGTCAAAATCTGAAAAATCTTCAATCGTTGATAGTGAACATCAAAAAAACAAAGGATTCTGGAGAGTTTATAGAAAAATCACACCAACTAATGGTGAGAAATACAGATATAATTTTATTGAACCACTAGCTACAGTTTTAAATACAATTTTTGGATTTATATCTAGTTTTTTTGGAATCGGAGGAGGACCGTTACGTACACCATCACTAATATATTTTTTTAATTTCCCTGTAAAAGTAGCCACTGCAACATCTGTAGCTACAATGTCTATATATACTGTATTTGGATCTTTAGCTCATTTATACAATGGAAATGTTGAAATTCAACCGGTTTTACCTTTAGCTATAGGAGCTATAATAGGATCACAATGTGGCGTTATAATTTCAAAGAAATTAAAAGGAAGACTAATGATGAAACTATTATCATTTGCAATGATAGCTATAGCTATACAAATGGGAATAGAAGGTATAAATGGTCTATAAGGAGTAAGTATGAACAACGAATTTAGATTGCAAAAATCAATTGTTCCAAGTCATTATTCAATTTTTATTGAACCAGATTTAACAAATGACACTTTTTCAGGAAGTGAAAAAATTTCCATATCTGTATTAAAGAAAACAGAGTTTATAAAGATTAATTCGATAGGATTAATTATTGAAAATGTTAAATTAACAGGTAATATTGAATTAAATTTCTCTAAAATTGAAGAAGACAAAAAACATGAAACAATAACTATTCATTTTAAATCTCAGATAGATCCAGGGTGCTATAACTTAGAAATAAAATTTTCAGGTAACCTTGATAATTCCCTTAGAGGATTTTATCTCTCAAGTTACAAAGATAATGAAGATGTAGAGCATAAGATAGGTACTACTCAATTTGAAAGTACAGATGCTAGAAGAGCTTTCCCATGTTTTGACGAACCCGAATTTAAAGCAGTATTCTCAATCTCACTTAAATTAGATCAAAATCTAATGGCAATATCAAATTCTCCCATTGAAAGTGAGTTAACAGATTCTGATGGTAAAAAAACTATTATATTTAAAGAAACAATCAAAATGTCTACATATTTAGTTGCATTTATAATAGGACCATTTGAAGAATCCGAAACAGCTATAGTAAATAAGATTCCGATAAAGATTGTTTCGGTAAAGGGGAAAAAACATCTATCAAAATATGCGTTAAATTGTGCAAAATTTTTCCTTGATTATTTTAATAATTATTATGGAATAAATTATCCGGGATCAAAACTTGATTTAATAGCAGTTCCAGATTTTGCTTCTGGTGCAATGGAAAATTTTGGATGTATAACATTCAGAGAATCATTATTGCTAGTAGACGAAACAAGAGCTACAGAAAGTGAGCTTACAAGAATAGCAGATGTTATAGCTCATGAAATTGCTCATATGTGGTTCGGTGATTTAGTAACTATGAAGTGGTGGAATGGAATTTGGTTAAATGAAGCATTCGCTACATTTATGGCTACTAAAGCAGTAGATAAATTCAATCCAGATTGGGAGAGATGGGTTCAATTTGGTTTTGAAAGATCTGCAGCCTTTGATGTAGATTCATTAGAAGAAACTAGACCAATAGAATATGAAGTAATATCTCCTGATGATGCATCAGGAATGTTTGATCTTTTAACATATGAAAAAGGTGGATCTGTCCTAAGAATGCTTGAACAATATTTAGGAGAAGAATCATTTCAAGATGGAGTAAAAAAATATCTGAAGATTCATCAATATTCTAATACAGACACAGAAGATTTATGGGAAAGTTTAGAAAAATCAACGAATGAACCTGTTGAAAAAACAATGGAAAGTTGGATTTTTCAACCTGGATTTCCACAAATAAAAGTTTCTGAAGAAAAAGATTCCCTTAAATTAGAACAAAGCATATTTAAATACGAAAAAACATCAAATGAAAATCAAATCTGGAAAATTCCGATAGTAATTAAATCATTTTCTGAGTCGGATGAATCTATTTATAAAACTTTGATAGAAGATAACAACAAAATTATTGAGTTAAATAGTTCACCTGATATTTTTCACCTAGTTAATGTTGGAGGTGATGGTTTCTACAGAGTTCAATATTCAAATGATTTATTAGCAAAAATTTTAAAAAATTTAAACCCAGAAAAAAATAAATTAAGTAATATTGAAAGATTTTGCCTCTTGGATGATTATTGGAGTGATATTCTTAGTTCTAATAAGACAGTAGATACATTTTTAGAAAATCTACAATTCTTTAAAGATGAAAATGATCCAGAAGTATTAAATTTAATAATTAGTTGCTTATCATTCATTGATAGATTCATAGATAAAAATTATTCAAATAATTTTAAAAGTTTTTCTAAAGATTATTTTTCCCATTTATTAAAAAAACATGGTTTTAAAAACAATAAAAATGACACCAATAAAATTAAAGAATTTAAGGCAGCATTAATACGTGGATTAGGAAACATATGCGATGACGAAAAAACAATCAATTATTGTAAGGAACTATTTGAAACTTATAGAAAAAACCCTAAAAATGTGGAAGCAAATTCATTAGCAGCTACTATATCAGTACTCTCTAATAATGGTGATTCAAACTTATATAATGAATTTCTTAATTTATATTTAAATTCATCCACTCCTCAAGATGAAATGAGATTTCTTTTTGCATTATCTTCATTTCAAAATATAGATAATTTTATAAACACACTAGAGTTATCATTATCAGAAAAAGTGAGAACACAAAATGCACCATATCTTTTGGGTCAAACATTAAGAAATAAAAAACATTTTTCTGTTTCATGGAATTTTATAGAAAAAAATTGGGATATAATAAATGATAAATTTCCTGAAAATTCAATACCAAGACTACTAACAGGAATCCGATCAATCACAGATGAAGAAACCTCTAAAAAAATTAAAACCTTCTTAAAAAATAACAAAGTACCTCAAGGACAAAAAACAGTAGATCAACATATAGAAAAACTAAATATTAATGTTAAATTTAGAAATTTTAATTTAAAATATTTGGAGAAATTTTTTCTTAAATATAATTAGGTAATTTTATGACAATTAAAGAAAATATCATGAATCTTAAAATAACAATGAAAGATTTATTATTTATTCTTCCATTAATATTTTCATTTATATTAATTATTTTTATGCTTTTTGATAATGCAAGTACAAAATGTGATTGGTCTATTAGGGATAGATGGGAGTGTTATTCAGAGTCTGATAAAAATTCTTAAAGTTTTTTATGTAGAAGCATTGAATATTGAAATTCTTATTTTTTTGGAGTTAATGAAGAATGAAAATTAAACTCAAATCTTTTTTTATCTCTAGGTAAAATAATACCAGAATCAATAAAATTGTTAAATATAATATTAAATTTTTTTTCATCTAGGGTTGAATTACGAATTAAAGTAGATAAAGGTGTCTGAGAAATATAATTTCTTGATTTAGTATCAAATTCACAGTTTGTTGCTATAGAAATGAGAACAAGTTTTTCTGATGAATTTAGATCAGAATAAACAATTTTTTTAATATTATGATAAGAATCCCAAACCTGATTTTTCATTATTCCACCTTACTGATAAATTAAAATATAATAACTATTGTCTTTAAGGAACATCATCATGTCAAAGCCAATTTTTTGGAATCACGCTTGTGAAGAATTATCTAAGAAAGATAAAGTAATAAAATTAATTATAAATAAATATAATAAAGATTATATAATCGAATCAAAAAATCCATTCAAAACATTATGTAGATCAATTATTAGTCAACAAATTTCTACTACCGCAGCAAAATCAATTTATGAAAAATTTGAATTACTTTCTTCATTAATTCCTGACAAAATTATTAAAACATCAGATTATGAATTTAGAAAAATAGGATTATCTAAGCAAAAAATTTCTTATATTAAAACATTATCGGAAAAAGTAAACTCAGAAAAAATTAATTTGGTGAAGTTAAAAACATTACAACCAGAGAAAACTTTTAAGACACTTACAGAATTAAAGGGCATTGGCCCATGGACTGCTAACATTTTCTTAATGTTTTATTGTTTAAATGCAAATATTTTCCCTTCTAATGATTTAGGATTAAAAAATGGATTAAAAAAATTCTATAAAAACTCAAATCAACTAAACACAATAAAAAATCTTTGGGATCCATGGTGTTCTGTAGGCACTTTTTACATATGGAGAGCTTTGGACGGAGAACCATTAAATTATTAAAATTAATTAAATTTTTCAATTTTTAGGTATGATATCCAATTAAATAGATTATTTAGGAGAATAAATGAATATCAGTGAACTTTTTATGAAAATAGCAAAAGAAAATTTTATTGATCATTTTTTTGGTATCCCTGGAAGTGGAGTTCCGTTAGATTTAATGGATAGTGGAAGAAAAATAGACTTACATTTTATAAATGTAGCACATGAATCAACAGCAGCTATTGCTGCAGGAACATATGGTCTCTTAAAAGAATCAACAGGGTTATCTTTGGCCGTAAAAGGTGTGGGGGCTGCAAATCTAACAGGGGGAATGGCTAATGCTTATTTTGAAAGAATGCCGGTTGTTGGAATTTGTGAAACCACTCCTAATTATTCATATCAAAATGAAATGGTTCAACATGCTGACCATTATGGAATGATGAAATCGGTAACAAAAAAAATGTTAACTATTTCAAAGGATAATCCAGGAAAAACAATAAGAGATGCTTTTTTTACATCAATGGAAAATAGACAAGGGCCAGTATTAATAGATTTTCCATCAGATATGGGATTAGTAGATGTAAAAGACGAATTAAATACCTCATATAAACCTAAAAAATCTCAAGAAACAAAAAAATCTGAAATAATAAAAATATCTGAAATCATTAATAAGTCTAAAAAACCTGTAATAATAATTGGAAATGATGTCAGGGCAGATAATGCAATAGATGAATCAATAAAATTTGCTGAAAAATGTGGTGCTGGTGTCATATCCACAATGAAATCTAGAGGAGTATTTCCAGAAAATCATGAAAGATGGGTAGCTGTAACTACTGGATTTCCAATTCAAAATACTAAAGCAGGAGATTTAATGCTAAATTCAGATTTAATAATTTTGATTGGCGTTGATCAAATGATGACACATACTCCATGGCCTCAAAATACACTTCAAACTATAGAAATAGTTTCAGACTCAAATTTCAAAACAATGTCTTCAGATCCTATTTTCATAGAAGCAGGGAACATAAAATTCACACTAAATAAATTAACAAGAATGATAGAGAACACAGGATGGAAAATCCCAGAATTATCAAATATATCTAAGAAACTAGAATCTAGATTTAAAAGGCCTTCTAATGCAATATTTGCTACACAAGACATTATAGAAATTTCTAAGGAGATATTACCTGAAGAAGGATTGGTTTATAGCGAGACAGGTGCTTTTATAACTTTGTTAGAAAATACATGGAAATTTGATCAACCTTCAAAATTTTTTGGTACTTCTGGAGGAAGAACAATGGGGTTAATGATTCCTTCATTTATTGGTGGATGTTTAGCTACCAATAACTCAATTCCATCAATAGGCATAGGAGCAGATGGAAGTTCATTAATGAGGTTGGGAGAATTCGAAACTATAAAAAGATGTAACCTAAAATGGCCTATAATAATCATTAATGATGCAGCTTTAGGAACTATGAAATATAGACAAGGATTTAGGAAGTACCCCGATTATGGATTAGATTTAAGTATGGTTGATTTTGCAAGTAGTGCAAAGTCATGTGGACTAAAAGGAAAGACAACTAGTACTCCAGAAAGTTTTAGAAGTGCACTAATTGAATCATTTAAGGAAAATACAACAACAATAATAGATGCAAGAATAGACGCAAAAATTTATCAAGACAGTTTTGGATTAACTTTAGGAGATTAATTAAATAAAAGTTCCCCAAAATCTTGAAAGATATTTATCAGGGATGATTTTCAACAATACTCTGTCTTCTTTCTTTATTTGAGCAACTCTATCTAGAACTAAATCAACTGGTACATAAAGTTTTACAATTTCTTCAGTAATAGGAAAAATTTTTTCTTTAGGCAGAATATCACATTTACCTTCTATGACAACATAATCATTTGCTAATGGTTCAGAGTAAATACATAAAGAAACTCTATTATCTCTTAAAAGATTCCAATATTTTGCTCTTTTTTTAGTAGTGGAAATATAAATTGCACCATCTAAATAAATATACCAATTTGGAGAAAGTTGAGAGGTTCCATCTTTTTTAATTGTCGAAACAACTGCAATTCTAGGTTTATTAAGAAAAGTTTCAATTTTTTTGAAGTTATTCATATTATTTAATTATCAAATAAAAGATTATTAATTGTAAAAGTATATTTTCTTTAATTTAGTATATATAATTTTTATAACTATAAAAAATCACCATAAAAACCATAAAATGAGAGAGATAATTAAAGAAACAAAAAATGAAATAGATAATTATTTAAAAGAACAAAACTCTCAAAATATTAGACTTCAAAGAGCTCAAAATAACTTAGCTTTCTTACTTAAAGAATTTGAAAGATTAATAGATGATTTTTATAAAGACAATTCAGAAAAATCTAATAATTAACAATTGAATTTAAAGATACAGAAAAAGGTTTTTTATATAATTTAAGATCTATAACACAAAGAATCCCCAATACATTATTTCCAGTTTTTCGAATTAAATCTATTGAAGCATTTACAGTACCACCAGTGGCAATAATATCATCAACAATCAATATATTTTTTGATTTTGGTATTACTGAAGAAGATAATTCTAAAGTATCCTTTCCATATTCAAGATCATAGTCAATGCTTATGACTGGGGGTGGCAATTTGCCTTTTTTTCTAATCAAAAGCTGTGGAATCTTGAAATTCTGAGAAAGCGGAGAAGCAAAAATAAATCCTCTTGATTCTATGGGAGCTAAATAGTCAGGATTTATTTTTTTAACAAATTTTCCTAATTCATCTAATGTAAAAGAAAAAGCTTCTGGATTAGAAAGTATTGTAGAAATATCTCGAAAAACTATCCCTTTTTTTGGATAATCATCAATTTCTCTAATAATTTTTTTTAGATTCATATTATTATAATTATGTTAATCTCATATTAATATTATATTGTGAATAATAGAATGAAAAAAGTATCAAGATTAGGAATAATAGGTGGAAGTGGAATATACAACCTTCCTGAAATAAAAAATTCTGATTGGGTTGAAATTAAAACAAATTTTGGAAAACCTTCAGGTAAAGTATTAATTGGAAACTTAAATAATATACCAGTGGCTTTTCTCCCTAGACATGGACAAAATCATCAATTTTCACCTTCAAGAATTAATTATAGAGCAAATATTGAAGCTCTAAAAATATGTAATGTCACTAATATAATATCTATAAGTGCTGTAGGATCCCTTAAAGAAAATCTATACCCAGGAACAATAGTTTTATCTGATCAATTTATTGATAATACAAAATTTCGAAAAAACACTTTTTTTGATGATGATATAGTAGCTCATGTACCTATATCAGATCCTACATGTATCAATCTAAAAAAAGAGATTATTAAAGCAGCAAATAAATCTAACATTAATATTATTGAAAAATCTACATATATATGTATTGAAGGACCCCAATTTTCCACAAAATCAGAATCATTTCTCTATAAAAAATGGGGTGCAGATATTGTTGGAATGACTTCTATGCCAGAAGTCAAATTATCTCGAGAAGCAGAAATATGTTATGTGAACTTATCTTTAATAACTGATTTTGATTGTTGGAACGATAAACAAGAACCAGTATCTGCTAAAATCGTTATAAATAATTTTCAAAAAAATATAACCAAAATTCATTCAATATTAAAAAAATTATCACTTAATGAAGATTTCTTACATGAATGTAATAGGGGATGTCAAAATTCATTAGAAAATTCGATAACTACTAAATTAGATAGAAGTAATAAAAAAAATCAAAATAAATTAAAAAATATCATAAAAAAATACTATAATATTATTTAATGAGTAATCAGAATCAGAACATAAAAGAAGATAAAAAGAATTTTTTCTATAAATTTTTGGATTACATAAAAGTAAGATTGATTTCTGGAATTATTATTCTAATTCCTTTGCTAGTTACTCTTTACCTTTTATCCTTCGCATTTGAAACATTAGATGGGTTTTTCGCTCCAATTTTTACTCAAATATTTGGAAGAAAAATTCTAGGAGTAGGTTTTATAGTATTATTACTATTAACATTCCTACTAGGTACAATAAGTAGATTTGCTATAGTTACAAAAATAATTCAGTGGATTGAATCATTAATTCTAAAAACACCATTATTTGGAGCAATATACAATACAACACGAGAAGTAGCTAGCTCATTTCAAGGTGGTAAAAACACGGGTTTTACTACTCCAGTTACAATTGAATATCCAAGAAGTGGTGTATGGACAATGGGTTTCTTAACAAGAACAATTGAATTCGATGAAAAAGGAACCCATGGAATAGTTTATATGCCATCAACACCTGTACCTAGTACTGGTTGGGTAGTTCTTGTACCCATTGAAAAAATTAATTTCCTTGATCTAAAAGCTGATCAAGCAATGAAATTGATTGTTGCTGGTGGAATTGCTTCGTCTGGAAAATTAAAATTCAAAAGCATGAATAAATAATCATATATGACAAATCCAAAAATTGTATCTGTTTGCTTAAGTGAATTCGGCGGAATTCCTAAATATCCACAAGAAAAAATTGAAGTTAATAAATTTGGTATAAAAGGAGACTTCCATTCAGGTAAAACGAATCATCATGCAAAAAAAATCAATTATGATAGACAACTATCCTTAGTATCTAAAAGTGTAATCAACGAATTGTCTGAAAAACTTCAAGTTAACATAGTACCAGGAGATTTAGGTGAAAATTTTTTGGTTGATAATATGGGTGATCTGACTAACATCAAACCAGGCTCTAGATTAAAAATTGGCAAAGAAGTAATTATAGAAATAACAAAACACAACACTCCATGTGTAACTATAAACAAAATTCATCCCTTGCTAATGGAAAGTATATTAGGAAGAAGAGGATTATTAGCAAAAGTAGAATCTACTGGAACAGTAAAACCAGGAGACGCTATAGAAATTTTATGAAAAATAATAAATGTCTAGTTTGCAAATATAATCATTGGAACAGAAAAGATTTTTTGTCAGAAATAATATTTTTTTTTCTATTAATGATTGGATATAAACATTACCATAAATAATTATGTGCGGTAGATATAATTTACATCAAACAGAACAATTAAAAGATAGATATCAAGCAGTAAATCAAATTTCTATTTTTCCGGATTACAATAGAAGTCCTGGGACAGTTAATCCTGTAATAATATCAAAATACAATGAAAATTGGATTTTGGGTTTTGAATGGGGCATCCAAAAACAAAATAAATTAATTGCTAATAAAAGAATTGAATCAATAAATAATGATTTAAGGTTATTCAAAAGATGCCTTGTGCCTATAAATGGATATTATGAGTGGAAATATCATCCTATAGGGAAAATACCATTTTATATTTATCCTAAAACCAAAAACTTGGTGTCAGTTGCTGGCATTTATTATAAAAATACTGAGACAAATATTTCTAGTTATTTAGTATTAACAAAACCTGCTGATAAAAAAATAGAAAAAATTCACTCAAGAATGCCTATATTTCTTACTGAAAACAACGAAAGGAAATGGCTAAATGGAAATTATAATTTTGATTTTCATATTGATAATATAAAGCTAGAAATTATCCCAGTATCCAAGAAAGTTAATAACCCTCAAAATTCAGATCCCTCTTGTATAAAAAAATCCAATGAATATCAAATATTTTTTAATTAGATTACCAAATAAAATTTTATATAATAAAAACATATAGTAAACAAGGAGGATAAATGCCTGTTGTAAACATTACATGGAAAGATGGAAGAAGTAGAGAACAAAAACAAGAAGTGATAAAAGATATCACTAAAACATTAGTGGAAAAAGCTAATGCTAAAGAAGAAGATGTTGTAATAATTTTCAACCCTTTAGATGCATCTAATTTAGCTCATGGAAAAGAGTTACTAGGATAATAACTTACATTTATTTAATATTAGATCTATTATTTTGAATCACATCCCTATTAATTAAATTTTCAGGAAGATTCCCGGCTAAAACAGTTAAGGCTTCTCCTACTACTCTTCTTTGTAGTTCTTGATTAGATTCTTGTGAAAAATAAGCAGTATGAGGAGTAACTATTACATTATCAAATCCAAATAACTTATTTGAGGCTTTTGGATGATCATCTTCCATAACATCTAAACCTACACCTAAAATTTTTCCTGTACTTAGACCATGAATTAGAGCATCTTCATTAATCAAACCACCTCTAGCAGCATTAATAATAATTACATCGTCGTTCATCATTTGAACTTGATCAAAAGAAATTAAATGTTTAGTTTCTTTTATTAAAGGAATATGTAGTGTAATAAAATCAGAATTTTTTATTAAGAAATCTAAAGTTACCGATTGAACATTATTTTTTTCATCATCACCATTTAATATTGGATCAAATGCCATAACTTTTATGCCAAATATATTAGCTTTTTCAGCAACTTTTCTTCCAATTCTTCCATAACCAATTATACCCAAAGTGGATTCACTTAACCTTCTTACTCTTTCTACTTTATTTACTTCATCCCATAATCCTCTTTTAACTTTTTTGTCATGAGGTATTATTGATCTATTCAAAGTTAAAAGCATAGCTAAAACATGGTCGGAAACTTCATCTAAACAATAATCAGGAATATTAGTAATTATTATTCCAAGTTCTGTAGCTTTTTTAATATCAATATTGTCTACCCCAATTCCATACCTGCAAGCAACTTTACATTTTTCAGCAGCCCCTAGCACTTCTTCATTAATATCAGCAAAACAAAATAAAATTGCATCAACATCTTTAATCAGATTTTTTAAAGTCTCCGTTTCAGAATTTGGAGATACAATTAACTCATGTCCATTATCTTCGATAATCTTTTTTTCTATATTAATATTTGGCCAAACATAATCTGTTATTAATATTTTCATTATTCTGACTCCATAAGTTCATTTTCAATTGGTTTAAATTGACAACCTTCAACAAAAAAATTAAAGAAATCTTCTGTTGTTTCTAATTCTACATGTTCAATAGTTTTAACTAAATCTTCAACTACATTTCTAAGTTTTTTTGATAATAACATTAAAGTAGCACCTTCTAAAGAAGCATTTCCAATTTTGATTACTTCTGCATTTGGAAGATCAACAATAAATCCTATTTTCTTAGCATTATCAACATCTATATAATTCGCAAAACCTCCACTAAGATAAATTTTTGAAAAACTGTTCAAATCAGCAGGATATTTTCTGATTACAATTGCTTGTCCACAAGAATTAGCAGCCTTAGCTTGAGCAAGAGCACTAACATCTGCTCTAGATAAAGTAATGTTTTCATTTTTTGAAACAACATATTCTTGAGCATTATTTTGAAAGACTCCTAGTTCATTCATAATGTCATTAGACTTGAGTTCAGAAAGAATATCAATCAAACCAGATCCACACATTCCTTCTGGTTTAGAATTTCCAATTATTTTCATTTTTGGTTTATTATTTTCAAGAATAAATCTTTCAATTGCACCATCATAACCTGGCATTGCATAAGAAACTTCACCACCTTCGAAAGCAGGTCCCGCAGGACAAGATGCAGCCATTAATTTATTCTTATTACCAACTACTATTTCAGTGTTTGTTCCTACATCAACTAGAATTACATTATTTTCTTCAGTATCCATTGCTATAGTTAATAGGTCTGCTGTCACATCAGAGCCAACGTGTGAACCAATTAATGGTGCTCCATAAACCTTGGCATTGGGGTTAATTCTTATCCCAATATTTTTTGCAGTTGTATGTAGGGAAGTAGAGTCTCTTTTTCCTGTTTCTCTCTCTAATTCAGTAAATGATTTATAAGGTTTTTGTCCTATAGAAAAAACATCAATTCCAAAACAAATATCTCTCATGGTAGAATTTCCAACAATAACGATTTCATAAATCCATCTACGTCTAATTTTAAACTCTTTACACAATTCTCCTATTTCAAAATTAATTCCAGAAATAAGTACAGATTGAAGTTCTCCTTTAAATTTTCCAGTTTCATAAGAAATTCTATTCATTACATCACTTCCACCAAAACGTTGAGGATTTTCAAAAGAAGATGTCCCCATGATTTTTCCATTTTGCAGATTAACTAAATTCATAACAATAGTAGTTGTTCCAATATCTATTGAAAGTCCAAAAATATATCCTTTAAAATCATCAATTTTTTCTGAGTTATTATAAATTATTGAATCTCCTTTTTTTACAGTAATTGGATCTAATTCAAATTTTCGTTTTAATCCTTTATCTAAAATTTTTGGTTGTCTTCTGAGAATATTAAATCTAATATCTTTTTGAGGATCTTGCACAATAGATTGACAAGCTAGACGATAATTTTCTTTTAAAAATTTTTCTGATTCAGTTTTTTGAGAAAGACCTTCTAATCCATCTATTATTTCAACAATACATTCATGACATTCACCAGTACGACCACAGGACGTAGGTACTCTTACATTTAAAAAATCAGCATAATCAAAGAGTGATTTATTTTTTTCTGATTCAATTTGAAATTTTTCGAAAAAGACTGGACACATTTTATAAATAGAAAATAGATACTGTTAAAATTATATCAAATTTCCCACGCTGTTCTATAATCTAGTAAATCAGATCCAGTGCACACAGGTAAGTCATCCTTTTTTTGAGTAAAGAATTGGTTTTTACAGTTAAAATTTGCAGTACATCTAGATTTTGCATCTTTGTAAGGACAACGTTTTTTACTAACCTCATCAGCATTAAAAGAAATATCTTTATAAATCAAAAATAATTTTTGAAGACTTTGTTTTGCTTTTTCTACGTTAATATTTTTTTGTAAATTATTACCATTAGACTTCAAAATTATCCTTTAACACCTAAAATATCTTTAGCGATTTGTACACATTCAACAGCATTAGAACCATATCCATCAGCTCCCATTTCATCAGCAAAATTTTTTGTAACAGGAGCACCTCCTACAAGTATTTTCACTTCATCTCTAAGTCCAGCTTCTTCAAAAGCTTCAATAGTTACTCCCATATTAGGCATAGTAGTAGTTAATAATGCTGACATACCAACAACAGTAGCTTCATGTTCCAATACAGCATCTATAAATTCATCAGGTTTTGTATCTACTCCTAAATCATGAACTGTAAAGCCACCTCCCCTCAACATCATAATACATAGATTTTTTCCAATATCATGTAGATCACCTTTTACTGTACCCATAATTACCGTTCCTATAGGCTCTACTCCTGACGCTGAAAGTATGGGATCTATATGTTCCATACCAGCTTTCATAGCTCTAGCTGAGATTAAAACTTCAGGAACAAATATTACATTATCTCTAAATTTTACTCCTACAATTGCCATACCTGCTATTAAACCATCATCTAGAACAGTATTTGCTTCATAGTTTTGATCTAATGCTTTTTTGACTAAATCATATACTTCATTATTGTTACCTTTAATCAAGTTAAATGCTATTTCTTGCATCAACAAATCCGAAGAATCAAACATTGCACCAATATGTTCTTGTTCATTTTGCTTAGTAACATATTTAAATTCTTCAGATAATCCTTCGTGAATAATTGCCATCAGATCTCCTGTTATTTTGAAATGAAATTTTATATCTAAATTGAATTTTTTGAAATATAAATTATTTTCTTGAAGTCCATTCTTCTACGGCTTGTGGAATTGCTAATAAATTTTCTATTTTAGTTTTTAATGGAATTGCACATTCTGGTGCAATTAATTGAACTCCTGCATCCAAAGCTTTAAATACTTCCTCTTTAACATCATTAACACCTTTAGAATAAAGAGTTTCTGGATTATTAATATTTCCAACTAAATTAATTTTTCCATCCACTGCATTCATAGCTTCTTGAGGATCATTTTTTGAATCAAAATGAAAAGCTGCCATACCACTTTGTGCTATATAAGGCATTCTATCAACAGTTTTACCACATATATGAAGAATTAAAGGTACTGGTAGAGTTTCCACTAATTCTTGATGGATTTCCAAAAGAAATCTTTTATAATATTCACCACTTACCAAATCACCAGTTGCATGATCGGGAACTACTAACACATCTGCTCCAGCATCAATTTGAGCTTGACCAAATAAAACAGTAATTTCTTTTAATTTATGTAAAGATTCCATAGTTTTTTGAGGGTCATCTATTGATAAAAGTAAAAAAGGTTCTACTCCAAAAACATGATAAGCAAGAGTCCAAGGACCCATAGTTTTACCAACTATAGCTACTTCATCACCTACCTCTTTTTTCAAAATTTCTATTGATTTTGTGATTGCTAAATTATCCTGATGTTCCAAAAAACCAGATGGTATTTTAACGTCTTCAGGAGTTTTCCAAATAGGATTACCCATTCTTACAGTAGGCCAATTATCTTTTTGTTCCCATTGCATTTCACAACCTAAAGCTGAAGATTCTTGAATAATAGAAAAATATGGAGCTATAGAATCAAAACCCAATTCTGTATAACCTGTAATAGCTAATTTAGCATTCAATTCTGGATCTCTACATGCATCTGGAAATGGAGCATCTACTAAATCCATTAATTCAACTGTAGCAACATTAGTGGGATTAGACACTGGTGTTCTATCAACAGGTTGGCCTGTTAAAGCATTTATTACTCTTTCTTTCTTTCTCATATAATTAAAATATTATGTAGATGAAAATCCTAATGTTTGTGTAGTCATTTGTCCCGCCATATCTTCGGCTGCTAATATGTCTTCAGTCGCACTAATATTCCTTGCTATTGGTAATATTATTTTCATTATTGCATCGTTCCTTCTAAAACATTGTAGTGATATTTCAGTATGATTAATTTTCACACATCCTCCATATCTAACAAATCCATTAACAACTGCTCTATATCGAATCTCGGGTTTTTTTGCTTCTCCTTCTCCTGAAACAGTGTAAATAGTTTTTCCATCAACGTTTTTTGGAGTCAAATATAATTGCATTTCAGATCTTAAATCTTTTACAGTAATCTTTGATTCTGAATCATAGTCATCATTTTTCATAACAGCTCTTTTTAATAAAAATCTTAATGGAGAAGTACAACATCCATTTTTCATTTCACAATCATAAGTGGCTTGATTGTAAGAGTTTTCAATTGGTTTAGCACCACCAAACAACACGATCCTATCTCTTATTTGAGTTAACCTTTCTTTTACACCATCTTTATTACTATAGGAGTGAACAGTTAAAATAGAACCTTTTAAAAATAATCCAACTGTAATCTCATGAAAAAAAGGATCCATAGAGATCAGTTCTAAACAAGTTCCATATTTTTTTATAACTTCTTGTGGATTCATGTAATTAGTTTACAAAAAAAATAACTTATATGCTAAATTTTTATTTGTGAATCAATCAATTTTCTAAATTCTTTAATATGATGTTTATCTGTACCACAACATCCTCCCAGAATTTTAACCCCTAAATCTAACATTTTAAGATAATTCTTAGCCATAAATTCTGGTTTTTCATTATATACAATTTTACCATTGATTATTTCAGGAATTCCAGCATTAGATTGAATCATAACTGGATTTTCAGAATACATCATCAACTCAGAAGCTACTTCAACCATAATTTCAGATCCATTACCACAATTTGAAGCAACAACATCTGCTCCAGAATCAACCAAATCTTTAGCAGCTTTTTCAGGAGTAATACCCATCATGGTAAATAACCCCCTAGGACCTTTATCAAAAACCATACTTCCGATAACTGGTTTATCAGTGATTTGTTTGGCAGTTTTAATACCTAGTGTGATTTCTTCTATTGAAGTCATAGTCTCGAAAATTATCCCATCAACACCTCCTTCTAATAAAGCTGAAATTTGTTGATGAAAAGCTTGACTCATTTCACCTTCAGAAACATCCCCTAAAGGTTTTAAGAATTCTCCAGTAGGACCAATGGAACCAATAACAAACTGGTCATCTTTTGCTTCTGATCTTGCTAATTGTGCTGCTTTAATATTTAAAGTTTTGATTAAATCTTTATGTCCATATTTTTTTAACATAAATGGATTTCCTCCAAAAGAATTAGTCAAAACAAAGTTTGATCCATTTTCAAGATAATTTTTTGCCATCCCTTTGATCACATCTGGATGAGAATCACACATATATTCTGGACATCCACCTGGTTCAAGGCCTTTAGTTTGCAGATAACTACCAGTAGCACCATCTCCTAAAAGAGTAACACCTGAGTTTAATAAATCTAAAAAATCTATTTTATCCATTTTCATTCCACAAATAATCTATAGATCCTGGTGATGGATTTCTTTTATTTTTTTTTATCAAATCTCGAAGAATTGAAACGAAATTTTCAGGCATTCTTTCATTTATTTCTTTCAATTTCAAATTTACTACTGTATCTAAATCACCTTCAAAGGTACCATGTTCTTTCCATTGAAATCCATCTAAATATGCATCAGACCCATAACTACCATCAAACATAGCTATAGCATCTGCTGCTTCTTGAAATCTTGAATCTAAAGTGAATGAATTTCTGTTAGACCCTTCTACCCCTTCAACTTGTAAAGGAATTTCTTTCCAATACATTATTCTAATATTGATTGTCATTTAATTAAGGTTTCCAGATCTATAAGCATCTAAATAGTTCATACAGAAATCATCATTTCCTAAAAGCATTTCACTGGTTACTTTAAATGCATTAGAAGATAAATCTAATTCAAATACATTGCCAATATTAGTCTGTACAGGATCAATAATTCCACTATCAATACCATTTTGAATACCAAGGTATATAAATACATCATTTACTAATTTTCTCTTTGGTAACCCAAATGAAACATTACTTAAACCACCTGAAATATGAATTTCATCTCCAAAACTTTTTCTTATTTCTTTTACTGCATCAAGAAAATGAGGACCATATGTAGGTGATACAGAAATAGGGAATACTAGAGGATCTACATGTACTCTGCTGTAACTAATATTAAGTTCATCTACTTTTTTCATTAATTCCTTAACATTCTGCACCCTTTGAACATCATCCTCAGGCATACCATCTTTACTAGCAGCAGTAATAATAACATGTGTATCAAACTCATTTACCAAATTTATTGTTTCTAATCTTTCTAATGCTACAGAGTTAATCATCGGAGAGCCTTGTTTTCCTGAATAAGTTTTTAAGCCTGCTTCAATAATTTGTGAATTTGAAGAATCAATACTAGGAGGAACAGTAGATAAATTCTCTACAACATCGACTAACCAATTCATTGAAACTATTTGCTCATCTAAATTGTAGGAAACTTCATCAACATTTAAATCTAAAAAATTAGCTCCAGCATTGATTTGCCTATCTACCTGATATTTTATATAACTAATTGCTTGCTCTTGTTCTTCTGAGGAACCATGAACTCCTTTCCAAATAGCAACCATAAGATGTTTTACCGTTCCTTGTTGATATGGTTGAGTTTCATGAAAATGTTTAGGGATTTCTAAAAACATTTTTTCACCATTAGTATCAGAAAATAAAACAGATTTTACTCCTTTTTCATTTTCCCCAATTCTTTTCCCATTCAGTCTTAAAACTCTAGTAGCATGAATGTTTTCACCTACTATAATAAAATTATTATGACTATTTAAAGGAATTGACATCAAAACACCTCTTTAATATTTGTATTTATATACCACTTAAGAAATTCATTAATTCCACCGAAAGGATAAATATGTAATTTATCATAACCCATTAATGATTTAAGAATATTATCAGGATTATGATTAATTATTTTTCTTATATCTAACCCTTGCTTCATAAAAACTGATGTAGTAGCAGCTACACCACAAATTTTTGCATATTTTAAAATGGTTGTTAATTTTGCAGGACCAGCAATACCTAAATGAATTTCAGATTTTACACCTATTTTTCCCAAATGACTTTTAGTTTTATTAATCCACGAATTTGTTATATCTGGAGACAAACACCATTGAGTAACAATATTAGATTGAATGTTATTCGCATTTAACCATTTAGATTTTTCAATCATATTTTCAAAATGATTTTTATCTTCAGGATTTCCTTCAGGATGACCAGCTATATTTACAGTTTTTATTTTTGACTGTTGGATCAAACCAGTATTAAGTAAATCTATTGAACTAGAAAAACGACCTTTGGGGTTAGATATACTTCCTCCAATAATTAAAATTTTGATCACCCCAATTTTTATTAAACCATCTAAATAATTTATAAAGAACTCTTCGTCTGGAATAGTTCTTGCCGGACAATGTGGTATTGGTGTAAATCCATAATTCAGAATAGTTTCTGATGCATTAATGATATCTTGAGGAGAAGCTCCTGGAATATATGTAATGTATATATCATCGACTATATCTTTAGGAAGATCTTTTATTTTTTCTACTTGTTTTGGAATTATTTCCAAAGAAAATTTCGCTTTCATTAATCTTATCTATTTATAAAAATCAATATATTATAATAACCCTATTTTTTACGAATAAACAGTTTTATAATCATTGAATAAATATTTTAGTATAAAAGGAATCAATTAATGAATATAGGTTTTATCGGTTTAGGAAATATGGGAACGGGAATGGTAAGGAATATATTAAAAAATATGGGTCAAAATAATAATTTAAACGTGTATACAAGAACTAAATCAAAAATCGACTCTATGGTTGAAGAAGGAGCTACTGGTTGTTATTCACTTAAGGAACTAACTACAAATTCAGATATTATTCTAACTTGTTTACCAAATGTTGATACTAGTAGAGATCTTATATTAGGATCAGATGGAATTATAAATCATGCTAATTCAAATCAAATTTTAGTAGATCATAGCACTGTTGATATTAAAACTTCTCAGGATTGTTCAAATGTAGCAGCAGAAAAAAACATTTCTTTTCTTGATGCTCCCATTAGTGGAGGACCTATAGGAGCATCTGAAGGAACATTAACAATAATGGTAGGAGGAAATAAAACTGCTTTTGAAAAATCTAGTTCAGTATTCGAAATGATGGGTGGAAAAATATCTCATATGGGAAAAAGTGGAGCAGGTACAGCCATGAAACTAGTAAATCAACTTCTAGTAAGCACCAATACAGTTGCAGCTGCAGAAGCATTCGTACTTGCTGAACAAGCGGGAGTCGATCTTAATTCAGCTATTGATATATTAAGCACAAGTTGGGGCCAAAGCCAAATGATTGAAAGAAATGGGCCTATAACAGTTGAAGAAAATTTCGAAAATTCTGCTGCTCCATTAAGAAATTTGATAAAAGATCTTAATATACTAGAAGATCTAAGACTACAGTTAGGACTTGAACTTCCAGTTACACAAGCAAGTTCTAAAGTAGCTAATGATACAAATAATATGGGTCTCACAGAGCCAGATATTGCTGCAACTGCTTTAACAATAAAAAAACTATCATCAATAGAGTAGCAATATGTCCAAAGAATATAATATTGCAGTTATAAAAGGTGATGGAATAGGAACTGAAGTTGTAGAAGAATCATTAAAATTTCTTAATCACATTGAGAAAAAAACCAATATAAAATTTAACTTTCATGAATTCCCTTGGGGATCTGAATATTATTTTTCTAATGGTGTAATGATGGAAGAAAATGGGGAAAAAAAATTATCTTTATTTGATTCGATTTTTCTTGGTGCAGTAGGACATCCAGACATTCAAGACCATATTACATTAAATGGATTATTATTACCTATAAGAAGATACTATGATCAATATATATGTCATCGTCCTTCAGTTCTTTACAAGGGAGTTAAATCACCACTTTCTGATAAGAAACCTGGAAGTATAGATATTATTGTTGTAAGAGAAAATACAGAAGGGGAATATGCGAATATAGGTGGATTTCAATATAAAGATACAAGTGATGAAGTAGCTGTTCAAACTGCAGTATTTACAAGAAAAGGGTGTGAAAGAGTAATGGAATACTCTTTTGAACTATCACTAAAAAGAAATAAAAAAGTATGTTCAATTACTAAAAGTAACGCACAAGGTTATGGAATGACTTTGTGGGATCGTGTTTTTGAAGATGTATCTAAAAAATATCCAAATGTAGAGACTGAATCATTACTAATAGATGCAGCATGTATGGACTTCATAAGACAACCTGAAAAATTCGATGTAGTAGTTGCAAGTAACCTCTTTGGAGATATTTTAACAGATATAGCAGCTATGATTACAGGTAGTTTAGGATTAGCTTCAAGTGCGAACATAAATCCTGATAAAACAAAACCATCAATGTTTGAACCAACACATGGTAGTGCACCAGACATTGCAGGTAAAGGAATAGCAAACCCAATGGCTCAGATACTGACTTCAGGGTTAATGATGGATCATCTAGGAGAACCTGAACTTGCTAGAAAAATAGAAAACAGTGTTAAAGTTGTATTAGAAAAACAGGAAATAAGATCCCCAGACATAGGGGGAAACAATTCTACAACTGAAGTAGGAAATGCAATTATTAATGAATTGAATTTATAATCATTTCAAAATCATAAATTGATAAATCCCTTTGAAAAAACACAACTAAATTCAACCGGAATATATTTACCTAGATTAGGTTTTGGAGGAGCTCCGATAAGTGGTATATCCATGAAATCATTTGGAGGAGTAGAAGAAAAAGAAGCTCTGAAAATCATCAACTTAGCTTATAACAAAGGAATAAGATATTTTGATACAGCTCCACTTTATGGAATAGGAAATGGAGAAAAAAGATATTCCAAAGTTTTAAGTAAAAAACCAAGAAATGATTTTGTGATATCTACAAAATGTGGAAGAGTAATAGATGTTGAGAAATATGAAAAACCAAAATCCTCATCTGAAGTTAAATATACAGAAACCAAAACCATAAAATTTGACTTCTCTAGTGATGGTATTAAAAGATCTCTGGATGATTCATTAAAAAGATTAAACCTTGATTATATAGACATATTCTTATTACATGATGCAGACATAGAAAACCTTGAAAATGAAGCTGTAAAAACAGCTTTACCAACAATGATAAAATTAAAAGAAGAAGGTATAGTAAAAGCAATAGGGTGTGGAATGAATCAATGGGAAATGCCTTCAAGGTTTATTGATAATTTTGATTTAGACGTAGTTTTATTAGCAGGAAGATTCACATTACTGGATCATTCATCTTTTGAAATATTTTTACCTAAATGTATAGAAAAAAATGTAAAAATAATTTTAGGAGGACCATATAATTCAGGAATATTAGCTGATAATAATTTGAATCATAATAGTCTTTTTGATTATCAACATGTGTCAGAAAACATACTCAATAAAGCGAAAAAACTCGAAAAAATTTCTAAAAAATATCACATCCCTTTAAAAGCAGCTGCACTTCAATATGTTATGATTCACCCAGCAGTAATTTCTACTATTCCTGGGCCACAAAATATGTCTCAGTTATTAAATAATTTAGAAATATGTCAATTAAATATTCCTGAAGACTTTTGGAAAGACTTAATTAACAATTCTCTTATACCTGCAAATGCTTTTTATCCTAAATAATTAAAAATATTAATGTAAAAAATAATATAATTAATACAGTAAAGACTTGTGAACAACTATTAATTTTTTTAAAAAAACTTTTCTTAGATTTTCGTTTTATAGAGCAATTTACACATGTACAATATGGTGGATGCCCATCTCTATATGATCTTTCATCCATTTTAATATGAGTTTCGTTATTTATGTATCTAGTTTATACTTGTTCTTTATTTTTGCAGAAAATTTATTTTAAAAGAGATACAATTTATCGATTTTAATAAATAATAAAGTTAAAATCTAAAATGAATAAAAATTTAGGAGTAAAATGTTCAACCCTGAAGAAGCCTTAAATAATTCAGAATCAACTAATTTAGCACTATGTATCTTTCCTCATTTAAAAGAATTTGCAGTGATAGATTTGACTGAATCTAATAATGATAATCCTATTAAAATTATTAATTGCAATGAGATTTTAGATGAAAATTTTTTTTCAATAATTGAAAATGAATTCAAAAAAATGTTAAAAGACAATGAGTTTCCTTTTTTAAATTTAATAGGATTGCCTCAAAACATAGAAAATCTAATACGTAGCCATACCTTAACTTCTATTTTAGACATATTAAAATCATCCAATAATGAAATCAATTACATGAATAATATCGCAGTTTTATTTTTTTCTGGAAGAATATTAGAAACTACTAAAGATGAATTAGAAAAAATTCTCATAAATTTATTCGATGAAGGAATAGAATTCAATAAAATCAATAATTCAGTAGATAAAATTATAGAACTTATGAAATCGGAAAAAACTGCTCAAAAAACTCTTATAAAGAATGATTTATATGATATTATCACTGGAAATAATGAATCATATGGAACTTTATGGCAACGAAGTAATAATTAGTTGAAGTATTAACTATTTTTACTGTTTAATAGATATATGACTATTAAAAAAAATCTTTCATCAGATGATATAAGAAAAGCTTTTCTTAACTTTTTTGTCAAAAAAAAACATATTACCCATCCTAGTTCTTCATTAATTCCTGCTAATGATCCTACCTTATTACTAACGAACTCTGGAATGGCTCAGTTTAAATCATATTTTTCAGGGGAAACAAAACCACCAAAACCAAGAATAACAACTTCACAAAAATGTTTTAGATCTACAGATATTGATGAAGTAGGTGATAATACCCATTTAACATTATTTGAAATGTTAGGAAATTTTTCATTTGGAGATTATTTCAAAGAAGAAGCATGTAAATGGGGATTAGAATTACTAATAAAAGAATTTGGATTAGAAGAAGACAGGATTTTTATTACTATACATTCGGATGATTCAGAAGCTAGAAATATCTGGCTATCACTGGGTGTGCCAGACCATAAAATATTTTCATTTGGTGATAATTGGTGGGGACCTGCAGGATTAGAAGGACCCTGTGGTCCATGTAGTGAATTACATTATTATACTGGTAATCTTCTACCAAAAGATTATAAAAATGCATCAAAAAACAAATCTTGGGGACCCAATGTTTCAAATGAGTTTTTAGAATTATATAACTTAGTTTTTACCCAGTATTATCATCATTTAGATGGAAGACAAACAGAATTACCACAAAAAAATATAGATACTGGTATGGGCCTAGAAAGATTAACTTCAGTAATCCAAGAAGTTAATAGTTGTTATGATACTGATCTGTTTTCAAAAATCATCAAAAAAATTGAAAATTTATCAGGAATTCAATGGAAAAAATCAAAATCTTCAGATAAAGCAATTATCATAATTGCCGAACATGTAAGATCAGCTACTTTTTTAATTGGAGATGGTGTTATTCCTGAAAATACTGGAAGAGGTTATATATTAAGACGAATAATAAGAAGAGCAATGAGATATGGAATGACTCTAAATTTAAAAGCACCTTTTATGGGGATTATAGCTGAAGAAGTTATAAAAAAAATGGGACCTCACTATTCAGAATTAATTGAAAATAAACCATTTATATTAAATGTATTAGAAGTTGAAGAAACCAAATTCTCATCTACACTTCTACAAGGTAGTAACTTATTAAAAACATTAATTAAAGATCGAAATATTGTCCAAGAAAAATTTGATGAAATTAATACTACTTTAACTACCATATTATCTGAAAAAAAAATTAAACATACAGAACTAACTGATTTATTTGAAAAATCAAAAATCGGACCCGAATCACTAATTTCAAATCTTATAAATAAAGCTATAGATTTGGAAAAACATATTGCTAAAAATAAAAAAGACCCATTGATCAAATTAATAAAAAATATTACAAAATTAAATTGGAAGAAAAATATATCAGGTTTCGAAGTTGCTTACCTATATGACACTCTTGGATTTCCAGTAGAAGTTACTTCTGAGATCGCTGAAGAATCTAATCTCAAAATTGACTTAGGAGAATTCAATAATATTATGGAAAAATTAAAACTTAGAGCTAAATCTTCTTCTAAATTCAAAGGAGATTTATCTGCCCAAAGATTATTTGAAGAAATGGGAATCAGTGAAACAATTTTTCAAGGTCATAATAATTTAATAACTGAATCATTAGTATTAGGAATATTAAAAAATAATCAACCTACAAACAATGCTACTTCTGGAGATGAAATAAAAATAATTTTAAACCAAACACCATTTTATCCAGAAGGTGGAGGACAGGTAGGAGATTCAGGAAAAATATCACAAAAAAATCTAACTAAAATAGAAATTTTTGATACTCAAAGCCCTGTATCAGGCATAATTGTTCATGATGGAAAAATTTTACATGGTAAATTAAAAATAGGTGATAGTGTAAAAGCAGAAGTAAATATTTCTTCAAGAGAAAAATCTAAACGTAACCATACTGGAACTCACATTTTGCATGCTGCTTTAAGACAAGTACTTGGTAAACACGTTAGGCAACAAGGTTCTCTAGTTGCCCCTGAAAGACTAAGATTTGATTTTACCCATGTTAAAAAGTTAACTGAAAATGAAATTAATNAGGTTCAAAATCTAGTTAANGANAAAATACGTCTNAATTTGCCAGTNCATAAACATATTACAAGCTANAACGAAGCTATAGAATCNGGAGCATTAGCTTTTTTCGGAGATAAATATGATCATGAAGTNAGAACNGTTGAGATNTCAAATGGTTCTAAGTTCAGNTATGAACTATGTGGAGGAACTCACTGTAATTATACTGGAGATATTGGATCATTTTACATTATTTCTGAATCAAGTATCGCTTCAGGTGTAAGAAGAATAGAAGCAGTAACTGGAGTAAATGCAGAAAAATTAGCAACCGATCATTTATCAATTTTAAATAATTTGTCATCATCTCTAAATGTACCTATATCTGATCTGAATAGTAAAATTAATGTTCTCACAAATGAAATTGAAAAATTAAATAAAGATTTAAATAAATTACAAAATAAAATTCATTCAGAAAATATTGAAGATTTTGAAAAATTTTCAATAAAAATAGGTAGATCAACAATTGTCTCAAGTTTATTGAATGTTCCTAATCAGGAATTACTAAGACAAATGGGTGATAAAATAAAAAACAATATTCAGAGTGGAGTTATTTGTTTAGGCTCTAATATAGATGGAAAAGCAACCTTAATAATAATGGTTACCAAAGACCTAACAAATAAGTTAAATGCTAAAGAATTAATACAAAGTATATCTCCAATAATAAATGGTGGTGGTGGTGGACGTGAAGAATTAGCTCAAGCAGGTGGTAAAAATCCTGAAAAATTGACAGAAGCAATTAAAACTTTTGAGAAAATTGTAAAAAATATTCTTCAACAAACTAAATGACTATTTTAGGAATAGATTATGGAGAAAAAAGAATTGGTATATCTATAAGTGATCCCAAAAATGTCATTAGCTTACCACAAGAACCTATAATCTCTAAGGGAATTAAAAAGGATTCTTTTACTATTTCGAAGTTAATAAAAGATAAAAATATTGAACTAGTAGTATTGGGTTTACCTTTAACATTAGATGGGAGTTATGGATTTCAAGCAAAGTTCACAGAAAACTTCGAAAAAGAATTAAAAAAACAAACCTTAAAACCTATAATAAAATTTGATGAAAGATTAACTACTAAACAAGCTAAAAATGAATCAAAAAATTCTAAAAAAGCTAATTCAAAGATTGATTCGATAGCAGCTTCAATTATGCTTCAAGCATACTTGGATTCAAATAGAATGAGGAATCAAAAAGATGATTAAATTAGGTGTTATAGGATATCCATTAGGACACACATTATCTCCTCTTTTTCAACAAGCTGCACTTGATTATCTAAAAATAGATGGACAATTTAATGCAATTCCTATTACTCCAGAAGAATTACCAAAATTTATTAGAACAATGAATAAGAACAATATTAAAGCTGTATGTGTAACTATCCCTCATAAAGAATCAGTATTAGATTTAATAGATGAAATTGATCCAGAAGCTTTAAAAATTGGTGCTGTTAATTGGATTGTAAATGATGAAGGTACTTTAAAGGGATTTAATACAGACTATAAAGGTTTCTTAAAATCATTAGAATTTGAAACAGGATTTGAACCAAATAAAAAAACTGCAACAATTTTTGGTAGCGGAGGTTCTTGTAAAGCTGTCACTCATGCATTGAATTTAATCGGATTATCAAAACTTTTTATCATAAACAGAACTAAAAAAAAGGCTGAAAATATAGCTAATGATTTTAAATCAGAAAACTTTGATATTATCCCATTAGAATTTAAAGATCCTATAATTAATAATGTTTTATTAGAATCACAATTAATCATTAATTCTACTTCTTTAGGAATGTCAGGGGGACCTGAACCTAATAATGATTTAATAAATAACTATGATATTAAAGCAGGAACTATAGGATATGATTTAGTTTATTCTCCTAAAGAAACACCTTTTTTAAAGAAAATCCTTGAAAAGAAAGGAATTCCTGCGTCAGGATTGTCAATGCTAGTATTTCAAGGAACTGAAGGATTTAAATTGGCCACAGGACTAGAGGCACCTGAAAAATTAATGTTAGATATTACAAATTCAATTTCATTGTAAAATTTTTGTATTGATAAAAAATGATTAAACAATAATCATATAATATATAAATGAATTAATATTCTCTAAGGAGTAAGGAATGTTTCGTTTTATTACTGCAGGTGAATCTCATGGCCCATCACTATCTGTAATTTTAGAAGGTTTGCCAGCAGGATTAAATATTGACGAAGATAATATCAAAGTTGATTTACAAAGAAGACAAAAAGGGTTTGGGAGAGGCGGAAGAATGAAAATAGAAAAAGATCATGCTGTAATTAGATCCGGTGTTAGACACGGCATTAGTATAGGATCGCCAATAAGTTTGTGGATAGAAAATAAAGATTTTGAAAATTGGACTGAAGCTATGTCACCTTATCCAGTAGATCAATCAGTAGACAAAAAAGAATTCACTAAAATAGTCCCTGGTCATGCAGATTTTGCAGGAGCCTTAAAATATAAACAACATGACTTAAGAAATGTTCTAGAAAGAGCCAGTGCGAGAGAAACTACTGCTAGAGTCGCTGCAGGAGCACTTTGTAAATCAATGTTGAAAGAACTAGGAATAATAATACGAAGTAGAGTTATATCTATTGGAGACTCAGTTCCTTCACATACATTAGATTCTAAAGAATTAGAATCAATAAACTGGGAAGCAATTGAAAAATCAGAAGTTAGAACAGATTCAAAAGATCTTGAAAAAAAATTTATAAATTCAATTCTTAAAGCAAAAAAAGATAGGACTACAGTTGGAGGAATATTTCAAGTTATTGCTTTCAATATGCCTGTAGGACTTGGAAGTTTCACCCAATGGGATAGAAAACTAGATGGAAAAATTGCACAAGCAATGATGAGTATCAATGCTGTAAAAGGCGTAGAGATCGGTTCTGGATTTTTAAACACAAGAAAACCTGGACGTAATGTTCATGACATAATAATTCCAGATCAATCAGATATAAGAAATTTCAATCATGAATCTAATCATGCAGGTGGACTTGAAGGAGGAGTAAGTAATGGTGAACCTATTATTGTTAATGTAGCTATAAAACCCATTGCAACTATGACAAATCCATTACCTTCTGTTGATATTAATTCTGGTGAGATTGTAGAAGCTCAATATAATAGAAGTGATATATGTCAAGTTCCACCAGCTTGTGTGATTGGAGAAGCAATGTTAGCTCTATGCCTATCAGAAGTAGCTATAGAAAAATTTGGTGGAGACCATATAGATGAAATGATCACAAATTTTTCAAATTATCAAAAATCTCATAAAGAATTTGGAATTAAAAAAAATGAAAAATGATCATAAATTTGATTACAACTTGTATCTTATAGGTTTATCAGGAACTGGAAAAACTACTTGTGGAAGAATATTATCCGAAAAACTCAATTTTATTTTTATTGATTTAGATAAAGAAATTTCAAAAAATGAAAATACTTCAATCACTGAAATTTTTTTAAAAAAAGGAGAAAAGTATTTTAGAAAAATTGAATCGTCTTTACTTGAAAAATTTTCTAAAAAAAAGAACCATATTATATCTACTGGAGGAGGAATTATAGAAAATAATTCTAATATGAGAATCATGAAAAATAGTGGGAAAATTATATGGTTGACTGCTTCTCCAAAAGAAATTTCCAAAAGATTAAGTTCAAAGTATGCTGAAAAAAGACCATTACTTGGAGACTCACCAAATATTCAAACTATTTCACAGATGTTAGAGAAAAGAGAATTTCTGTACAATCAAGCTGAATTTAAAATAAATACAGATAATAACTCTCCCACCCAAGTAGTAAAAAATCTATCGAAATTATTACTTAGAAAATGACAAACAACAAAGATAATCTAGCAACTATCGTAAAAACTTCTCAAAGAGATTATAAAGTTTTAGTTGGTTATAAATGTATTGAAGATTTGGGAAAAGAATTAGAATCTCTGAATATAAATGGGAAGATCTTTTTAGTATGTGACAATTCAATTTTTCCTGAATTTATAATTAAAATTCATCATATATTAGAAAAATCAAAATACAATACTAATATATTTTCTTTAGACTTTAATGAAAAAACAAAAAATTATTCCACATTAAATGAGCTATATAAATGGTATGGAGATCAAAAAATAGAGAGAAACGATACAATCATTGCAGTAGGAGGTGGAGTTACTGGTGATATAGTAGGCTTTTCAGCAGCAACATGGCTTCGAGGTGTTAATGTAGTCCATATTCCTACTACTTTAGCAGCTATGGTAGATGCATCTATAGGTGGAAAAACAGGAATAAATCTAAATATTGGAAAAAATTTAGTTGGGGCATTTCACCAACCAATTTTAGTATTATCTGACACTGAATCATTAAAAAGTTTACCTAAAAGAGAATTAGCATCTGGTTGGGCAGAAGCAATAAAACATTCTTTGTTATTTGATAAAAAACTTTTCAATATTTTCATTAACCAATCATCAGATATCAAAAATCTTAAACATCCTATATCAACAGATGTAATAAGAAAAAGTGTAAAAATTAAAAGTGAAATTGTATCAAAAGATGAATTTGAAAAAGGTGATAAAAGGATTTTCTTAAATTATGGACACACAATAGGACATGCAATTGAGTCAATTTCAGAATATTCTGAATTTTTACATGGGGAAGCAGTAAGTATAGGTATGTGTGTTGCAGCAAAAATTTCTCAAATAAGTGGATTTTCAGATATAAATTTAACAAAACTTCATCAAGAAATTATAAAATTATATGATCTTCCTATTTATATTCCAAATATAAAAGATGAAGAAATAATTAGTTCTATAAAAATAGATAAAAAAGTAAAAAATGGAAAAGTTAGATGGATTTTACTTAAAAATATCTCTAAACCATTTATTAATAATCAAATTGATGAAGAAGTATTGAAAAAAGCATTAAAATATTCTAGATAAGTCCTCCAGCAACTGCTGGTACAATACTAATTTCATCTCCTGAAGTAACTTCAGTATCAACTCCATTTAAATATCTAGCATCTTCGCCATTAATAAATATATTCACAAATTGCTTCAATTCTCCAGAAGTATCAAAAATTTTTTCATTAAAACCTGGAAATTGATTATCCACATAATCTAATATAGATCTTACATATTTATCACTAACCTCAGAAAGATTAATTTGTATCTTATTATTTTGACCAGTAATATTCCTAAGAGGAGCTGGGATTCTTATGTAAACTGTTTCTTCATTTACCATTAACAGATTTTCCTTTTATAATTTAATAAGATTAATAGATTATAACGGTTTTATTATATGAATCTATAAATTGCAATATATAAATGTTTTTTAATAAAAATATAAATGATTGTAAATTATTAGTATTTGATCTTGATGGCACAATCTTAGGTAAAAAATCAAATATTTCTAATAAAATGATCAAACTATGCTCCATACTTAAAAAACAAGATATTTTATTTACTATAGCAACAGGAAGATCATCTAAACCAGCATTAAATTATGCAAATATTCTAGGAATAGAAATTCCTATAATCTGCTTGGGGGGATCATTAATAATAGATCCCATTAATAATAAAATAATCAGAGAAACAAAAATTGATAAGAAAATTTCACAACGTTTTTTAAAAACTTTAGATCAAGAAAAATATGAACCAGCATTATATTTTGGAAGTAACCTTTATATAAAACAAATTAGTAAATGGTCAAAAGGTTACATTGAAAGACAAAAAATTCCCTATTTTATAGATAAAAATTTTTCTATAATTTCAAAAAATAACCCCACCATGATTTTAATTGTAGGTAATCCTGATGATATAGATTCACTTGAAAAAAAACTCCCTAAATTAATAAAAAATTCATTATATGTAGTTCGTTCTATGCCACATTTTTGTGAATTGTCTAATCTAAAAGGAAATAAATTTTTTGCATTAAAATTTTTACTGGAAACTCTGAATTTAAATTTTTCAAATGTAATTACTTTTGGAAATGGAGAAGCTGATATAGAAATTATCAAGAATTCTCAAATAGGAATCTCTATTAATAATAGTTCTAAAAAATTATTAAAAGCCTCTGATTTTTCAATAGCTCCACCTGAAGAACAAGGTGTTGAAAATTTCATAAAAAAATATATTTTAAAATAAATATCATGTTTAAAAGAAATAATATAATTGTATTTGGATCAATAAATACTGACATAAGTATTAAAGGACAACGATTACCTAAACCAGGAGAAACTCTATATGCAGAAACAATATCTTATTCTGGTGGAGGAAAAGGAGCTAATCAAGCAATTGCTGCTTCTAGATTAAATAATCATGATTCAAGAATAGAAATGATCGGTTCAATAGGAGATGATATTTTTTCAAAAAACAATTTAGAAAAATTAAAAACTGAAGGTATATCTGTACAAGGAATTAGAACTATACCAAATACTTCTAATGGGACAGCAGTAATATTTTTAGATGAAGAATCAGAAAACTATATACTAATTGTTGAAGGAGCAAATTATAAATGTAATCAGACTGAAATCGATTATTTATCAAAAATTATTAATAATAAATCTATTTTACTTCTGCAACATGAAATTCCTATAAAAATAATTCATCAATCTATGAAAATTGGCTATGATAAAAAAGCATTGATAATTTTAAACCCTGCTCCATATATGAAAATTGGAATAAAAGATTATTATAGAAATGTAAGCATATTAACTCCAAATAAAATAGAAGCAGAAAACATATCTAATATAATGATTAACTCTATAGAAGATGCTTACGAAGCTGGAAAAAAAATTCGTTCTCTAGGACCATTATTTGTAATCATCACTTTAGGTGAAAAAGGATGTGTGTTAATTAGTGATCAAGGAAAAGTTCATATTGATACCCCTAAAGTAAATGTAGTGAATTCTGTTGGAGCAGGGGATTGCTTTAATGGAGCTCTAGCAATTGGAATCAAAAATGGATTATCAATAATTGAATCGATAAAATTCGCAAATAAATCAGCTTCAATTAGTGTTTCTAAAGGCGGAGTACAAGAATCTATGCCATATTTTAAAGAAATAATTAATCATTAGATGGGAAAGGAGCTTCACTACAAAATAACTCTTTTACAGAAGAAATCTTATTAGATATAAATATGTTTTTTAAATTTTTATTAATCTTGGAAGCAATAAATGGTCCTTCATAGACTACTCCAGAATATATTTGAACAGCATTAGCTCCTGAAGCAATTAATTTCCAAACATCCTTAGTAGTAGTTATTCCACCAGACCCTATAATAGTAAAATCATTGTTAACAATTTTTCTTACCCTAGATACCATTTTAAGAGTATGTTCATATATTGGCTTTCCGCTTAAACCTCCAAACCCAATACTTAGTTTAGAGTCTTGAACAGGATGAGAATTAGAAATTACTACACCTTCAGAACCAGAATCTTGAACACATTTCACCATTTCAATTAAATTATTTGGATCTTCAATAGATGGAGGCAACTTAACAATTAAAGGTTTAGTTTTATTTTTGTTTAAGGCATTTAATAATTTGTCTAAATTTTTTAAATTATGAAAATTCTTTAATCCTTGAGTATTTGGGCTACTAATATTTAACTCAATTCCTGCAACAAAAGGAGACAATTCTTCTAAACATCTAATAATTTCGTCAATCTTTAATCCAGAAATTGATGCAAAAATTCTTTTTTCTTCAATCTCTAGATTTGAAAATTTTTTCTTAATAGTATTTAAGCCTTCACTTGGAAATCCCAATGAATTTACAATAGATTTATTATCAAAATCCCTAAATAATCTGGGTTTAGGATTACCAAAATTTTGATGAGATAATATAGTTCCTGTTACTGCAAACCCAAAACCAAAATTCAAATAATTAATTGAAGTTTTATAATTTTTATCTAATCCTGCAGCTACTCCTATAGGATTGGGAACTTTTATTTTCCCAATAGATGATGATAAAGAATCATGTTTTATTTCTATTAATTTTAATAATGGATTGATAGGAAATGAAAATTTCAAAAAAGTTTCTGCCAAATTATGTGAGATTTCAGGATCAAGTTTGAAAATTAAGGGTCTTATTATTGACTTATAAATGATAATATCTCCAAATCGTCAAATTTTATAAAAAATTAATGAATGATATTAATCATATAAAATGTTATTTAACTTTAATAGGAATAAATGAAAAATTCTTCTTCAAATGATAATCCTACTAGTGAATCTAATATCAAAAAAGTACCTTACCTTGCTTCATTATCAATAAGTAGTTTTAGATGGTTATGGTTTGGAACAATATTGCAAATGGGTGCTGTTCAAATGGGAATGACAGCAAGAACAATGGTAGTTGATGACATTACTAATAGTGCTTTCTTATCAGGAGTTGTGGCAATGGGATTTGCTCCTTCTCTTTTAGTTTTTGCAATTATAGGAGGATGGGTAGGGGATAAGTTTGATAATAGATCTATAATTCAATTTTGTTTGATATGTTTTACTTTAGTTTCTGCTAGTATCAGTTTATTAATTGCTTTTGAAGTAATTCATTGGATTCACTTATTTATTGCCTCATTGTTTCAAGGAGCATTATTCTCACTTCAAATGCCCTCTAGGCAATCTTTAATACCCAAACTAGTACCCAAAAATTTAATAGGAAATGGAGTTGCCTTAATTGCTGCATCAATGGCTACAATTTCTATTTTTTCAGGAGCAGGAATAGGTTTACTTTATGGATCATTAGGCCCAAGCTATGTATTTTTAATAATATCTATTCTTTATGTAATTTCTTTTATTCTCACATCTCAAATTCCATCCACGAAAAAAATAAAAGAAAATCAAAATAATCAAGGTATATTAGGTTCTACTAAAGAATCTATTGCTTATCTATTCCACAATAAAATGATTTTAGGAATTTTTCTTTCAAGCATTTTAGTATCATTATTTGCACTCCCTGTGAGATTACAACTTCCTATCATAGCAAGAAGATTATATGAATCTTCATCAAATGAGATAGGTTTACTTCTATCTATAAGTTCTATAGGCGCAGTATTAGCATCATTATTTATAGCAAGCTTAAGTAAAAGTAAATTAAGAGGTTTCACTTTTCTTTCTGGGATTTTCGGATTAAGTGCATGCGTTTTCTTATTAGGATTTTTTCCATATTTTATAGCAGGTATAATTATATGGATCTTATTTGGTATATTTGAGAATATCAGAATGACTTTATCCCAATCTTTAACCCTTGAATATGTAGATGAAAATTTTAGGTCTAGAATTATGGGGCTTTATATGATGAATTACGCATTTATTCCATTGGGAGCATTACCAATAGGAAAATCAATTGATGTCTTTGGAGCAGAAGAAAGTCTCCTAATTTTTTCTTTAATATTCTTTATTTTTAGTGTTTTAGTTTTAATATCTTCAAAAGAGCTTAGAAAAATAAGATAATGAATTTATGGTTAAAAATAATCGAAACTCAAAAAATCTTCAAAACACAAGAGTAAAACTTCTTGGTAAAAACACTGCTTCAAAAATAGCTGCAGGCGAAGTAATAGAAAGCCCTTTATCAATTGTAAAAGAATTAATTGAAAATTCCCTAGATGCTAACTCTTCAATCATCAACATATCTATAGAGAATGGTGGAATTAACAAAATTTCAGTTATAGATGATGGCGATGGAATTCACCCTAATGATCTAGAATTGATTTTTCAAAGGTTTGCGACTAGTAAAATAAATTCAATAAATGATTTATTTCAGTTAACAACATTAGGTTTTAGGGGAGAAGCTCTTCCTAGTATTTCTGCAGTATCTAAAATAAATCTAATTTCCAAAAAAATAGACTCTTCTGGATTTGAAATAGAATTTTTCAATGGAGAAAAAATAAAACATAAATTATCTGCAATATCTAAAGGTACTAACATTAACGTAACAAACTTATTTGAAAATATTCCAGCTAGATTAAAATTCTTAGGAACATCAACTCAAGAATCTAGTAAAATTAAAACGTTAATATCTGATTATTCAATTATTTATCCAAATGTTAAATTCGTTCTTATTTCTGATAGCGTAACAAAAATATCAACACCAGGTACAGGCGATATACTAGAAGCTTATTCTTCAATTCATGGAAATGAAATCACTGAATCAATGTTAAAATTGGAACTAGATAAAATGATCTCAGGAGTTACCAGTAATACTTCTATAGCAAGAGGAAATAGATCAAATATTAAGTTTTCTGTTAACCAGAGAATTATAAAAAATTCATCCTTGGTTTATGCTGTAGAAACTGCTTACAGTGGACTAATTGAGCCTAGAAGATTTCCATTTACATTCATTAATATAAAAATAGATCCTAAATTAATTGATGTAAATGTACATCCAGCAAAAACAGAAATAAAGTTCAGAGATGAACGTGAAATATTTAGGACAATATTAGATGTTGTAAGAACTACAATTACACATCAATCATCTATTCCTGAAATAAATTATAAAAAAAATAATTCCTATCCTGAAAACTTCAACAAAACTAATTCTAATTTGTATGATTCAAATATAGAAAACCCCCAATCTTTTTTTGATAAAAATGATGATTTCAACAATAACAAAGAATTAAATAATAATTTCAACTTAACTGAAGAAAAGATATCTTTAGAAGAATCTAAAGTAATTGGGGTTCTTGATAATACTTTCATCATATGCACTCACAAATCAGGGATATTAATAATTGATCAACATGGAGCTCATGAAAGGATAAATTTTGAATCTATTTTAGAAGATTTGAAGAAGAAAAAAAACATTGGGCAAAGTCTTCTGGAACCTATAATAATTGATATAAATGAATCAAAATTCACAAAATTAATATCACACAGATTAACATTTAAAAAGTTTGGATTAGATTTTGAAGAATTAGATGATACTTCAATAATAATCAGATCTATTCCTTCTATAATTTCAACATCTAAAGACATATACGGTAAACTTATAGAAATTATAGAAGATATAGATTCAAAAAAAATCACTGATTGGCAATATTGGATTTCAGCAAAAATAGCTTGTAAAGCATCAGTAAAAGCAAGAACTAAATTAACTATTAATGAATGCGAAGAATTAATAAAAAAACTTAGTAATTGTAAAGAAATTCATGATCCACATGGAAGACCAGTTATCATGAGATTACCTATAAATACCATAAAAAATCAGTTTCACAGAAGTTGATATCTTCAAATTCCATTAATAAGTTAAAATTATCTTAAATGGGAATAAATAATAAAATAATTTTTAAAATCAAAACTTACAGTGATTTAGTAAAAATTGAACATTCAATTTTTGCATTACCTTTTGGAATAGCTGCTTTTTTCATAGTGGTAAAAAATACAGAAATTTCATATACGAATTTTATAAATATTATTATCTCTATGATCTCTATTAGAGTTTTTGCTATGACAATCAATAGAATAATTGACAAACAGATAGATCTTCAAAATCCTAGAACTAAAAATAGAGAAATTCCTTTAGGAATAGTAAGCATTAAAGAAGGTATATTAATTTCAATCATTAGTCTTATTGTGTTTTTAGGAACACTTTTCACATTTCATCCAATTTGTTGGGCACTTTCTCCAATTGTAATTTTAGTAATGATTATTTATCCATATACAAAAAGATTTACCTGGTTATGCCACTTTTTTCTGGGTTTAATTTACTTAATTGTTCCACCTGCAGTAAGTATTGCTTTAACTGGTACTTTCTCTATTGAAATGGTCTTATTAGGATTAGGGGGATTATTCTGGGTTACTGGATTTGATATCTTATATGGTATATTAGATTTTCAGTATGATAAAACTAACAATCTTAAATCAATTCCAGTAAAATTTGGTTTAAAAAACAGTATCTTAATCTCTCGATTATTACATTTAATAACATTAATATTTTTGTTACTTATGGGAATAAATCTAGAGTTACAATTAATTTATTGGATAGGTTTTAGTATTATATCGATATTATTTATATGGGAACATAGTCTAGTGAAAGTAAATGATATTTCTAAATTAAATATGTCTTTCTTCACTATGAATGGATTAATTTCCATAGTATTTAGTATTTTTACAATATCTGAAATATTAGTTATATGAGAAAATGAGAAAATTTATAGTAGCAATATCAGGTGGAAGCGGAGCATTGTACGCATTAAAAGTTTGTGAATACATACTTGCTAATGGAGATGAACTGTTTTTAGTGACTTCAGAACCAGGAAGAAGAGTTTTATCACTTGAAACTTCGATTAATCTTTCTGGAAAAACTGAAAAAGATTTAAAAATTTTATTGGAAAAATTTGGAGCCAATTATAAAAATCAAATTCATATACATCATGAAAATGATGTAGGGGCTTCTATAGCTAGTGGTTCATTCAAAACTGATGGAATGGTAATTATTCCATGTTCAACTGGCACTCTAGGAAGTATTGCAAATGGAATATCAAGAGGTTTAATTGAAAGAGCAGCTGATGTTGTTTTAAAAGAAAGAAGAAAGTTAATAATTGTACCTAGAGAAACTCCCTTAAGCTTAATTCATTTAAAAAATATGGTTAAGGTAACTGAAGCAGGAGGAATTGTTATGCCAGCTTCTCCAGGTTTTTATCACATCCCTAAATCTGTAGGTGATCTTGTTGACATGGTTGCATCTAGAGTTTTACAACATTTAGAAATTGAATCATCAATAATAAAACAATGGAAAGGATAAAACTTAAGAATGACTCCCAATAATTTTCAATCTTTTATACATCTACTAGAAGAAGAGGGAGAATTACATAGAATAAAAACAGAAGTAGACCCTTATCTAGAAATAACTGAAATCTCAATTAAAGCTCAATTAGAAGATAAACCTGCTATATTATTCGAAAATGTAAAAGGATCAAAATTTCCTTTGGCAATAAATACAATGGCTTCAGCTAAAAGAATTGAACTTGCTTTGGGTGAAGATCCTTCTAAAACAGGGGAAAACCTTGTCAATTTTGTTGATTCTTTAAATCCACCCAACATAAAATCATTATGGTCTAATAAAAAATGGATTCCTAACCTATTATCTACTTTTCCTAAAACTAAAAGAAAATCTGAAGTTTCTGAAAATTTTTTATCAAACCCTAATCTTTCAGATCTACCTTTACTTCATTGTTGGCCTGAAGATGGGGGCAAATTTATTACTCTTCCTTTAGTGATAACCCAACACCCTGAAAATGGTTCTTATAATATTGGAATGTATCGTATGCATATGTATGACTCTAAATCTACTGGTATGCATATGCAAATTGAAAAAGGTGGTGGATTTCATCACTATCAAGCTGAACAAATGGGACAACCATTAGAATTAGCAGTTGCTATTGGAGGAGATCCTGCTCTAATTTTAAGTGCAATCATGCCCCTTCCAGAAGGTATAGGAGAAATGCAATTTTGCGGGATGTTAAGAAGAAGTAGAACTAAATTAATAAAATGCAAAACTATAGATTTAAAAGCTCCAGCTGAATCTGAATTTATATTGGAAGGATATTTAAACCCAAATGAAAGAAAACTTGAAGGACCTTTTGGAGATCATTTTGGTCATTATTCAGAAGCTGCAGAATTTCCTGTATTTCATATAAATGCAATCCAACACAAAAATAATCCCATTTATCCAGCTACGGTAGTAGGAAAACCTCCTCAAGAAGATAAATTTATGGGAGATTGTACTCAAAGTATCTTAGGGCCACTTATAAAACTTATTCATCCTGAAATTAAATCAACATGGGCATATTTTGAAGCTGGATTTCATAATTTATTAGTAGTTTCAACAGAAAATAGATATACTCGAGAACCTTTTAAAACTGCTTTAGCTATTTTAGGACAAGGGCAGTTATCACTAACTAAAACAATCATTCTAGTAAATTCAAATGTTGATGTAAAAAATAAGTCTCAAATTCTACAAGAAATTAGAAAAAATTTTAATCCTCAATCAGATTTTCTTCTTCTAAGTAAAACTCCTTTAGATACTCTTGATTTTACAGGAGAATCAATGCACAAAGGTAGTAAAATGATAATTGATGCAACTGGTTATAATACAACTTCTGTAAATCCAGTCCCAATTCCTAAAGATATTCGCACATTTTCCAATCAAATAATTGATTGGAGATTTATTGGAAATACTCTTCTAGCAATTTCTGTAAAAGGAATTGGGAGAAATGTTATAAATAAACTACTATCAAATAAATTGCTAGAAAATGTAAAAATAATTGCATTCGTTTCAGAAGATGTAAATATAAACAACGATGTAGAACTTCTATGGGGAATTTTTACTAGATTTGATCCAGCTTCTGATATAACTTTCAGGGAAGCTATTTTGAAAGGAATCAATCCTTCATACGAAGGTACTATGTTTATAGATTCTACATGGAAAAAAGGTTATCAAAAACCATTAGTAATGGATCAAAAAATAATTAATAAAGTAGAATCAAAATGGGAAACTTATTGGAAATGATAAATTTATCTACTACTGATAGTAAATTAAATAAAATTTCAGAAAAAATAATTAATAATGAACGCCTTTCTTTTGATGACGGAGTTTATTTATTTGAATCTAATGACTTCTATTCACTAGGAAAAATGGCAAATTATGCTAAAAACAAGATTTCAGGAAACAAAGTTTACTTTGTTTTAAATAGACACATTAATCCCACAAACATATGTGTTTTAAGTTGTAATTTTTGCGATTTTGCTAAGAAAATAGGTGATCCAGATGCTTATGAGATGACACCAGAAGAAATACTTGGAAAAATAGATAAAGATATTTCTGAAATTCATATAGTCGGAGGACATCATCCTACATGGAAATTCGAATATTATGAAAATATAGTTAAAGAAATTCATCAAAAATTTCCACATATTCAAATTAAAGGTTTCACTGCCGCAGAAATTGACTATTTTTGGAGAAGATGGAAAATAGATCCTGAAGAATCATTAGCAAGACTTAAAGAAGCTGGGTTAGCATCAATGCCAGGGGGAGGCGCTGAAGTATTTTCTCCAAGAATTCATAAAATGTTATTACCAGGTAAATCTAACAGTTCTAGATGGTTAGAAATTCACAGAACTGCCCACACTATGGGGATTAAATCTAATTGTACTATTCTTTATGGACATCTAGAAACATATGAAGAAAGAATAGACCATCTCATACAACTAAGAGAGCTACAAGACCACACTGATGGATTCCTTGCATTTATTCCACTCCAATATCAAATAGGAGATACCCATTTACGTAAAAATAAAATTTCTCCTATCGAAGATTTAAAAATGATATCCCTTTCTAGATTAATGTTAGACAATATCCCTCATATAAAATCATATTGGGTTACGATTGGAGAATCCACTGCATCAGTTGGATTAAATTTCGGTGCAGATGATTTAGACGGAACTATAGGTGAAGAGAAAATAATGCATGCTGCAAGTGCATCATCTCCTGCAGGTCTAGCAAGAACAAAAATGATTTCACTAATAAGTGAAGCAGGTAAAATTCCTGTTGAAAGAGATGCCCTATATAATGAGATCAAAACTTATGCATACTAAAATTGGCAGAATGCCATATTTAAATTCAGAAATTTTCTACCTTAATATTGATAATAATTATTTTGATTTAATTTTCCATACTCCTAAAGAAATGGGGAAAGAAATTAATGAAGATAAAATTCATGCAGGACCATTATCATTAGTTGATTCAATAAATTGTAAAAAATCTATTGATTTTCTACCTTTTGTAGTTTCAACTGATAAAAAATCTAATAGCGTTTTACTATTTTCTAAAGTTCCATATCAGAAACTAGATAGAAAAAATATTTCAATTACCGATGAAACTTCAACTTCAGTAAAGCTACTTGAAATAATATTAAATAAATTTTGGAAAATTAAAGAGATTAATTTTGCTCATGAATATAAAAGAACAACAAATGCAAAATTATTGATTGGAGATAAAGCACTACAACAGTTATATATTAATAATTCATGGCCTTTCGTTTACGATCTAGGACAAATTTGGCATGAAATGACTAATTTACAATTTGTATTTGCTAGATGGGCTATACTAAGTTCTGTAAATATAAATATAAAAAATACTCTAAAAGAAAATATATTTAAAAGTTTATCTGAAAAATTTATATCTATAGAAAAAATTGCGAATAATAATCAAAGAAAATTTATACCAATTAAAGATATAAAAAAATACGTTTCAAGTTTTATTTATGAATATAAAACCAATCATAATGATTCAATTATAGAATTTCAAAAACTTCTTTCATCAAATCAACTAAAAATCAATTATTAAATATGTTAAATAATATTAAAGAAAAAGTTCATAACAACGATAGAATAACCTTCGATGAAGGTATATACCTACTCGAAAAAGTAAGCATCTATGATTTAGGACAATTAGCCAACAATATTAGAAGAAAAATCAATCCATCTAATATTGTTACTTTTGTAATAGACACTAACTTAAATTACACAAATATTTGTGATGCATTTTGTAGTTTTTGTTCGTTTTATAGAACTGATCCTAAAGATCCTTCAGCATATACATTCTCTGTAGAAGAAATGATGAAAAAAATAGAAAAAGCAAGAGATAAAGGATGCA
>PBKW01000011.1 GCA_002721615.1 Chloroflexota bacterium
CCATGAAAACCCTGGGGTAGGACCTACTAGTAAAAATATTATAGAAGAGAATATGGTCTTTACAGTAGAACCAGGTATTTATATAGAAAATTGGGGTGGAGTAAGAATAGAAGACATAGTATTAATTAAAAATGGAAAAACAAAAATATTAAGTAATGCAAAAAAAAATAAAATCTTAGATAAATAAAGAGGAAGAAATGACAATAAGTTCTAGTGAAATAAAAAGAAACATGACTATTATGATAGATAATGAAATATTTCAAATACTTGAATGGCAACATAGAAAACCTCCCAAAGCTCCACCTACGTTGACTTTAAAAGTTAAAAACATAAAAACTGGTAACGTTTTTGAAAAAAAATTACAAGGTAATAGGCCATTAACTTTAGCTAGAACTGATAAAAGACCTTTTCAATATCTTTATAGCGATTCTACTTCTCATACATTTATGAATAATGAAACCTTCGAGCAAATAAATATTGAGCCTTCAATTTTAGGTAATGCATTAGATTTCATTGTCGAAGGAGACATTATAGAAGTAATTTCATTTCAAGAAAAACCTATAAGTATAGATCTTCCTATTTCTGTAATTCTCGAGGTAGTAGATACTGAACAAGCAGTACGTGGTGATACTGCAACCAATGTAACTAAAAATGCTACTCTAAATACTGGTTTAAAAGTTCAAGTACCTCTGTTTATAGAATCAGGAGGAAAAATTAAAATTGACACTCGTACAGGTCAATATATTGAAAGATCAAATTAATTTAATGATTTTCAAAGAAGAAAGTAACTATTCAAACATTAAAGCTACTTTTACTGTAGGTGAGTTATCAGAATATATAAAGAATACTTTAGAAAAAACTTCTCATTTAAGAAATCTTGAAGTAATAGGGGAAATATCTAACCATTACCAATCTTCAAGCGGCCATAACTATTTCTCATTAAAAGACGAAAAAGCTGTAATTCGATGTGTGATGTTTAAAGAAACTTCAGGAATAGAATATTTAGAAAATGGGCAATTAATCAATGCTCATGGTTATATTTCTTTTTACAAAACCAGAGGAGAGCTTCAAGTATATGTAAATAAAGTTGAGCCAGAAGGTATTGGCTCTCTGCAAAAGAGCTTTGAACTTTTGAAAACCAAACTAGAATCAGAAGGTTTATTTGATATTTCTAGAAAAAGAAGTTTACCCAAATATCCAAAATTTATTGGAATTGTAACATCAAAGAAAGGTTCTGTTTTACATGACATTTTAAATATCATAAAACGTAGATACCCTATGATAAAAATTAAAATCTCAGACACAAAAGTTCAAGGTAAAGAAGCTTCAGCATCAATAGTAAAATCAATAAAAATTTTAGAATCTCAAAAGGATATTGAGTTAATTATTTTAGCGAGAGGAGGAGGATCTTTGGAAGATCTTTGGCCTTTTAATGAGGAAATAGTTGCGAAATCTATATTTGCTTGTAAAGTTCCTGTAGTCAGCGCAATAGGTCATGAAACCGACTTTACTATTTCTGATCTTGTTTCAGACTTACGTGCTCCTACTCCTTCAGCTGCTGCGGAAATAATTACACCTGACATAGTTGAATTAAAAAATTGGATTTCTCAAAAATTAAATGAACTCTACCAAAATATTGATTTTTTAATTTCAAAAAAACAATCTAATCTAGAAATTACTTTTGATCGTCTTTTGTATAAAAAACCTGATATTTCATTTTCTGAGAACACTATCATTCAATATTCAAATTCTATAAAAAATTCTTTTTTAAAAAATTATGAAAAATTATTACTAACCATTAATTCTCTTGAAAACTCTTTAAGAACACTAGATCCTAATAATGTATTAAGTAGAGGATATTCAATAATTTCCAATAAGAAGAATCATGAAATAATCACAAAAACTAACCAATTAAAAGTAGGAGATTTACTTTCGATTATAATTAAAAACGGTGAAATAGAAGCAAAAACAACTAATTTAAAAAAAAATGTAAGGATTGATGATGAGTGAAAAAAATAATTTTGAATTATTATTAGAAAAACTAGAAATCATTGTAAGAAAATTAGAAGAAGGTGATCTTTCCTTAGAAGAATCTAAAGAATTATTTCTTGAAGGAGTAAGTATTTCTAAAAAATGTAAAGAAATACTCTCCGAAACAAAATTGGAGATAGAAGATATTACTAAAGATTTAGATTAATAATTCTATTTAAATACTTACTTCTTTGAAGATTTCTTAGTTTCAGATTTAGGTTTTTCAAGAATTTCATCAATTAATCCATATTCCACAGCTTGTTTTGCAGTCATCCAAGAATCTCTATCAGAATCTTTAATAATCTTAGATTCAGACTGACCAGTGTGATTAGAAATAATTTTAGTTAAACCATCTTTTACTCTTAATACTTCTTTAGCAGCTATTTCAATATCAGAGGCTTGACCTTGAGCTCCACTTATAGGTTGATGCATATGAATAGTTGAATTAGGTAATGCAAACCTTTTCCCTTTAGTCCCAGCAGTTAAAAGAACAGTACCAAAACTAGCACATAAACCTACGCTAATAGTTGAAACATCACATGGAATATGTTGCATAGTGTCATAGATAGCTAAACCAGCATAAACACCGCCTCCAGGTGAATTTATATATAAATTAATATCTTTAGTTGCATCTTCTCTTGCTAAATAGAGCATTTGGGCAACAATTAAATTAGAAATTTGATCATTGATAGGAGTACCTAAAAAAATAATTCTTTCTTTTAAAAGTAATGAGAATATATCAAAAGCTCTTTCTCCTCTAGCACCATTTTCTATAACTGTAGGTATAATATTTTCTATATCATTCATATTTATCTCCAAATTTTTAATTGAATAATTATTTATATGATTATTAATTATTTCTTTTGTTTATCTTTAGATTTTACCACTCTATCTTTAGCCAATTTCAAAATTTTATCCATAATTAATCTATCTTTAATAGATTGTCTAATATTTTGTTCAACTTGATCTTTAGATATATTGTTGTTTTTATTGTTATTTTCTTCCCACCTTTTTATCTCTTCTATAACCTCTTTTTCCTCAACTTTTATATTTTCTTTGATAGAAATTTCATTAATTATCAGAGACCTAAAAATATTTTTTTCTGCAACTTCACGAGATTCCTCTAACAATCCTTCATAAGTTTTTTCTGAATTTTTTAAATACTCATCAAAATCTAGTTTTCTAGATTCAATATACTCTTTTTGTCTTTTGACAATATTTTCAGATTCTTGATCAACCAAAATTGGAGCTACAACAAATTTTGAATCATCCATAACTTGATTAATAAAATCTTCAATAATTCTATTGTTCCATTCATTTTCAGCGTTTAATTTTAAATTTTCTCTGACTTTTTCCTTTAATTCCTTAACACTTTCTAGTCCTTCTCCTAAACTTTTCGCAAAATCATCATTTAATTCAGGTAATGCCTTTTCTTTAATTTCATGAACCAATACTTTAAATTCTCCAGACTTATTTCTTAATTTTTCATCCGGAAAATTTTCAGGAAATTTTAAATTAAATTTTTTTTCATCTCCAATATTCATTTTTATCAATTTCTCAGAAAATCCCGGAATAGATTCAACATGATCTTTACCATAATCAACTATAAATTCCATCTTATTTTGACTAGTAATAGTTTTTTCATCTGAATTAATTTCAAAATCTATTATTAACGAATCCCCTCTTTTAACACTCCTTTCTACTGGAATCCAAGTTAATTGAGATTCTCTTACTTGATCAATCACATTATTAATTTCTTTTACCCCAATTTTATTTTTTGATTGAACAATTTTAAATTTTTCATATGAAGATAAATTAACAATTGGAACCAGAGCAACTTTAGCAAGAATTTTTAATTTTGGATCAAGTGATTCAACGGAAACTACAGGAGTAGCCACTATTTCTATTTTCTCTTTATCAACTGCTTTGAAAACTACCTCAGGTATTAAAGTATCTAAAGATTCTTGAACCAATCTTTGTTTTCCTAATGAATTTTCTAAAACTGATCTAGGAACTTTTCCTTTCCTAAATCCAGGAAAATTCATCTTCTTACTCATTCTATTGCAAGCAATCTGGATATGACTTTCCATATCTTCATCATTTACCTCAATAGTTAAGTTTATTTGTTGTTGATCGGTTTTTTCAGTAGATATTTTCATTTTTCATACTTCATAAATTAATCTGAATATAGAAAGAAATAATATCACTCATTCTTTATTATGAATATCCAAATTCAATTCTGTGAGTTGTTGATTAGAAATTAATGATGGAGTATCAAATAAAGGATCAAATGCTGTTTGAGTTTTAGGAAAAGTAATTACTTCCCTTATTGAACTTTCTCCAACTAACATTGCTACTAACCTATCTAAACCTAGTCCCATACCTCCATGTGGAGGGGCGCCATATTCAAAAGATTCCAATATTGTTGAAAATCTTTCTGAAACTTCACTAGATGAATATCCAATAATATTAAATACCTTCTCTTGGATTTCCCTATTGTGAATTCTTATACTTCCTGAGCCTAATTCTACCCCATTACAAACTAAATCAAACAATTGTCCAATAATGTCTCCTGGATTTGAATCTAAATATTTTATGTGTTCATCTTTAGGGGAAGTAAAAACATGGTGCATAGCATCCCATTTTTCTTCATCAAGATTCCACTCAAATAACGGAAAATCCACTATAAAGGCAAATGAAAATGAATCTGTTTTTATTAAATTCAAATCTTCAGCAATTTTGTTTCTTAATAAACTTAAAGATTGATTTACAATTTTTTTAGACCCAGCACAAATTAATAAAAGATCATCTTCTTCACATTTACTAATTAATATACTTTCCTTTAATTTCTCTATATTTACAAATTTACTAAATGCTGATTTAATATCTTGAACTTCTAAATCATTATTCTTTTTATTTGTTCTAGTTAAAGTAAAAACTCCTGGACCTCCATTTTCTACAATTAACTGGTTCAATTCTGAGATTTGAGAACGTGAATAAGAAAAACAACCTGGAGCCACCAAACCTTTAATAATTCCATTAGAATCAATTGTTTTATTGAAAACTCCAAAATCAGAATTAGAAAAAACATCTGTTAAGTCAACCAACTTTAAATCAAACCTCAAATCTGGTTTATCTGTTCCATAAACATCCATAGACTCTTTAAAACTTATTCTAGGAAATTTTTCAGGAATCTCTGCATTAGGGGAAATTTTTCTTATAAGATACTTATATAAATCTTCAACTAAATTTAAAACATCATCTTGCTCTACAAAACTCATTTCAAAATCAAGTTGAGTATGCTCAGGTTGCCTGTCAGCTCTTAAATCTTCATCTCTAAAACATCTAGCAATTTGAAAATATCGTTCAAAACCAGAGACCATTAATACTTGCTTCATTTGCTGTGGTGATTGAGGAAGTGCATAAAAATTTCCCTGATGAACTCTACTAGGAACAACATAGTCTCTAGCTCCCTCTGGGGTACTCTTGATAAGGATAGGTGTCTCTATTTGAACAAAATCTTTCTCATGAAGAAAATCCCAAATTGCTTTAGTTACAATATGCCTAGTTTTAATATTTTTTTGCATTTTAGGCTTTCTTAAATCCAAATATCTGTATTTCAATCTTAAATTTTCATCAATATTTATATCTTCATTTACTTCAAAAGGAGGAGTTTTGGATTTATTTAAGATTTTTATTTCTGTGGCAATGACTTCAATTTTTCCTGTTAGTAAATTTGGATTTTCAGCACCTTTGATTCTTTTTTTTACACTTCCTTTAACTTCAATAACCCATTCAGACCTTAAAGATAATGCAATCTTATGCGAATCTACAGATTTGCTAGGATCAAAAACTATTTGAATAATACCTTTTGAATCCCTCAAATCAATAAAAATGAGAGAGCCATGATCTCTCCTCTTATGAACCCAGCCAGCAAAACGAAAAATTTTTCCTTCATCTTTCTCTCTGACTTCTCCACAACCAATATCCTTATACAATTTATTGACGCTCCATAATTACTTTAATTTTCTAGAATCAACTACCTGCCACAATAAACCTGTTATTAATGCAGCAAAAACCATTTTCAATAAATCACCAATTATGTAAGGATAAACTGCTTGAGATAAAAGTTGATCACTTTTAGGCCAACTAAAGTCAAAAAATGACATTCCAATACTTAACCAAATTACTGCAGGAATATATATTGCAATATTTCCTATCAACATTGCCCATAGTGCTTTACTTCTAATCCAACCTCTTTGAGATAAAAATCCGATTATAGGCACAGCAAGGAAAAACCCTACTATATATCCTCCAGTAGCACCAAAAAAATAACTAAAACCACCATTCCCACTTTGAAAAATAGGAGCCCCCATAATTCCCAAAAATACATATGAAAAAATAGTAATTAAACCAAGCCTCCATCCCAAAACACTTCCCATCATTAACACTCCAAATGTTTGCATAGTAACTGGAACTGGATTATCTGGGAGAAAAAATTTTATCTGAGCTAAAATCGTCTCAAAAATTAAAAAAGCAATAATAACTAATAGCTTTGATTTCCATCCAATATTAGTAAAAATTGATTCTAATAAAGAATTCTGTTTTTCTCCTAATATAGAAAGATTATTTTTCAAACCTAAATGTGTAGAATGTTCAATTGAAGATTGTTCCATTATTTTCTCCTATTAATCTATGGGACCATGTCCTCTTTTTACAACTTTCAGATTAACAAATGTTTCAGTTCTACGCACACCTGCTATGGTACCTACGCTATCTCTGATAAATTTCCCTAATTCTTCAGTGGATTCCACAGCAGCCCACAAAAATATATCATAAGTTCCCGTAGTTTGTGCAACCCATGTAGCTTGATCTAAGTTCGAGACATGGTTAGTAATTATTCCAATTTTATCTGGATCTGTTTGGATTCCGATTAGAGCTTCAGAATTTAAACCTATACTATGAGGATTAGGAACAGCAAAAATTCTGATAACATTATCAGCTGTCATTTTCTTCAATCTTCTTCTTACTGTCCCTTCACTAACTTTCAAAGTCCTTGCCATGTTAGCATTAGAAACTCTCCCATTTTTCTTTAACATTGAAAGAATTTTATAATCTAGATCATCCATTAATCACCTTCCTTTAAAAATATATTCAAGAATATTTATTTCGAAATCAGTAACAACTTCTAACAATAAAATAGTTTTTCGTTAACCAGTATAAGATAAGCAGTATTTAATAACAAAAAAGCACACTATTTAATGAAAATTTTTCATGTATAATCTATAATATTAAGATCATAAATACTTTAATACTTAACTGGAGTTACAAATGGAAAAAGAGTCTACTGTCCTTATAGATATGACTGAGACAGCTACTTCAAAAATTAAAGAAGTAATTGAAGAACAAGAACTTAACAATTCCTATTTAAGAATCCAAATGACTTCTAATGAACATGGTTCGCCTGGATATGCTTTTGGTTTAGAAGACAAACCTAGTCAAGATGACACTATTGTAGACCTTGGTGATTTTAAAGCTTTAATAGATCCCGGAACATTACCTCTTATCACTGGTTCTAACATTGATTATGTAGAGGGTCTTCATCGCTCTGGATTTATAATTACTAACCCTAACCTACCTTCAGGTGGAGGTTGCGGAGGTGGAGGTTGTGGCTGTGGAAGTGGAGGTTGTGGAGGTGGAGGTGGAGGTTGTGGTTGCGGAGGTGGAGGTGAAGGTTGTGGTTGCGGAAATTAAATTCTTGATTATTATCTAGTTAAAAAAGATTAATGTTGAGGAAAAATGACTTATATCATTACTTCTGCTTGTAAAGATTTACTTGATGGCTCTTGCGTTGATGTTTGTCCTGTAGATTGCATATACTCCAAAAAAGGAGACAATCAGTTATTTATCAATCCTGAAGAATGCATTGATTGTGCTGCATGTGAACCTGTATGTCCTGTAAATGCAATTTACCCAGAAGAAGAAGTTCCTGAGAAGGAATTAAGTTCTGTAGATTTAAGCAAAAACTACGATTATGACAACTCTGAGCCTGGATTAAACACCTAATTATATGATTACTAATTCAATTCAAGGTATTCATTTCATGATGCCTACGCCATTCAATAAAAAATCAAATATTGATTTAGAATCTATAGATAATCTTGTTAAATTATCTATAGAAAGCAATTGTCAAGGAATTGTAATCATGGGAGTAATGGGAGAGGCTCATAGATTAACAGAAGAAGAAAGAAATTCTGTAATTAGTCATGTTTCAAAAAAAGTAACCAATAAAATTCCTATAACTGTAGGAGTAAGCGGAGAAAGTATTGAAATAGTTTCCAAAAGAATCAAAGAATCAAATGATTTTGGCGCTAATTACTTACTTTGTTCTCCACCTAAAATGGCAAAAACTAATGAAAGAATTTTATTAAAATTCTTTAAAGAAATCTCTAAAGATCATAACTTACCTATAGTTCTACAAGACTTACCACAAGAAACTGGAGTGAATTTAACTCCTGAGTTTATCAATAAAATTACTATTGAAGTTCCACAAATAAAATTTATTAAATTAGAAGATCCTCCAACTCCTAAAAAAATTTCCGAGATATTATCAAAAACATCTAATCAAATAGGAATTTTTGGAGGTTTAGGAGGAGCATTTCTTATTGAAGAATTGATGAGAGGTGCTATTGGAACAATGACGGGATTTGCTTATCCTGAAATTCTAGTAAAAACATATGAAGAATTTAAAAACAACAATATTAAGGATGCAAAATCATTATTTTTTAAATGGCTACCATTAATTAGATATGAGAATCAACAAGGTATAAGTTTGAGTATCCGAAAACATATTTTATTCAGAAGAGGAATAATAAGCACACCTGATACTAGGTTGCCTACTCCATCAATAGATAAGAAAACTGAAAAAGAATTAGAATCTCTTTTAAGAGAATTTTCATTCAATAATTAATCTTAAGACTCATTAAAATAGCATCATCACCATCATGTAAATAGTACTTTCTTCTATACCCATTTTCTTTAAAACCTAGTTGTTTATATAAACTTATTGCTTTAAAGTTCTTTTTCCCAACTTCTAAATTAATCATTTTCACTTTCTTATTAGAATTAACATAATCAATTAATTCATTTATTAGTAAATTCCCCACTCCTAATCTTCTGAAATTTTGTAAAACTGCTACGGAAACAATCTCTGAAAATTCTTTATGAAACCAAACACCAGCATAACCAACAATAATTTTATTATTTAGTAAAACCTTTTTATGTTCATGAAAATTTCTAATTTTATCTGGTATATCATAGGCAATAAAATAAATTGAATTTTTTTTTCTTAATTCTTTTAAAAAATTAGTTTCCTTCCATCCTACTGGGAAAGATTGACTTTCTATAAATTTTAATATTTCAGAATATTGAAAATTAGCTATTTGAGTTTTGAATTCGACAGATTTCATATAAAAATACTAAATTTTTGAAAATTTACACAAAAAAGTATGGTAAAGAATATAATTTATAATTTATTATAACTTCTCAGATATATATAAAAAAATAAAATGCATTTCCCAAAACCTCATTTACCTAATCCTCATATAGCTGAAAGAATAGCTCATGCAAAACAATTATTACATATAGGAGATAATCTATCTCATTTATCACATAAAAAAGAATTCGAAGTTCTAAAACGAATCACTAAGATGTGTCTTAGATATAAAAAATACATTTCTCTAGGAGTATTTGGAGTATTTGGAATTGTAGCCTCACAATTATATTTACCCTTTTTACTAGGAAATGGAATAGATAAATCAATCGAAATAATATCATCTGGATCTTCAAAACTTAATGATCTGTATATAGTTGGGTTTCTGATAATCATTACTAGTATGGTAAGAGGCTTATTTGGGTTTTTAATTCAATATTATGGTGAAAAAATTGGAAATAATATCACAACAAATTTGAGAAGTAATTTTCATAAAAAATTACAATCATTATCATTCTCTTTTCATGACAAAATTCATTCAGGGAATTTAATGTCTAGAGGAATACTTGATATTGAGGGAGTCGGATTATTTGTAAGAACTGGGTTTTTAAGAACTTTAGAAATCTTTCTACTAATGTTTTTTGGAGGAATTCTTTTAGTATCTGTTGATTGGAAAATTGGATTATTAAGTCTTATTTTCATAATTCCTACAGCATCATTAGCTACTACTACACGTTTACGTCTAAGAAAAATTTGGACCAAAATTCAACAATTTTATTCTGATCTAAATACTAAGTTACAAGAAAACTTAATTGGAGTAAGGGTAGTTCGAGCATTTGGAGGTCAAAACCATGAAATTAAAAAATTTCGTTCATCTCATAAAAATGTAACAAATTTAACTATCGAATCAATAGAAGTTTCTGCATTAGGACAAGCTTTAATTGGCTTCTTTTTTCTCATTACTTGGTCTTTGATTATATGGGTATCTGGCATTCAAGTGATTTCAGGCTCTTTAACATTAGGAGAAATGACACAATCATTAGTTTATCTAGGGATGCTACAAAGACCCGTAAGAATGATTGGAATGATGGTTAACGCTTACGCTAGAGCTACTTCATGTGGTCTAAGATTATTTGAAATATTAGATAAAAAACCTAATATTAAATCTCCAAATGAAGCTAAATCTTTAGATAAAATACATAAAATTGAAGCAAAAAATATTGTATTCAAATTTGACCATGAAAGTGAAAAAAACATACTTAATAAGATCTCATTTAAAACGAGTAAAAACCAAATATTAGGAATTATTGGTCCTCCTGGATCTGGAAAATCATCTCTAGCTCAGCTTATTCCAAGATTTTACGATATAGAAGATGGATCCTTAACTATTAATGATATTGATATTAAAAATATAGATATTATTGAATTGAGGAAACAAGTGGGCATAATTTCTCAAAACACATTTCTATTCAATATGACAATTAAAGAAAACATTTCATATGGAGTCCCTAACTCAGAAATGGATGAAATCATTAAATGTGCTCAAATTGCAGAGATACATGATTTTATAGAAACTCTTCCTGAAAAATATGAAACAACAGTAGGAGAATTTGGAGTTTCCTTATCTGGAGGACAAAAACAAAGAATTTCTATAGCCAGAACATTATTAAAGAAACCATCTTTAGTAATTTTTGATGATTCACTGAGCGCATTAGATTCAATTACAGATCAAAAAATTCGTGAACATCTAAAAACATCTATTTCATCTCAAATCACAATTATCATTTCTCATCGAATTGATTCTTTAGAACACGCAAATGAAATCATTGTGCTTGATAAAGGAAAAATTTCTCAAAGAGGAACTCCATCAGAATTATTAAAAGAAGATGGGATCTATAAAACCATATCTGATATACAACATCCAAAATATGAAAAATAAAAACTTTTAAAATGATCAGTATTAATAAAACATCAAAAAAAGTAAAAAAAACAGAATTCCTTGAAGATAACTTAGAGGTAATTTCTTCATACGATCAAGAAGTTTTAAATAAATTTATTACATACTTAAAACCATATAAAAGGAAAGTTCTTGCTGGTCTTGTTGCTGTATTATTATTTGCGGGTGTTGTGGTAGCTATTCCAGTATTAGTTAAAATCACAATTGATAATGCTATTTCTGAAAAAAACTCTCTAGCTTTAAATTTAATGTTTGTAGTTTTAATAATTGCTTCATTAATTCATATGTTTTCAAATTATTTCCAACAAAAACTTTTGGGGAAAATTGGAGAAAATGTAATTTATGATATCAGAACAAAAATGTTTAATCATTTACAAAAACTTTCTATGTCTTTTGCTGATAAAACTAAATATGGAGGCTTGATGTCAAGGGTTCAAGGAGATGTCGGAGCTCTTCAGGAACTTTTCCAAGCAGGAATACATGCTATTGCAGATATACTCACTTTGATATGTGTTGCAATAATTTTAATCACTTTAAATTGGATCATGGGATTAATGATTTTAATCGTTCTTCCAATTTTAATTTTAGTAAAAATATTTTGGCTACCAATGGCCAGAAGAGCATTTCTTGATGCAAGTAAAGCTAGATCTATAGTTTCAGGAGTATTAAATGAACACCTTAATGGTGTAAGAGTTACACAATCATTAAATAGAGAAATAAAAAATCAAGAAATATTTGATGAAAAAATAGCTGACAGCCTATATAAACAAGATAAAGCTGCTAAATATGGATCTGGAATTATGCCTCCAGTTGAAACTTTAACAGGATTATCTATGGCAATAATCATAATTATTGGAGGGTATCTAGTAATAAATGAATCTATAGAGATAGGAATAATGGTTGCATCATTACTGTACATACAACGCCTATTTGATCCTATTAGAACTCTTACAATGCATTATAGCGTTGTGCAAAGAGCAATGGCTTCAGGTCATAGAATTTTTGAACTATTAGAACTACCTATTGAAATCAAAGATGAACCAAATTCGAAACCATTAAAAATCGAAAAAGGTAAAATTGAACTTAAGAATGTGAGTTTTGGTTATGAAAGTAATAATCAAATTTTAAGTGATATAAATTTATCAATAAAAGAAAATGAAACAATAGGTCTTGTAGGACCAACAGGATCTGGAAAAACAAGTATTGCTGCCTTAATTAACAGATTTTATGATATATGGGATGGAGAGATTTTAATTGATAATCAAGATATTAGAAAAGTTAGCCAAGATTCCTTAGGATTAAATATAAGCATGGTTCTCCAAGATCCTGTAATATTTTCGGGCACTGTTCTAGAAAACATTAGATATAGAACTAATGCATCAGATGAAGAAATTATTGAAGCAAGTAAAACTGTAGGTGCAGATGAATTCATTAACAGATTACCAGATACATATTCTACGCACTTATATGAAGGAGGCTCAAATTTATCTATTGGAGAAAAACAATTAATTAGTTTTGCAAGAGCCCTAGTATGTGATTCTAAAATTTTTATCTTAGATGAAGCTACTGCATATATTGACAGTTATACAGAATTGAAAATACAAAATGCTCTTAATAAAGTTTTAGAAAACAGAACAGGTATTATTATTGCTCATAGATTATCAACAATAAGAAATGCAGATAAAATTGTCGTGTTAGATAAAGGTAAAATTTTAGAAATTGGGCCCCACGATGAGTTAATGAAAAATAAAGGATTATATTCAAATTTATGGGCAAAACATCAATCTTCTTTTGACGATTTATAAATAAAAAATCAAAAAAGCTGGGCCTGGTCAGATTTTTTGTTACTAATATTTAAATATGAATAAGCTTTTTCGGTTGCTTTTCTACCTGAAGGAGTCCTAACAACAAATCCTATCTTAAGAAGAAAAGGCTCTACGACATCTATTAATGTCTGAGATTCTTCATTTATCGTAGCCGCCAAAGCTTCTATGCCTGCTGGGCCACCTTTATAATTGACTAACAAAGTTTTCAAATATTCTCGATCTAGCCTATCTAGGCCCAACTCATCTACACCTTCTGATTCTAAAGCTTTCTGAGAAATATTTTTATCAATATTTCCTTTTTCATGTACTTCAGAATAGTCTCGAACTCTTCTTAGTAATCTATTAGCAATTCTAGGAGTACCTCTAGATCTATTTGCTATTTCATATGATCCTTCTTCGGTTATCTTGATTCCTAATAATTCTGATGATCTTTTTATTACATGACTAAGTTCTTCATGAGAATAATAATCAACATGGTAAGTTAAACCAAATCTGTCTCTAAGAGGAGAAGATAACATTCCTGCTCTTGTAGTAGCCCCCACTAAAGTAAATCTCTGTAATGGAAAAGAAAGAGTCTTTGCAAATGTTCCTGATCCAGTTATAAAATCCACTTTAAAATCTTCCATAGCAGAATACATATATTCTTCTACACCTTTTGATATACGGTGTATTTCATCAATAAAAAGTACATCTCCAAAATTAAGATTAGACAATAATCCAACCATATCAGCTGGCCTTTCTAAGCTAGGGCCAGAAGTATGGATTATTTTGTAACCAGATTCTGTTGCTATAACATGCGCAAGAGTAGTTTTTCCTAATCCAGGGGGTCCATGAAAAAGCACATGCTCCAAAGGTTCCTTTCTATTTTTAGCAGCTTTCATAGCCGTTTGCAGACTATTTACAACAGATTTTTGACCAACATATTCTAATAAATTTTTTGGTCTCAAATTTATAGATTGATAAAGTTCTTCTATATCATTTTGATTTTCTAAATCTTGTGTATCCAAATTTTTTATTATTTCTTCTCTTGACAAAACTTACCCAACTAATTACTAATATCTTGTTTTTTCTTAAATATTTCTCTTATTAAACCTTCTAAATCATTTTCTAAATCAGAATTATTTTCCATAACTTCATTTATACTACTAATGGCTTCTTGTTCTTTATACCCTAGATTAACAAGAATAGTAGAAGCCTCTTTCCTTAAATTTAATTTTTCATCTATATCAGTATCATCTGATTTATGTATACTACTTTCTATTAAAGCAGAAGTAGAATCACCTACTTTTCCTTTAAGAGTCGCAACAATTTTCTGAGCAGCTCTTGAACCTATGCCAGGCATTTGAGTAAGTGTATGCACATCTTCAGTTTCTATAGCTCTAGCAATCAAGTGAATAGGAAAAATCAATGCTCTCACAGCTTTTTGAGGACCTACACCCTCTACTTGAATAATTTGTTCAAAAAAATTCTTCTCCTGAATAGAATTAAATCCTACTAGTGTTGGTTTTGGACTTCTTTCAGTAGCATGATAATAAATCTCTAATTCTATTTCGTCATTTATTTCTAATTGTTTTAAGTGAAGAGATTCAAAAACAAAAACAGGTAATAGTACTTCATAACCTATTCCATTAACAAGAATTTCCAATTTAGAATTACTTAGTGGTAATTTTCTTAAAGAACCCTTCAAATAACTAATCAATTAAAACCTTCCTTATTTATAGGATACATTATTAAACATCATTGAATAACATATCGCTGCAGCATAGGCATCAGCTACATGTTCATTAAGACTATCAAAATTTAAATTTAATAATCTTGATACTGATCTTTGAATTTGAATTTTATCAGCTCTACCAGATCCAGTTATAATATTTTTTATCTGAGTAGGTTGATAATGAAATACAGGTATATGAAACTGTGAAGCCACTAAACAAACTACACCTCTTGCATGTCCCATTATTATAGCCGTTTTCAAATTTCTATATCTTGAATGAAGATCTTCTACCGCCATTATTTTAGGTTTATATTCAATAACAACCTCTCTAATATCGTCAAAAATAGATTTTAGTCTTGTCTCCAAATTATCTGATATTACTGTTTTAGCAACTCCACCTTCTAAAGGTTTAAATTTATCTCTGTTAAAATCTAGAATTCCATATCCTGTGCTTGATAAACCTGGATCTATTCCTATTACTCGATTCTTCATTTACTGCCTACAATAGTGAAATAATTCTATATTTATTCTATTTATTAAATAAAGATATCTAAATACTAACTAAATCTTTAAATAAAAATCTACATAACAAAGTCACTTTTACCAATTAAACAAATTTAAGAGAGGAAAATACAAAAAAAACCAATTATTCTATCTTTATTCATGTATCTGTAATATAAAGAGTTAAAATTTACTTGAAAAAAAAATCATTTAGGACGATAATTCCTTCGTATTAACACGAAATCAATAAAAAATTTATTATGGCACCATTACCAAAAAAGAAACATTCTAGATCTAGAACTAGAAAAAAAAGAGCCCATCAAGGATTAAATAGGATTAGTTTAATAAAATGTCCTGCATGTCCAGAAAAAACATTGCCTCACAGGGCTTGTACTCATTGTGGGCATTATAGAGGAAGATACATTGGTGTAATAAATAGTGTAGATACTAACTCTAATCAAACTCAATCATAAATATGACTAATCAAACTTCTTTAAAATCAGATCCAGTATTACTATTTCCAGGCCAAGGATCTCAATTCGTAGGAATGGGAAAAGATCTCATAGAAAAAAGTAGAGCAGCTAAAGATGTTTATACTCAAGTAAATGATGCTCTTGGCAGAGATTTAACTAAAATAATTTTTAATGGTCCAGAAAAAGAACTTAATGAAACTAGAAATGCTCAACCAGCAATTACTGCTACTTCATTAGCATGTTTGGCTTACTTAAATGAGATAACAGAAAATTCATTTAAAATTAACTATACTGCGGGGCACAGCCTTGGAGAATACACTTCATTGGCTGCTTCTGGAGCTCTAACAATAGATGAAACTATTAAACTGGTAGTAGAAAGAGGAAGGTTAATGCAAATCGCATGTGACAAAAACCCAGGTGGCATGGTTGCCATAATTGGAATTGATGAAATTACAGTAGAAGAAGTATGTAGGGAAACAGGTACATACACTTCCAACATTAACTCTAGTTCTCAAATTGTTATAAGCGGTAATCATATGAGTTTAGCTAGAGCGATAGACCTTCTGAATGCTAGAGGAGCTAAAAGAGTTGTCAATTTACCAGTTTCTGGCGCTTTTCATTCTGAACTTATGCAACCTGCTGTAGATGGGTTAACTGAAATGCTAGATTCATTAAATTTCTCTGATCCACAGTTCCCCATCATTAGCAATGTAAAAGCAAAACCTATTGAGAAAGGGGAAGAATTAAAAGAAGAATTAATTAATCAGATGAAATCATGTGTACAATGGTCTAAAACTTTAGATTATCTAATAGATGAAGGGTGTAATACATTTCTTGAAATAGGTCCAGGTAAAATTTTAACAAATCTTATCAAAAGAATTCCTGGAGAATTTGAGCTTATTAATATAAGTGATTATGAATCTGCCAATAAAATAAAAAAATAAATTTATGACTTCAATTTCTCAAGAAACAATTAAAAAACTTCCTGAAAATACTCAAGTTGAGAAAAATGAAGATAGTGATGATTTAAACATTATGGTAGAGGGACAATTCGATGATTATTCTGTGTCTCAAATCGAAGAAAACAACTTGGGATTTCCAAATAATAAAGAACAAATTGATAGGGTTATCACTCTTCAATCTTTATTTGAAATAGATTTAAATGGAAATGATTATGATAAAGTTATTCGAAGAATTTCTAAGAATTATTCTGTAGAATCTGTAAATCTTGAAATTATTTTAAATAATATAAATAAAATAAAAGAAAATAAAAACAAGCTAGATAAGAAAATCCATTCTCTTGCTACAGAATATCCTACTTTTCAGATTGCAGTAATTGATAGAAATATTTTAAGATTAGGTCTTATAGAAATAGCTGAATCATTTCATGAAAAAAATATTACAAAGTCATTAGTAGAAAATTTTTCAAAATTGGCATTTATTTTCGGAGGAGAAAATTCAGATAAATTTATAAAAGGAGTATTGAAAAGTTTCATTTTAGAAAAAAGTAGATCTCAAAAAAAGGAGTAACTATGGCAACAGTAAATGAAAGATTAACAGATATTATAGTTGAAACACTTTCTGTAGAAGAATCAGAAGTCGTCCCTGACGCATCTTTTGTAGATGATTTAGGAGCAGATTCTTTAGACGTAGTCGAAATGATTATGGCTATTGAAACTGAATTTTCATCAGACTCTGAATCATTAGAAATTAACGATGAGGAAGCCGAAAAAATCATTAAAGTATCTGATGCACTTGCATTTCTTGAAAACAAAGGAATTACTGACTAAAAATCCTAATGGATGTCATTTAAAGATTTTATCTCAAAAATAAATTACTTAGATTCCTCTATAAAAACTTGTACCTTGTGTGATCTCCACAAAACGAGGAATTTGTCGGTTCCAGGAAGTGGAACTGGTTTTTCAGGTTTAATGATGGTTGGAGAAGGACCTGGTTTCAACGAAGATAAAGAAGGGCTGCCATTCGTTGGAAGGGCAGGAAAATTATTAGATAAATTACTTTCAGAAATATCAATCACACGGAAAGATATTTTTATTACTAATATAGTAAAATGCCGACCGCCTAATAATAGAGATCCTTTACCAAATGAATTAGAATTTTGCTCACCTTATTTAGAAAAACAGATAAAAATTTTTAACCCTAGAGTAATAGTAACATTAGGAAGATTTTCTTTATCGTATTTCTTGCCTAATAAAACAATATCATCCGTCAGAGGTCAGCAAATAGAATTGGATGGGAGAATAATTTATCCAGTTTACCACCCGGCAGCTGGTTTAAGAAATTCAAAATTTTCAGAAATACTAAGAAAAGATTTGCATCTAATACCATCTTTACTTGTTTCCTCTTTAGAAAATAAAAAATGCTAAAAATGATTTCCTGTACTAATTGACCTCATAAGCTAAATATTCTAGAGTCAAAATAAACACATATTAAACTATATTTTGTCGCTAAAAAATAAACCCGTCTCAAAACGAAAAATTATTACAAAAAAGAAAACTCAAACAATTTTTCTATTATTAGCATTATTAATTATTGCTGTAATTAATTTCTTTTATTGGGAACTAGTTTTGAAATTATTTGGATGGGGTACCATAATCATTATTTCTTTTTTATTAGTTAGCATTTGGACAATATTATTTCAAAATAAAAAATTTACTAAATATTGGAGATATTGGGTTTTTGGAATATTTCTTTCTTTAACATCAATAGGATTTTTAGGTTTATTTAATGCCCCTGTAGATTTAGAATCATCAAGTGTTTTCACAAAAGATCAACAAGATAATTTCCTAACAACAAAACAAATAGGAGATACTCTGGGAGGTAATTTGGGAAACTTTATATCTCGTAAACCACAGCAATGGGAACATTGGAATAATATTTTTGCTTTAAGAATTTTAGGCATTCTTAGAAATATGATTCTTTTATTGATAGGTTTTTCGATTTGTTGGCCTAAAAAAATGCTAATAACTTTAAAGAAAATTTCAACCTACACAAAATTTATATATGTACAAATCAGAAAATGGTACATTTTTATATCCAACTTAAAAAAATCTAAATCTTTAAAGGACCCAGATCCTCAAATAGAAAAAAATCTTGAAATGTTAGGAGACAAAGTTGAAAAAACAGAACTTTTAAATGATGAAATTCAATTGCAATCTCCAAAAGTTGAACCTCAAATAACAGCTACTTTGAATAACGATATAGAAAAATGGATTCTTCCAAATATAGAAATTTTAAATGAATCTCATTTGAGCCCATTATCGAATGAAGAAATGGAAAACACTAAAAAATTAATAGTATCAACTTTAAGAGAGCATGGAGTTGAAGTTACAGTAGGACAAGTAAAACCAGGTCCAACTGTAACAATGTATGGATTAGAACCTGGATATGGAAAAAAATCTAAACCCAAATCTTCATCATCTAATAAAGATCAAATTGAAAATCAAGAATCTTTAGGAACGAGAGTAAGAGTTGACACGATATTATCTAGAGAAAAAGATTTAGCTTTAGCCCTAGCAAGTCCAAATTTAAGATTTCAAGCACCTGTACCTGGAACATCATTAGTTGGAATAGAGGTACCAAACAATAGTCCTAGTCTAGTAAATCTAAGGACTACTATGGAAACAAAAGAATTTAGCAAATTCAATAAAAATAATCCTCTACCTTTAGCATTAGGAATAGGAAGTAATGGAGATCCAGTATATTGTGATCTAACTAAAATGCCTCATTTTCTAGTAGCAGGAGCTACTGGATCAGGGAAAAGTGTATGTATAAACTCAATGATTAGTGGATTATTACTAGTAAGAGATCCTTCGGAACTAAGGTTAATAATGATAGATCCAAAAAGAGTAGAACTCACTCCATACTCTGGAATTCCTCATCTATACACTGATCCAATAGTAGACGCGGCCAAAGCTGTCTCAATTTTAAAACTAGTTATTGACCAAATGATGGATAGATTCAAGACTCTAGAATCATTGGATTGTAAGAATATTGCTACATTTAATGAAAAATCAAAAGAAAAATTACCATATTTAGTGATTATTGTTGATGAACTTGCAGATTTAATGCTAAGTGCTGCTGGAGAAGTTGAGAAATCATTAGTTCGAATAGCTCAACTAGGAAGAGCAACTGGAATACATCTTATTGTAGCAACCCAACGTCCTTCTGTTGATGTAGTTACTGGTTTAATAAAAGCTAATTTTCCAAGTAGAATTTCATTTAGTGTAACTAGTCAAATTGACTCGAGAACAGTTATTGATAGCCCTGGGGCAGAAAAACTATTAGGTAGAGGAGATATGCTATTTCTACCCGTAGACCAGCCAAAACCAATTAGAGTTCAAGGAGGATTACTCTCTGAATCAGAAATAAATTCAATTATTTCTCATTGGAAAAATCAATCTTCAATAGAACTTCCACAATTAAACCCAGACACAAATAATGAAAGTGCACCATTAGAATTTTCCAAAAATACCGATTCTCTATTTCAACAAGCAGTAGAACTAGCTATAAGTCAAAAAAAACTTTCTACATCTCTACTTCAAAGAAGATTAAGAATAGGTTATCCTAGAGCGGCTAGATTAATGGATGAATTAGAAGAAGAAGGAATTGTAGGACCAGGAGATTCAGGAAAACCTAGGGATGTATTAAAACACTAAAATATCATAATATTTTATCATGTCTGAGAATTCATCAAAGAATCAAAATAAATACTCAGATCCAAATGTAGAAATCACAGATTGCTTAGCATGTGGAAATGAAATATTTGGAACTAAGTTATTTGTCCGTTACAAAGTATGTTATAAATGTAACTTTCATTTCCATATTGATGCAAGAGAAAGACTAATATCTTTAATAGACAGAGGAACTTTTAAAGAGTATTTTAATGATATTACCTCACTGAATCCATTGGAAAAAAATTCAGCTTCTCAATACAAATCTCGTATAAAAAAAGATAAACAAAGAACGGGACTTAGTGAGGCAATTGTGACAGGAACATGCAATATAGGAGGTACGCCTACGGTGATCATGGTTCTAGATTTTGGATTTTTAGGAGGTAGCATGGGATTAGTGGTAGGAGAAAAAATTGCATTATCTCTAGAATTAGCAGAAAAACGAAGACTCCCTGTTTTATGTGTCATTACTAGTGGTGGATCAAGAATTCAAGAGGGAGTTTTATCTTTGATGCAAATGGCAAAAACTGTCGTGGCATTAGATAATCTACATAAAAAAGGCCTTCCAATAATATCTATCTTAGGTAACCCATCTACAGGACAAGTAATTGCAAGTTTCGTTTCTCTTTCTGATATTATTATTGCAGAACCGGGAGCTCATATAGGTTATGCCCCTTATAGAAGTATTAAAGAGGTTAGTGGTGAGATTGAACCCTCTAAATACACATCAGAAATTTATCAAAAACATGGATTGATAGATAGAGTAGTATCAAGACAAAATATTAATAGAGAAATATCAACCTTGCTTGATCTTTTAAGTCCAAAATTTAACTTAGAAATACTAAAAACTACTAATATACCTGAAACTACTCTTTTACCCTTAAAACCTTGGGAAATGGTCCAATTAGCAAGAAATATAAATAGACCCCAATCTAGATATTATATATCAGAAATTTTTGCGAACTTTATAGAGCTTCATGGTGATAGATTAATGTCTGATGATCCTTCAGTAATAATAGGGATCGCAAGACTAGCTGGAGAATCAATTATGATAATTGCTCAACAGAAAACTATTGAAAAAACAAATAACTCTTCAAAAAAAACATATCAAAAAGTCAAAATTAAGCCTGAAGGATTTAGAAAAGCAAAAAGAGCTATAGAATTTGCTGAAAGATTTGGATTACCTATTATAAGCCTAGTTGATTCATTAGGGCCTGAATTAAGCCTACAAGCTGAATATAAAGGTCTTGCAAACTCTATATCTGAATTAATCTCATCTATGACAAAAGTCGAAGTAGCTACTATTTCTGTAATAATAGGTGAAGGTGGAAGCGAAACGGGACTATCTTTTTCAGTATCTGATAGAACATTAATGATGCAAAATGCAATATTTACACCAATTAGCCCTGAAGATGCTGCTAGATCACAATTAAAAGATTCACGAAAGGCAAAAGATATTGTTTCTACACTAAAATTAACCTCCACTGATTGCCTAGAAATGGGAATAGTTGACTATATAGTTCCAGAACCATCAGGAGGGGCACATGCTTCTCCACAAGAAGCTGCAAGATTATTAAAGATAGAAATAATGAAAGAGTTAGGTACCATTAAAAAAATCTACCCTAGGACTCTCAGTAGAAGAAGAAGAAAGAAATTTAGACAAATGGGAGAATATAGTAATAAATTTAGATCTACTCTAAGATCAGAATTAAAAATTTGGCAATCAGCTTTCGCAGCTGGAGTAAAAGCTCTAAAAAATAATTAATGAGAAAATTTCAATAATGCTTCTTCAACTCCATCACTATTAACATCTTTAACAACATATCGAGCTACATTCTTCAGTTCAATCGGAGCATTCTCCATGGCAACTCCAATACCTGATTCTTTTAACATATCTAAATCATTATAACTATCACCAATTGCCATAACTTTAGATTTATTTAATGAATAAAATCTACAAAAATTATTAACAGCAACACCTTTACTAACATGAGAATGATTAAAATTCACATAGTATTTTTCCCTATTAGAGTCACTAGAAACATTAACTCTCAATCCTAATTCTCTTGAATACTCTGCACTAAAAGATTGTGCTTCTTTAAATCCATCTAAACAAATAACTATAGTCGAAATATCAAAGGAATCTATATCTATCAAAGTATAAAATGTCTTATCATTAGTAGTAGCAATAAATTTTAATTTCTCCTGCAAAATTCTTGTAAATAATTTTTTTACCAAATCTTCTTCTATATTTACCGATATAATAGTCTTTCCATTTTTATTATCTATTACACGAGCTCCATTATCAGAAAATTGTAAATATTGTAGAGACAATTCATTAGCAAATTTTTTTACTTCTCTAGATTCTCTACCAGAAATTATAGATACCGGGATTTTTTGTGCAAATTTTTTTACCAAATTTTTTACACTAAAAGATATTTCATCATTTTGATTAATTAGTGTTCCATCAAGGTCTAATAGTAATCCCTGAATCATAATATATTTCCTTCTGATAATTACAAATTTTTTGTCTTATGATATTTTAATATCCATTACAATATAAAGTATAAATATATAAATACGAAAAAAGTTGGTTTTATTTATGGATGATTTTCTGATCATTGACAATAAAAAGTTTCGCTCTAGATTATTAACAGGTACAGGAAGACATAAAAACGTCAAAGAATTGATTAAAAGTATTGAAAATTCAAAAACTGAAATCATTACAGTTGCAATAAGAAGGATTAATTTAGAAGATAAAAAAGAGGAAAATATTCTAGAAATAATTAAATCAAAACATCTTACAATCTTACCTAACACAGCAGGATGTGCTACTACAAAAGATGCTGTATTTACTGCAGAGTTGGCCAGAGAATTAACTGAATCTGATTGGATAAAACTAGAAGTTATCCCCGACTCAAAATACCTCTTACCTGATCCTATAGGAACTTTAAAAGCGGCAGAGGAACTTGTAAAAAAAGGGTTCAAAGTCTTACCTTATATTTCGGCTGATCCTGTATTAGCACTAGAATTAGAAAAAATAGGATGTGTGACAGTAATGCCATTAGGCTCTCCAATAGGATCTGGACAAGGAATTCATACGTTAGAATCTATAAAAATTATTATCGATCAATCAAAAATACCTGTAATAGTAGATGCTGGAATAGGTGTTCCCTCTGATGCTGCTCTAGTTATGGAAGCAGGTGCTGATGCTGTTTTGATTAATACTGCTATTGCACAAGCTGAAAACCCTGGAATCATGGCATCGGCATTCAGATTGGGTGTAAAATCAGGTAGACAAGCTTTTCTTGGGGGAAGAATACCTAAAAAAAATATTGCTATAGCTAGTTCTCCTCCAAAAAAATAGTCAACTATTTTAAAAAAATGTTAAAACAAAAAAATCTTCCAAATAAAATTTTGTGTTTAATCACAGACACAAAAATTAAAAATCAAGAGGAAACTTTAAATATAATAGAAAATTCTGTCTCCAATGGATTCAACATGATTCAATTAAGGGAAAAACATATGTCTTCTCTAGATCTATTAAATTTCGGGAGAAAAATTAAAAAAATTATCAATAACAGAGCATTGTTCATAATCAATGATCGCGTAGATATAGCTATAGCATTAAAAAGTGATGGGATACATTTCGGAGAAAATTCTATTCCAATAGAATTAGTAAAAAATCTTATAGGAAAAAAATTTCTTATTGGAAAGTCTATTCATCAAGTTAATTCAAGTTTAATAGAATATGATTCAATAATTAATTATTGGATTTTAGGTTCAATTTATAAAACTTTAAGTCATCCGAATAGTAAACCAATAGGATTGAGTCCAATTTTAGAATTAAAAAAAATCAGTAAAACACCTATAATTGGAATAGGAGGAATTGATGATAAGAATTCAAAAAATGTCATTAAAAAAGGATGCTCTGGAGTAGCAGTGAAAAGATTCATACTAGAATCACAAAAAATTAATGAAGACACAAAACTTATTTTGGAATCCATAGCTTGAATATGAAAATTTTATTTCTAAATGGAGTGAAAATATCTATAGAAAAAGAAATAGATATTACTACTTTTCTTGAAAAACAAAACTTATCTCAAAAAAAAATTGCCATTGCAATAAATGGTTTCATAATTCCTAAAAAAGACTATCAAAAAACCATTATTAATGAAGGAGATAAAATAGAAATAGTGCATGCTGTAGGAGGAGGAATCTAATTTTAAATGACTATAATTTAAATTTTGTGATAGAAAACATCTCTTCTTACCATGTTGTAATGAATTCATCTCCAAGTTATTGGGAAGAGACAGAATCTCATAAAATCATAAGAACTACTAACAGGTTTGAATTAAGAGAAGGTTGGCAAACAGTTTATGCAAGAAAACCAGAATGTTTATTAGTAAAAATTACATTAAATAATGGCCTTACAGGTTGGGGGGAAGCAAATGTTCCAATAGGCCCTGAAATAGTAAAATTAATAATCTCCAATATTATTACTCCTCTAGTCAAGAAAGAAAAATTTCTCAACCCTAATCAAATGTGGCAATTTTTATATGATATTCAAAGAGGTAGAGGCTATCATTCGGGATACTATATTGATGCTTTAGCTGCATTAGATATCGCAGTTTGGGATGCACTTTCAAAATTTCATGAAATTCCACTAGGTAAACTTTTGAGAAAAAAATCTCTTACTAAAATACCCATATATTTATCTGGTTTAAGACAAAAAAATTTAGAAGAAAAAATTTCTCATCTTAAACAATGGGAAAACAATGGTTTAAAAGGAGTCAAATTATTCCTTCCTTCTAATAATACTGAAATAGAAAATGAGATCTCAAAAATACAAAGTAAAGTACCCGAAATAAATAATTGGATGATAGATCTTCTATGGATGTCAGAATTAAAATCAACTATTAAATTAAAGAAAAATTTAGAAAAATTTAACATAAATTTTTTAGAATGTCCTTTACAACCTGAAAATATTGAAGAGCATAAAACTCTAGTATCTAAGCCTGGAGTTCCTATTGCTCTAGGAGAACATTTTAGAACTCATTATCAAATATTGCCATGGTTAAAGGAACAAGCTTTAGATGTTCTCCAACCAGATATCGGAAGGACAGGAATTTCCAATGCTTTAACTCAATTAAAAATCTGCAAAAAATATAATATTCCAGTAACTCCTCACATGGGAATGGGAAGTCCGATTTTTCAAGCGGCCACTCTACATTTTTCTTCTATATGTGAAAGTAATTACTTACAAGAATTTCAAGCTGGATTGGCTAACAATCTACATGAATTAGTTAAAACTTTCTGGTCATATAGAGAAGGATATATTTATATGCCTAAAAAATTCGGATTAGGAGTTGAAGTTGATGAGCAAAAAATCCTTGAATATTCAGTAAACAAGAATTTGTAAGTAAAGAATTATAAAATATTTTATAATTAAAAAATGAATGATAATCAAATAATTTATTTAAATAAAATAGGCAAAAATGTTAAAGTTTTAAACCTCAAAACCCCATCTATTGAATCAGTCGAATATGCAAAAATTAAAGGTTTTAATGCAATACACTTAGATGCTGAACATGGCTCTTTTAATGTGGTTTCTATAGAAAACCTTTGTCGACTTGCGATAGGAATGGGTTTAACTGTAACTGCAAGAGTCCAGAAAATATCTAATCAAAATATTAATCTATTCTTAGATAGAGGTGTTCAAGGAATAGTAGGTCCTCATGTTGAAACATATTCAGAAGGACTTCTTCTAGCAGAAAGTTGTCGCTATCCACCTATAGGAAATAGATCTTGGGGTGGAGGAAGAGGAACAGAATTTAATCAATTAGACATTCTAAACAACAAATATGGTGGAAAATTAAAATTTTCTGAATGGGCTAATATTAATATGATAGTAACTGCTCAAATAGAATCAAAAATGGCCATAGATAATTTAGATGAAATTTTAACAATTAAAGGTATTGATAGAATAGCATTTGGTCCCCATGATTTAGCTGCTTCACTAGGGCACCCAGGAAATCCAGACCATCAAGTAGTTCAAGAGGCACACAATGAAATTGAAAGAAAAACTAGAGAGTCAGGAAAAAAACTGTGGAGTGATAATATGATAAATTTCTTCCCTGATATTTTCACACTATAAAAAATAGGAGATTTAACTATGAAAAATGATATTATAAGTAACTTCAATATTTCTAAAGAAGATATTCTTCGCGAATTGGAAATTGATAAAAATAATCACCTTATCATTACGAAATTTTTTATATATCATATCGATTCTAAAAATAAAGAAGCACAGATTTCATCTATAAAAATCTCCTCTATAGATGGATATAACCTTTCAATGAAAAATAAAAATTCTTCACAATTCTACTGGTCAATATTGGGAATAGTCAGTGCGGTAGGATTTTGGCAATTATCATCAAATATTTTAATAGCTACAATTGGAGGAATATTTATAACATTAATTTCCATTCTTTTAGCCATAGATTATTGGTTTACACCAGAAAACTTTTTATTAAAACTTTTTTCTGGAACAGATATTATTTCAATAAAAATTCATAAAGAAGTTCTTGGAAAATGTAAAGAAATTCTAAGCTATCTAAATGAAACATCTATTAATTAAAAAGTTACCAAGATTTATTAGGTATAGGCTCAAGAAATAATGATTTTGAAATTTTCTCTCTAATTTTAAAAAATGTACATGAGGCAATCATAGCACCATTATCTGTACACAATATTTTTGGAGGGATAAAAACTGGCAAAGGTGAAGAATCTTTCAAAACATCCCTCAAAATTGTATTAGCCGCTACTCCTCCACTTAATATTATTCCTTTACATTTCTCTCGGATAGAAATATCTATTGTTTTCTTAGCTAATACCTCAACCATAGAATTTTGAAAAGAATTAGCTATTTTATTAACTGTGAACTCAAAATTATCAAGTTTAAAATCTTCATATAAATTATTCAATTCTTTATCAGCTAGGTTTTTCAATGCGGTCTTCATTCCGCTAAAACTAAAATCATCAGTTCCTTTCATATAGGCTTTGGGGAATAAAAATTCTTCGTTAGATTTAGCTGCAACTTTCTCTATTTCAGGTCCTCCAGGAAACCCTAATCCTAAAACTCTAGCAGCTTTATCAAATGCTTCCCCAGCTGCATCATCTCTTGTTCTTCCTAATAATTCATAATCATTATAGCCATTCATTTTCACTAAATCCGTATGCCCTCCTGATACAATTAAGCACATTATTGGAAAGGAAATTTCATTAATATTTTCATTATCAATCCAAGAAGCAAAAACATGCCCCTCTAAATGGTTTACTCCGACTAAAGGAATTCCTAAACTGGAAGATAAACCATTAGCGAAATTTACACCAACAATTAAAGAACCTGCTAAACCAGGGCCATCTGTAACACCTAACATATCTATATCGGACCAATCCAATTTAGAATTAATCAAAGATTTTTTTACAGCATTAGAAATATTCTTCATATGCTGCCTTGAAGCAAGTTCTGGAATAATTCCTCCATATTCACTATGAATATCAGTTTGTTTTTCTATCACATTTGATATAAGAGTAGTGCCATCAGCAACTATCCCTACTGCAGTTTCGTCACAAGATGTTTCAATTCCTAAAATAATCATACTTAATTAAATATAAATTCCTCTTTACAAAAAAAAAGATTCCCTTATTATAAATAAATACTAGATAAGTAGAAATATAAATCATAAATAATGATTGAGGGGATGGAGATGTCTGAAACTTTTCCAAAATGCAATTCTTGTTCTAAAGGTGAATTAGTTCCTTTATCCGATTTCGGAGGTCAAGGAGCAGCAATACACTATAAAGCTTGGGTTTGTACTAGTCCAGAATGTGGCTTTAACTTAAAAATTAGAAATGGTGAAGTTCACATTAATGAGCCTATATTAGAAGGACATTTAAGAGAACAAAGAAGAGAAAAATATAATAATTAATACACATTTCTAATTTCTAATAATAAAAAAATATTATAATTAAATAACACTAAAATGGTTTTATTTTAATTTGCAAAAAACTACTAATAAAATAGAGTTGTTTAGTAATCCAATACTAAGTTTTTTACTTCTTACAAGTATAGCTTTTTGTTTATTCCAAATCTCTCTAGGAGGATTTGTAAGAGTTTCAGGTTCTGGGTTAGGTTGTCCAGACTGGCCTTTATGTTACGGGAAAATTATCCCTCCTATGAATTATGAGACTTTAATTGAGTGGGGGCATAGAACAAGTGGAGTCATTTTAGGATTATTAATTTTAATTTCAACAATCTTTGCATGGATAAAAAATAAAAGAAACTATTTTCTATTATTCACTATCACCACTACACTATTTACAGTTATTGTAGTAGGAATGATTGGAGGATTAGTAGTTCTATCAGAATTGAATCCTATTTTAAGAACTATCCATTTATTTTTTGCTCAATTAGTAATTTTACTTTTAGGAATTTCTCTAGTAATAGTTAACTCACAATCAATTTCTTATACTGTAATTAAAAAATCCTTAACCAATAAATATTCTATATTTTTGATAATTTCTTCAATAGGAATAATCATTACATTATTATCAGGATCTTTTGCAGTATGGAAAGGAGCAGGTACTATTTGTAGCTCATGGCCTTTATGCACTAGCTCATCTATATTTCCCAATAATCAGTTGGAATTAATTCATATGATTCATAGAGTATTATCATTAATCACAACAATATTCAGTTTTTGGACTTGCATTTACATCTTGCAAAACTTAAAAAACACTTTAATAAAAACTCTTTCTTCAATATCAATATTTGTGATTCTGAGTCAAATATTTTTAGGGGCTAGTAATCCATGGACAAATTTTGAGATTTGGGCTAGAGTTTCTCATTTAGGAATGGCTTCATTATTATGGACATTGTTTATAATTATTCTTAGCTTCACCTTAATATCTGAAATAGAAAAGAAAAATTAAATAAAATATTCTAAATTGACTAAAGAAAATTTCTTAAAAACATCAAAAGATTATATTTCGTTAACAAAACCCAAAGTAATACTACTTCTGGTAGTAACAGCTATTTCAGGAATGTTTCTAGCTAATGGAAGTACTCCTTCTATAATTTTAATGTTAGTAATTATTCTAGGAGGCACATTAGCATCTGGAGGAGCAGGTGCTATAAATCATTTTATTGATAAAGATGTAGATCAAATGATGAAAAGAACTAGCAACAGACCTGTAGCTAGTAGCAGAGTATCTCCAAAAAATGCCCTATCTTTTGGCATCATTCTTACATTACTTAGTTTTATTGTTCTTTATTTTGGTTCTAATTTATTAACAGCTATACTAGCAATTTCAGGAAATATTTTTTATGTTTTTATTTATTCATTGTGGTTAAAGAAAACAACATCTCATAATATAGTTATTGGAGGAATTGCTGGATGCTTTCCGCCACTAGTAGGTTGGGCTGCAGTCACAGGAACATTATCACTTCCTGCATGGTATCTTTTTGCAATTATTTTTTTCTGGACTCCCCCACATTTTTGGGCTCTTGCTATGCTAATGGACGAAGATTATAAAGAAGCTAATATACCTATGCTTCCAACAATTGTAGGTTTCCAAAAAACCCAAATAATGATATTAACTCATACTATTATTCTTATATCTCTAACTTTAATATTAACAATTGTTAGTTCTAATTTAGGATTAATATATCTCTCTGGGACTATCATATTAGGAGCTCTATATATGAACCTAACAATAAGATTAATGAAAAATTATTCCACAAAGAGAAATCTTGGGTTATATAAATTTTCTTTGCTCTACTTATTTCTTTTATGTTTCTTAATTATTATAGATAGTTCTAATTTAGTTGGATAAAAGCTAAATTTTCATTAATTCAAGATAATGAAGACTTAGCAAAATCAACAATTTCTTTAAAAGTATCAGGATCATTAACAGCTATATTAGCTAAAGATTTTCTATCTAAGGTTACATCAGATAACTTCAAACCATGAATTAACTTTCCATAAGTTATTCCATTTAATCTAGCAGCTGCATTAATCCTTAATATTGCTAATGATCTTTGTTCTCTTTTTTTATTTTTTCTATGAATAGTACTGTAAGAAAGAGCATGAATTAATGATTCCTGGGCAACTCGAAATCTTCTATTTCTAGATCCACGATGGCCTTTAACTTGATTAAGTACTTTCTTATGTCTTCTCCTATTAGTGTTTCCACCTTTAACTCTAGTCAAATAAAACTCCTAAATTAATCTTTTAATTTTTTTACCTATTGCATCTGATAAGCCTATTTTAGAAGCAAATAATCTTTTGTTTCTTTTTGATTTTTTTCTTCTTAGATGACTTTTCATTCCTTTAGTTCTTAATAATTTTCCAGTAGAACTTTTATGAAACCTCTTTTTAGCTCCACTATGTGTTTTCATTTTTGGCATTTTTAACCTTTTACCTTCCCTATCGGGGCTAATACTATGGATAATGACCTTCCTTCCAGAGATGGGACTTTATCAACTATAGATATATCTTGTAATTCATCCGCTATTTTTTTTAACAAGTTAACTGCTAAATCTGGATAAGCCATCTCTCTACCTCTAAAAAAAACTGCAATTCTGACTTTAAAACCAGAAGAAATGAAAGATCTAATTTTTTTCTGTTTTGCTTTCATATCATGATCACCTATTCTCATTCTCAATCTTACATCCTTCATTAAAATTTTAGATTGAGATTTTTTCGCTTCTTTAGCTTTTTTAGATTGAATAAATTTAAATTTTCCATAATCTAATATCCTACACACTGGTGGATTATGATTAGGAGCTACTTCAACCAAATCAAGACCTTGTTCTTCTGCCAATTTAATAGCATCTCTAACATCGAGTAACTGAGAGTCAGAATCTTTACGTCCAATAATTACCCTTACAGATTTAGACCTTATTTCTCTGTTAACTCTATATTTTTTTAAATTTTCTTTTTTAGGTCTGTAATTAGTAGATTTCTGCAAATTTAATTACCAACCTTATAAGTATATCTATTATTACCTCCCACAAATCGTGAAATTCTAGCATTAATATATTATTTTCTCAATTATTATTCTAATTAACAAATATTTTTCATCTTTAAAAATAGAATATGCTAGCATAGAATGATATCATATATCGAAAACTATATTGAATATAAAAATCTAACGTTTTTTGATACTAAGCCAATGAATAATATTTTTAAGAAAAATCTTTTTATTTATACTTTAATCGTAGCTTCAGTTTTAGCTGCTTTTTTCATATTTTTTGATGATTCATTTAAATCTACTGAAGAAATTTCTATAACTCAGGTCATTGAGTTATCTAAAAACCCTCCTCTAGGACAAAAAGTTTTTATACAAGTTCGAGGAGATACCTTAAAAGTTGAAAGTAATGGAAAATCATACAAATCAAGAAAAGAAAATGGTTCTAGTGTGTATGAAATTCTCAATACTGCTAAAGTAGACCCTGCTAATGTTGAAGTTGAAGTAAGGGGTGCTGGAGGCTTCAGTAACTTTTTATCAATTGCTTTAAGTTTTCTCCCATTAATATTATTTGCAGGAATTTTAATCTTTATGATGAAACAAGCTCAAGGAGGCACCAACAATGCTTTGGGTTTCGGAAGGAGTAAGGCTAGGATGTTTACTGGTGCAAAAGCAACAGTAACTTTTGATGATGTGGCTGGAGTAGAAGAAGCTAAAGAAGAATTACAGGAAGTTGTAGAATTTTTGAAAGCCCCTGAAAGATTTTTAGCACTTGGAGCTAGAATCCCTAGAGGTGTTTTATTAGTAGGCCCTCCTGGCACTGGAAAAACTTTAATGGCAAGAGCAGTAGCAGGAGAAGCAGAAGTACCTTTTTTCTCTATAAGTGGCTCAGAATTCGTTGAGATGTTTGTTGGAGTTGGAGCATCAAGAGTAAGAGATTTATTTGATAAAGCTAAAAAACATTCCCCTTGTATAATATTTGTAGATGAAATAGATGCTGTTGGAAGACACAGGGGAGCAGGTTTAGGTGGTGGACATGATGAAAGAGAACAAACTTTGAATCAAATACTGGTAGAGATGGATGGTTTTGATACTTCAACCAATATAATAGTAATTGCAGCAACAAATAGACCTGATATATTAGATCCTGCCCTATTAAGGCCTGGAAGATTTGACAGAAGAGTAGTTCTAGATAACCCAGATATTAAAGGAAGATCAGCTATACTTGAAGTTCATTCTCAAGGTAAACCATTAGAAAAAAATGTAAAATTAGAATCTATAGCTAAACAAACACCTGGATTCAGTGGTGCAGATCTTGCAAATTTAGTCAACGAAGCCGCAATACTTTCAGCTAGAAGAAAACTCAAAAAAATCAACATAAACACATTGTTAGAGTCAATAGATAGAGTAATTGCCGGTCCAGCAAGAAATAGTAGAATAATTACAGAAAAAGAACGTGTTTTAACAGCATTCCATGAAGCAGGACATGCTTTGGTTGCTAACTATATTCCATCTGCTGATCCTGTTCACAAAGTATCAATAATTTCTAGAGGTCAAATGGGAGGATATACAAGATATCTACCAGATGAAGATAGATACTTGCAAACAGCAGATCAATTTGAAGCAATGATAGCTACTGCAATGGGAGGAAGAGTTGCTGAAAAAATCCAATTTGGAGAAATTACAACCGGAGCTAGCAATGATATAGAAACAGCAACTAGAGTTGCTAATCAAATGGTAACTAAATATGGTATGAGTGAAAAATTAGGATTAAGATCATTTGGTAAAACCCAAGAAGCTGTTTTCCTAGGCAAAGAAGTTAATGAACAAAGAGATTACAGTTCAAAAACTCAAGAAATTATAGATAAAGAAATTGATAAGTTGCTTGAAAAAGGAAAACAAAGTGCTGAATCAATACTTTTAAAACATAAAAAACAATTAGAATTATTAGCAAACTTTCTTCTTGAAAATGAAACCATCGATGGAGAAGAGATGGCGAAATTATTAAAAGGAGAAACAATTAAAAATAAAAATCCTAAATCTAATAAAGCACCAGAGGAAACGTTTGGCAAGGATAAATTGCCTAACACTAAACCAGAACCTCAAATAAGTTAATACTTTAAAAATGAACCCAGAAAATATACCTATTATCTGGAAACTAAATGATGTGTTTTTTATTTTATTAATCCTGATAATTGTGACTTTTATTAGTTTATTTTTAGCAAATTTTACAAATATTTTAGTAATATCATTGATTTTCTATCCTGCTACAATAATTCCAATATTTTATTTAAATTTTTCGAAATATAAGATGAATTTAAACCTTTCACTAAAATCATTAGGATTTATCAATCCATCAAAAAATCTAAAAGTAAAATCAATAATTCTTCAAAATATTTCGCCCTATATCCTAGCTACATACGCATGGATAGTAGGATTAATATTCGCTGGAATTTGGATTTTTTTGATTAATTATTTTTCTATAAGTTTATTTTATCCACCAGTTTTAGAAGAATCTATTCCAGAATTTCCTAGTAATTCTTTTATAATTTTTTGCTGTATTGCAATGTTGATAGCGCCTATATCTGAAGAAATATTATTTAGAGGTTTTCTATTGAAAAAAATTTCGTCAAGATACGGGCCAAAAAAATCTATATTAATAACAAGTATAATTTTCGCATTATTTCATCTAGATTTAGGATCTATAATTCCTGTTTTCATTTTAGGAATATCTATTGGATGGGTAAAAAATAAAACAGGCTCTTTACTCCCATGTATTGGAATACATATAATTCAAAATAGTCTTGCAGTTATACTAAGTATTTCAAATATCTAAAGGATAAAATATGAAAAGTAAAATTACTAATATTATTAAAGAACAAAATAAAAAAGGTAGAATCGCTTTAATTCCATTCATCACTGCTGGTTATCCTTCAGTAGAAGGATTCATTAACGTAGTTAAAGGTTTAGTAGACGGAGGATCAGATGTAATAGAAATTGGAATGCCATTCAGTGATCCCATTGCAGAAGGTCCTACAATTCAAAAAAGTAGCCATATTGCTATAGAAAATGGGGTTAATATAAAAAAATCTTTAGATCTAGTTCAAAAAATCAGATCTTCTGGAATCAATATACCTATTGTTATGATGGGTTATATTAACCCTATACTTAGTATAGGTGTATCTAATTTCGCAAAATTAGCAACCAATGTTGGAGTAAATGGTTTAATAATTGCTGATATCCCTAATGAAGAACTAAAACAAATCCAAATCTCTTCAGAAAAAAATTCTTTAGATACTATTCCTTTAATTTCTTTAAACAGCTCAAAAAAAAGGATTGAATTAGGATGCAAATATGCTCAAGGATTTATATACTGCATAAGTATACTAGGAGTTACAGGATCACGTTCATCTGTTTCTTTAGACGTAAAAGAAAAAGTTAAAATGGTAAAAAACTTTACTAATATTCCTGTAGGAGTAGGATTTGGAGTATCAAAACCTTCTCATGTAAAAAATATTAAAGAATATGCTGATGCTGTAATCGTGGGAAGTGCGTTAATAGATGAAATAGCGAAAACAAAAAATCAACCTGGAAATACTGCAAAAAAATTTATATCTAATCTATACAAAGAAACATTTAAATAATTAAAAAGTAACCCATGTCTAATAAAAATGAATTAAAAGCCACAACTATCAGAGGAGTTAGAGGAGCTACTACAGTAAAAGAAAATAATGCTTCTAGTATTAAAGATGCTACTAAAGAATTATTAACTGAAATGTTAAAAGTTAATCAAATAAATACCGATGATATTGCAGCTACTTTTTTTACTACAACTAAAGATTTATTTGAGGAATTTCCTGCAGTTGCAGCAAGAGAAATGGGCTGGAAAACTGTACCTTTACTATGTAGTCATGAAATGGAGGTTCCAAACGGACTAAAAAAATGTATCAGGATTTTAATACTTTGGAATACAGAAAAATCTCAAAATAAAATACAGCATCCTTATTTAAGAAAAGCAGTAAATTTAAGAAATAGTGATAGCAAATTTGATGCTACATAATAATATTTCATCATTTAAATTCTTTTGCTAAATAATTAATTCAGATATAAATTAGTAACACTATGCATAAAACGTACGATATTAATATAAAAAACTATAAAAACTTAGAGCCCCCAAAAGAATTTTTGGAAGAACTTCCAATTACTAATGAAATCTCTGAAAAGGTGAAAAGTTCAAGAGAAATTATAGAAAATATTATATCTGGAAAAGATAAGAGGCTTTTGATAATTACGGGACCTTGCTCTATTCATGATGAAAAAGCAGGAATAGAATATGCAAAAAAATTGGTGAATCTGAATAAACAAATAGATAAAAATATTTATCTAGTTATGAGAGCATATTTTGAGAAACCTAGAACTACTGTTGGCTGGAAAGGATTAATCAATGATCCTGATCTAAATGGAACATTTGATATGTCAAAAGGTTTGAGGAAAGCAAGAAAATTTTTATTGGATATTCTAGAACTAGGAGTGCCTGCAGGTAGTGAGTTTTTAGATCCTTTTACACCTCAATATTTAGCTGATTTAATATCTTGGGGAGCTATTGGAGCAAGGACTACTGAAAGTCAAACTCATAGAGAAATGGCAAGTGGGTTAAGTATGCCTATAGGATTTAAAAATGGAACAGGAGGTAGTATTCAAATAGCTGTAGACGCTATGTATGCTGCTCAATCTTCACATTCTTTTCTGGGAATAGATTCAAACGGAAAAGCTTGTATATTAAATACTAAAGGAAATAAATCAAGTCATATAATTCTAAGAGGCAGTTCTAAAAGTACTAATTATGATGCTAAGTCAATTAATGAAGCTATGACTTTAATAAAAAATATTAATTTAACTCCATCAATATTAGTAGACTGCTCTCATGCAAATTGCTTTAAAGATCACAAAAAACAAAGAATCGCTTTCAAAGAAGTTCTAAAACAAAGAGTAATTAACAAGAACTCTAAAATAGTAGGAATCATGTTAGAAAGTCATATTAATGAAGGAAATCAAAAATTATCTGATAATCTATCAGAACTTCAATATGGAGTTTCTATTACTGATCCATGTATTAACTGGAAAGAAACAGAAGAATTATTATTTGAAGCAAATTCATTAATAGAAAATCAGAAAAGTTGAAATAATTTTCATGATTTACATGAAAAATGGAAATAACTGAACTACCTAAAATAAAAACACCTACTCTAGTAACAATAGGCACTTTTGATGGAGTTCATTTAGGACACATCTCCATATTTAATAGAATAAAAAATATTAGAGAAAATTCTTACAAAAAATCAGAAATATTAGCTCTAACATTCCCAAAATCTCCAAAACAAATTATAAGCCCTGAAAAAAAATATACTCTGATTTGCCCTTTGGCAGAACGTGTTCAATTAATTAAAGATCATGGAATTGATCATGTGATACCCCTTAATTTTGATAATCATCTAAGATATCTAACTGCTTCAAATTTTTTTAATCAATTAAAAAATAATGTAAATATTAAAGCATTTGTTATAGGGAATGGTACCAGTATAGGTAATGATCAAATAAAGGATGAAAAAAAATTACGAATGATTACCAGTGAATTAGGAATAGAGTTATTTGTTTTACCAAATATTACTTTAAAAAATAAAAAAATTTCAAGCTCACAAATAAAAAAAATAATTTCCAATGGAAATATAGAAAACATAGAAGAAAATTTAGGAAGAAAATTTACTTTAACAGGAAAGGTAATTAGAGGAAAACAAAGAGGAAAAAAATTAGGATATCCTACAGCAAACTTAGATATTCCCACTAACCAATGTATACCTAAGGATGGAATATATTACACAAAATCACTCATAGATTCTTATGAAAAAATTTCAGTTACAAGTATTGGGGAAAATCCTACTTTCGAATCTGGAAACATTCCTAAAATGATAGAGACATATATTTTAGATTTTAATGAAAATATTTATCATAAAAATATAACTATAAAATTTTTGTCATTTCTAAGACCTCAAATAAAATATCAAAGTATTCCTTCTTTAATAGAACAAATGAAAATTGACGTTTCAAATGTCAAAAATCAAATTAATTGATATTCTATTTAAATGAACTCAAAAATGAATTTTATTCAAGAACTAAATTGGCGCGGATTAATTTCAGATAAAACGCCTAGATTAAATCATCTTATTTCCAAAGAAAAGATTTCAGGTTATACAGGTTTCGATCCTACGTCACAAAGTCTACATATTGGAAGCTTAATACCAATAATTGGATTAATCCATCTTCAAAGAACGGGTCACCAACCAATAGCCCTTATTGGAGGAGGAACTGGAATGATAGGAGATCCTAGTGGAAAGTCAAAAGAAAGAAATATTCTAAGTAGAGATATCATAAAAGATAATATCTCAGGAATAAAATTACAACTAGAACAATTTCTTGATTTTAAATCAAAAACTAACCCAGCTTTAATTATTGATAACTACGATTGGCTCTCAAACATAGATTTAATATATTTCTTGAGAAATACGGGGAAGCATTTCACCATTAATTACATGTTAAAAAAGGAATCTGTAAAATCAAGAATCTCTAGAGAAGATGGAATATCTTTTACCGAATTTAGTTATATGATTTTACAAGCATATGATTATTTACATTTATACGATAAATTTGGATGCAAATTACAGTTAGGAGGTAGTGATCAATGGGGAAATATTCTCTCAGGTGTGGATTTAATCAATAAATTATATAAAAGAGATTTGAATAATTCTGAACCACTAGCTCATGGCCTAACATATCCATTGATAACGAATTCTTCTGGAGAAAAATTCGGGAAAAGTGAAGTAGAAGCACCTACATTAGATCCAAATCAAACATCTGCATATAAACTTTATCAATTCTTCTTTAATGTTAATGACAAAGATGTTATTCAATATTTAAAATATTTCACTTTACTAGACCAAAACGAAATAGAAAATTATAAAATATCCTTAGAAGAATCCCCTAAAAAAAGAGAATCCCAAATCAAATTAGCAGAACAAATCACAATTATGATCCATTCTAATTCAGGACTTGAAGAGGCGAAAAAAATCACAAAAGCATTATTTGAAGGAAAGTTTTCAAAACTTAGTTTGAAAGAATTAAAAGATGCTCTTGAAGGAGCTCCTTCAACTAAAATCAATAGAAATAAATTCAATTCATCCTACTCTATTCAAGATTTATGTGTAGAACAAGGAATCTGCTCTTCTTTTTCAGAGACTAAAAGACTAATCAAACAGGGAGCATTATATATTAATGAATCAAAAGTAGAAGATTTTAAAGAGGAATTAAATGAATCTCACACAATTAAAGGTGAATTAATAATTGTAAAAAGAGGTTCTAAAAATTTTCATGTAGTAGAAATAGAAAACTAAGATATTACAGAAACAATTGATTCTGATAAACGATCAATATTATTACTATTAATTCCTGCAATATTTATCCTTCCTGAATCAACAATATAAATTGCATAATTTTCTCTTAATTCTTTTACTTGTTCTAGATTTAAACCTGACATACTAAACATTCCTCTCTGAGATTTTATAAAAGAAAAATCTTTTTTAGAATTAAATTTCTGAAGCTTAAGAACTAAATCATTTCTCATATTTTTCATTCTATTTCTAATTTGATTTAATTCCTTTTCCCATTCTTTTCTCATAGTAGAATCACTTAAAATCAACTTGACTATATCTCCTCCATGAGATGGAGGATTTGAATAATTAGATCTAATACATACTTTCATTTGACTGATTACATTCTCTAATAAAATATTTTCAGAACATAAGACTGTCAATGCTCCAACTCTTTCACTATAAAGACCAAAATTTTTTGAAAAACTAGAACAAATTATTGATTCTTGATTTTTTTGAACAATTTTTCTAAGACCTTCAGAATCTTCATTTATACCATCCCCAAATCCTTGATAAGCAAAATCAATTAAAGGAATTGCCTTTTTATCTAATAGTAAGTCTGAAATTGTTTCCCACTGACTCTGATTAAGATCCACTCCGGTAGGATTATGACAACATCCATGTAATAAAACCACATCTCCTCTTTTGATTCTACTTAAATCATTAAGCATATTATTAAAATCCAATCCATTCTCCTCAAAATTAAAGTAAGAATATTCATTAAAATTTAAATTGGAAGCATTAGTAATTTGCTTATGATTCGGCCAAGAAGGTTTACTGATCCAAAAAACAGAATCTTTATGAAATTTAGAAAAGTAATCCATAACAACCCTTAAAGCACCTGTTCCTCCAGGAGTATGGATAGTTTTCGCAGTATTTCCTCTTTGTTTAGTTATTATTTTTCCTAAAACTAAATTCTTAACTAATAGTCCAAATTCTTCATCTCCTATTATTGGCTTATAAGACTTTGTTGAGGCATTATTAAGAAGTAATTTTTCAGCATTTCTAACTACATCAAAAGTTGGTGTCTCTCCATAAGAATCTTGATAAACTCCTACTGAAAGATTAATTTTATTTAACCTCTGATCTAAATTAAATTTTTCAGTGAGACCCAAAATAGGGTCAGGGTCAGCTGATTTTATATTTTCAAACAATTTTAAATTCCTTATTATCATTTACTTCAGAATCAAGGTTTTGAATTACCAATCCTGAGTGAAGTTTTGGGTGAAAAAAAGTTGATTTAGGAGGAAGCTTTTCACGATTCATCACTAAATCTTCAAACTTATTTTTATTTAGAGGCTTCATAATAAAACCAAAATCAATTTCTTTATTTTTTACCGATTGTTGAATTGAAAAAAAATCATGCTGATAATCAATCACTTGATTCAATCTCTCGTCATCAAATATATTTTTTAAAATATAATCATTTAACAATTTATATTGATTATCATACATATTTTTACTTTTAAATGTGTAAATTAAAGAATCATTTTCATTAATAACCAAAATATTAAAATCATTTTCACTTTTATTAAAATCATTTATATCACCTTTCATTACATTCTCCGCATTAACAGTCAAAAAGTTTTTTAAAAGGTTTTTTTCTTCGTTTGAAAGTCCAAAAACAACCCTATGATAACCAAGCATCAAAACTCCTGGATCATCCAATGAAAACAATGTCATCAGTCTAAAATTAGATGATTCATTAGATTCTTTAGACTTAGAGAATTTTTCCTGATAATTTATAGAAGTTTCATACCTATGATGGCCATCAGCAAGCATCAATTTTTTATTCATCATATGTTTTTTAATTTCATTTATTTGTTTTAAATCTTTTACTTTCCATAGCTTTAATTTACTTTCATTAAAATTGATAGTCAATTTGGGGTTATTTGTTTTATAACTTTCAATAATTCTTTTTATTTTTCCTGATTCATCATTATACAAAGACATCAAAGGGCTAAAATTACATTTAGTTTCCTTCATTAAAGATAATCTATCCTCTTTAGGACCAGATCTGGTATTTTCATGGGGTAAAATATAACCATTTTCTAAATCCTCTAATTTTACTAAAACTGTAATTCCTGTCCTAGAATAATTATGATTTTGAAATGAAAATTCTTCCTCAGTTAAATAAAAATTGAATGAGTCATCATATACTAAAATGTTGTTTAAGAACCAATCATTTAAAAAATTTGCTGCTCTAATGTATTTATTAGAATTTTCTGTGTCTTCCTGAAATTCTTTCCCAAATTCCAATCTGATTAAATTAAATTGAGATCTAGAATATAATTCATTTTGTAAATTTGGAGAAATCACATCAAATGGAGGACAAATATTCAACGATAAATCACCAGATTTATCGGGGTTATACATCAAACCTTTAAAATTCCTAATATCTACCACGGATTTCTCCCAAATAGGTTACAATTATAGTAATCATAATACATTCACAATCCAAAAACGCAATTAAAATCTAATTTTTAAAGTATCTTTTATATGGTAAACAATAAAGATTTTAACATCTTGAATTCAATATCAAGATTGAAAGATAAATTGAATGACGCCAATTACAAATATTATATTCTTGAAAAGCCTTCGATAAGTGACACAGAGTACGATCGTATCTTTCAAGAACTGATTAAACTCGAAGAACAAAATCCTTCTCTAGTTACATTAGATTCTCCTACACAAAGAATAGGAATAAGTCCATCTTCCAACTTTCAAAATGTCGAACACATTTCTCCTCTATTAAGTTTGAGCAATGTTTTCAACAAAGAACAAATGGAAAAGTGGTATACAAGAATTTGTAACCAATTAAATTCTCAATCTGTAGAACTAATTTGTGAATTAAAAATTGATGGCCTTGCTATCTCTTTAAGGTACGAAGAAGGAATTTTTGTACAAGGTTCTACTAGAGGAGATGGTAATATCGGAGAGGATATTACTAATAATTTAAAAACAATAAAATCAATTCCTCTAAAACTATTAGATAAATCACCTCCTGAGATAATAGAAGTAAGAGGTGAAGTATATTTTCCCAGATCATCATTTAATGAATTTAATAAAGAACGGAAAAAATTAAATTTAGAAGAATATAGCAATACTAGAAACGCAGCTTCTGGAGCGCTAAGACAATTAGATCCCAATGAAACTTCCAAGAGACCTTTAAATTATTTCATGTATTCAATTGGATATAATTCAAATAATCTACCATCTAGCCAAAGACTAATATTGAAACAATTAAATAGTTGGGGTTTCAGAGTTAATCCTTGGAATTATATTTGTAAAACAACAAATGATATTGAAAAATCTTATATCAAAGCAATAAATGATAGAAATAATTTAAATTATGGCACAGATGGGATAGTTATTAAAATCAATGATCTAAATTTCCAATCAATTTTAGGTACAACTGCAAGAGATCCCAAATGGGCCACAGCATATAAATTTCCTACTATTACTACGACTACAATATTAAAAAAAATATCTGTAAATGTCGGTAGAACTGGAGTTTTAACACCCTTCGCAGAATTAGAACCAGTAAAACTTGAAGGTGTAACCATTAGATCAGCTAGTCTTCATAATATAGATTATATTCATAAAAAAAATATCAGAGAAGGAGATCTAGTAGAAATTCAACGGTCAGGAGATGTGATTCCTCAAATAAACAAAGTTGCAAAAAATAATTCAAGATCTGAGAATTCTTTAAAATATGAGATGCCCTTAAAATGCCCATCATGTTTGAAAGATGTGGAAAAAGCCGAAAATGATCCTCACACTAGATGTATAAACTCTAGTTGCCCTGACCAATTTCAAAGATTAGTAGAACACTTTGTATCAAAATCAGCAATGAATATTGAAGGTCTAGGAAAAGGAATTATAGAAACATTAATAGAAAACAATCTTCTGAAAACATTACCTGATATATTTCAACTAAATTCACAAGAACTCAAATCACTTCCGAAATTTGGAGAAAAAAGCGTAGAGAAACTCTTAAAATCAATAAATAATGCTAAAAAAACAACAATGCCTTCATTTCTTTTTTCTTTAGGAATTTCTCATATTGGAATAGAAGTTTCAGAAATAATTACTGATTACTATCAATCTATTGATAACTTAGTGAATTGTAAAAAAGAAGAATTAACAAAATTAAAAGGAATAGGAGAAAAAATTGCTGAAAGTTTAATATCCTGGATATCATCAGAAAATAACGTCAATTTAATATTTAACCTGATTGATGCAGGAGTTGAACCTAAAACATTACAAAAAAACACGAAATTTTTCTTTTCTGAATTAATTTTCGTAATTACTGGAACATTAGAAAATTTTTCGAGAAATGAAATCACCTCTCTAATAAAAGAATTAGGTGGAAAAACTTCCTCAAATGTTTCTACCCAAACATCATTTTTAATTGCAGGAGAAAACCCGGGATCAAAACTTCAACAAGCTTTAAACTTTAATATACCAATAATCAGTGAATCAGAATTTATAGATATGAAAAATAATCATGAGCTTTTTTAATAAAATATTTGGTAAAAATAACTTTTCAAACAATGACGAAATTTTCAACTGGATAATTGTTGGATTAGGAAATCCAGGAAAAGAATATGAGGATACACGTCATAATATAGGGTTTCAAGCAATAAATTTCATTGCTGAAAAAAATAATCTCACTTTTACTCATAGATACAATTCATCAACAGCAAAACTAAAAATAAATAATAATAATATTTTTTTATGCAAACCCCTTAATTTTATGAATAGAAGTGGAACACCAATAAAACATATTTTAAATAAATATCAAATAAATAATGAAAACTTGATTGTTATTTCAGATGATATTAATTTACCTTTAGGAAAAATACGGATTAGAAAAGGTGGATCCTCAGGGGGTCACAATGGACTTAAATCTATCATTAAACACTTAAACACTGACAATTTTATTAGAATAAGAATAGGAATAGAAAATCCGGGAAAAACTCCTACTACAGATTATGTTTTGGGAAAATTTAAAAAATCAGAAAAAAATATTTTAGAAGAAACAATATTGAAAGTAGAAGATGTTTCAGAATCTTTGATAATTAATGGAATTCAAAAAACTATGCAAAACTTCAATTAGCTTTAATCAATTTTTTCAAATCCTGTATATTTCTGTAATACTTTAGGGACTAAAATTGAACCATCATCTTGAAGATTATTTTCTAATATTGCTATCAAAATTCTCGGAATCGCCAAAGCAGATCCATTCAAGGTATGAGGAAAAATTATTTCTCCTGCATTTTTATATCTAGTTCTTGTTCTTCTAGATTGAAAATCTGTACAAGTTGAGATGGATGAAACTTCTAACCAATCTTCAGAGCCTTGAGCCCAAACTTCTATATCTATAGTTTTAGCAGACTGAAATCCTAGATCACCAGTGCATAATTCCACAGATCTATATATTAGCCCTAGCTCATCACATAATAATTGAATCTCATTGACCATTTCATCAAAAGCATTTCGAGAACTTTCTGGTAATTCAAATCGAAATAATTCAACTTTTTCAAATTGATGTACTCTTTTTATCCCTCTAGTTTCTCTTCCTGCAGCAGCTTTTTCTCGTCTGAAACACTGAGAATGAGAGACAAATTTTAATGGTAATTCCTCTTTTATGATATCTCCAAAATATAGACTATTCAATGCAACCTCAGAGGTAGGAATTAACCAAAGATCTTCTTCAATATCTTTATAAAGTAGCTCAGAAAATTTCGGCAAATTTCCTGAGCCTACCATTACTTCTTCTTTAACTAAAAAAGGAGGGGCAATTTCAAGATATCCATTCTGATTATGTTTCTCCAACATCCATGCGACTAAGCTTCTCTGAAGAATTGCTCCTTTACCTTTTAAAACATACCATCTAGACCCAGCTAATTTTACTCCTTGCTCCATATCCAAAATCCCCAACTTAGGTGCTATGTCCCAATGAGGAATAGTTGTTTTAATATTTTTTACATCCTCTTTAGTGAAAATTACTTTATTATCAGTTTCGTCATTGCCATTTAGAACTTCTTCTAAAGGAACGTTTGGGATTACTAACATCAATCGATTTAACTCGGATTCTATATCATCTAGTTTTGAATTAATATTATTTAATTTATCTGAGATCTCTCTCATTTTGTTGATATGCTCCAAAGATGGTTTTTCTTTAGACACTCCTATTCTCTTATTTTCAGAATTACGAAAACTTCTTAATTGGTCAGATTTTTGAATTAAATCTTTCCTCTCAGAATCTAATTGTTTTATATCATCTAAAGGAATTACTTCACCTCTTGATTCTAATCTCTCTAATATATTTTCAGAATTTGAAATTAATTTATTTAAATCAATCATCGTTTTTATTTTGTAAGGTTTTTAATTGAGGGAAAATTAACACATCTCTTATTGATTTAGCTCCAGAAATTATCATCGCTAATCGATCAATTCCTAATCCTAAACCTCCCGTGGGAGGCATACCGTGTTCTATAGCTATCAAAAAATCTTCTTCTAGCCTATCTAATTCATCATCTCCAGATTCCTTGCGTAAATTTTCTTGATCTTCAAATCTTTTTCTTTGGTCAATAGGATCATTTAATTCAGTGAATGCATTAGCTAATTCTCCACCACAAACAAATGCCTCAAATCTTTCAACAATATTATCCTCACCTTCTTTCTTTTTTGCTAAAGGGGACATTTCCACAGGGTAATCTATAAGAAAACATGGTTGCCTCAAATTAGGTTCTACTGAATATGAAATTACTTTATCCAACATTCTGCCCCAATTTGACCCTTGTTCTACGTGAATTCCTCTAGATTTCATTTCTTTCTCTAATTCTTGAGGTGATCTACATTTAAGATAATCTATACCAGAATATTTTTTTATAGCATCTCTTAAATTCAATCTCTCCCAAGGAGGAGTTAGATCTATCACTTCATCACCAACATTTACTATTTTAGAACCATTCACATCCTCTGAAACATTAGCTACCATTTCTTCTACCATTTTCATTACATCATTATAATCAGAATAAGCTTCATAACTCTCTAAAGTTGTAAATTCAGGATTATGAAGATGGTCAATTCCTTCATTTCTGAAAATTCTTCCTAACTCAAACACTTTATCTATCCCAGCAACGATTAACTTTTTTAAATTCAATTCAGTAGCTATTCTAAGATAGAGAACTCTATCCAAAGCATTATGTTTTGTTATAAATGGTTTAGCCATTGCTCCTGCTGCTACAGGAACTAATATTGGAGTTTCTACTTCTATAAAACTTTTTCTTTCCAAAAATTTTCTAATTGATGCAATAATTTTAGGTTTTACTAAAGCAACTTCTTTTGAAGAATCGTTAGAAATAAAATCTAAATAACGTTGTCTGTACCTTTTTTCAGTATCCTGCAATCCTGACCATTTATCTGGCAATGGCCTAATTGATTTACACAACACATCTATTTTCTTAGCTTCTATAGTAGGCTCTCCTCTTCTAGTACGAAAGACAACACCTTCAATTCCAACAAAATCTCCTATATCAATAAATTTTAAACTTTCAAAATGTTTATCACTTAATAAATCTGATCTTAGAGCAATTTGTATAGATCCATCACCATCTTTTAAATCAACAAAAACAATTTTTCCTTGACCTCTGTAAGCTATTATCCTTCCAGCAACAATTACAGATTCTGTTTTAATATTCTCTCCTTGGAAATTTAACTCTAGGTCTTCTAGCATGTCTATAGCTTCAAGAGTGGAATGAGTTTTATGAAATTTAGAAGGATAAGGATTTATACCTAAATTTCTAAGAGATTCTAAATTAGCTTTCCTAGCTTCAATTAATCTATTTTCATCTTGTTCAATATTATTATTTTTCATTTTTCTATCTAAAAAACATTATTTATTTGTAAAACTAAATTAATTTTAAATATTTTATATTGAAATTTAATCTTTTTTTATACCTGAATTAATAAAAATCTGTAAAATCGCTTAATTATTATATTGAAATACATATCAATTCACATAAATAATGTAACACAGTAATAACAAATAACTGGAAAAATATTCGAGTGTGAACAATTTTTAAAAATAAAAATAAGTCCTTAAGGCCTACAACATCAAAAGTAAAATCAGCAATATTTTCTCTTATAGGCCCTGAAGGAGTGAAGAATCAAAAAATCCTCGATTTATACGCAGGAACTGGAAATTTAGGCATTGAATGTCTTAATAGAGGAGCAAAATTCAGTGTATTTGTTGAAAAAAATATAAAAACCTTCAAAATGTTAAAAAAAAAGTTGGAAGAAAAACAATTTCAAAATTCTAGTAAAGTGTTTTGCCTAGATGCAATTAAAGCTGTAAAAAAAATAGAAGGCCCATTCGATATTATATTTGCTGATCCTCCTTACAATTATAAAAATATATCTGAAGTATTAATCCTCGCAGAAAAAAATAATTTATTTCACGATCAATCTTTAATTTTTTATGAACATTCTAAAAATCAAAAACCCTTAAAAAATATAGGTAATCTTTCAAATATAAAATCAAAAAATTATGGTGATTCATCTATCACAATATTTAAATTAGAGGGGGTTTAATTGGTAAAAGCTATTTTTCCAGGTACTTTTGATCCAATAACAAAAGGACATTTTGACATCATTCAACGAGGATCTCAAATATTCGATGAAATTACAATTGGAGTTTATAAAGAATCTAATAAAAATTTAATGTTTGATACAAATGAAAGAATAGAACTTATAGAGGATTCTGTTAAAACAATATCTAATTCTAATGTAAAGATCATGCCTTATTCAGGTTTAACTGTAAAATTTGCTGAAAAGGTTGGAGCATCTGTAATTATTAGAGGATTAAGAATAGGTAATGACTTCGAATATGAAAGAGAAATGGCTCTGATGAATAGACAAATAAACCCTGATATAGAACTAGTATGCTTAATATCCAGCATTAATCATCAGTTTATAAGTTCAAGTAGAGTTAAAGAAATAAGTATGTTAGGAGGAGATGTAAGCAATCTAGTAACAGAAAAAGTCCAAAAATCAATTAATAAAAAACTAACAGATATTTAAACAAAATTAGGAGGTCATATGACTGTAAAAGAAAATTTAGATAAATTAGAAAACTATTTAGTTTCTCACAAAGTTAAAGGTACTAACAGATCTTTAATAAATATTGAAGAATGTGTTGAAATAATTAAATCAATTAATTCTATGATTCCAAATTCATTAGATGAATCTGAAATAATTGTGAGACAGAAAGAATCTATCATTGAACAAGCTGAAGAAGAAGCTAGTAGAAAAAGAATATATGCTGATTCAGAAGCTGAAAAAATTAGAAGAAATGCTGAAGAAAAAGCAGAAGAAATAATAATGAAAGCTAATGAACAAGCTGAAAAATTAGTTCAAAAAGAAGAAATCATTACAAAAGCTCATGAACAATCTGAAAGAATTATATTAGATTCAGAAGAAGAATCAAAATCTATAGCAGAAAAAGCAGAATTATCAAAACAAGATACTGAAAGAAAAGCTACTAATATTTTAAATGAAGCTCAAGATCATTCTATGAAAACCAGAAATGGTGCAGATGCATATGCACGTGAAGTTTTATTTTCTCTTGAAGAAAGAATTTCTACTACACTAGGTCAGGTAAGAAAAGGAATAGAAATGCTTGATGAAAGTGAAGTTGAAGTTAACTAATTTCTTTAATTAGTTTCTAGAATATATAATTCTAATAAAAAGAATTATAAAAAATGGAAACTAAGAGTATAAAAAACAAATTACTTATTATTGATGGTCATGCAATGATCTTCAGAGCATGGTTTTCAATACCTGAAAGACTTTCCTCAAAAGGTATAAACACTTCTATAATATTCGGATTTCTATCAAGTCTCTTCAAATTAATTTCAGTCCATCAACCTACTCATTTAATTATTACTCTAGATCCTAAAGGACCAACATTCAGACATGAATTATATCCTGAATATAAAGCAAACAGAGATCCTGCGCCACCAGAATTTAAAAAACAAATTCCCCTACTAGAAAAAGTTCTAAAATCTATGAGGATCCCAATTTATTCAATAGAAAAATATGAAGCTGATGATTTAATTGGCACTATAACCTCAGTCAGTTCTAAAGATAATTTTGAAAATATCATAGTAACTGGAGACAAAGATTTATTTCAATTAATAAATGACAACACTCATATTTGGTATTCCAGTCCAAACCCCAGATCTATGGATAGAAACATAGATAAAATTACATTTTCTAAAGAAAAAGATTTTGAAGGATTAACACCGAAAAGTATCCCTGATTATAAAGGTCTTGCTGGAGATGCATCTGACAATATTAAAGGCATACCTGGAATTGGGAAGAAGGCTGCAAATACACTTTTAAGAAAATATCAAAATTTAGAAGATATATATAAGAATATCACCCACATTGAAAATTTAAATATTCGTGGTGCTAAAAGAATTCAATCTTTGCTTATTGAGTATAAGGAAGAAGCATTTAAATCAAGAGAGTTAGCTACTATTTTCAGAAAAATTCCAAATTTTTTTAATCTAACAGAATCAAAATTCGGATCTTTTAACAGAGAAGAAGTAATCAAAGAATTAACTGCACTAGAATTAATTTCTTTGGTTAATAGAATTCCATCAAAAAATGTTGAAAATAGTAAAATATTTAAAATTGATCTGAAAAATTCACTTGAATATATTACGGTAAACACAGACAAAAAAATACATTCAATAATTAATGATATTAAATCTAAAGGAATATTCAGTTTTGATACTGAAACATCTTCTATAAAACCTTTTGACTCTAATTTAGTAGGGATTTCAATATCTATTAAACCTAATTCTGCTTGGTATTTACCTATAAATCATGAGGAAAATAACAATATTTCTCCAGAGAACCTAAAGTTAGTAAAAGAAATTTTTCAAGATCAAACAATTGAAAAAATCGCACACAATTCTAATTTTGATATGTCAGTTTTAATTAATAACGGATTTGAAATAAATAAAGTCACATTTGACACTATGATAGCAGCGAATTTACTTGGCAAAAGATCTATTAGTTTAAGTAATCTTTGTCTTGAAGAATTTAATCAAGAAATGACTCCAATAGAAAATTTAATTGGTAAAGGAAAGGACCAAATATCATTCTCTAGCGTTCCAATTAAAGATGCAACTTTATATTCCTGCGCTGACTCTGATATTACTTTGAAACTAAAAAACGTTTTTGAAAAAGAGTTAGAAAAAAATGGGTTGTTAGATGTAATGAATAATATTGAAATGCCTCTAGTACCAGTGATTGTAAAAATGCAAAAAGCAGGCGTATCAGTAAATATAGAGAAATTAAATATATTATCAAAATTATTAAATGAAAAAATTAATTTTTTAGAACAAAAAACAAAAACAATATTAGGAGAAGAAATAAATCTTAGATCAAGCCAACAATTAGGAAAAATTCTTATTGAAAACCTAGGAGTACCTCCAACTAAAAAAACTAAAACTGGTTATACTATGGACGCTAATACTCTTGAGGAAATATTAAACAACAAATCTATTGAAAAAAAAGCTAGAGAACTAATAAAAATTGTTCTAGATCATAGAGAATTTTCAAAAATCAAATCAACTTATGCAGATAGTATCCCTGAATTAATCAACAAAAAAACTGGAAGAATTCATACTTATTTTAATCAGGCTGGCACTTCAACAGGACGCTTATCTAGCACAAATCCCAATTTACAAAATATTCCAGTAAGAACAAAAATAGGAAATGAAGTCAGAAAAGCTTTTGAATCAAATAATAAAAATAATCATTTGTTATTATCAGCAGATTATTCTCAAATAGAGTTAAAAATACTAGCTCATTTATCAAAAGAACCTAGTCTACTACAAGCATTCAGAAATAATGAGGATATACATGATGCAACTGCAAAAATAATGTATGAAACAAATTCCGTTTCAAAAGAACAAAGACGAATAGCTAAGATTTTAAATTTTGGAGTTATCTATGGATTGAGCCCCCATGGCGTATCTAGGCAAACAGATTTATCAAGAGAAGATGGGAAAAAATTTATAGATTTATATTTTGGTAAATATCCAGGAATAAAAAACTATATAGATCAAGTAATTGACTTTGCAAAGATAAATAAATACGTAGAAACTATTACTGGTAGAAGAAGACTTCTTCCTGAAATAACTTCCCCTAATTTTCATTCTCGTACAGCTTCTGAAAGAATGGCAATAAATATGCCAATTCAGGGTAGTTCCGCGGATATCATTAAGATTGCAATGATTAAAATAGATGAAGAAATAAAAAGTCTTAATTTAAAATCTAAAATGATCATACAAGTACATGATGAATTGATCTTTGAAGCTCCTAAGAATGAATTAAATCGTTTAAAAGAAATTCTAACAAAAATCATGCCCAATTCTTTAAACCTTAGTGTTCCATTAACTATTGATATAAATATTGCAAAATCTTGGGGAGAATTAAAGTAACTAAAAATAAGTTTTTATAAATTCTTCACAATCATCTAAATCTTTCATAGTATCTATAGAAATCCAATTTTGAGTAGTTCTAAATGCCTTAAGTTGATTTAATTTAGCTAATTTTGGAAAAGTTTCTACTTCATGATCTCCTTTTTCAGGTAAATAATTGAAAAAATCAGGACCAGAGATATAAATACCCCCATTAATCCAAAATGGTAATTTCGTTTTCTCAGAAAATTCAATGACATTATCATTCTCGTCAACCTTGACTATCCCAGATTGAGATCGATATGGAACTGACATTAAAGTAACTAAAACAGAATTTTCAAAATGAAATTTCATCATTTTATCTAAAGATAGATCTGTTAACACATCTCCATTAGTAATCACTAAATTTTCACGATGTAAATTGAATTTATTAATAGCATTTTTTATCGCTCCTCCTCTTCCTAAAGGAGAGTCTTCATGAGAATATTTTATTTTTAGACCATCTAAATCTACATTGCCAAAATATTCTTTAAATGAATAATTTTTGTACCCCGTTAAAAATATTATTTCTTCTAATCCATATTTTTTTAACCATTCGATCTGATAATAAACAATTGGCTTATTAAGAATTTGAACCATAGGCTTAGGAATCATCTCTGTTTTTGGCCATAATCTCTTTCCTTCTCCACCAACTAGAATCAAAGCTTTCATTTTAAATATTTTTCCTTTCAATAAAAAATTATGAACAAATTATTTAAATCTATTAGTAATATAATATTTATATTAGACAATTATTAATACTGAAAATATAATTTTCTAGTTAATCAAACAAAAGGACGGATGGCTGAGTGGTTTAAGGCGGCGGTCTTGAAAACCGTTGTGCGTTATGCGTACCGGGGGTTCGAATCCCTCTCCGTCCGCCATTGATTAACGTAATAATTTTAAAATCCTGTGATTCAACAAAAAAATGTATATTAAAATCACAATTCAAAACTATCAAAAAATAATAGGAAAAAAATGGACTTAAAAATCAAATCTATTAAAGCATATCCAGTTTGGATAGGTCATCGTAATCAACTTTTAGTAAAAATAGAAACTAATAAAGATATTTATGGTTGGGGAGAATCTGGATTATCTAGTAGAGAATTAGCGGTAAAATCTATATTATTACATTTCGAAAATTTCCTTAAAGGAAAAGATCCTTTCAAAATAGGAAGAATATGGCAAGAAATTTACAGAAGTCAATATTTTGAAGGTGGCAGAGTTATAACGGCAGCTATGTCAGCAATAGATATTGCACTTCATGATATTAAAGCAAAAGCTTTAAATGTTCCTGTTTATGAATTGATAGGAGGTAAACAAAGGGATTTTGTGCCTGCATTTGCATCTACTGCTGTTCCCCCCGGGGAAAGAATGATTGACTTGTCGAAAGAGTTAATAGAAAAAGACTGGAAGTGCATAAGACTATCTCCTTCTCAAAAGCCAGATCATTCAGAAATAATCTATGAACCAAGAGAAGCTTTATCTGAAACTGCAGAGTGGTTAACAAAAGCAAGAGCAGAATTAGGAAATGAAATTGTCTTAGGAGTAGATATGCACCATAGGCTTAACGTAGCAGAGGCTGCTTCCTTTTGTAACAAAATGCCACCTGGAACCATAGATTTTCTAGAAGAACCTATAAGAGATGAAAACCCAACCTCTTATCAATCGCTTAGAAGAATGACATCTATTCCTTTTGCAATTGGAGAAGAGTTTGCTTCAAAATGGCAATTTTTACCCTACATAGAAAATGATATCACTCAATTTGCTAGGCTTGATATTTGTAATGTTGGAGGATTCACAGAATCTTTAAAAGTAGCTGGATGGTGTGAAGCACATTATATAGATTTAATGCCACACAACCCTCTAGGTCCTATATGTACTGCAGCCTCAGTACATTTAGGGGCAGCAATTCCAAATTTTTCTTGGTTGGAAGCAAGAAACACACCTAGTGAAAAACTTGGAAGTGATAATGATGATATCTTTACACAACAAGTTAAACTCAAAGGAGCTATGTATCCAGTGCCTTCTACCCCTGGACTAGGCGTAGATGTAAACGAAGAAATTATTAAAGAACTAGAATTCAAATATTGGGAAGCTACACATCTTCAGAGAACAGATGGATCAATAACAAACTGGTAAAAGGAGAAAAATGGATTTTACAAATAAAAGAGGAATAATATTTGGAGTAGCAAATTCTAGAAGTATCGCATGGACAATATCAAAATCTCTAAGCGAAAATGGAGCCAGTCTAGCTTTTACATATCAAAATGAAAGATTGAAAGCTCCAGTTTCTAAAGCAGTAAAAGATATGAACCCAATAGAATTGCTTGAATGTGATGCTTTAGATGAGAATCAAATAGAAGAAGTTTTTAAAAAAGTTTCTAAATCTGGACCTATTGATTTCGTTGTGCATAGTATCGCTTTTGCACAAAGAGAAGATCTCGGAGGAAATTTCTCTGAAACAAGCTTAGATGGTTTCAGAACTGCTCTTGAAGTAAGTGCCTATACATTAATCCCTATTGCAAAACACGCTGCTAATTATATTAATAAGGATGGTGGGTCAATATTAACAATATCATTTGAAGCAGCAAATAAAGTTTACCCTGGATACAATATTATGGGGACTGCAAAAGCAGCATTAGAAAACTCTATGAAACAATTAGCTTATGAATATGGAGAGAAAAAAATTCGAGTGAATGCAGTTTCTGCAGGACCACTTCCTACTTTAGCTGCAAGAAGTATTCCTGGATTTAACGATATGAGAAATATTCATGCTAATAAATCTCCACTTAAAAGAAATATTACTCATGAAGAAGTAGCCAATACTTGTTTATTTCTATTAAGTAACCTTTCTACTGGTATAACAGGAGCTGTAATACCAGTAGATGCCGGATATGGAATAATGGGTTTATAAAATCAAAACAACATTAAAAAAAGAATCAAATAAAAATAATCAAAGATCGAGTATATTCTATGGTTGGTGGATAGTAGGCGCAGGATCAGCCATTCAAGGATATACATCTTTAGTCTTTTGGAGAGGATTTACAGCCTTTTTTGACCCCATTGTAGAAACTTTTGGATGGAGTAGAGGTGCAACTGCTGGAGCATTATCTTTACAAAGAACTGAAGGAGGAATGATATCTCCTTTTGTTGGTATTCTTCTAGAAAAATTTGGCCCTCGAAAGGTAATGTTTTTTGGTGTTTTTGTGACAGGCTTAAGTTTTATTCTTATGAGTAAAATTACAACATTATGGCATTTTTATGCCACTATAAGCTTGTTAACAATAGGTATGTCTTTTGGCACTTTTATAGTTTTAGTAGCTACTGTTGGAGATTGGTTCAATCGTAAAAGAAAATTAGCATTATCTATTCTCATGTCAGCTTCAGGAGCAGGAGGATTTGCTGTTCCATTATTAGTTACATCGATAGAAAATTTTGGTTGGCGAGATGTGATTTTTGGAGTAGGAATTGGTTTCTGGTTAATAGGTTTTATCTCTGCTTCATTTATGAGACATCATCCTGAACAGTATGGTCTCTCTCCAGATGGAAATAAATTAATTGATGACAAAAATGAAGATCCCAAAATATTAAGAAATAAAAATGAATTTTCAGTAAAAAAAATATTAAAAACAAGGTTTTTTTGGCAATTCTCTTTAGTTTTAGCTTTTGCTCAACTTGTAACATCAACAAATTTATTGCATATGCCTGCATTAACAAATTTCGGAGTGTCGATTTATGTAGCAGGATTATCTATAGCCGGTTTAGCTCTTGGAGATTTAGTTGGAAGATTATCTATAGGAGTAATAGGGGAAAAAATTTCTTCAAAAAAAATGATGATCTTATCTTTCTCTTTATTAACAATTGGAGCATTTTCGCTTGCTTTAGTTAATTTTCAAATTGGGAATCTTGTATTCGATAGTAAGTATCTTGTACCTACTTTTGCATTATGTTGGGGTTTAGGATTCGGATCATCAATTCCTTTAAGATTAGCTATATTAGGAGATTATTTTGGAAGAAAAAATTATGGAACTATTGTTGGGCTCACCAGTACAATTGGTGCTATATTTAGTGCTATTGGTCCAATTTTTGCAGGTTTAGCTTTTGACTTCACTGGAAGCTACAGGTTTGCATTCTTCTTTTTAGGTATAACCATATTTCTTGCACTTCCACTAATTTTCTCCCTTCAAAGTATTGAAACTGTAAAAAAAATTCTTAGAGATTGATTACTTTGGAAAAACTGAAATTGGATTCCTCAATGAAAAATCTAAACTTACATGTTCTCCCTCATCTAAAGAATCAATTCTATTAAAATTATCAACATGCAAAAAATCTCCCGATTTCAATTCAACACAGTAAATCAAATTATTTCCAGAAAATTCCTTTCTTACTATTGTGCCATGTGTCTCAGAATTACTTTTCTTGATAGTAAGATCTTCGGGTCTTAAAGATGCTATTATTGATGATCCCTCATTAAAAGTTGAATTACCAGATTGAATTTTCTCTATTGAAATTTTACCAATTTCAGTATTTATATGTCTTTTCTGAACTATACCTTGAATTAATCTCGTTTCTGAAATCATCCTAGATACCTCCAAAGAGGCAGGAAAACGATAAAGTTTTTCAGGTTCAGATATTTGAATTAATTTTCCATCTACTAAAACACCCACACGATCAGATAAAACCATAGCTTCTTCTCTATCATGAGTCACAAGAATTGCTGTTATTCCAGAAGATTTGATAATATCTCTAACTTCTCGACTCAAAGATGATCTAAGTTGACGATCGAGGTTACTAAATGGTTCGTCCATTAAAATAGCTACAGGATTAGGTGCTAAAGCTCTTCCTAAAGCTACTCTCTGTTGTTGCCCACCAGATAACTGATGAGGATATCTATTATCCTGTTTTTTTAAACCAATCAGATCTAAAATGTAATTTTCACGTTTCTTTTTATAATTTTTATTTCCGACTATTCCAAAAGATATATTTTGCCTTACAGTAAGATGAGGAAAAAGTGCGTAATCTTGAAATATAAATCCTATTTTCCTCTTCTCAGGAGGTAAATGAGTCCAACTAGTAGATGCTAAGATTCCATTTATTCTAATGTAGCCTTCTTGAATTATTTCAAAACCAGCCAATGATCTTAATAAAGTAGTTTTTCCAGAACCACTATGTCCTAAAATTGTTACGAATTCACCTGAATTGATTACTAGAGAAAGATCATCTAATACAATCTGATCAAAAGGAGGATAACTACATTTTAGATTCTCAACTTCTATAAGACCTTTTTCTTTCTCAAAATCAGAATGATATGAACCAATAGTCTTATTATCTTCGAACATTCAAATTCTCCTTAACAGGTTTATCTGAGATAGTATATCCTCTAAAAGCTAGATATGCAGTAAAAGGGCCAGATATCAAAACCAATAACATAGAAGGGAAAGCTGATTTTGCAAAAAATGCTTCAGACGAATAAGACCATATCGAAGTAGAAAGAGTCTCAAATCCCAAAGGAGCAAGTATCATAGTAGCTGGCAACTCTTTCATAGTAAGCATAAAAACTAGTATTCCTCCAGCTAAAACTCCTGAAATAATTATAGGAATCGTGATCTTTAAAGTTGTATACCACATTTTAAAACCTAAACTTCTCGAGGCTTCTTCAATATGTGGATTTATATGCAACATAGATGATTTTATTGCACCAATCGTGACAGGAAGAAAAAGAATAATATATCCTAAAATCAGTAATGCGATAGTTTGATATAATGGTGAAATTAATTTTAGTCCTACGAATATTACTCCTAAGGCTATAGCTATTCCAGGTAAACCAAAACCCAAGTAAGAAATTTTTTCAGTTAATATACCAATTTTATTATTGTATTTGACGATTAATAAAGAAATCATTAAAGAGCAAAAAACACAAGAAATGGCAGCCAAAAAAGAAACTGACATAGAATTCCATACTAGTAACCAATTAAAATTTATTATCTCACCTGCAATTGCGCCTCTTATAAGCCAATAAGTTAATCCATAAAAAGGGAAAAAAACTGAAAAAAATATGATAAAAAATATAATAAAAACTGAAAAAATCTTACTCGATAAATTTAATTTAATTAATTTGGCTTTTCTTGACGTTCCAGAAATTCCAGAAACATAATAATTTTTCGATTTAACTATTAGACCATCTAAAATTAAAATTAAAAAAGCAAATAAAACAAGAACCAATGAAAAAGACGCTGCAACTACCCTATTAAATGATGATTCATATTGAGTCATAATTGCCCAAGTAAAAGTCTCATAACGTAATAAAGATACTGCTCCAAAATCACTAAGGGTATAAAGTGCTACTAGAATACAACCTGAACTTATTGCTGGTCTTAAAAGTGGAAGAGTAACTAAAATAAAAGTTTTTACCCCATTTTTACCTAAAACATTTGAAGCTTCTTCTAAATTAGCATCTATTCTATTCAAAGAAGATCTAATAATTAAAAACAAATATGGATAAGACAACAAAGAAAGAAGTATTGTAGATCCCCAGAAACCATAAATTTCAGGTAATTGATCTACACCAAGAGGTTCAAGCCATCCTTGAATTCTACCTTTAGGACCTAAGAAATCAACAAAAATCATTCCAGCTACATAACTAGGAAAAACTATAGGTAAAACAGATAAAATTGTAAAAAATTTTTTCCAAGGAATATCAGTTCTCTCAATAATCCAAGATAAAGTTAAAGCAATAATTAATGAAAGTATAGTTACAGAAAATACAAGAGTTAAAGTTCTTATAATAATCTCATAAATCCTTCTTCTGAAAATTAAATCTAATACATTTCCATCATTTCCTAAGACTCTAACAACTAGATAAACCAAAGGAATAGAAACTATAAAAATTATAAATAAAGAAAATATACTAAGAAAAGTTTGGCCAATATCAATATTTATTTTCATTAATCGATAAAAATTATTTTTATTAATTTAAATATAAATGACATTCTATATTTTTTTACGTTTACTCAAAACACAAACTCCAGTTTAAAACTGGAGTTGTGCGTATTAAAAAGTGTGTAATGTTGTTTTATTGTTTAAGGAAGTGCCCCCACTTTCCTTAGCAATTCTTGAGTATTTTCTAAATCTCCTAAATTAGAAATATCTATTTCAGGAGTATTTAAAGTTTCTAAATCAGGTAAAAGCCTAGATTTCTTTACACCATCTACTAAAGGATATTCATAAGTTTGATTAGCAAAATAACCTTGAGCAGCAGGAGAAAGCATGAATTTTAGAAATGCCTCTGCTGCATCTTTATTATCAGAAACATCTAGAATTCCTGCACCTGCCACTAAAACAATTGATCCTGGGCCACCACCTGGTAAGAAATAATTTCTTGCAGCAAATGTTTCTCCTTCTTCTGCCATGAACCTATGTAAATAATAATGATTTACAAATCCCACCTCTACTTCTCCAGCAGCAGTTGCAGCTACTGTAGGTGTATTTTTTGCATATACTTTGGGATTATTAGCCATAATTCCTTCCAGCCACTGTTCGGTTTTTTGTTCTCCCCATATAATTCTCATTCCAGTAACCATAGCTTGGAATGATCCATTTGTTGGAGCCCATCCAATTTTGTCTTTCCATTTTGAATCAACAAAATCATATATATCATCAGGTAATTGTGTAGCAGGATCAGTAATTGCCTCATTGTTATATACAACTACTCTTCCCCTACCTGATATTCCTACCCATTTATTATCTGGAGCATTAGCCCAATTAGGACCTAATGAAGTTATTTCATCAGACAATGAAGATAAGATAGTATTTACTGAACCAAGACCACCAGGATCTTGAGCAAAATAAATATCAGCAGGAGACATTGCGCCTTCTTCCAATAAAGTTGCTGCTAAAGCCCCTGTTTTTCCATACTTTACTTCAACTGGTATTCCAGTAGCTTCAGAAAATTGCTGAATTACGGGCCCTACCAGTGACTCTCCTCTACCAGAATAAATCACCAAAGTATCATATGTTTTCTCAACAGGTACTTCTACTTCTTTTTCTACTTCTCTCTCTACTACTTTTACAACTTCAACTGTTTTAGTTTCTCCTTCTTTTTCTACTACCACTTCCTTTTCAACAATTACTTCAACAGGAACTTCTTTAATTACTTCAACTTCTTTAATTACTTCTTTTTCTACTGGAACTTCTTTTATAATCTCTACAACTTCAGTCTCTGCACTACCACATGAAATAACAACTATAGAAAATATAGTAATCATACTTAATAATATTTTATTCATTTGTTTTTTACCTATGTTTTTTTATTTAAAATTATTGTTGATTAAATTGATCAACAATATAATATCAAATATTATTCTATAGTCAAATAGTCAACAAATAAAAGGACACTTAAGATTTGCTCTGATAAACTAGGAAAAAAGAAATTTAACTAAGAATCCATTGAAAAAAATACTAAATATAACATTAATTATTACCATCGGAACTTTTCTAATCACCCTAATGATGATAGATATTTTTAATTCTAAAAATAATGAAGATGAAAAAGTTGTCAAAAATAATACTCAAGAAGAGTTAAAAATAGAGCCTAGTCCTACATTTATACCTACTCCTGAAGCCACAATCACACCTACTCCTACACCTATTCCTACATCCACTCCCGAACCACCAAGTATTGGAGGGAAAGCTATGGCTTATCTATCTAGCCTTTATAATATAAAACCAATTAATTTGAAATTATTTAAGTACGAAAGAAAACAATGGCCATCATCTGCAATGGGGTGCCCAGAACCAGGAAAATATTACGCCCAAGCAGAAACATCAGGATGGGCTCTTCATTTCATAGAAAGAAACAATAAAGAATATTTAGTGCATACTGATGAAAATGGAACAAATATCATTGAATGTAAAAAAAATCTTCCAGAAAACACAATAAATATAGTAAAAATATTGGATTTATCAAAAACAGAAGAAATTACTTTAAAAAGATTGAAAGAAGGAAAGTATTTTGAATTAGAAACATTAAAAGATGAAAATAAAATATCCCCTATTATTCAATTTCTTGATATAGACGTAATAGGATCTAAGAATACTCGTGAAGAATGCGAATTCTTAATGGAACTAGAATTTATTACTAAAAATTCTACTCAAAAAATAAAATTCATTTGTACAGATGGTTCAAATTTTATGAAAATTTCTCATAAAAATTTACAAGAAGAGATTTTTGGAATTCCTATTCAATTAGTAAATCATTTAGGAAAATACGCTTCTCAAGTACCATTTCCAGGAATACCTGAAAAACCAAATTCAAATTAATTTCTTTATATACTTGATTTGAAATAGAATATTAGAGAAAATTTCTTTAGAGGAAATATGCAAACTAATATTCTATTAAAACAACTTAAAGGATATCTTTCTAAAACTAAACTTGATTTTGTTAAAGAAGCATTATTTTTTGCAGAAAAAAATCACAAAAATCAATTTAGAAAGTCAGGAGATCCATTTATAAATCATCCAATCTCCACTGCACTATACCTAGCGAACATGAAAATGGATAGTACTACAATTTCAGCAGCTCTTTTACATGATGTAATAGAAGATTGTGGAATAACTAAAGAAGAAATTAATTCAAAATTTGGATCTCATGTAGCAAATTTAGTAGATGGTGTAACAAAACTTAAGATTGAAAAAAATAATAGCAAAATAAATATATTAGATACAGAACAATTAAGAGCTGCAAATGTTAGAAAAATATTAACTGCTATGTCTGACGACGTTAGAGTAGTATTAATTAAACTGGCAGACAGATTACATAACATGTTAACTTTAGATGCCTTAGAGCATGAAAATCAAAAAAGAATAGCACAAGAAACTTTGGATATATATGCTCCTTTAGCACACAGATTAGGAATGTGGAATATGAAATGGAGGCTTGAAGATCAAGCATTTAAATATCTAATGCCAAAAAAATATAAGATGACTTCTAGGCTAATAGCAAGAAAAAGAACTAAAAGAGAATTATATGTAAATAAAGTTATAAAAGACCTACAAATAAATCTTGAAAAATCAAAAATTTCAGGAAGTATACATGGAAGGCCAAAGCATTTATACAGTATTTTTAAAAAAATAGAAAAATATTCACATCAAGGCAAAAAATTTGATGAGATTTATGACTTAATAGCTTTAAGAATTATAGTTAATAATATTTCTGAGTGTTACACAACATTAGGAGTGGTACATAATCTATGGAAACCAGTCCCAGGAGAATTCGATGATTATATAGCAAACCCCAAAGACAGTATGTATCAGTCTCTCCACACTACGGTAATGTGTTTTGACGGATATCCAGTAGAGATTCAAATTAAAACTGAAGATATGCATTTAACTGCTGAAGAAGGAATCGCTGCTCACTGGGCATATAAAGAAGAAGATAATGAATCAATAGATGACAAATATGATTCCAAGATGAATTGGTTTAAACAACTTCTGGATAGACAAGTAGATGTTGAAAAAGATATAGACTATGTAGATTCTATAAAAAAAGATGTCTTAGGAGATCAAGTATTTATATATACGCCTAAAGGAGAAATAAAAAATCTTCCTGTTGGGGCTACTCCATTAGATTTTGCATATGAAGTACATACAGAACTGGGACATGATTGTGTATCTTCATTAATAAATGGTAAAACAGTTTCTTTGGAAACCCCCTTAAAAAATGGAGATACTGTAGAAATAAGAAAATCAAAAAATCCTCGTGGGCCAAGATTAGATTGGCTGAATCCAGATTTACAATTTGTTAATACAAGTAAAGCAAAATTGAAGATAAGACAATGGTTCAGAAAACAAGAAAGAGAATCTAATATATCAAGAGGCACTAGAATCATAAAGAAAGAATCAAATAAATTAGGATTCAAAATAAATTCAAAAGAAATATCTATATTACCTGGGTTCGATAATTTTTCAGACTTAGCTGAACAACTTGGATCTGGTGAAATTTCAATTGCTCAATTAGCAAAATCAATAGAAAAAAAATATCTAAACACATCATCAAAAAATGATCAAAACAATTCATCGCCTAATGTAATAGTAATGGGATTTAATAATCTTCCAAATAAAATATCGAAATGCTGTAATCCTACTTTTGGTCAAGAAATACAAGGATATTTAACAAGAAAAAAAACAGTATCAGTTCATGTATCCAATTGTAATCTTTTAAGATACTCTAGAGAACCAGAAAGAATAGTTAATGTTGTTTGGGGGACTAATAGCCAAACATTACAAGTAAAGATACAAGTTGACGCAGATGATAGAATAGGTTTATTAAGAGATATAACTTCTGTAGTATCTAGTGAAAATATAAATATCAATTTTCTACAATCTACTGATTATGGAAAACTTACTAAAATTCAATTTACTGTTTTTACTAGTGGAATTGAACAGCTAAGTAGAATATACTCTAGGATCGAAGCTATTTCAGGAGTTAGAAATATACAAAGATTAAATTAAAACGGTGAATTATGCCCAGTAAAAAAAGTCATAGAAAACAATTAAAAAATCAAGAATATAATAAAACAATTTCTTCAAAAGCAAGAAATGCAATTAAAGAAGCAAAGAAAGCTATTACAGAAGATCCTTCTTCAGAAAAAACTACTATAAGTGTAAAAAAGGCAATTCAATCTTTAGATAAAGCTGCCCAAAAAGGAGTAATACACAAAAATAATGCAGGGAGAAGAAAATCCCGTCTTGTAGCTACATTAGATAGAGCTTCAAATAAAAAATAATTTAATAAGACATCCATTGATTGACTGAAAATATTGTCTTTGCTATTTTTGAATCAAATAAAAAAATATTATAAAAATGTTATCTGAAAGACAGCAAGACATACTTAACTTCATCAATCAATTTTTAGTTGATGAAGGTTTTCCTCCTACAATAAGAGAAATTCAAAAATCTTGTAATATTAGTTCAACATCAGTTGTTTCCTATAATATTGAAGCCCTGAAAAAGAAAGGCTATTTAGAACATAAATCTAATAAATCTAGAGGAATAGTAAATAATCAATTAAATAAAGGACAACTTATAAGTATTCCTTTAATAGGTATAATTGCAGCAGGAGAACCATTAGAAATTCCTGAAGACATCAACATAGATTATGAAGAAGAAATAGAAATTCCTATAGATTGGTTTCCAAAAAATAAAAATATATTTGCTCTTGAAGTAAAAGGTGATTCTATGACAGGAGATATGATAAGTGATGGAGATGTCATAATTGCAGAAAAAATTGTAGACCCTAATGAAATTAACTCGAATCACATTGGAGTAATTAAAATAATTGATGAAAATTCTGGCACCTTAAAAAGAATAAGTTTTAACAAAGATAAAAATGAAGTTAAATTAATTCCTAGCAACCCAGAATATTTACCGATTACCCAAAAAGCTTCAAATATTAAAATTGAGGGCAAAGTTTTAGGATTATTAAGATCATTTAATACTTAATAAAACTTGAACTATTCAATTTATTTTGAAAAACTTATATTAATAGTTCAACATTAAACAGAGGCAGTAATTTATGAATTTTTTAAGAGGAATGGGATGGCCAGAGATTTTATTAATACTTGTAGTAGTAATGATAATATTCGGAATAGGACGACTCCCCGAAGTAGGATCAGGATTAGGAAAGGGTATTAGACAATTTAAAAAAGCATTATCAGGCAAAGAAGAAGAAGAGAAATCTCAAGAAGAAAAAAAATAAACTTATTTTCTACTGGTTAATCGAGATATCCAATATCCTATTTCATATAAAATAACTATTGGTAAAGCAACTAATGTTTGATTAATAGGATCAAAAGTAGGCGTAATAAAAGCTCCCAAAATAAACGAAATAACAATAAACCATTTTCTAAAACGTGCAAATACTTCTATGGGAACAATTTTCAATTTCGACAATAAAAATACTACTGTAGGCACTTGAAAAACTATCCCCATCCAAAACATTAAACTTATTACTAACTGTATATAAGAACCTATTCTGATTAATGGTACTGCCAAATCTCCTCCAAAAAGCACCAGAAATCTAATTGCGGGAGGAACAAGAATAAAATACCCAAAAGTAGCTCCAATATAAAAAGAAATCACCATAAGTGGAAGAAAAATATAAACATATTTTTTTTCTTTTTCTTTCAATCCAGGAATTATAAAAATCATTGTCTGATAAGTAATAAAAGGAATAGATAAAATTACACCTGTAAGAATAGAAACTCTCATTACTACAGACCAAAATTCAGTAATATTCGTAAAAACTGGCTGACCACCAGTAAATTCATTAATTCCGAAAGATTGATTCAAAAGAAGACCAATAATCCAACGATGAAAAATAAATCCTAAAATTGTAAACAACGAAAGCAATGAAATAGAGATAATAATTCTTTTTTTAAGTTCTAAAAAATGTCCCTTAAAAGACAAATTATCAGCTTTCATATTTTTTTCTAAATTCTTGTTTGAAGTTTTATCTATATCAGAGTTAATTATCTTGACCTTTTTCTTTATTATTTTTTTTGTCATATTTAAATGGATTTTGAATATTTATATCCTCATTTATATCATTTACAGATTTATCAATTATTGAGGAAAACTCTTCTTTTTCATCCCTAATTTTCTTTACAAATTTTCCAAATTTCTTTGAAAATAAACTCATTTTTTCAGGGCCCAATATTAAAAAAGCCACCAAAAAAATGACAAGAACTTCAAAGGCACCTATTCCTAAAATATTCACTAATAATCCTTATATTTAGTTTAATTTTTCTAAAACTCCAAAAATTTCTATATGTTTAGTATTTGGAAACATATCAACCGGTTGAACAAGTTTTAATTGATAATCATTCATACATAAAATCTCAGTATCTCTCATAAAAGATTCAAGGTCACATGATATCATTAATATTTTCTTTGGTTTAATTAATTTCAGAGAATCTAATACATTTTTCTTACAACCAGATCTTGGAGGATCTAAAATTACTATATCTGGATGAAAATCTAATTTTTTCAAAGCTTCTTCTGTAGAATCTTTAATAAATTCCACATTATCAAGATGTCGTGAATTAAAAATAGCATCTTCAATAGCAGAATCTGAGATCTCAATTCCAACAACATTTTTAACAAAAGGTGCTAATAAAACAGAAAAAACACCAACACCACAATATGTATCCAGTACCATCTCAGAACCATCAAGACTAAGATGTTCGACTAATAATTCTGACAACTTTTCTGCTTGTTTTGTATTAACTTGAAAAAATGATGGAGAACCTATACGAAAAGGATTTCCAAGAAAATATTCTGTTATTTTTTTCTGACCCGATTTTATTTCAGAAAAAATATCTTGAAAATCAGGTTGAATTAATGCAAAACCAGAATTAGCTCCAACCCTTATTGATAATTGAGACATTCCTATTAATTTTCCTTGTATTAATTTAATTAAATAATTTATTTTATGATCCATAAGTAAACATTTATTAATCTTGAAAATTTTTCTAGAAAATTTATTAACAAATCCCAAATTTCCTCTTAAAGGAGGTTTTTTAGATATTGTGAATCTAGCATGATTTCTATAATGATATAACTTATCGCTTCTAATAGTATTTAAAATTTCTACGTGTTTGAAATTTTCATTTTTTAAAATTTCTTCAGTCACAATTTTTGTTTTTAATTTTAATTGAAATTCATAATCTAGATGTTGAAATTGGCAACCACTACATAATAAATAAAATTCACAAGGAGGTTCTATTCTATTAGGAGAACTTTTTAAAACTTTAGATACATTTACTACTGTAAAATCTGAAAATTCTTTAACAATATTTACTAATACTATTTCACCAGGAATAGCACCAAAAACTTTGAATTTTTTTCCTTCTAATTCTGAATTGCAAGAACCATCTGAATTAAATTCAGATATCTCTAATCGAATACTCTCTTGGCTATTCTTGTCTTTTATATTGTTAGTCATAATTTTGTAGTAGGATAGTATAATAATATCTTAGATTAATGATTAAAAAACAATATTATATAAATTTAAAATGGTTCAAGTAAAAAGAAAATTACCTGATTGGTTTAAAGTATCTGCGCCTACTAGTAAAAATTTTTACGAATTAAAAAATCGTTTAAAAAATGCAAAATTAAATACTGTTTGTGAAGAAGCAGCTTGTCCTAATATAGGAGAATGTTGGGATAAGAAAACTGCCACTTTTATGATTCTAGGAGACATATGTACTAGAGCTTGTGCTTATTGTAATGTCAAAACCGGGAGGCCTGAAGAATTAGATATTTTCGAACCATCTAGAGTCGCAAACACTGTACTTCAACTTGGCTTAAAATATGCAGTGGTAACTTCGGTTGATAGAGATGATCTTCCTGATGGAGGCTCTAAAATTTTCTCTATGACAATTAGTCAAATAAGAAAATTAAATCCTTTATGTAAAGTGGAGGTTTTAATTCCAGATTTTAATGGAGACTTGGAATCATTAAAAACAATACTCTCTTCTAGGCCATCTGTTCTTAATCATAATATAGAAACTGTTCCAAGAATATTTAAAAAAGTTAGACCAAAAGGTAATTATGATCAATCTTTAAAATTACTAGAAAGATCTAAAAAAATTGAACCTCTAATACCTACAAAATCTGGAATGATGGTAGGTCTTGGAGAATCAAGAAATGAAATAAAAAAGACAATGGAAGATCTCAGATCAGTAGAATGTGACCTTCTAACTGTTGGACAATATCTAAGACCAACTAAAAAACATCATCCCATAATAAGATTCTACTCTCCAAAAGAATTTCAAGAAATTAAAAAAGATGGGATCAATATGGGCTTCAAACATGTAGCAGCAGGGCCTTTAGTAAGAAGTTCTTATCATGCAGATGAACAACATATAGCTGCAACTGGCATAATATCTTAAAAGTTTTAATGGGAACATTATTTATTGTAGCCACTCCTATAGGAAACTTAAAAGATATTACTTTTAGAGCAGTAGAAATACTTAATAATGTTGAAATAATACTTTCTGAGAACACAAGAATCTCAAAAGTTTTATTGAAAAAATACAATATTTCTACTCGTTTAATTTCTTACAATGATCATAATCATAAGAAGAAAATCATCAAAATTCTTGAAATTTTAAAAACATCTGATATTGCCTTAATTACAGATGCAGGAACTCCTGGAATTAGTGATCCAGGATCACAATTAGTATTGGAAGCTAGAAAGAATGATATTACTATTAATGCTGTTCCTGGTCCTTCAGCTTTATCATCAGCAATATCAATTTCTGGATTAAAATCTAATAAATTTTGCTTTATAGGGTTTCCTCCAAAAAAATATAACCAAAGAAAAGAAACATTTTTAGAAATAATTAAAGTTAGTCCTATAATTATGTTTGAGTCCCCACGTAGAATAATAAATTTAATAAAATCAATAGATGATATTTTTGAAGAATGTAATATTATATTATTCAAAGAAATTACAAAAATTCATGAATCTGTATTTATTGGAAATCCTGCCGAAATACTAAAACAAATGTCTAACCCCAAAGGTGAATACGTACTAATATTACAAAATGGAAAAGAAAATCATGAACCTAATCCTGAAGTTTTATCTGAAGAAATAAAAAAATACATTAAACAAGGATTGAGTGGAAAGGATATTGTTAAAAAAATGTCTATTTCAAAAGAATTGCCAAAAAAAATGATTTATGAATTATATTTAAAAGAAAAAGATTATTAATTAGGATCATATTTTGTCTAAAAAAATATTAGTTGCAGTAGCTTGGCCATATGTAAATGGACCTCCTCACTTGGGACATATAGCAGGAAACACTTTACCTGCAGATATTTTTGCTAGATTTCAGAGAATGATAGGGAATGATGTTCTAATGGTTTCTGGAAGTGATCAACATGGAACTCCAGTAGCCCTTAAAGCCAAAGAAGAAAATGTTCATCCTAGAGAAATATCTGAAAAATATCATTCTATTTGGAATAAGATGAACGAAAAAATGGGTTTTTCTTTTGATCTTTACACAAAAACTGGAACCGAAAACCATAAGGAAGTTGTACAAGAATTATTTCTGACAATTAAAAAGAATGGCTTTCTTTCTGAGAGAAATTCTGAACAACCTTTTTCTGAATCATTAAAAATGTTTATGTCTGACAGATATGTATTAGGTACATGCAAAAAATGTAAAAATGAAGCTAGAGGTGACCAGTGCGAAACATGTAATATTACTATTGATCCAAAAGACTTAGATAATATCAAATCTGCTATAGATGGATCTCCTTTAATTTTTAAGGAAACTACACATATTTATTTAGAGCTTTCAAAATTTCAAAAAAAGCTTAAGAATTGGGTAGAAAAACAAGAACATTGGAGAACTTCTGTAAGAAATCATACTTTAGGAATGATAGAAAAAGGGCTTTTAGATAGAGCAATCACCAGAGATATTGAATGGGGAATTCCAGTCCCATTAACAAATTATGATAAAAAGAGAATTTATGTATGGTTTGAAGCTGTTACTGGATATTTATCAGCCTCAATAGAATGGTCAAATTCTGAAAAAAATAATTCTGGAGATAAAGAAAACTGGAAAACATGGTGGGAAAATCCAAATGCAAAACATTATTATTTTCAAGGAAAAGATAATGTGCCTTTTCACACAATCATATGGCCTACAATGTTGATGGCTTCAGGAAATAAAAATCTCCCTTATGATGTTGCTGCAAATGAGTACTTAAACTTTGGAGGAAAACAATTTTCCAAAAGTAAAAAATGGGCTGTTTGGCTACCTGATTTTCTAGAGTCATACGATCCAGATTCATTAAGATATCATCTTACATCAATAATGCCAGAAACTTCTGATTCTGATTTTACTTGGAAGTCATATCTAGATGCTAACAATAATGAATTAGTTGCAACTTTAGGCAATTTTATTCATAGAGTTTTAACTATGACTTACAACTATTTTGATGGTAAAACTCCAGATATTGAAGATGAAAACTCTGAATCAAAAAAAATCTTGGAAAAATGTAACAACTCAATGGATAAAACAAAAAGTTTTTTGGAAAAAAGAGAATTCAGAAATGCTCTAAAATCAGTAATGTCTTTAGCTCAGGAAGGTAATAAATATATTGACTTTCAAGCTCCATGGAAACAATTTAAAGATAATAAAAATAATGCTGCATTAACGTTACAAACTGCTTTAACAATAATTACTAATTTAAGAATAATTATGAACCCGTTTTTGCCTTTCTCTTCAAAAAAATTAGCTACATTTATTGGAGAGGACCCTAATAAAGAAATAAAATGGGAATTCAAAAAGATGCCTCCTAATATTCCTTTAATGAAACCCATCCCTTTATTCAAAAAACTTGATGATGATATTGTTGAAAAAGAAGAGGCAAAATTAATTTAAATGGAGTCGATGTGAGAAATTACAATTCCATAAAATCTAATGTTATAGAAAAAGAATTAACTATAGTTTCAAATAACATGATTGAAATCGCGGAAAAAGAAAATACTTATTCTAAAGAAATTTCAAAAATATTATTCCAACTTCTTTCAAATTCAGGTAAAAAAATTCGACCTACAATAACTCTTTTATCATCAAATCTTTGGGGAGAACCTGAAAATCAAAACAATATTGAAATAGCTACAGCGGTAGAATTACTCCATGTCGCAACTCTTCTACATGATGATACTGTAGACAAAGCTGAAAGTAGAAGAGGAAAACAAACGCCAAGTAGTTTATGGGGAAAAGAAGTTGCAGTACTACTAGGAGATTATATTTTTGCTTATTCTGCAATTTTTGTTTCTAAGTTACCGGCAACAGAAAGAAATGGAACAATTGTAACTAAATTTGCTAATACAATTGTTGAATTAAGTAGAGGAGAATTAACCGAATTTCTTGAAAGAGGCATTTCAAAAATTAATAAAAAAACTTATTTTGACAGGATATATAATAAAACTGGATCCCTTTTTAAAACTGCTGCTTTTAGTGGAGCGCTTTGTGGAAATGCAACCGAAACTCAAGCTAATATTATGGGAGACTTCGGATACAACATTGGAATGGCTTTTCAGATACAAGATGACATAATAGATTTTGCTTCTCAATCAATAATCACTGGAAAACCTTCTATAAAAGATCTATCAGAAGGAATAGTCACTCTTCCATCAATAATCTTTATGAAAGACAACCCTTCAGATAACCCATTAATAGATTTTTTAAATGACTTTCCACAACTTTCAATAGAAAAATATAAAAAAGCAACTGAATCTATATTAAATTCAGATTCAATAAAAAAATCGAAATTAATAGTAGATAAATTCATTAATAAAGCTCTCGAGAATTTAAAATCAACCCCAAATTCTAAATATAAAAATTCATTATTTGAACTAGTTCAAAATATTCATGACAGAGAAAAATAAAGAAATTATCTCTAAAATAAAAAATATCATTACTAACCTCTCTAAAGTTTACGGACCCCCAATATGGAAGCCTAGATTAAAACCTATGGATGAGCTGATTTTTACTGTTTTAACTCAAAATACTTCAGATTTAAATGCAGAAAAAGCTTTCTTAAAACTCAAAACCTTAGGTTCATGGGAAGAGATATTAAAAACATCAGATCTAAAAATCGCTAAATTAATAAAATCTGGTGGCATGTCTAACATCAAATCAAAAAGAATTCTAGGAATTCTTCAAGAAATAAAAAAAAGGGAAAATAAACTAGACATATCATTTCTATCAAAATTAAATTTAGATGATGCTAGACGTTGGCTAACAAGTATAGAAGGTATTGGACCTAAAACTGCATCTGTTCTGCTTTCTTTCTCATTTAATATGCCTGCAATACCTGTAGATACTCACATTCATAGAGTATCTAAGAGACTGAATCTCATAACAAAAAAAACTAGTACTGAAGATGCTCATTACATCCTAGAAAAATTAGTTGAAGATAAAAATAAATATTCTTTTCATGTACTTTTAATAAACCATGGGAGAAAAAAATGTCATTCTAGAAATCCTAAATGTGAAGAATGTAGCTTAAAAAAGATTTGTCATTATAAAAAACTATAGGACAAATCAACTTAGAACTGTTAGGATGTTCATCTGAAAACATACCAATATTTTAAATTATGTTAAAAATAGGAATTTTAAATGTAACTGGATATGGTGGTTCTGAATTAGTAAGAATCCTCCATCAGCACCCTGAAATACAAATAAAAAGTATTACTGGAAGAAGTCATGCAGGAAAAAAAATTGGAGAAGTGTTTCCTTATTTATATGATTATCCTCTAACTATAGAACCTGAAATATCTAAAGAAGTCGATCTTGTTTTTTCAGCTCTACCCCACAAAGCTAGCGCAGAAATTTTAGGACCTTTAGTAAAATCTGGAATTAAATGCATAGATTTTAGTGCAGATTTTAGACTTCCTATTGATTTATATGAATCTGTTTATAAAGTAAAACATCCATATCCAGAATTATTGGAAAAATTCACTTACGGTCTTCCTGAACTTTTTAAAGAAGAAATTATAAATGCTGATAATATTGCAAATCCTGGTTGTTTTCCGACAGGAGCATTAATACCTTTGTCACAATTTTACAAACAAAATAATACTCATGAAAACTCTACCATAATTATTGATTCCAAGACTGGAATATCAGGCGCAGGTCGCTCAACAAATATAAATTTTAATTTTTCTGAAATTTCTGATAATTTTTCTGCTTATAGTTTAGATGGCCATAGACATCAACCAGAAATAAATTATCATTTATCTCGTTATCTAAAAAATAATGAAAAAGAATCTCATATTCCACAAAATATTATTTTCACTCCTCATCTTTCACCAATGATAAGAGGGATATTTACAACTTGCTACATACTTTCTTCTAAAATAAAAAATATTGAAATTGATAAAGAGAACACCACATTTACAAAATGGGTAAAAAATTCTCCCAATGTAAAAAGTGTGAGAGGATCAAATAATTGTTTGATATACTCAGATCAACCAATATCAAAAAAAATCAAAACTGAAGATGATGATAACATCTACAGAATGATCTCAGTCATAGACAACCTTGTAAAAGGAGCTGCAGGTCAAGCTGTACACAATATGAACCTAATGTATGGTTTCCCTGAGAAAATGGGATTAGACAATATAGCAATCTATCCTTAATATATTTGAATATGAAAAATAGCCCCGTTGGTGTAGTGGCCTAACACGCTGCCCTTTCAAGGCAGAGATCACGAGTTCGAATCTCGTACGGGGTACCAATGAAAAAATGATCGTAGATGTACACACACATATTCCTACTCATGAACATCAANTTCCTGATTCTGAGATAAAATTAGATCATTCCATGAAATCTGGAATATCTACAAAATTAACTAATTCTGTAAAAGATTATCTAGAGACATTCAAAAATATTGATAAAACTTTCGTTTTTGGAATTGCTCCTAAACCCTGGAAAGCAAACGATTTAATATTAGGTAATCAAACTGGTTGGCCTAAAAATTTTAACCATAATGATATTGCATATAAATTATCAACTCATGATCCAGAAAAAATTATCCCATTTATGTCTTTACATCCATTAGACCCTAATGTGAATAATGAGTATGACAGATGCGTCGGAGACTTAGATTGTAAAGGAATAAAATTAGGTCCAAATTATCAGGATTTTCCACCAGACTGTGAAGAAGCTTTCAAACTATATTCTAGATTAGAAAATGACTCCTTACCTATAATTTTTCATCAAGGAACATCTCCCATTTCAGAAGCACCATTAATGTATGCTCACCCTCAATATATCGATAAAATAGCTATGGCATTTCCAAACTTGAAAATAATTCTTGCTCATTTAGCTCATCCTTGGCAAACAGATTGTTTATCAGTAGTAAGAAAACATAAAAATGTTTGGGCAGATGTTTCTGCTCAATTTTATAGACCATGGTCTTTCTGGAATGGAATGAGACTTTTTTACGAATGGGGAGTAACAGAAAAGATTTTTTTTGGATCCGATTGGCCAATCACAACACCTAATGAAACTATTGAAGGACTTCTAAGTCTTGAAAAATTTGCAATTGATCATCATCTACCCAAAATTCCAAACTCTGAAATTCAAGGAATAATCAACAGAAATGCAATTGAACTTCTAGAAATTTGCTAGGAAACACTTAATTGTTTATCTTCAAAATTTAATAGTTCTTTCTTTAAATTCTTATAAGAATTATTAGACAAATTAGGATCTTTAAGAAAAATTTCTTTAGCTTCATTTCTAGCATCTTCTAACATATTTAAATCTGAAAGAGAAGCAAACCTGAAACCTTCTACTCCACTCTGTCTAGTCCCTACATAATCACCAGGGCCTCGAATTCTTAAATCTTGATCTGCTAGATGAAACCCATCATTATGTTTTTCAAAAATCTTTAACCTTTCTATTGAATCATTAGAAACAAAATCTGAAAAAACAAAACAATTACCTTGAATCTTACCTCTTCCAACTCTTCCTCTAAGTTGATGCAATTGAGATAAACCAAACCTTTCAGAACTCTGAATAATAATACTACTAGCATTAGGGATATCTATTCCTACTTCAATAACTTGAGTAGATACAAGAATATCTATATTTTTATTACTAAATTCATACATTATTTTACTTTTCTCTATCAAATCCATTTCTCCATGCAATAAACCAATTCTAAATTCAGGAAAAATTTCATCTTTTAGTTTTAAATATTCTGTTAATACAGATCTGCCTCTTACTTGTTCAGATTCATGAATTAATGGACAAACAACAAAACATTGGAAGCCTTTGCCTATTTCCTCTCTTATTACATCAAAAGCATTTTGTTTAGATTCATCATCTCCACACCATTTTGTTATCACAGGTTTTCTACCAGGAGGAATCTCTAACAATGTACTAAGTTCTAAATCACCATAAAGAGTTAATGCTAANCTTCTAGGAATTGGTGTNGCTGACATAGAAAGAAGATGAGGAGTATTNTTTGTTCTCAACAATGCATCCCTTTGNTCTACTCCAAATCTATGCTGTTCATCAATAACAACTAAAGATAAAGAAGAAAAATTAATTTTTTCCTGTATCAAGGTATGAGTTCCAATAATAATATCTATTTGATGTTTTTTTATTAATGTTTGAGTTAATAATTTTGATTTAGGTTTTAAGCTACCAATAAGTAGTCCAACTTTTATTGTAATATCTTCAAATCCAGGAACTTTAATATGAATAACATTATCNANNCCTGTGTCTANTTCTTGNTCTNCAAANTCTTTCTTNATATTTAAAAAATGCTGTTCAGCTAATATNTCNGTNGGTACCATTAATNCNCCTTGGTANCCACACTTANCTGTAGCAAAAAGAGATGTTAAAGCTACAATAGTTTTNCCGCTTCCAACTTCACCCTGAAGTAGTCTTCCCATAGGTTTTTTGGAGTTCAAGTCATTCATTATTTCATTAATTGCTTTTAATTGATCTTTAGTCAATTGAAATTCTAATCTCGAAAAGAAAGTATCTAAAGAATTATCATTTAAAGAAATTGAATTAGCATAAGAAGATATTTCCCTCTTAGATTTTCTTCTAAGAACATTTAATTGATTCAAAAATAATTCATCAAAAGATAATCTTCTTCTAGCATTATGAAAACTATCTACATTTTTAGGCAAATGCATATCTTTTATAGCTGTTTTTAATTCTACTAAATTAAACTTTTTTCTTATTTCTATTGGAAGAAATTCTTCAATTAGAGTAATTCCATTATCTAAAGATTTTGCTATTGCATTTCTAATGGTTCTCTGTGCCAAATCACTGTTAGATGGATAAACAGGTAATAAGTTTCCTGCATGAATTAAATTTTCTTTTTTAGGAAAACCTGAAGAGAGTAATTCATACTCTGGATTATCCATAGTAAGTTTTCTTCCAATACTTCCTATCTTTCCACTCAATACAATCCAGTTATTTATCTTAAATTGTTTAGCTAAATAAGGTTGCCCAAACCAGGTAATTTGAATATTTCCAGTACCATCACTAACAATTGCTTTAGTAGATTTCAATTTAAAATTTCCATCTGCTTTTATAGAAATAAACTGAGCAATTATGGTAGTTTCTTGATTGATAATTGAATTATTTATTTTGGAAACAGAAGAATAATCAATATGTTTTCTAGGAAAATACATTAATAAATCTTTTAGAGTATTAATATACAATGTTTTTAGTTTCTTTCTACCAACTGAATGTAAAAATTTTAAATCTGAAAGAGGAGTATTTAAAGTAAGTTGACTTGAAATTTGAATATTATTTAGAGTATTTTTTCTATTCAGGTTACCGTAATTCTTTTTATAAGAATTTGATATTAATTTTCTATCCCTAGAATATTTCTTTTCAACCTTATAAGCCCAATTTTTTCTCATTTCCGGAGACAATTTTAAATATGAAGAGTTATTAATGGGATGTAAGTTCAAACAATCCTTTAAAGACTTTTTATGAATATTTAAAAATTCATCTAACCCACCGGTCACTGCCTTATTAGAATAAGAATTAAGTTTTTCTAAATCAAGAATTCGAATCAATATACTAATTGATTTGTTATTATGACCTGTAGAAGATCCCATTAAAAAATAATTTTAAACGGAAATACTATAATTTATTCTTCCTCTTCCTCTTCCTCTTCCTCATCAGATGGAGGTTCTCCGATAAACATAACTCCTACTGCTCCTGGTCCTAAATGAGCTCCTAATGCAGGTCCAAATTGTGATCTTAAAATTTCACCATCGTATTTATGATCTGCTAAAGAACTAGCTAGTGCTCTAGCATCAAATCCTTGAGTTGTATGTAAGACTGCCATGTTCTTTATATTCACATAACCTTCAGCAGCATCCCTAATCTGAGATAATGCTCTTAGCATGGTTCTTGGTTTCGCCCAAGTTTCAACCATACCATCAACATTCGTTAAAATAGGCTTAACATTTAGCATTCCACCAAAAAGTGCAGTAGTACCACTGATTCTGCCACCTTTTTTCAGATATTCTAGAGTACTTACAGCAACGAATATCTTTCCTTTTTCTGATAATTCATTAGCATAATTAACAGCATCTACAGATTTCATCCCAGACTTTACTGAGTTAGCAACCTCTAATACAATCAATCCAGTTCCCATACTTACACTTAAAGTATCTACAACAGTAATACTACATTTTGAATTTCCTACTTCTTTAGCAGCTTGCTCTGCGGCATTCACAGTTCCACTCAATTTAGATGATATATGAATAGAAATAATGGAATCATGTTTTTTAGCTAAATTAGTATAAATATCAATAAAATCTCCTACTGCTGGTTGAGATGTAGTAGGAAATTCTTTAGAACTTTGAAGCCTTTCATAAAAATCATCAGCAGACAAATCAACATTTTCTTTGAAAGACTCATCACCAAAATTCACTATAACAGGAACCTCAGTAATATTATTCTTTTTTAAAATATCCGCGGGTATATCAGCGGCACTATCTGTTACTATTGCTATAGACACTTCATTCTCCTTAAACCTTAAATTATCTTATTCTAGAATATCAATTTATTCAATTCCGATAAAGTATTCACTATCATATTGTCCTGTTTGAATTAAATCAAATTCCGATTCAGGAAATTCCAATTCTAATTGGTTCAACAATCCTGTCGCTTCATCCAAGATAATATTATTTCCTGCATAAATAGAAACCAATTTTTGATTTATATCAATATTATTAATAATTTCTTTAAGAACATTATGTCTATCAGAATCATTAGCAATTAAATTATTTTCAATAAATCCTACATAATCACCTTCTTGAATATTAAGTCCATTATATTCAAGGGTTTTTACAGCAACTTTTACTGAACAAGTTTTTATATCTTCTATTGCTCTATTCATTGATTTAATATTGACTTCATAACTTTTTCCTGAAGTAAATGCCAAAACAGAAGATATGCCTTCAATAAAATTTTTTGTAGGAATCTGTGAAGCTTTTTTTGAAGTTAGTAATATTGCCTGATTACAAATTTCTATAAGATCTTTATGATTAGGGAGTAAAATGACATTTTTACCTTTACTATTTTCTATTGAATTTAATATATCTTGAACACTAGGCGAAGAGTCTTCTAAAACCTCAATAAATTCAAGGTAATCAGGTGTTATTTCAAGAAATTTTTGACGTAAAGCTGATTCTCTTGCAAAAACAATTAAAGCAATTTCTACAACTTGAAAATCTTCATCTTGACTATGATTAAATTCTGAAGTTTGTAAATTCATGTTTTGAATATCTTCATGAGAGATTTCCCCAAATTTTTGTGAATACTTTATAATTTCATCAGGATTTTCTACATGAATATGGATTTTTAATATTTCAGCATCACCAGTAATCACAAGTGATTTTCCTTTTTTATCTAAATCACCTTTAATTTGATCAACATTTAACAAAGAGCCTTGAATAACAAATGATGTACAAAAACCCCAAGATTCATCCTCTACAGACTGTAAAAATTCTCTATTAATAGGTTTTTGGTTTATCACTTCAGGAATATACAAACTCTTATCAGAAGGAATAGAAAAAACAATGTTTCCTTCTTGATCTTTAGATAAACAATTTAACGAAGCTTCCAACATCAAAGACAACCCATATCCTCCAGCATCTACTACACCTGCTTTTTTCAATAGCTCCATTTGGTTAGGAGTATCATCAACTGCTTTCTTTGCTATATCATTAGCAACTTGCCATATATATATTAAATCATCAGAATTTTGTGAAAGATTTTTTTCACTAGCTTGAGCAGATTTTTTTAACACCGTGAGTATAGTTCCCTCTTGAGGGTTAGGCATTGATTCATAAGAAAATTCTGTGGTTTTGATTAATGTATCTACAAACTGTTTTGGACCCAAAAAATCATTTTCCTCTAATACAAAAGCTAAACCTTTAAATAATTGTGCTATTAATAACCCACTATTTCCTCTAGCCGATAACAATCCCCATTTAGACAATAGTTTAGCTATAGAACTCAAATCTAAGTTCTTTGTATCATCTGATATATAGTCTCTAATACCTTTTATAGTGAAAAACATATTAGTACCAGTATCACCGTCTGGTACAGGAAAAACATTAAGGGCATTAATACTTTCCCTATGCTCTTCAAGAGTCTCACAAAAAACTTCTACAAGTTTTATTAATTCTTCAGCCTCTAGTCCAATTTTATAATTCATATTTTTTTATTTAGTGGATTCAATAATTTCAGAAACAGCTTCTGAAATACTTTTTTCATTATTCCAAAATATTGAAGATCCAGATACTAAAAGATTAGCGCCTGCGTCTACAGCAAGTTTAGCAGTATCCTTTGAAATACCTCCATCAACTCCAATTTGAAAAAACTTCTCTAAATCCAAAAATTTTTTATTTTTTTCTACAAAATTTTTTATTTTTTCTATCACATGATATTCAAAAGATCTTCCGGATGCTCCTGGTATTACAGTCATAAAAAGAATTCTATCTAGGTGCTTCATTAAAGACACCACTTTTTGCCAATCAGTTTCGGGATTTAATGCTATTGCAGCAGACATACCTGATTCTTTAATTTCTTTAATCACTTTTACAGGATCATCATCACTCTCAATATGAAATGTAATAACATTTGCACCAATTTTTGAAAAATCTTTAATATAAGATAAAGGTCTTTTAACCATTAAATGAATATCAACAGTACACTGAATTTTTTCTTTAATAGAATCAAAGATCACAGGTCCTGCAGATAAGTTAGGGACAAAATGCCCATCCATAACATCATAGTGAACTTCTTTACAATCAGTTTGCATCAACTCATCTAACTGTTCTCCCATTCTTAGGAAATCAGCAGAAATTATAGATGCAGAAAGAGTTAAGTTTCTACACATATAAAATTAAAAATTTTTCTTTTTTTTCAATAAAATTTTTGCTTCTTTTAAAGCTTTAGAAACACTAGAAAATGAAGTCCCACCTATACTATCTCTGGAGTTAACCACATCTTCGATTGTTAAATCTAAAACATCTTTTTCAAACAATTTGCTAATCTTTTTTAAATCTTTCAGTTCTAAATCATTAAAAGATTTTTTTGTTGACATTATTGTTTTCAACTCAAGAGACACCTTAGCATATGCTTCTCTAAATGGCATTCCCTTCTTGACTAAATAATCAGCCAAATCTGTAGCTATCATAAAACTATCATTAATAACTTCATTGATCCTAGAATCATCGAAAGTTAATGATTGAATTAAACCTATCATGATTTGAAGAGAATCTCTAAGAGTATCAAATGAATCAAATAATGGTTCTTTGTCTTCCTGTAAATCTCTATTATAAGATAATGGAAGTGCTTTAAGAGTAGTAGATATAGTCACCAAAGACCCTATAGTTCTTCCAGTTTTACCTCTCACTAATTCAGCAAAATCCGGATTTCTTTTTTGAGGCATCATACTGGATCCAGTTGTAAATTTTTCTCCAATAGTTAAAAATGAGAATTCAGAAGAAGACCATAATATCAATTCTTCAGACAATTTAGAAAGATGAATCATGCATGCCATAGAAGCATAAACAAAATCAAGAACAAAATCTCTATCTGAAACAGCATCTAAACTGTTTTGACTGATTTTAGTAAATCCTAATTCATTAGCAAGAAACTGCCTATCAATTTGAAAAGAATTTCCTGATAAAGCACCACTACCTAAAGTCAAAACATCTGATGCATGATAAGCTCTTACAAATCTTTCGTAATCTCTTTCAAGCATATGAAAATAAGCCAAAAAATGATGTCCTAAAGTTACTGGTTGAGCCCTTTGCAAATGAGTATACCCAGGAATAATTAAAGAAGAATTTGATTCAGAAATATCTAATAATGAAGCTTGAAGCCTTACAATTAATTCTTTAATTTCTTCTATTGCATCTTTTACATACATTCTAGTATCTGTAGATATTTGTTCATTTCTCGATCTTCCAGTATGAAGTTTTCCTGATAATGGGCCTACAATTTCATTTAATCTAGATTCTATATTCATATGGAGATCTTCATATTCATCTTTCCAAACAAATTTCCCTGATTCGATTTCCTCTTTGATAATATTCAAACTTTCAATTAATTTCTTTCTTTCTTTTTCATTTAAAATGCCTAATTTTTCTAAGATCAAAGAATGGGCTTGAGAGGATAAAATATCTTGTTTATATAATCTTTTGTCAAAATCCACTGACTTTGTAAAATCAGAATTGTCTACAGATCCTCTTATTATAGAGACTAAATCTTTATCTTTTTTATTCATTTTCACAAGATTAACTATTATCAGGGGGTTGTTTATACCTTTGTAACTGACTAGGAAGACTAAATATATCTATAAAACCAGTAGCAGAGTGATGGTTGAATTTATCTTCCTCAGAATAAGTAGCTAAATCATAGTTATACAAAGAATATTGGGATTTTAAACCATTCACTAATGCATTACCTTTAAATAATCTTATTCTTACTTCTCCAGAAACATATTTCATCGAACTATTAACAAATGCATCAAGATTTTCCCTCAAACCTGAAAACCATTTTCCATCATATACTAAATCAGCATATTGTTGACTAAGATAAGATTTAATTCTCAATTGCTCTTTAGTTAATATTGATTTTTCTAGTGCCCTCAAAGATATATTCAAAACAGTTGCACCTGGAGTTTCATATACTTCTCTAGATTTTATTCCGACCAATCTGTTTTCTATATGATCTATTCTTCCTATTCCATGTTCACCAGCAATTTCATTTAGATTTCTTACCAAGTCAACAGGATTTAAAAATTCTCCATTCAATGAAACAGGATTTCCAGAATCAAATGAAATTATCAAATCCATTGGTTCTTCCGGTGCATCACTAGGGGATTTAGTAATTATATATGCATCATCAGGAGGAATAGTCCAAGGGTCTTCTAAATCTTCCCCTTCTATTGCAATTCCCCACAAATTGCGATCAATAGAATAAATCCTTTCACCCACTCCTGGTAATTGAATATTTAGTTTTTGAGCATATTTTTTTTCTTCATCTCTTGTCATTTTTCCTTCACGAGCAGGAGCTATAATTAATAATGGGTTTTCAAATGAAAGAGTTTTTATAGCCAAATCTAATCTCACTTGATCATTTCCTTTTCCAGTACATCCATGAGCTACTGCTACTGCATTAAATTTTCTAGCAGTTTCAACTAATTTTTGAGCTATAAGGGGTCTACCTAAAGCCGTTGCTAATAAATATTGATTTTCATAAATTGCACCAGCTTTTAATGAAGGAAAAACAAAATTATCTATAAATTCTTCACTTACATCTATTTGAATACAATCAATTGCACCAGCACTTTTAGCTCTATCTATCAAATCTTGTGATAAATCTCCGTTACCTAAATCTACAGTAAGTGTAATAACATCAAATCCATAATTTTTTTTAATCCAATCTATAGAAATTGTGGAATCTAGACCACCACTATAGGCTAAAATAGCTATTTTTTTCGATTTACTCATTTTCTATATTATTCCTAAATTTTTTCTTCTATTAAAGCTTCTTCTAATATTTTTATTGCTTGATTCATTTCACCTTCCGTAACATTTAAAGGAGGAAAAAATCTAATAATATTAGGCCTTACAGCGTTTAACAATAATCCTTTAGAAAGACATCTCTCTATTACTGCTTGGGCTTTATTTTTTCTTAATTCAAGACCGAGTAATAATCCAAATCCTCTTACAGCCTCTATATCATGCCTGTCTTTAATAACCTCTAACATTGAATACAAATACTTCCCACTTCTTGCTGCTTCCGCAGGTAAATCTGTTTCTATAATATATTTGGCAGAAGCCCAACCAGCAGCTGTAGTTAATGCATTTCCCCCAAAAGTAGAACCATGATCACCTGGAGACAACACAGAAAACCTTTCTTTACACAAAAAAGCCCCTAGAGGCACTCCCGCGCCTAAAGCTTTTCCTAAAACCATAACATCTGGATCTAAACCAAATTTTTGATATCCAAATAATGTACCAAGTCTTCCCATCCCAGTTTGAACTTCATCTACCATAAATAAAACATTATGTTCTTGACACCATTTTTGTACACTAAGTAAATATTTTTGATCTGGAACATTTATACCACCTTCTCCTTGTACTACTTCTAAGAGTACTGCACATGTTTTTTCACTAACCTTTTCTAAAAATTTATCAAAATCATTATATTCGACATTTATAAAGCCTGGCATTAGAGGTTCCCATTCTTCTTGATAATGTTTTTGGCCTGTAGCAGCCATCATTGCCATAGTTCTTCCATGAAAAGAATTATTAGCAGTAATTATCTCATATGCACCATCTAACATCTCTCTACCCCATTTTCTAGCTAACTTGCATGCGCCTTCATTAGCCTCTGCTCCACTATTAGCAAAAAACACTCTATCATAACAAGAATTATCAGCTAATAATTTCGCCAATCCAAGTTGTGGAATTGTGTAATAAAGGTTCGTCATTTGCATGATTTTTTTTGACTGTTCTTGAATAGCATTAGTTACTACAGGGTGAGAATGCCCCAAGTTTAAAACAGCCCAACCTGAAGTAAAATCTAGATATTTATTTGAATTCGAGTCCCACACAAGAGTCCCTTTACCCATTACCAAAACTACAGGCAACCTATTTACAACTTGCATATAATATTGAGATTCTATGTTTTGCCAAGTTTTTAATTTATCTATATTTTGATTCATATCAAATAATCCTTGTTCCAATTTTTTTATCAAAAATACAATCTAATAATGCTTTATTTATCCTTCCATCTATTATATGAGTTGAAGAAACATTTGAAAGAGCATTAATACAAGCATGAACTTTTGGTATCATTCCTCCCTTCGCAATTCCAGATTTTATCATTTCTTTTGCTTGAGAAGTTGTCATGTGAGGTATAACTCTACCATAAAAATCTAATACTCCTTCAACATCTGTCTGAAAAACTAGCTTATCTGCATTCAAACTTTTAGCTAAAAATCCTGCTGCTGTATCAGCATTAACATTTAATATTCCATCTTCTTCTAAATTTAAAAAATCTATATTGAATGCTATAGGAGATATAACTGGAATAGAAGATTTTAATATTTTTATCAAAGATTTGACATTACATTCAACTATTTCACCTACTAATCCCAATTTTTTATCTTTTATTTTTCCTACAAATAATTTATCTGAAACACCTGAGAAACCTACAGCACTCGCCCCTAAAACATTTAATTCATTAACTATTTTTGTATTTATTAATCCTGCAAGGACTCCAATCGCAACTTCCATAGTTTGAATATCTGTTCTTCTGAGACCATTAATAAATTCAGGTCTAATGCCTAACTTAGATGCCCATTCAGAAATTTGTTTTCCTCCTCCATGTACAACAACTACATTAAAACCAAATCTTTTTAATTCTACTAAATCAGTTAAAGTGCTATCACCAATCCCTAAAGTACTACCTCCAATTTTTACAACTATCACACCTTTTTTCTGCTTTTCAATATTAGTCTTAGAAGTCATCTCATTAAATAAAAATAGATCATATTACTAATATAAAACACAATAAAAATATTATGTTCTATAGGCTGAATTAAAAACAACATATTCTTCAGTTAAATCACTGCCCCATGCAGATCCATGACCATCTCCAATGCCAAGATCAACTAATATCTCTACTTCAGATTTTGTAAGAGCAGCTATGACAGATGTTGGATTAAAAGGTATAGCTTTTCCTTCTTCGACAATTTGAATATCATTGATAAATATTTTTATCTTTTCTTCTATAATGGTCGAATCAGAATTACCTATAGCCATCATAATCCTGCCCCAATTAGGATCTCTTCCATAAACAGCAGTTTTAACAAGGTTCGAAGAAACTATTTCTTTAGCTATATGTCTAGCTTCAATACTATTTTTAGACCCCTGCACTCTTGCAGTAATTAAATGTTGTGCACCTTCTGCATCCATAGCAATTTTTTTAGATAAATCCTCAGCCACCATTTCTAAACCTTTGATGAATTCATCATGTATTGAAGAGTTTTCATCAATTTTTTGACCTGATTCTCCATTAGCTAATAAAATTACTGAATCATTAGTACTAGTATCACCATCAACATCAATTTGATTAAAAGTTTTATCAACAACATCTTTCAAAATTTTCTTCAAATATGATGATTCAGATTTTGCATCTGTGGTAATGAAAGCTAACATTGTAGCCATATTGGGATGAATCATTCCTGAACCTTTGGCAACACCCGAGATATGAATTTTTCCACCTTCATTCTCAATTTCAAGAGATATTTCTTTAGTAATTGTATCTGTAGTAATAATAGATTTTGAAAAATCAGATCCACCTAAATCAGAAACATTAATTTTACTTAAATTCTCTCTTATTAAACCCATCGGCAATTCTACTCCGATTACACCTGTACTGCATAAAACGAAATCTAGGTCAGTATTTAAATGTTTTTTTGTAAGGTCTATTAATTCTCTTGCGTCACTCATACCCTGATCTCCTACACAACAATTAGCTGATCCACTATTTACTACTACGCCTTGAATAATATCAGGTAGAGATTTACTTAATGTTACTGAAGGAGAAACAATTTTATTTTTAGTAAATACACCAGCCCAATTTGATGGAGAAGAAGAATAAATTATTCCCAAATCATATTTATCTTCTCCAGGGCTTTTAAGTCCAGCATAAACTGCTCCAGCTTTAAATCCTTTTGGACTTGTAATAGAGCCTTTTTTTATAATTTTTATCATAATTTTACTATCCTTATTAATCCTAGTTTAGCAGAAATAAATATCTAGAATTTAACTTTTAATCATCAATATCACTTATAGAGTATTATAATGTAATCTATTTTAATATTTCATACTAATTGGAGGTAGTTTGAAAAACAATAATTCAATATTAATTACAGGCGGAGCAGGATTTCTAGGTTCTCATCTAGTAGACACATTTATAGAAAAAGGCGACAAAATAGGAATTATTGATAATATATCTACAAATAATCATAGTGATTTTGTAAATCCTTACGCTGAATTTATTCAAATGGATATAAATGATATTGATATCAAAAAAATAATCAAAAAAAATAACCCAAGAATTATTATTCACTGTGCTAGCCAAACAAGTGTATCAATATCTTCTAAAAACCCGAAAAATGATGCTGAAAATAATATTTTAGGAACTTTAAATTTACTAGAATCTTTAAACGATTATCAAGAATGTTACTTTGTATTCATTTCTACAGGAGGAGCTATATATGGAGAAAATCTTGAAAATTCCGTAGACGAAAATCACACTTGTTCTCCTAAATCTCCATATGGTTTATCAAAATTAACAGTGGAGAATTACATAAAATATTTTTCTGAGTCAAAAGGACTTAAACATTTAATTGTTAGACCTGCTAATATTTTTGGGCCCAGACAAAATCCCTATGGAGAAGCTGGTGTAGTATCTATTTTTGCGAATTCAATGTTGAATAATAATAATGTATCTATATTCGGTGATGGAAACGATTTTAGAGACTATATTTATGTTAATGATGTAGTAAATTTCATACAAAAAGCAATTGAAAAAAATGTTTCCGGTATATTTAATGTAGGAACAGGTATCCCTACCACTACTAACGAGGTTTTCTCAAATTTAGCCGAAATATTAAATTACACAAAAAAACCTAATTATCTACCTAGAAGACCCGGGGACATTAAAGGAATCACTCTTAATACACAAAAAGCTTTAAAGGAAATAAATTGGAGACCTACTACTAAATTTGAACATGGCTTGAAAGAGACAATATCTTTCTTAAAATCTGTTACTCTAAATTAATCGATTATATAAACTCTTCACCATTATGTTGAAATGGAAAAATACCTAATCTGGATTATAAAATTATCAATTTCTGGATTATTCTTAACTCCTTTATTGGTATCACCTGAAACTATATATCCTTTTACTGTTGGAAAAGCTATATGGTTTCGAAGCTTAATAATAGTTTCAACTACTGCTTTCTTAATTTTAGTAATTAAGTACGGAGAAGAAAGACCCAAAATACCCTCAATAATTCTATTATTATTTGCCTTTTTAATAATTAATTTAATTTCAAGCTTCTTAGGCAATAGTTTTACAAAAAGCTTTTGGGGCACATGGCTTAGAATGGAAGGGATTATTACAATAATCTATATAATCTTAATGATTTTTGTAACAGTAAATTTTTTCAAGTTCTTAGATGAATGGAAAAATTTATTCATAATAAATTTTTTCATAGGATGCTGTGTTACATTAATTGCTTTAAGCCAATTTATAGGAATTCCTTTTAGTTTTCTTAATTTTCTCCCTATCACTATTACTTATCTTCCTCTAAATGAATCATACCCTGGATTTGGAGATACAGTCATAAATGCAAAAGTTAACGGAACATTGGCTAATCCTAATTTCCTAGCTCAATATTTATCAATTACTGTAATTATTGGATTGGGGTTATTAATAGAAAAAAGTAATTTCATAATTAAAAACTTTAAAACAAATAAAGATTTTATAAAAAATTCAAAAATAGAATTATTAAAATTTTCTTTAATTACTCTAGGAATATCAGCGAGTTTATTCACAATAATATTAAGTGGATCAAGAGGAGCTTTATTAGGATTATTTGCTGCAATTTTAGTAACAATTCCATTCTTAATTATTAAAATAAATAATAAATATTTAAAATATACTTTTATATCTTTATTTTTCTCTTCCCTAATAATTACATTTTCAAGTATTTTGTACCTGACTTTTGCTATAGATTGGTCAATAGACAAATATAGAAATAGAATATTAGAAGAAAATTTACCAAAATCTATCCTAGAAAAAATCACCTTAGAAAAAACTGATAATTCATTCTTTAATAAAGAAAAATTTTACAAATATGGAATGTTAGATTTTGGAACTAAAATAAAAACTCCATTTGTAGATCAAGACCCAAATGCTAATTATGATTTCTATAGACCATTGTTGAAAACTACTATAGAAAATTTAATTTTTGATGTAGATAAATTAGAAGAAAATAATTTTGAATGTAATGAAAAATTATTAGCCCTCAACGAAATAATAATATGGGAAAACAGTGACAATCCAGATTTTTTTGGATATTTAACTTCTGAACAATATTATGAGTTACCCAGTGGTAAAAAAATAACTTTAGCTGGAAGTTTAAGTACAGGAGGAGATTATACTAAGTGTAATTCTATTTACAAGATATTGTACAAAATACATCCATCTATATCTTATATGATTAAAGGAGGAATTGATCTAAACAATAGAAAAATTACCTATAGAATGGCACTAGAAGCCTTTAAAGAGAAACCTATCCTAGGATTTGGTACTGAAAATTTTTCTTACATTTTTTATAAATACTTAAGGGGAACAGATTTTGATGGTTACTCACCTTCAAAATGGGACAGAACTCACAGTAGACCTCTAGATATACTAACTTCTACAGGTGTATTAGGGTTTACAATATGGAGCTTAATTTGGCTATGGATAATTTATGCAATAATAAAAAATTTCAAAGACAACCATCAAAATACCTTTTACATTTTCATAGCTGGAGCATTAACATCATTTTTTGTTAATAATCTTTTAGTATTTCCAACAATATCAACTTATATACAATACTCATTACTAATTTCCTTTCTAGCAAGGTCTCAAATAGGATTTCATGAAAATTCAAATATTCAATATGATTCAGAAAAAGATATTGAATTCAAAAACTTTTTAGTGACTTCAGTTTTTTCAATAAGTTTAATTAGTTTCTATTTCTTAATAATTAATCCTTTTTCTGCATCTCATAATCAAATTCCAAAAGGAGAAAATAACGATCTTGAAATTTATAGCAATAAATTATCATCTTTTCCAGAAATGTCTATTCTAGGTAGAACCAATTTAGTATATCAAATTCTAATAGACTGGGATTCAATTCTAAGTTCTGCAAAATCTAAAGAAGAAAAACAAGAAATAATAGCAAAAATTGTTTCAGTAATAGAATCAAATGCAAAAGATAGTCTTGATAAAGATCCAAATGATTTTGATATGAATTTAGCTATGTGGAATTTTTATACAAGAATCTATTTATATGATCAATCATATATAAACAAAATAGAAGAAAAATCTAAAAAATTAATTGAACTATCTCCCACTAATCTCTCATCTCAGGAAACAATGATAAAGACATCAGTACTAAAAAAAGATCTAGATAGCGCGAAAAAATGGAACAAAATTTGGATAGAAGATCATCCAAATTTACATACATTAGATAAGTATCACTGGGATTCTTTAATTGCATCTCTTGAAAATGAATTACAAAATTAATTTTCTGGAGAGTCCCATCTTGCAGTCAAACTATTGAATACTGAGATAAAAATTATCTTCAAGTCAAAAATTAAACTCATTTTTTTTGAATATTCGATATCAAACTTCAATTTGTCTTCTGGATTTAAATCGTAAGACCCTTTTATCTGAGCCAAACCTGAAAGACCTGGAGTAACTTCTAATCTTTTGTCAAAACCTGGAATCTTTTTAGAAAATTCTTTGTGCAATTCTGGTCTTTCTGCTCTTGGTCCCACAAAACTCATTTCACCTTTAAAAATATTTATTAATTGTGGAATTTCATCTATTGCTGTTCTTCTTAAAAAATTCCCAACCTTAGTGATCCTAGGATCATCTTTAGAAGACCAAACAGGGCCTGTCATTTTTTCAGCATCAGGTACCATAGTTCTAAATTTAAATACCTTAAAATTTTTCTTATTTTTTCCTATCCTTTCTTGAGAGTAAAAAATTGGACCTTTATCTTCAAACCAAATTAATAAAGGAACAATAAAAATCACAATTATCCAAAAAGGCCACAATAAAGGAAAAATAAGACCCCCAATTATCATGGAAATATCCAAAACTCTTTTTAATTTATATCTATTAGAATTCAAGATTTTTCCCACCTTCCTGTACTCCATCTTAAAAGTCCATATAAAAAACCAAACCCCCAAGAAATATGCATCAACAAAACAATTATAGGGATTAAAAAAATATTTATGATTTTTGGAGAATCCTTCCAAATATCTACAATCATTATTAACCAAAAAAAACTTAAAATTCCTGCTATCCAATTCACAATTTGTAAATATGGGTAGGGTAATATTAAATTTCCTGTCCCTAAAGTAAACAAAAATAAAACAAATAATACTGGAGCTAATTGTCTTTTTTTAAGAGAATCCGGGTGAATAGACAATGTCTTAGTTTTCCATAAACCATATCTAAAAAATTGTTTTAATAATCCTAAGAAATTTGTTCTAACAAAATAATTTACTATTAAATCAGGGTTAATAGTTATTAAATTATTATTTAAAAATTTTCTTATTCTAATATTTAATTCATAGTCCTCATTAATTTGAAATTCCTCATTAAAACCACCTAATTTTACTAAATCTGCTTTCCACCAACAACCTAGATAAGCAGTATCACTTTCCAATTTTTTATTTCCAGTTTTTCTATATTTGACACCACCCATACCAAAAGTTGAATTCATAACTAAAGCAACTCCTTCTGAGAAATAATTTTCACCTACTGCTTTCTGAATAGATCCAGCATTTCCTACTTCAAGATTTTTTTGTAATGCTTCTACACAAAGATCAAGATAATTTTCAGGATAAACAGAATGAGCATCTGCTCTAATAATAATTTGAGAATCTGAGCCAACTTCTAATATATTTGAAGAACTATTTTCAATACCTAAATTAAGTGCCGAAGCTTGATATATCTTCGGATTATCTAAAATTTTTAAATTCAAATGTTGAAATTTTTCTCTAATTATATTTAAAGTATTATCAGAACTTTTCCCATCAACAATAATAAATTCAGTGGAATTTATTACATTTGATCCTTTAAGAAGAGAATTTATACAATCTTCAATATACTCCTCCTCATTTCTTGTTGGAATTATAACTGTTTTAGAAATTTTAGTGACCATATCAATACCACAGCCTTCCATAATTCTTTTTTAAATATTTCAAGTTTTCAGAATCAAATGGCTTCCTTTTTAGATATTTTAATTTTAATAATCCATCTCTCAAAGCAAAAAAATATTTTATCAACTGAAACTTGAACAAAGATTTAATGAAATAATATGAACACCAAATGAATAAATGAGAAATAAAATAAATTTTTGGTAAATGTTTATAAGAAACCCAAATTCTATTTCTAATACTATAGTAGGTTTCATCCTTTAATTGATTTTTTTTATTTACAACAGACCTTTGAGGTTCATGAATTACCTTAACTATTGGAAAATAAATAATATTTCCTCTTTCCTTAATAATAGATGAGCTTAAATCTAATTCCTCAAGTCCATAAAAAAAATCATCATCATATCCACCAATTTTTTCAAAAACTTCTCTTAATAAAACATGTCCTGCGCCAACATAATACGATACTTCAGTTTCTTCATTATGAATATTTTTCTTGAAAATTCTTTCTAAACGACTAAAAGGAATTTGTAGTCCTTCTGTTCCTTCACGCAAAATTATCTTAAAAGCCATAGCAGCAAGACCTTCAGATGAAGAAAATTTCTTTAATATTTTTTCTAAACAATTTTCATCTTCAAAATATGCATCATCATCTAAAAAAACCATTATGGATCCAGAAGAATTTTCGACAAGTTTGTTTCTAGCACCAGCTACTCCAGAAGGCATATCTGATCTTATCCAGTCAATCTGAAAATCAGAAAATTTTTCTGCTAACTCATCCTTAATGTTTACTTTGGAAGCATCATCCAATACAACTACTCTTGGATTTATTGATTGATTAACAGAACTTCTAATCGCCCTTTCAATTTGTTTAACTCTGTCCTTAGTAGCAATAAGAACAGTAATATCTTTACTGTGGTACATTTTCTTCAAAATAATTAGAGAATTTAGTTAAATATTTTTTTGCTGAAGTTTCAAGTGAAAATCTAGCAATATTTTTTAACCCTAATTCCGAATGAAATAAAGCAATTTTAGGGTTCTGCAAATATTTTTCTATAGAATTTTTCATTTCATTCACATCATTTTTTCTTGTAATTATTCCAGCATCACCATTCATCAAAATTTCTCCCAAACCTCCTTCTTCACAAGAAGAAATTATAGGAGTTTTTAAAGCTTGAGCTTCTATTGCCACTCTCGGCAATCCTTCCCATAAAGAAGGAATAACTAAAATTTCTGCATGTTCAATATATCCAAATGGATCTTCTATTTTACCTAAAAATAAAACATGTGAATTAATTTTCAATCTATTGACCAAATTTTTCAATTTACTCTTTTGTTCACCATCACCAATAATAATTAGTTTAAGGCCATTTGAGTGATCTAAAAGACTAAATGCTTTGATAAGCATGGAAAAATTTTTCTGTTTAGTAAGTCTCCCTAATCCAAGAATATACTTATAGTCTAAATTTATAAATTCTGATTTACATTGAATTTCATTTTGATTTTCAAAGTGAGGATTGTATATAAAATTCACATTCTTTGAAACTCCAGTCATTTTGATAACTTTTTTCATTAATCCTTCTGATTCTGCAAAAACATCTTTGGAATCATTAAACATTTTTCTCCAAACCATTTTTCTAAATATATTTTCTCTTGGAAAACCTTGAAGACTAATAACAAAATTAATTTCTTTAGATTTCCCAGAAATTTTCAAAGCTAACCATGCTATAGAAGGCATCATAGAAGCAAATAATATTTCTGTTTTATTGGATTTCAAATAAGATGCCAATGAAAAAATTGTCCTGATTCCAATTAATAAAGAAACAAAACGAAATATAAAAAAACCCTTAGTAGGCATCCTTTTAAAATTTGTGGAGAGATAAGTGATTTTCATATTTTTTTCTAATTTGAGGCCTTCCCATTCTTTATGAACACTCAAAAGATTCACATTATAATCATTCTGAGAAAACACCTTAGCTAATCCAAAAGTTGCTCTTTTTACTCCTACAGGGTTTAAAAAAGGAGAAAAAACAGCGATGTTTTTATTTAATATTTGTTTCATTGTTATCTTTTAATAAGAAATATTTGATTTTTCTAACATTTCTTTTGCCCTCTCAATCCAAGAGTACTTCATAGATAGTTTTTTTGCGTTACTTTCTAATAAAATTTTTAAAGCATTATCTTTCAAAACTTTTTCAATAGCTTTAGCCAATTCTTTATGATCATCAGGTTTAACTAAATAGGCTGTTTCACAATGTTTTAAAACTTCTGTTATTGAAGGGATATCTGACGCTATTATTGCCTTACCTGCTCCCAAATATTCAAATAACTTCATCGCAGATGTATATAAATATGATTTCTTAGTCTTTGCACTAGAAGGAAGAATTAATAAATCTGACATAATAAGATATTTAGGAATAAGTTTTGGGTTTTTAAAACCCCAAAAATTTACATTTTCAAGATTAAATTCCCCCCATTTTTTCTTATAGAAATCTATTTCTGATGGATGCCCTCCAATAATAGTAAATCTTAAATGAGATAAAATTTGAGAAGCTTGAAGTAATGTATCTATACCTTTATCTGGCAACAAAGATCCACAATAAGTCACACCCAATCTTTCATAATCCTTAATATTTAATTTAAATGTTTCTAAATCAACCCCATCATGTAGAACATTAACCATCTCATGGGGTAAACCCAAAGCCTTTTCTAGATCTCTTGCTAGACTCTTTGTAACAGCAAAAATTGAAGAATGTATATTGATAGCTGATTTAAAAACTTTTAAAGATAATTTAGGGGGCAAATCATGAAATTCAAGAATTGTTTTCATTCCAAGTTTTTGAAAAAACCAATAAGAAAATGGAGTATTGTCCCTCATAATACAAATATTAGGCTTTTTTATCTTTGCAATTATCAAAGAAATTATTCCCCAAAATATAGCAAATTTAAATGAGATGATTCTGAATAAAAAGCTTGGCAAAAACTTTCTTATAAGATAAATATCAAAAAATGGAATACGAGATATAGAAACTTGTTCTTTAAGATTATAAAAATCTTTTATGTTTATACGATGATTCTGATCTGATTGATACCTCCAAGGATGAATAATGCTGACATCAAAACCTAACTTTGAAAATGCTTCACACATCCTTATTATCTGGATTCCGTGAGCCTTTTCTGTCGGTAATCTTGCATTTGTGATGTAAACTACTTTCAATATATTAACTCTATAACTAAAATACTTTTATAAAACCTTATTCTAAATATATAGTTAGATTATGCCTAGAGAGCTAAAGATAGAAAACCAAATAATAAATGATGACTCAGGTTGCTTTGTAATCGCTGAAATAGGAAATAATCATCAAGGCAAATTAGAAAATGCTAAAAATTTAATAAAATTAGCAAAACAAAGTGGTGTGTCTGCAGTAAAATTCCAAAAAAGAGATAATATCAATCTTTTTACTGAAGAAATGTTCAATTCTCCATATACAGGAAGTCAAAGTTTTGGTCCCACTTATGGAGAACACAGAATGCATCTAGAATTAGATGAAAATGATTTTAAAGAATTAATTCAATATTCTAAAGAAGAAAAAATAATTTTTTTTGCAACTCCTTTCGATATTAAGAGTGCCGAATTTCTATACAAATTAGGAACTCCAGCCTTTAAAATCGCTTCATTAGATTTGAATAACCTTAATTTAATTAAAACTGTAGCAGAATTTAACCTTCCTACAATTATTAGTACTGGTGCAGCCACTCTAGATCAAGTTAAAAGAACTTATGAAGTCATCTCGAGTATAAATAGTCAAATAGCTATAATGCAATGTACATCTGAATATCCTGCAAAATCTATTCACATAAATCTGAATGTAATAAAAAAATATAGAAAAGAGTTCCCTAATGCAGTAATAGGATATTCAGGACATGACTTTGGCACTTCTATACCTATAGCAGCTTTCTCTATGGGAGCTAGAATAATAGAAAAACATTTTACTAATGATAAAACTTTAAAAGGTACTGATCATCAATTTTCATTAACTCCAAATGAGATGGGTTCTCTAGTTAAAGAGATCTATGAAGTAAAATTAGCTTTAGGAGATGGAGAAAAAATCATTTATCCTGAAGAACAATTATCAAAATTTAAAATGGGGAAAAAACTAGTTGCTTCTAAAAAATTATCTGCAGGTCATATTATTACAGAAAACGACATATCTATTAAATCCCCTGGTGATGGAATATCTCCATTTGAAATAACTAAAATATTAGGGAAAAAAATAAAGAAAAACTTAAATAAAGATTCTTCTTTCACAGTTGAAAACATAGAATAAAATGTCTATTAAATCAAAACAATTAGATCACCAAACATCAATAATTTTTAAAAACATAAAATTTATAGTTTTTGATTTTGATGGTGTATTCACTGATAACAGTGTTTATATTACCCAAGATGGAAAAGAAATGGTTAAGTGCTCAAGATATGATGGAATTGGATTAAAAAATTTAGAAACTCAAGGAATTGATAAAATAGTCATTTCCTCAGAAAAAAATCCTTTAGTGAAAAATAGATGTAAGAAAATGAATATTGAATGCTATGATTCTGTAGAAAATAAATTTTCTTTACTACTAAAAATCATTGAAAGAAAAAATCTTCAAATCACTCAAGTAGCTTTTATGGGAAATGACATCAATGATTTAGAATGCTTATCAAAAGTCGGGCTTCCCATTGTTGTAAAAAACTGTCATCCAAAATTAATCAAAATAGCTAAATATATCACTGAAACCGATGGAGGAAATGGCGCTGTAAGGGAAGTATGTGATCATCTAACAAACCAAAAAGACCAAGTAGAATAATTATGAAAAAAGATTATTTTAAGATAGAAAATGATGTTATTATAATAACTGGTGGTAGCGGAAAGTTAGGTTCCATTTATTCAAATTATTTAGCTTCTAAGGGAGCAAATATCTTTAATTTTGATATATTAGGAAATCCAAATTCTGAAGGAAAATTTGGAAAAGATCCCGAAAATTCTAAAATAGAATATATCGAAGTAGATATTACTCAAAAATCTTCTATTGAATCAGGTCTAAATCAAATTATTAATAGAGGTTTACAGCCTACAGGATTAATAAATAATGCAGCCCTAGATTCATCTCCAAGCACTGATAGTAAAGACACTGGCCCCCTAGAAAATTTACCTTTAGAATCGTGGGAAAAAGTTTTAGATGTTAATTTAAAAGGAACATTTCTTACATCTCAAATAATAGGATCTCAAATGGCAAAAAATAATAAAGGATCGATAATAAATATTAATTCTCATTATGGGCTAGTATCTCCTGATCATAGAATTTATGATTTCACTAAAAAATCAGGTGTAGAATTTTATAAACCAATTGCTTATTCTGTATCCAAGTCTGGAATAATTAATTTCACTAGATATCTAGCAACTTATTGGGCAGAAAAAAATATTCGGGTAAATACATTAACTTTAGGAGGCGTATTTTCAGAACAAGACCCTAGATTCGTGAAAGAATATTCAAAAAGAGTTCCTTTAGGAAGAATGGCAAAAGGGGAAGAATATTGTGGACCTATTCTATTTTTAATTAGTGAAGCTTCATCCTACATGACTGGATCTAATCTGATTATTGATGGAGGTTGGACAGCTTGGTAAATGAAAAAAATGTCTAAAAAAATTAGAAAAAATATTGTAGCACTAATTCCGGCAAGATCTGGATCGAAAAGAATTAAAAATAAAAATATTAAGCTATTAAATGGACATCCTTTAATAGCTTACACAATTCAATCAGCTATAAATAGTGAAGTTTTTGATGAAGTGATAGTTTCAACTGACTCTAAAGATATAAAAAAAATATCAGAGTATTATGGAGCTTATGTTCCTTTTTTAAGACCATCTATATATGCTACAGATACCTCTCCAGATATAGAATTTGTCAAACATGCATTAGAAGAACTATCTAAATTAAACAAAAATTATTCTCAATTTAGCATACTTAGACCAACAAGTCCTTTCAGAAAAGCCAGAACTATTAAAAGAGCTTTCAAATTATTTTCCAATTCAGAATCAGATTCCTTAAGGGCAGTTGAAAAATGCTTACAACATCCTTGTAAAATGTGGACATTAGATGGAGAATTCATAAAACCTTTCGTAGATCTTGGGTTTTCTGGTCCACATAATCAACCATTACATAGTTCCCAATATCCTTCTTTACCTGAAGTTTTAGTACAAAATGCAAGTTTAGAGATTGCAAATTCTAATGTGATTTTTGAGCAAAATAATATTTCAGGTTCTAAAATAATCCCTTTTTTCACAAAAGATGATGAAGGAATAGATGTAAATGTAGAAGAAGATTGGATCAAAGCCGAAATATATTTAAAATCAGAAAAAGCTACATTACCTAAAATATTCAAAAAACCATTTAAAAATTAAAATGACTTTAAGTTTTGTGCCACATAAAATATTTAATAATCTCTTAAAAGAGGAAATTCAACCAGAAGTAAAATCTGAACTACTTTCTTATTTATGTCGTATTAATATTCTTTATATGATAAATAATGCTGGTTCTGGGCATATTGGAACTTCATTCAGTTCTATAGATTTAATGTCATGGGTTTTTTTAAAATATGTTTTAGATAATAGTGCCTCAAAAAATTATTTTTTCTCCTCAAAAGGCCATGATGCACCTGCAATGTATTCAGTGATGTCATCTCTAGGATTGATAGATTTTAATTTGATACATAAATTAAGAAAAATCGATGGTCTTCCTGGCCACCCTGATGTAAACACTCCCAATGTAATTACAAATACTGGCTCTTTAGGAATGGGAATATCAAAAGCAAAAGGAATAATAAAAGCGAATCGACTCAAAAAAAGAAAATGTAGAGTTTTCGTTATGACTGGGGATGGAGAATTACAAGAGGGTCAATTTTGGGAATCGTTAATGAGAGTAAAACAAGAACATTTACATGAATTAATCATCATAATAGACAACAATAAATTTCAATCAGATCGTACTGTAGAATATACAAGCAATTTAGGAGAATTAAAGAAAAAAATAACTTCTTTCGGGATTCAAACAGTTAACATCAATGGACATAATGTTTTCGAATTTTCTAAACATATAAATGAATTAATCCTTAGTAATCAACCTTCAGCAATTATTGCAAATACGATTAAAGGTAATGGTGTTTCATTACTTGAAGCAAATAATCTTAAACCTGGAGAATTCTATAAATTCCATAGTGGAGCAATTCCAGATGAAACATTTACAAAATCTATTAATGAGCTTTCTTCTAAAATCAATCAAATAATAAGTAATAATTCAATTTATCTGGACTTTGAACTTGAAAATTCTTATAAACCTGAATCAGCAATTTCTAATTCTGTAAAAAAAGAATCATTAATAGAAGAATATTCAATCTCTTTATTGAATCAAGCTAGAAAAAATAAATCTATCATTGCTTTAGATGGAGATTTAATTTTAGACACAGGTTTAATACCATTTGAAAAAGAATTTCCTGATAGGTTTTTCGAATGTGGAATAGCAGAACAAGATATGGTTTCTCAAGCAGGTACTCTTGCACTAGAAGGTTTTCTTCCTATAGTTCATTCATTTGCTAGTTTTTTAAGCAGTAGGCCAAATGAGCAAATATATAATAATGCAACAGAAAATTCTAAAATAATTTATGTAGGTTCTTTAGCAGGGATTCTCCCAGGAGGCCCTGGACACTCTCACCAATCCGTGAGAGATATCGCATCTCTATCAGGAATTCCAAATCTAGAATTAGTACAACCAAGTTGCTCTGAAGAAGTATCTATGATTTTGAATTATTGTATTAATGACTTAAAGGAAAGTTCTTATATTAGATTGTGTTCAATTCCAATAGAAACCCATTTTTCTTTACCAAAAAAATATAAAATTGAAAAAGGAAAAGGCACTACAATTGCTGAAGGAAAAGATATCATAATTTTCAGTTATGGTCCTGTAATGATAAATGAATTATTAAAAACAAGATCTGAACTCATGAAAATAGGAATAAAAATTAAAATCATTAATTTGCCTTGGTTGAACTATGTAGATAGTGAATGGTTAAAAGAACAAATAAAAGGATTCGAATTTATTTTTACTCTAGATGATCATTATGAAAGTGGAGGTCAAGGTGAAATGTTACTGTCAAATATTTCTCAACAAAATGATAAATCTAATTTTCCAAAAACCTATTTCAAAATTGGAATTAATGAAGTACCTAAATGTGGTTCTAATGAAGAAGTATTAAGTTATCATAAAATTGATTCATTAAGTATCCTAAAAACAATCAAAGAAACTATTTCAAAAAATTCTACTTATTTAGAGAATAAATAACTTTCTGAACTGCTTTCTTCATAGGACTTTTAACAAAGTTTAAAATTTTTGTTTTGAATGCATACATTACTAATTCAGAGTGCCAATCAAAAGAAATTTCTTTATCTAACACACCTGATTCAAAGAGATAATTAATAATATTATTAATTTCATCATCACTTAAGCTTTCATAAAAAAATCGTGCTAATTGACCGATCTGAAGTTCTTTTTTAAAAATATTCTCCCATGATTTTTGATATTTAGACAAAAATTCTTCAGACAAATTATCTGATGTTAAACCTTCAGATAAAACCTGAGAAGCTAAATCTGCAGACCTCATAGAAAAATAAATTCCGCCTCCTGTAGTAGGTTTTACTTGTCCAACTACATCTCCTATTCCAACAACTCTGTTTGAAAAAATTTTTGATGATGGAGAAACAGGAATACCCCAAATATCAACATTATTAAAAAAATTTAATTCTTTATACCTATTCTTTAAATTACTACAAAAATGTTCAAATATTTCCTTAGGGTTATTTTTTCCTAATACACCCAAATATGAATAATTATCATTTAAAGGAACAATCCATCCAAAAAAACCTTTTGGCAAACTATGTCCTGTAAAAACATTAACCTCATCAATTGAATTAAAATTTATTTTTATCTGAGCTCCAAAAATTTTTGTCTTTGGAGTATCTAAACCTACCATTTTTGATAATCTACTTCCAAAACCACTTGCTAAAACTAAAGATCTAGAAGTATATTCTTCTAGTGCTCCTTTGTACTTAGCTTTGATATGAACAAATTTAGAGTCAACTTCAATTTTTTCAACAATTCTTCCTAGTTTCAATTTAGTATCAAATTTTTCTGCATTAAATGCTATTTCTCTAATGAAACTTTCTCTATCAATAATTAATGCTTGAGGAGAATTTCGTTTAATTTTTAACAACTTACCAGAAGGAGAAAAGATACTTGCTGAATAAGCTTTTCTATAAATAAATTTTGAAACATCAGGGTAAAAATTTTCAAATTCTGAACTAACAATCCCAGTGCATAATTTATTCCCAATGTTTTCCCTATAATCTAATAATATTACTGAGTGCCCTTGAGAACTTAAATTATAAGCACACTGACTACCTGCTGGACCAGCACCAACTATTATAGTATCAACAATCTTTTTCAAAATTCCCTGCTCTTAAAATTTACTTGTAGATTATTATAAGTATAAGTAAATTATTATAAGAATAAAGTTTATAATCTTTAGAAACTAAGTACATGGATAAAATTAATATAGATTTAAGTATTATAGGTCTTGGAGCTGCTAGTTATGCAGCTGCATTATACGCAGTTAGATATCAAATACCTACTTTAATGATCGGAGAAGATTTTGGGGGAGAAACTGCAACTGGTGGATTAATTGAAAATTATCCTGGAGTACCAGAAATCGATGGTTATGATTTAATGTTAAACATGAAACAGCAAGTTGAAAATTATAATATAAAAACCATTAATGAAAATGCTTTGAGTATAGAAAAAAAAGATGCCAGTTTTTTAATAAAGTGCTCAGAAAAAACTACTATAGAAAGTAAATCTATAATTTTAGGAATTGGTAGAGAAAGAAGAAAATTAAATTTAGAAAACGAAGAAGAATTAACTGGAAAAGGAGTTTCTTATTGTTCTACTTGTGATGCTCCACTCTATAAAGACAAAATCACTGCAGTAGTAGGAGGAGGAAACGCTGCTATAGAAGGAGCATTATTGTTAAGTAAATATTCTACTGAAGTCTATCTTATTTACAGAGGAAACAAAATCTATAGACCAGAACCTGTACTTTTAAGACATCTAGATGAATCAAAAAACATTAACATATTACTTAACACCAAAATTTCTAAAATTATTGGCAATAATGAATCAGGTCTTAAATCAATAGAAACTGAAAATGGTAATAAAACAAAAAATATCAACATTGATGGTTTATTTATAGAGATAGGCGCAGATCCAAGATTAAAAATCCCTAATCAACTAGGATTAAAAATTAATCCTACAACTAATGAAGTTCATGTAAACAATTTAATGGAAACTAATATAGAAGGAATTTTTGCAGCAGGAGATTTAACAGATGCTTCAGGGAATTTAAAGCAAACTGTGACTGCTGCTGGACAAGGAGCAATTTCAGCACTCTCAGCATATAACTATTTAAGTCAAATTCAAAAATGAATTTTAATGAGATAGAAGTAAATGTACCTGCAAGCAGTGGAAATATAGGATCAGGCTTTGATTCTATAGGAATAGCTGTAGATATTTGGAATAAAGTTATATTTAAAAAAGATTTTAATTCTTCAAAATCCCCAATTATAAAATATTCTGGTGAAGAATCTTATAAAAAAATTTCTGATCAAGAAAATTTAATTCTTCTTCAATTAAAAAAGCTTTTTAACAACGATATAAATGGAATTTCAATAAATTGTAACAATAACATTCCACTTTCTAGAGGTTTAGGAAGTAGTTCTGCAGCTATTGCTGCCGGCTTATTGATTGGATCCTGTTTTAAAAATGAAAAAGAAAATTCACGAGATAAACTTCTCAAAATTGGTATTAAAGAAGAAGGTCATCCTGATAATATTGCACCTACAATGATTGGAGGATGTGTTATTTCAGTACTTGATAATAAAGAATGGGTTTTTTCAAAAGTTTCAATTCCTGAAGAATTAAATTTAATTATTTATATTCCTGAAATAGAATTCGAAACAAGAAAATCTAGATCTCTACTAAACCCTTTAATTGAGAGGAAAAATGCTGTATTCAATATAGGTAGAGTAGCATTACTCATAAATTCACTTAACAACAAAGATTATTCACTATTAAAATTAGCTACTCAAGATATGATTCATCAGGATGCAAGATTAGAAAATTTTAAAGAAATGAGATATATCTTAAATTCAGGATTAGATGCAGGTGCTCTTTCAGGATTTATAGCAGGGTCAGGACCTTCAGTAATGTTTTTTTCTAAAGGTAGAGAAATGACAATAAAATATGAACTTTTAGAATGTGCGAGAAAACACAATATTAATGGAAAAATCGTTATTACTAAACCAACCAATCAAGGTGCACATATTAAAGTGAAAAAATAATCATGTCTTCTAAATCAAATAAAACCGTAGTACAAAAATACGGTGGATCATCATTAAAAAACATCACTGCTATTAAAAAAATAGCTGAAAAAATTATAAAAAACCACTCTGAAGGATTCAAAATTATTGTAGTTGTTTCCGCAATGGGAAAAACAACTGATCAACTTCTTCATCAAGCTAACAAAATTATTAAAAATAAATCAACAAATAAACATAATAGAGATATAGATTTACTTCTTTCTACCGGAGAAATAGTTAGCGCAACATTATTATCAATGGCTATAAATTCTCGTGAATCAGGAGTCACGTCCATTAGTCTTACAGGAACTCAAGCCGGAATCAAAACTAATCTAAATCATGGATCTGCAAGAATTTCTAAAGTTGAAATTTCAAGAATTAAAAAAGAATTAAATTCAAATAAAATTGTAATTGTTGCAGGTTTTCAAGGCATTTCACAAACTGAGGATATTACGACTTTAGGAAGAGGTGGATCTGATACTACAGCAGTAGCACTAGCTGCAGCATTAAAAGCTTCTTCATGTGAAATATATACTGATGTTGATGGCATTTTTACAGCAGATCCCAATATAGTAAAAAATGCTAAATTAATTACTCATCTGTCTTTTGAAGAAATGCTAGAGATGGCATCATTAGGAGCAAAAATGCATCCTAGATCAATAGAATTAGGAGCAATATATAATATTCCTATATCAGTAAAACATTCTGAAAAATTAAATAAAGGAACAATAATTAAATCAGGAACAAAAAAAATGGAAATTAGAGAAGTCGTAACAGGAATACCAACAGAAAGAAAAATATCAAAAATCACCATCAATGATTTAGATGATACTCCTGGGGTAGCAGCAAATATATTTATGCCTCTTGCAAATCAAGGTATAAATGTAGATGTAATAGTTCAAAGTGCAGGGAATAAAGGAAAAACTAACCTAAGCTTCACTTTGTCAGAAAATCATCTAAACCAAGCTATTGAACTATTAAATACTTCCAATCAAATTAACTCAAAAAATATTAGTAGCGAAAAAGGTCTAGCAAAAATAAGTATTGTAGGTACAGGAATTCAAAATCAACCAGGTTATGCTGCTAAAATGTTTAAAAATTTAGCTGATGCAACAGTCAATATAGAAATGATTACAACCTCTGAAATAAGAATCACATGTATTATCAAAGATTCTGATATAGAAAAAGCAGCCCAGGTTTTGCATAAAGAATTTTTTGGATAATAGTTCTACAGTATGTTTTTATCAATAATTATTCCTGCATACAATGAATCCTCAATTCTTGAAAACTCTCTAATAAAAATTCAAGATTTCTTGTATGAAAAAGATTTCCAATATGAAATAATTATCATCAATGATGGAAGCACGGATAACACACTTGAAATTGCAAACTTATTAGCTTCAAAAAATATTAATATAAAAGTCATTAACATCACTCATAAGGGGAAGGGAGCAGCAGTCAAAAAAGGAATTCTTTCTTCAAATGCAAAATGGAGTTTTTTGTGTGATGCTGATTTATCAATGCCGATAGATGAATTAGATAAATTTTTACACGAAATAAAACAAGATCCTTCTATAGACATAATTATTGCAAATAGAAGTCATTTAAAATCACATGTTTATAAAGAACCTAAAATAAGACATAATTTAGGGATATTATTCAATATTTTTGTAAAATTTTTATTATTAAAAAATTTCAATGATACTCAATGTGGGTTTAAACTTTTTAATAATTTAACTACTTCAAAAATTTTTAAACAACAAAAAATCAATGGGTTCTCTTTTGATGTAGAAATATTATTTTTAAGTAGTAAATTAAAACAAAATATTAAAGAAATCCCTATTGAGTGGTATTACAATTCTAGTAGCTCTGTAAAATTTTCTAATGGTTCAAAAGCATTCTTAGAAATTATATTAATTTTGATTTTTAGAATCCTCAGAAAATATAAATACAATTAAATTAATTATTAAGAATCTCAAAAAGTTCCGGCAGTATTTCTGATGTAGAACCATTGATCACTACATCACAATAATTTGTTAATTTAGTAGGTGAAATATTGATTTCTATTAATTTAGCATTTTGAGATTTTGCAATCCAAAATAATCCTGCTGCAGGTCTAACTGTAGAAGATGTGCCTATAGAAAGTACACAATCAGCATAATCAATTGAATCTCTAGAAGACTTTAAAACATCTTTAGGAATAGGTTCTCCAAACATTACAGAATCAAATTTCATTATTTTTCCACATCTCATACAAGGATCAGGTATTCTAGTAATTTTCTTTTCTTCTCTATTTTTTCTCCAATTACAACTAATACATCTAAATTTATTTCTATTACCATGAATTTCGATTAGATTATTAGTACCTAAATCCTGATGTAACCCATCAATGTTTTGAGTAATTAACATTTTTATTAAATCCATGTTCTCCATAAGTTTTAAAATTTTATGCCCAATATTAGGCTTAGCTAATTCAAGAGTTTTTCTTAATTCATTAATATAAGGAGAAGATGTGTATTTTATTTCCTTCAACCACCATTTATCAGGGTCTTTAATAAAATCTGAGTAACTATTTAAACTAGGTTTACCAAACCTAGTCCACAAGCCATCAGTGCCTTGAAATGTTGGTACACCGCTATCTACAGAAATCCCAGCTCCCGTAATAGCCACAACGTATTTACTTGTATCTATTATTTTTTTTGCTTCTAAAATATTCTCTCTCATTTATAAGATATTAATTTTTCCTTTGTTAACATTAAATAATTTTGAATATTTTAGGTTTGGTTGATCTAATAATTTTCTATCTGGAACAGTAATTAACACTTGATCATAATTATTAATTAATTCTAAAACTAATCTTCTCCTATTCGAATCCATTTCTGACATAACATCATCTAAAATAATTACAGGATCACTTTCCTTAATTTCACTGATAATTTCTGCTTCTGCTAACTTTAAGGCTAATACTATAGATCTTATTTGGCCTCTAGAAGCATAATTAGAAATATTAAAACCTGACAATTTTATATCTAAGTCATCCCTATGAGGGCCAACTAATGAAGTTCCAAGTTTTAATTCATCATTCTTTTTTCTCTCGATAGATTCGAAAATCAGTTTTTCATAATCACTTTTTGATATTAATTGATTTTTTAAATCTATATCATTTGGATATCTCAAATTAGGATGATATATTATTTCTAATTTTTCATTTTCTATAGATAGTTGATCATATAAAATATTTGTTCGATAAAATAAATTATGTATAATTTTGTGTCTAGAATACATAATCATACTTCCATCTTCAATCAATTTATCCGTCCAAAATTTCAATTCATTATAACTAGAATTTTTTAAAGAAATATTCTTCAAAATTCTATTCCGATTTTTTATCACCTGATTATATCTTTGAAGAGCTTTTAAGTACTGGATATCAGTTTGTGAAATAAGGATATCTAAAAATCTCCTTCTTAATATAGGAGATCCAAAAATTAACATTAAATCATTAGCTTCAAACATCACAACATTAAAAACACCAACAAAAGAATTTAAAGAAACTTTAGCTCCATTTATTTTTAAAATTTTTTTATACTTATATGATTTGTAATCATTCATATTAGAATCTAAATTTTTTGTATCTGGTTTTAATTCAAACTCTATATTGAACAAAATTGGACCATCTGATCCTATAGCCTTGATGGAGCAATTATCGCCTGAATTAATTTCATAATTAACTAATTCTTGATCAATAGATGATCTTGATGTTTTCCCGATAGCTAGTAAATATATACTTTCAACAAAATTACTTTTCCCTTGACCATTAGAACCATAAATAATATTTAAACCTGGAGCTAAGTCAATAGAAGTATCAATATGATTTCTAAAGTTTTTCAGAGAAATTTTAGAAAGTAGAATTTTTTATCTCCAATTTGACTATAATTTCAATTAATTTTTTCAAAAATTGAACTTATCCAATTTTTGTTATTTTTATACCAATTTACTGTCTTTTCTAGACCATCTTTTAAACTAGTACTAGGGTGCCATTTCAAAAGTGATTTAGCTTTATCTATATTGGCCCATGTATAATCTACATCCGCAAAATGTTTTGGAAGATATTCAATTTTTGGTTCTTTGTTAATTATTTCTTTTAATGTACTTAAAACTTTAATTACAGAATAAGGTTTTGATGAACCTAAGTTAAATATTTCAAATCCATCAATTTGGCTAGATTTTATAATTCCATCACAAATATCTTTTACATATGTGAAATCTCTCTCTTGAAAACCATTTCCAAAAACATTTATAGGATAATCATTAATGATATTATGGATAAATTTTAATATACTCATGTCTACTCTTCCAGCAGGACCATAAACAGTAAAAAATCTTAATGAAGATACATTCAAAGAAGAAATATTTGAATAATCTCTAGAAATTTTTTCAGCAAACAATTTTGAAAATGCATATGGAGATTGAGGGATTTCTGATGTTTCATTTTCTACGAAAGGTATTCTCTTTTTTTGAGATCCATAAACACTAGAGGAAGATGCTAAAACAAAAGATTCTCCGGAAAATTCTGTAGCTATATTCAACATATTAATAGTACCCATAATATTATTTTTGTAATAATTTTTTGGCTCCAGAACAGATTGTCTTACTCCTGCCAATCCTGCTAAATGATAAACTGTAGAAATTACTCCTGAAAAATTCGTTTCTTTTATTTTTTTATTTAATTCTGCTTTATTAGTTATATCTACGTCTAAAAAATTAATCCCCTTAGCTTTTAATTGTTCGAGTCTCCAATTTTGAAGAACATTTCCTGAAGAAATCATGTTATCGATACCTAATACACTCAAATTATTATTTAACAACTCATTAGAAAGATGAAAACCAATAAAACCTGAACATCCTGTAACTATTATCAATATTTTTCCTTACTCAAAAAATTAGTTATTATTTATTATTACCTAGTTCAAAAAAAACACAAACATCTTAAATATGAATCAAAAAAAAATTTCAGCTGTTTCTTTCGATTTGTGGGAAACTTTAATAAAAGATTCCTCTAGAATGGCTGAAAAAAGATCTGAATATAGAATTAATGAAATTTACGAAATTTTATCAAAAATCAACTCAAATATTACCTTAGAAAACATAAAAAATTCATTGAATTATATAAGAGAAAGATGTACTCAAGACCATAATAAAGAATTAGATATAAATTTTGATGAAAGAGTAATTCAATTAATAGAAAAAATTTCTAATAAGGAAAAAATAAACCTTACAAAAAATATTCCCATTTCAATAGGAAAAATTATTGATGAAGCTTTTCTTAAATTTCCACCTGAAATAATTCATGGAGCAGAAGAAGTAATTAAAAATATATACAAAAAAGGATACAAAATTTGCTTAATTTCTAATACTGGATTTACTTCTCCTAAAACATACAAGATATATTTGGAAAAAATTGGATTACTAAAATATTTTCAATTTATCTTGTTGTCTAATGAATTGGAAATGGCAAAACCTTCAAAGAATATTTTTGAGATTGCAGTTAAAAAATTAAGTGTTCCTGCTCAAGAAATTCTTCATATAGGAGACAATTACACAGCAGATATCTTGGGATCAAAAAAATGCGAATTCAATTCTATTTGGATAGATAATGAATACAATGAAGTGTCACCTTGGTCACATAATGAATCTAAGCCCCAAAATAAAAATTTCACAATCAAAAACATTACTGAAATCAATAATTTAATTAACTCTAATTCTAAAAAAATATCTGATAATTAAATAAAAAAATAAAAATTCTAAAATGGATATTATTCCTATTGCATAAGTAGCATCTCTAAAAAAATTCTCAGGAAACATCATAATTAAATAATCAGTTTTAGGATTCAAAATCCAAAGATCATTAGAAAAACTAATTTTATGAAACAAAATAAAAAAATAATCAAAAAAAACTAAGAATATCCCCAAAATTCCTACTACTAAAAAAATACTAAACAACCCACTTAAAAATATTAAATTTAAGAAAGATTTTTTCCAGTATTTATCATAAAAAGATAATAAACAGGTGAAAATTATTAAAGAAAATCCTAAAATTAAACCTATCATATTCAAAAAATTGATTAGATTTTTAACATCTTTCATATGTTCAATTTCTCTTTGATTAAATAAATATTTTTTCTCATTATTTACAGTAGCTTCAATTGATAAATATTCTTGATCATTATTAAAGTAATTTCTAATATTTTTACCTATTTCTCTCAAATTTTTTAAATCTATATTAGTACTTTCACTAATGTTGTATCTCCAAAAATCATATTCATAAATAAATGATGTTTTTATCACAATATCTGATGCAATAATTACTAAAAGTATAGGCACATTTATAACGAAAAATCCTTTAAAGATTAAAAGTAATACTTTCATAAAGTTAATTTTCTTGTAAACATATAAATATATTATTATTTTCCATAACTTAGGAGAAATTAAGTACTATGTCTAGAGATTTCGAAAAATTAATCAAAGTTATAGAAACATTAAGAAGTCCTAGCGGATGTCCTTGGGATAAAAAACAAACTCATGACTCATTAAAAACTTTATTGATTGAAGAAGTATATGAATTAGTATCTGCAATAGAAGAAAATGATACAGAAAAAATAGTTGAAGAATTAGGAGATATAATGATTCACATCATTTTTCATGCAGATATAGGCAGAAAAGAAAAAAGTTTTTTATTAAATGAAATCTTAGAAAAAGCTACCTTAAAACTTAAAAGAAGACATCCACATATTTTTTCTTCAACAAAAAGTAAATTAAATCTAGATGAAGTTAATAAACAGTGGGATAAAATTAAACTAGAAGAAAACGAAGATTCTCTCTCTTTGATAAAAAATATACCTAACCATCTCCCATCATTATTAAAATCATCAAATTTATATTCAAGAGCAAAGAAACTTAGTTTAATCAAAAAACAAAGAATCCCTCAAACAATTACTTTTGAATTAAAATCTAAAAATAAAATATCTAAAAAAGAAATTTCAGAAAAATTATTTGATCTAGTTTCAAGCCTTAAAGAACTGGGATTAAATGCTGAAGAAATACTTAGGGAACATAATAATTCAGTAATAAAAAAAATTACATCAAATAAAGATTAGACAAACTAAAATAATTTAAACAAAATAAATATACAAATATGTTGAACGAAGATATAAAAAACATACTCCCAATGACTTCTCAAGTTAATGATGAAGGTATCTTAGAAATTGGAGGATGTAACTTAGAGGAAATTTCAAATTACTACGGTACACCTCTTTACATATATGATGAAAATACCATTAGAAACATCTGCAAAGAATTCGTTAATGAATTCAAAGAATCTTACCCTAATTCTCATATTTCTTATTCATCAAAAGCATTTTCTAGTCCATATCTTACAAAGATTTTAGAAGAAGAAAATCTAGGCATAGATGTTGTCTCAGGAGGAGAATTATCTGTACTTCAACATTCCAAATTCCCTTCAAATAAAGTTAATTTTCATGGTAATAACAAATCATATGAAGAACTAAAACAATCTGTAGATTGGAATATAGAAACAATTACATTAGATAGTTTCGATGAAATTTCTTTATTAAATAAAATAGCTTCAGAATTATCAAAAAATCAAAAGGTTTTGATCAGAGTATCTCCTAGCGTAGATCCTAAAACTCATATTTTGACTACTACTGGAACGCTAGACTCTAAATTCGGATTTCCTATTGAAACAGGACAAGCCGAAGAAGCAATCAAATTAACTACAAAAATGTCTAACCTAGATTTACAAGGAATTCATTTTCATCTTGGTTCTCCTATTTTTGAAACAGAACCTTATGTGTTGGCAATAAATTACGTATTAGAATTTGCTCATCAACAGAGAAAGAATGGTTTAAACTTAAAAATTTTTAACCCTGGTGGAGGCTTTGCAGTTTCTTACACATCAATGGATAAAACTCCTCCTACTGTTAAAGAATATGCAAATGCCATATCTGAAACCATTATCAAAAAATGTGATGAACTTTCATTGCCTAAGCCACATCTAATTGTAGAACCTGGAAGATCTATAGTAGCAAGATCAGGAGTAGCAATTTATAAAATAGGGAGCATAAAAAATATTCCTGGAGTAAGAAAATATGTAAGTATAGATGGAGGAATGGGAGATAATATTAGACCTGCTCTATATCAATCAAAATATTCTATATTTCATGTAACTAGAATTTTAGAAAAACCTACAGAAAAAGTTACAGTAGTAGGAAAATTTTGTGAATCAGGAGATATTTTATCTAATGAAAGCCTTCTTCCTAAATTAAAATACGGTGATTTGATTATTTCAGCTACATCTGGGGCATATAATATTGCTATGTCTAGCAATTATAATATGTACTGCAGACCTACTATAATAATAGTTAACAATGGAAATCATAAAGTTATTAAAAGAAGAGAAACTCATGAAGATTTACTTTCTCATTTTGTTTAACCTTTTTATTCTGGAGGTTTAAATTAGTTCTTGGCAAACATTAGGTTATCCTGAAGTAATTAACAGTCTTAAAGAAGTCTGTAAATCTGATTATTTTCCTAATTCAATTATTATTTCTGGACCAGAAAATTCGGGTAAAACTACTCTAGCGTTAGATATATCCAAGGAAATCAACTGTAAAGGTGAAAAAGGATTAAATGATTGTTCATGTGACCAATGTAAAAGGATTAATTCTAATAATCACCCTGATGTATTGATTATTAACAAAGAATCAGTTTGCTCAAACCCTAAAAAAAATGATGGAAGAGAATGTTGTGGCCCAACCACAAAACAAACTGTAATTTCAATATGTGTTGTTAGAGATTTAATATTAGGAAAATCTCAAGTAAAACCTTTCTACGGAAATCACCAAGTTATTATCGTAAAAGACTCCCATTTATTAAGAAAAGAATCAATTGATCAATTATTAAAAATTTTAGAAGAAGGATCTCCAAATTTTTTACTAATTATATTAGTGGAATCTTTAGACTCCTTACCTTTAACAATCAAATCAAGATGTCAAACTTATAAACTTTTCCCTCTACCTTCTAAAAACATAGAAAATCTATTGGAAATGACATATCCAGAAAAAAATGAAGATCTTAGTACAATAGCAAAACTGTCACAAGGCTGTTTTGGAAAAGCTGTAGATATTATTGAAAATCCAATAATCCTCGATTATCAAAATCAAACTATAGAAAGAATATTAAGTTTGTTGGGAAAACCTTTATCAAAACAATTAGAATATTCTCAAAAATTATCTGGGCAATATAAAAAAAATAAAGATTCAGTAATAAATGAATTAGATTGCTGGTCAAATTGGTGTAGAGATATTTTAATGATTCAAACAAATCAAAATCATCAAATTATCTACTCTAAATATCTTGATGAAACCAAAAAAATTGCTTCCATAATTCCTATTTCCAAAACTCTTAATTTATTAAATTATATTTCCTCTTCAAAAAAAACATTAAATATGAATGTAAATCCGTTAATAATTTTTGACATATTTGTAAAGCAAATTCCAAAAAGTATTCAAATAAACCTAAATTAGAAAAATAAATTTATGATAATTACAATAGACGGCCCTGCCGGAGTAGGAAAAACAACAGTAGGGAAATTAACAGCAGAAAAACTAGGAATGGGATTCTTAGATACAGGAATAATGTATAGAGCTCTAACTTGGTTTCTAATAAATAAGAATCTTGAGGATGATTCTATTGATAAAATAAAATCTCATTTAGAAAACTTGAATTTTGATTTAAATATTACAAATATAGATTTTACAACAGTATCAATAAATAAAATTAACGTTACAAAGCTACTAAATTCCCCTGAAGTAGAAAAATATGTATCTAAAATATCAAGTTTTAAAGAAGTTAGAGAAATAATGGTAAAGAAACAAAGAGAGATTGTGTATGATTCTTCTAGTGTAGTAGTAGGAAGAGATATAGGAACTATAGTATTGCCAAATGCAAGATCAAAATTCTACTTAACTGCATCAGCAGAAGAAAGAGCTAAAAGAAGATTTTCACAAAATTCAGAAAAGGTTCCCTACCCTAAAGTACTTAAAGAGCTAAAAGAAAGAGATAATTCAGACATGTCGAGAAAATATTCCCCTTTAAAAGTTCCTCAAAATGCCTTAATAATAGATACAGAGAAAAAAAATATTCATCAAGTTTCCGATGAAATAATTGAAAAAATTAATTATGAGTCTTCTTAATAAAGCTTGCAATATTGGATTACGTCAAACTCTTAAAATATTTACTACATCATATAGAGTTGAAAATTTAACCAATGTGCCTAAAAAGAATCCCCTGATTATAGTAAGTAACCATTTGGCAAATATTGACCCAGGAATATTATCAGCAAGTATTAATAGAAGACTGTATTTCGCAGCTAAATCAGAGTTATTTAAAAATCCAATAATTAAAATATTACTAAATTCTTATGGTGCTATCCCATTAAGAAGAGGAAAAGCTGACTTAAATGCATTTAAGTCAATTCTTAAAATTTTATCCAAACCTAATGGAACTATGGTTATATTCCCTGAAGGGCATAGAAGTAAAGGAAATTTATTAAAAGCTAAAACTGGAATAGCTAAGATAGCTCTTCACAGTCAAGCAACACTTTTACCAGTTAGTATTACTGGAACAAATCATCTCACTTCTGTATTTAGAGTACTAAAACCTACTGGATCTATAAAAATAAAATGTGGAAAACCTTTTATATTAAAAAAAGGATTATCCTATAATAATAAATCTGAATTGGAAGGAGTTACAAGTGAAATAATGTTTAGGATTGCTAATTTACTCCCCCAAGATTATAGAGGATTTTATAATAAAGAAAATAAATTTGAATTCACAAAAAATTTATATAACAGTAACAAGGAAAATTGAATGTGTGGAATTTTTGCATATGTGGGTGATAAACCTGCAGTTCAATCTCTTATAGAAGGAATAAAAAAGCTTGAATATAGAGGTTACGATAGTGTAGGAATTTCTACTATTGAAAATAAAGATAAAATAGTTATCCATAAAGTAGTAGGCAATACAAAGAAATTAAAAGCTAAATTATCTAATGAAACTTTAAAAGGAAATATAGGAATAGCTCATACTCGTTGGGCTACACACGGGAAAATTTCTGAAGCAAATGCACACCCTCACATCAGCCAAAATTCTGATGTGGTCATTTCTCATAATGGGATTATAGAAAATTACTTACAATTAAAACAAGAGTTATTAAATGCAAATTTTATTTTCAAATCTGAAACAGACAGTGAAATTATTTCACATTTAATTTCTAAATATCTAAATGAAGGTTCTTCTTTAGAATCTTCAATTTATAAATTAACTCAACAAATCCAAGGAGCCTCTTCAATTGTTGGTTTTTCTATCAAAGATCCAGAAACATTATTTGCTTTAAAAATAGGTAATTCAGGCGGATTGTTAGTAAGTAATTCAGAAAAATTTTCATTAGTTTCTAGCGACACGATTCCTTTAAGTGGAAATACAAATAAATTCATCGCACTAGAAAATGGTGATATAGCATTAATAAAGAAAAATAAAATCTCTATTTCAAATAACAAAAAAAATATCTCACCTGTTTATCATCATTTAACTAATAAAAAAGAAAAAATTTCAAAATTTTCATTCAACTATTTTATGGAAAAAGAAATATATGACCAAAGTGAAACTTCATTATATTCATTAAAGGATAGAGTCAATTTCGAAAATTCTACTATAAGATTTCATGAGCTGGAAAAACATATAAAAAAACTTCAGAAAATTAATAGAATTATATTAATTGGAATGGGTAGTAGTTTTAATGCATGTATGGTTGGAGCAAAATACTTTGAATCTATAACAAAAATTTCCTCTATTGCAGAAAATTCCTCTGAATTCCTTTATAGCGAAAAAATGATCTCTAAAAATGATCTAATTATTGCTATTACACAATCAGGTGAAACTGCAGAAACTATAAGATGTATAGAAAAATCCAAAGAGCATGGATGTTTCACAATATCTATAGTTGAACAAGAAATTTCACAAGCTAGTAGAATTTCAGATGTGTGTATCCCATTAAATTGTGGACAAGAACTTTCAGTTGCAGCAACAAAAACATTTACAAGTTCATTAATTGTACTTTATATATTATCTTTATTTTTTTCATCGGAATTTCATAATCTTCCTAGAAAAGACATCGAAAGTCTTATAACTAATTTAAACCAATTACCAAGATTGATAGGAGAAATAATTCAAAATCAACCTCTATATAAAAAAATCTCTGAAAAAATAAGCTCAAGTAATCATCTTCTTTATCTAGGTAGAGATAATATGCTACCAATAGCATCTGAAGGCGCATTAAAAATGAAAGAGATTAGTTATTTACATGCTGAATCTTATCCTGCAGGAGAAATGAAACATGGAGTTAATGCATTAATAGGGCCCTCTATGCCTACAATAATGTTAGCTCCATCCGGAAAGTTACACTCAAAAATGATTAATTCAATTAATGAAATATTATCTAGAGATGGAGAAGTGATAGCACTAATATCTGAAGAAGATAAATTAATACCTACTTTAATAGATAAATATCTTGTATTACCAAACCTAGATGAATACCTTAACCCTATACTGTTTTCAATCCCATTACAGTTAATAGCATTCCATACATCTATCATTAAAAATTTAAACCCAGATAGACCTAGAAATTTAGCAAAAACAGTTACCGTGGAATGAGAAATGAGCAAAGAAAAAATTAAAAATTTAAATGAAATTATAAGAGAAATTTCAAATCAAAATTCTAAAAATGAAAAATTGCTTTCTCCTTTAGCAATGACAACAGAAAAGTCTAAAGGAAGATTAAATCATGAAGAATCTAACAATTTACGTTCTCCTTATCAAATAGACAGAGATAGAATAATTCATACTAATGCTTTTAGAAGACTAAAACATAAAAGCCAAGTTTTTATAGCTCCCTTAGGTGATCATTATGTCACTAGGTTAACTCATACTATTGAAGTGTCTCAGATAGGAAGGACAATAGCTCGAGCACTTAATTTAAATGAAGATTTAGTAGAAGCAACATCTTTAGGTCATGATTTAGGACATTCTCCATTTGGTCATATAGGAGAAAGTATATTAAATGAACTTAATTCTGAAGGTTTTCATCATAGTAAACAAAGTGTAAGAATAGTAGAAATTCTTGAAAAAAACGGATCAGGTTTAAATCTTACATTTGAAGTTATTGATGGCATAAAACACCACTCAAAACCTCAAGGAGATTATATGAAACCCGAATTAGTTAAAAACCTATCTCTTGAAGCTCAGATAGTAAGACTTTCTGATTCAATAGCTTATTTAGCACATGATATTAACGATGCAATAAGAGCAAAAATGATTACTAATAATGATCTTCCAGAAAGAACTAAAAAACATTTAGGTTTGAAGCATAGTGAAAGGCTCAATAATATTATCACTGACGTAATTATTAGTTCTTGGGACTGCAGAGGTAACATTTCTTCTAGTAAGACTAATAATCCTTGGATAAGAATGTCTCCAAAGGTAACTGAAATTATCACAGATTTGAGAAATTTTATGTTTGAAAAAATTTATCTACCAATAGGAATAACAAAAGAAGGAAAAATATCTAAAGAAATAGTAAAAATATTATTTGATTATTACATCAAAAATATTCATTTAGTCCCTAATTATATTAAATCCCTTTCAAACTCTTCAGACAGAATTGTAACTGACTACGTGTGTGGTATGACTGATCTTTTTGCCCTAAGAACTGCTGAAGAGCTAAAACCTGGCCTTACAACAAATATGTTTGATGGAAGATTATAGGTCAGATAATATATAATTAATATTTCTGTATCATTCATTTTTATTATGGCAAAAGCTGATCTAGTAAAAGAAGTAAAAAGTAAACTCAATCTAGTAGAATTAGTTTCAGATAATACCCATTTATCTGGTAATAAGAATGCTTTAAAAGGACTGTGCCCTTTCCATAATGAAAAAACGCCTTCTTTTGTAGTATACCCTGATAAACAGACATGGAGATGTTTTGGCGCTTGTTCTACTGGTGGAGACATTTTTAACTTTATTATGAATTCAGAAAATATAAATTTTCCTCAGGCTTTATCAATAGCTGCTAATAAAGTTGGTTTAAAACTGAATTACAATAATGAATCAAAAAAAGGCATAAATTCAATAGTACATGCAAATGAAATAGCTGCTTCTTATTTTCAATCTTTGATGAAAACACCTAATGGCTTAAAAGCCAGAAAATATTTAGAAGAAAGAGGTATTAGTGAACAAATAATTTCAAGAAGAGGTTTAGGTGTAAATTATGATGGAATGAATACTCTTGTAGATCATTTAAAATCAAAATCTGTAGATAGTTCATCAGCAATAAAATCTGGCCTTCTAGTCAAATGGAATAATAAAATATGGAAAGATGCTTTTATAAATAGAATCACTATAGAAATTAGAGATGAAAACAATAAATTAGTAGGCTTTGGAGGAAGAGCATTAGGTCAAAATCAACCAAAATATATCAATACTAGGCAAACTCAGCTCTTCAATAAATCAAAAATACTATATGGCCTCAATTGGGCTAAGGACTCAATAAGAGAATCAGATTCTGTAATAATAGTAGAAGGATATTTTGATGTAATTACCGCTCATGAAAATGGCTTTATGAATGTTGTGGGATGTATGGGAACTGCAATTTCCGATGATCATTTAAAAATTCTTAATACTTTATGCTCAAAAATTATTCTATCTCTAGATTCAGATAATGCAGGTAAAAAAGCTACTTACAATAATCTAATAAAAATTATAAGAAACTTTGAAAAACCAGATTTGTTACATAAAAAAATATTTATTTGTGATTCTGATGAAGAAAAAGATCCTGACACAATGATTAGAGAAAATCCTGAATCATGGAAATCCCATATCAATGATACTAAACCTCTAATTTCTTATCTTATAGAAAATATTGACTATTCTTATAATCTATCCGAAGAAACTGAAAAAATTGAAGCCTCACAATCAATTTATCCAATTATAAATACTATAAAAAATTCTCACGAACAAAATGAAGCATTTGACCATCTAGCAAGAAAATTAAACATTACCAGGGACCAATTACAACTATTACCAAAACCTAAAAAAAATAAAAACCAATCTAAATATATTTTTACTCAATCATGGCAAAACAATGAAAATAAACTTGACGAAGCATTGATTAATTTTTTAATCACCAATCAAGAACTTATTGAATCAGCGAAAACGGTTTTAGATCCCAAATACTTTTCTCCACTATATCAACATATATATGAAAAAATTATCTCTGATGTACCATTAGATGATATATTAAACAATATAAATAATTCTTCTGATGAATTTACTTTAGAATTAATAAAAAATATATTTCATTTACCTCAACCATCTAGTATTCATGAAAGTAAAATCACAATTATGAACGACTATATCAGAAGAATCCGAGAAAGATATCTCAAAGAAAGAAAAATAGAAACAGAAAAAATAATGAAAGAACGCATAGAAGAAAAAGATAAACACTCTGTTGAAGAGTGGGATTATATTATTGAAGAAGCAATAAAAGATAATAAAGAAATAAAAACCCTTCAGGAATCTAAGAAATAATGGATGAATCACAGAAAAAAGATTTCTCTTCTATAGATAATAACGAGGAATTTTCATTAAACATTCAAGAAGAAATTTCCACAAATTCTACTTCATTCGATTCCAAAAAAATTACTGATGAAGAAGCATTAAATGAAACCTCTCCCTTCTTAAAATCTCTATTATCATCGAATAACAACCAATTTGATATCTGGGAAGAACCTTCTGAAGATTCATTAAATCAAATTCAAGATGATCTAACTGAATGGACATCATTAGAAGAAACAGAATTGATCACAGATGATCCTGTAAGAATGTATCTTAGAGAAATTGGAAAAGTAGAATTATTAAATGCTGAAGGAGAAAGAAATTTAGCTAGAATTATTGAAATAGTAAAATACATTAATGACACTAAATCTCTACTTCTACTATCAGATCAAAGCCCAAATACTATTAATGTACAAATTATTAGAAACACACTCTCATATTTATCTTCAAGTGAAAAAGCAATTAAATTTATATACAAATTTCTAAATATTGAAAAAGGCAAATCAGATATTACACTTTCAAATTATTTAAATAATCATGAAATAAAATCTTTGTTGTCAGGGGCTTCAAAATCTGAAGATTATTTTAATCTTATCAAATTAATGACTGACAGCCTAAATATCAATGAAGAGGAAGTACAAAATATCATCGCCGATCTTTCTGCAACAATTGATGTAATTCCAAGCTGGATTGTCAATGAAATATTTGATGAAGACCCGAAATTAAAAGATTTGAAAAAATATGGATCTAAAAAGAAAACATTCAAATATCATAAAGATGAAGATTTAGAGCCACTTTATGAAAATCATATTGAAAAAATTTTACATCAAGGTCAAGTTTGTGAAGATCATTTAGTAAAAGCAAATTTAAGATTAGTTGTAAGTGTTGCAAAAAAATATATTGGTAGGGGGATGTCTCTTTTAGATTTAATACAAGAAGGTAACATAGGACTAATAAGAGCTGTCGAAAAATTTGATTATAGGAAAGGTTTTAAATTTAGTACATATGCTACTTGGTGGATTAGGCAAGCTATCACAAGAGCTATAGCAGACCAAGCAAGAACTATTAGGGTTCCTGTTCATATGGTTGAAACTATAAATAAATTGTTAAGAGTCAGCAGAAGATTAGTGCAAGAATATGGAAGAGAACCTACTACAAGAGAGTTAGCGAAAGAAATGGACCTATCTCCAGAAAAAGTAAGAGAAATATTAAAGATTTCTCAAGAACCAGTATCTTTAGCAACTCCTATAGGAGAAGAAGATGATTCATTACTAGGAGATTTTATAGAAGATGTTACTTCTTTAGGTCCATCCGATGCTGCATCTCATAATCTATTAAAAGACCATGTTGTTAGTGTATTAGGAAGTTTAAATATAAGAGAACAAAGAGTACTTCAACTTAGATTTGGTTTAGAAGATGGAAGAAGTAGAACTTTGGAAGAAGTAGGCAGAGAATTTGGTGTAACCAGAGAAAGAATTAGACAGATAGAAGCAAAAGCCCTAAGAAAACTTAGACATCCTACAAGATCGAAAAAATTAAAAGACTTCTTAGTTTAACATTATTTATAATTTTGTTAATAACTATTTACTTAATATAACTTTACTCTAATTTCTATTATTGATAACATTTATATAATTATCCTTGAATTTTGATATGGAAAATAGAGAATTAATTACTTTTATAAGAGATATAGTTTTAATAATTACAGGAGTAACAGTTTTTACTTCCTCTTTATTAATATTGTTTTTAATATTCAAAATATTTAAAGATATCAATAAAACCATTGCTGCTCTTAGTCGAACTGCAAATCGTTTAGATAAAATTTCAAATAAAATTATTGACGATATTACTTTTCCTGTATTCAAAATCACTAATGGATTCCAAAAACTTAGATCAATGATTAAAAATTTCACAAAAGATAAACAAAAAGAGACTAAAGAAGAAAAATAGATAGTTAGGAGACAAATGTCTGAAAATAAAAATGGAGCAGGTTTTTACACTGGGCTTTTTTTAGGTAGTATTGCAGGTTTAACAATGGGGATACTCTTTGCACCGAAATCTGGAGAAGAAACTAGAAGTATTATCTCTGATAAAACAAGTGATTGGAAAGAAAAAGCAGAAGAACTAAGTGAAGCCACTAAAGAAAGAATAATCTCCGCTACTAACGAAGGCAGAAAAGTAGCTGGAGAAATGAGAGATGAAGATTATTTAGAAGATATCTAAAAATCATAATTAACTTTAGGATAAGAACCTAATATTTTTAATTCACTTGTATAATTTAATATTTCATCCAACACTTTTTTCATTTCTGGATTACTCAAATTACCTTCTATATCAATAAAAAAATAATACCTTCCTAGTTGCTTTCTAGTAGGTCTCGATTCTATTTTAGTTAAGTTTATTTTTCTTATTGCAAATGGTCTAAGAACTTCAAACAAACTTCCAGGAGAATCTTTATCAAAGCTAAACACTATAGAAATCTTTTTGTTTCCTGTAGATTCGATAGAATCTTTTTTACTTAAAATCACAAACCTTGTTATATTATTTAAATCTCCATCAATTTTTTCTTCTAATATATTTAATTTGTTTTGCTCAGCAGCCCATTTGGGCCCTATTACAGCACCTTTCAATCCACTATTTTCTAAATCTTCTATTGCAGACATTGTGCTTAATGAAGCTACTAATCTTGCATGAGATAAATTTTGATTTATGTAATCTTTACATTGCCCTAATGGCTGTGGATGAGAAAACAAAACTTCTATTTCAGATAATTCCATTTTTGATTTAGAAAGAAGACAATTATCAATTTTTATTAAAAGTTCATTTTTGATTTTTACAGATGGAGTTTCTATAAGAAAATCTAATACCTCAACAATAGAACCATGTAAACTATTTTCTATCGGTACAATAGAATCAGTTACTTTGCCTGATTCTAATAATCCCAATGCCTCACTAAAAGTTCTACAAGGAACCCTTGAAGCTTCTGAATCATATTTATTTAAAGCAAAAGCACTATATGTACCTTCAGGACCTAAAAATGAAATTTTTCTCATTAAATACCTTCTAAAAATATCTATTCAATAAATTTTGATGTCTATTTGATGTACTAAGTATTAACATATCTTTATCATTCAAAACTGTATCTGAATTCACCAATTGACAATTACCATAAGAATCTATAATTCCTAAATAAATTATCTTAAAAGGAACTCTAATTTCCAAAACTTTTTTGCCTAAAGACTTAGAGTCAGAGGAAATTTTAATAGTAAATATTGCATTATCTGTACCTTGAATATCTAAAATGTTTATTGGTAAGGAAGGTCGTGAAATTTGATTAACTATATTAAGAATATTATCAGAAATGCCTAAAGTTTTTTGAACATCTAGAAATGAAAATAAGTCTTTATTTTCATTATTAGAAACAATACAAGTGATTTCTATATCGATTTTTTTTTCATCTTCTGAAAAATTCTCAATTACACGTTTTACTGTTTGAGCTACAGCGAAATTATCAGCATCTTCATCAAGAGCTAAGATTAATCTAGTACATCTTTTCAAGCCAGCATTAATCAAAGTATTTTGGTCTCTAGGATCTCCTAAAATACATAAATCAACACTTTGAGAATTTTTTGATTTCACATAATCATTCATTAGCATTACTCGATTATATGAGTTGTCAATAGCAGTCAATTCTACATCATTTCCAAGAACAACAAATTTTTTAAATATACTTACACCAATTTCCCCTAATCCAACAAGAATGACATAATCATTAATCAATTTATCCTCCTAAAATATCAATAACATTTCCTCTAAGAAGCTCATCAGTAGATAAAACATTAAATCCAAAATCACGTTGCAATTCTGCAAAATTAGAATCTTTTATAAAAACGAATTTATTATGTTCAGGATAAATTTGGTCTAATCTATGGATAAATAAAGAATTAAGATTATCCTTACTAGAAGAAACAATAAATAAATCAAAATGATCAAATGTAGAAAAGTCTATATCTGAAAAATTATTAAAATTAAATAAAATTAACTCACATTTTTCAATCAAATCATTATAAATATATTTTTCATCATTTTTTACCAAAAATACAATCTTATGATCATCAAAATTAAATATATTTGAAAGTAATCTGATATTCTCCAATCCAAAAATTAAAATTCTCATTTTTAAAACCTAAATATTTTTTTGATGCTTCCAAATTAACAGACTACACCTATTTCCAAGCAATATATCTTCAATTCTATTCTGGGATAATAAAACCTTTTGATTTCTTTTATTAAAAATTAGTTCAAAAGGAATTACTAGTAAATCAGGACTTTCTTGAATTAAAAAAGAAGATATAACACTATTCAAATCTCTAGACTGAGGATTTTCCAATTTTAACCTTCTTCCTTCTTTTAATTTCGAATTTTTTGCAAAATTTCTTAATTGCTCATCAGCTTGAATATTCAAATCATTTATAGATGCATCTTCTGGAAAGTTCCTAGAAATAATCTTAGGTCTAATTGCAATTAAAGAGCCCCTAGAAGATCTTACAAGATCCCCCATTTCCTCAGCCAAAACATCATCATGAGAGGAATCCCCTAAAATCACTAAAATTTTATCAAACAACATAAAACACTACCTAGATTTCATTTTCTAAGCTTTGAGTACCTATTACTCTTACTACTCTATCATCTGTACCAGCTATTAATAAAATATCATCATTTATAAATTTTTCATCTTCATCAGGGTTCAAAATCACATCATCTCTTCTTTGAATAGCTAAAATCACAACCCCATATTTATCTCTAGCATTACTAAATCCACTATCTTTCAAAGAATGACCAACATATTTTATTGGAACTTGAACTCTACTTATGCCAAACGAAGATGTTAATTCCAAATATTGTTCAACACCTGGGAGGAATAAATCATGAGCTAAACTAGCACCCCCATCTTTTTCAGGAAAAACTGTTTTTGATGCCCCTATTCTCTTTAATGTTTCTCCATGTAATTCACTCTGAGCTCTAGAAACTATTACAGGAATTTCCAAATCTCTTAATAGTACTGTAACCATTATAGAAGCCTCTGTATTTCTTCCAATAGCTACAATAGCATATTGAAAATTATCAACTCCTAATTCTTTTAAAGTCACCTCATCAGTAGCATCAGCTTTCACAGCATGAGTAACTACTCCAGTTAATGCTTGTACTTTTCTATCATCAAGATCTATTGCCATTACATCATGACCTAGCTGATATAAAGTCATTGCTGCTCTGGTGCCAAATCTTCCTAACCCTATTACAACTATTTGCCTACTAGCCAACTTATTTCACCTAAATACCAATTAACCAATTCTTATTTTTTCTTCAGATAAACTATAATTTGAATCTCTAGAATTTGTTAGAAGGAAAACTAAAACTAAACTACTCAATCTACCTAAAAACATTGCTGAAATCAATAAATATTTACTTAACACTGATACTTCTGAAGTAATCCCTGTACTTAAACCTGTAGTTGTAAAAGCTGAAATTACATCAAAAACAATTTTATCAAATTGTATCTCATTATTTAATAAAGTTATAAAAAATATATATATTAGAATCATTAATCCCAAAATAATAATAATTACTATTGAATGATTAATAGTTTCTTGTGAAATTTGTTTTTTCCAAATAGTAACTGTTCTCTTTCCTTTTAAAAAAGATATAACTGATAAAGCTAATACAACAAACGTAGTAATTTTCACTCCACCTGCTACTGAAGCAGGAGCACCTCCAATAAACATTAAAATTTCAGTGACTAATAGAGTAAATCCTGATGCTTCAGCATAATTAAATGTACTAAAACCCGCAGATCTAGATGTAATAGAGCCAAAAAAACTATTAACAATTTTATTATTTAAATCCATATTTCCTATAGTTTTTGGATTTAAAAATTCTCCAGAAAAAACTAATAAAAATCCTAAAAATATTAATATCAAATAACCTAGAAGAATCAATTTAGTTTCTAAAAACAATTTTAATCTAAATTTAAATTTTCCAACTCTTCTATGATGCACTAGATCACTTAAAACAAAATATCCTAATCCACCAATAATTATTAAAATTGAAAAAACAGTCAATATCATAGGTTTATATTTGAATAATGTTAAACTTTCACTACCTACAATACTTAAAGTTTCAAATCCAGCATTATTAAAAGCAGAAACAGAATGGAATACACTCAACCATATCATCTGACCTATAGAAAATTCATCAAACTCTTTAACCATAAAAGAAAAGAAAAAGAAAAAAACAATTGAACCAATTATCTGAAAAATTAATGTTAAAAATACTACATTTAAAACTAATGAGGTGAGATCTGATAAACCTTGAGATCTAATTTCTTCCCTAATTAATAATAAATTCTGAAAACCCACCTTTTGACCCATTATCAAAATAAGAAATGCTGCACTAGTGGTAATTCCCAAGCCTCCAATAAAAATCAACATAACAATTATCAATTCTCCAAAAAATGACCACGTTGAACCAGTATCTAAAACAACTAATCCAGTTACCGTAACAGCAGAAGTAGATGTAAAAAGTGCATCTACAAATGAAACATTAATATCACTTAACTGAGAAATTGGTAAAAAAAGTAAAAATGCACCTAAAAAAATTAAGAATAGAAAGCCATATACCACCAACATTAAAGATGAAGGACCCCTAAAAACAGATTTTCTCTTCTTGATTTTAAAATTTATAGAAGAAATTTCTGAATTCCTAGGAGTTAAAAGTACTCTATTTTTTGATTGTCTCTCCAATGATCATTCCAAAATTTTTATTATTGTCAAATAGGATTTATAATTATATATATAAAAACAATTATAAAATTTTCTCTATCTTTTACTCTATTCAAAATTTTATAAAAATTACAATGTTAAAAAACTATTTTTATATCTTTTTAATAACTATTTTCACATTAATACTTGTTAATTGTTCTTCAAAAGAAGTAGAAAATGAAGAAATTCTATCTACAGAAATTATAGAAGAAGAAACAATTATTTTACCTAGTTTAAATAAAGTAATCACAAAAATTTCACCTTCTGTAGTCGCAATAAATATATCAACAATCGAGAGAGATTTTTTTCTCCGTCAAAGAACACAAACTGCAGATGGATCTGGTGTAATAATCACTGAAGATGGATTTATAGTTACTAACGATCATGTTATTTCAAAAGCTAATACTATCTCTGTAACTCTACAAAATGGAAATATTTATGAGGCTTCAGTAGTAGGCAAATTTCCAAGTAGTGATATAGCTCTATTAAAAATTCCTATTAATGACTTACAACCACTCTCTTTCTCCGAAGACAATAGTCTTAAAACTGGAGATTGGGTTATAGCTTTAGGTAATGCTTTTGGTTTAGAAGGTGGCCCTACAGTAACTCTGGGAATAGTAAGTGCATTAAATAGAAGCATTAAAACAGAATCGGGAATGATCCTAACTGATATGATTCAAACTGATGCTGCAATCAACCAAGGAAACTCTGGAGGACCCTTAGTAAATTTACGAGGAGAACTAGTAGGATTAAATACAATTTTGTTAAGTAGAGCTGAAGGAATTGGGTTTGCCATAAGTTCTTACCTAGTTAAAAGATATACAGATGATTTGATGAAATTTGGTGAAGTTATTGTTCCTTGGTTAGGGATGGAGTTAGGAACTCTAACAAAAGAACAAGCAAAAACATATTGTGAATGGGGATATAAAACTTGTGAATATAAAACTATAGATGGAATTTTAATCATGGAAGTTGAAGAAAATTCACCTTCTTTTGAAACTGGAATTAAAGCTGGAGATATAATTACACATGTAGAATCAGAACCAGTAAAATCAACCAGGGAATTTTATAGCAGATTGTGGAGTTACAAACTGGGAAGCTCCATAAATTTAAAAGGCAAAAGACAAAAAAAAGATGTTTCCTTTAACATAAAATTAATTAAGAGGAATGACTAATTCATTTTTTCAAAACAGATAAATTTACTATTTCTCCAGAAATTTTTCCAGAAATCAAATTTTCACTATCCTCAACATATTCTGAGAATAGCAGAGAATATGCCAAAATCTGTTCTGATATATATTGATAATGGCTCATAAAAGATTCTTTCATTTTTTCATTACAAAAAATTTCAACTTCTACTTTATCTGTGACTTCTAAATTTGAATCTCTTCGAATATTTTGAATTAATCTTACGAGATCTCTAGCTAATCCTTCTGATTCTAATTCAGGAGAAATGTTTAAATCTAGTTTCACAAATACATTAAAATCCAAAACTTTCTGGATTCCTTTTTCTTCACTAGATATAGGGTCGAGATTGAATTCATTTTCTTCCAAAATATAACCTTCAATTACTATTTTTCCTTCATCATCCTGCTCCCATCTTCCTTCTCTAGCAGCAATAATACATTTTTGCACATCATGACCCAGTTTAGGCCCTAATACACGTGGGTTTAATTTCAGATTATAACCATCTAAAGAATATGACTCTTTTAAATAAATTATTTCCTTCGAATTTATTTCTTCCTTGATTAAATCTTCAAATTCATCTAACCAATTAACATCTAAATCTGGTGAAATAATAGTTACTGACTTAATAGGCTGTCTTACTCTAAGGTTATTAATTTTTCTAATAGATAGTGCTACTGATACAATCTGTCTCACTAAATCCATTTTCTCGATTAAATCATTTTGTTCTTCAAAACTATCTACTAATGGCCAATCTTGCAAATGAACACTCTTCTCATTAGTAATTTTCTGGTAAGCATATTCAGAAATCAAAGGTAAAAATGGAGATAGCACTTTAAAAAAATTCTTAAGCACAGTATATAAAGTATTATATGCACTTAATACTTCAGGACTCTTAGTACTATCCCAAAATCTTGGCCTACTTCTCCTAATATACCAATTGTTTAAAACATCTATAAAGTCAGAAATTTTTGAACATGCCTCTGTGATTTCATAAGTTTCCATATGAAAATTCACATCTTCAATCAATTTTCTAGTTTTTCCTAAAATATATTTATCAATTAAAACATCAGAAGTTTTTATTTCTTGTCCCTTAATTCCCTCAAGGTTCGAATAGAGTATAAAAAAATATAAGGAATTCCAAACTGGTACTATAACTTTCCTTAATGCTGTTTCTATACCAGAACCTTTTCTATCAATTTCTAAGTTATGTCCCTTTAAAATTGGAGATGATACAAGAAACCACCTAAGTGCATCAGAACCATATTTGTTCCAAACATCTTCTGGAGAAGGATAGTTCCTTAATCTCTTAGAAAGTTTTGACCCTGTCTCATCTACAACCACTCCATGGCCTATGGCATTCTTGAAAGGATGACTGTCAAACAAAGCGGTACTTAAAACCATAAGTGTATAAAACCAACCTCTTGTTTGTGCAATATATTCAACAATAAAATCTGCAGGAAAATGAGAATCAAACCATTCTTTATTTTCAAAAGGGTAATGAACCTGAGCAAATGGCATAGATCCTGATTCAAACCAACAATCCAAAACTTCTTCTACCCTAATCATCTTGCTTTTACCAGAAGGATCATCGGGATTAGGACGAGTAAGATCATCAATCGCTGGCCTGTGTAAATCTTTAGGTTTTACACCGAAATCTTTCTCTATTTCTTCTAAACTTCCATACACATCAATCCTAGGGTACTTAGGATTATCACTTTTCCAAACTGGAATAGGAGTTCCCCAAAATCTATTTCTACTAATTGACCAATCTCTTGCTCCTGATAACCATCTACCAAATGCTCCATCTTTAATATGGTTAGGAATCCAATTTATTTGTTGGTTTAACTCAGCCATTCTATCTCTAAATTTTGTTACTTCGACAAACCAAGAATTGACAGCTTTATAAATTAAAGGTTCATCTGTTCTCCAACTATGAGGATAACTATGAGAATATTCTTCATGTTTAAATAAAATATTTCTAGAATCTAAATTTTTAATGATCTCTTTATTTGCATCAAACACCAACATTCCTTCATAATCTGAAATTTCAGCAGTGAATTTTCCCCTTGAGTCTACTGGGCTTTTGACAGGGATACCATGTGATTCGCAAACAATTTGATCATCTTCTCCAAAACCAGGTGCCATATGAACAATTCCTGTACCTTCTTCAGTATTAACAAAGTCAGCTTCAAGAATTTTGAATGCATTTTCAGTATCTAAAAAATAGTCAAAAATTGGCTTATAAGTTTTTCCTATAAGAATTTCTCCCTTAATAGTTTTTATTTTTTCCATTCCTTCTAATTCATTTTTATATTTTTCTACAGTATTTTCTGCTATCAATAAATAATCATTTCCATTTGAAAAAATTGAATAAGAAATATCTTGGCCTACAGCTAATGCAAGGTTTGAAGGCAATGTCCAAGGAGTTGTAGTCCATACCAAAACATCAACAGAATCTCCTAAATCAGAATCATTCAAAGAAAACTTTACAGTTACAGCAGGATCAATTCTTTCTCTATATGAATCATCTAGTCTAGTTTCAAAATTTGACAGTGGAGTTTCTGCTTTCCAAGAATAAGGCATAACTTTTGCTTTTTCATAAATTAAACCTTGATCCCAAAGTTTCTTGAATGCCCAAATTACAGATTCCATATAATTAAGATCCAAAGTTTTGTAATCATTTCGAAAATCCACCCACCTAGCTTGCCTATTAACTGTAGCCTCCCATTCTTTAGTGTATTTCATCACAGATTCTCTACAATGATCATTAAATTTTTTTACTCCAAAATTTATTACTTCCGATCTTCCGCTTAAACCTAATTCTTTTTCTGACTCCATCTCTGCAGGCAAACCATGACAATCCCACCCAAATCTTCTATCTACTCTTTTACCAATCATTGTTTGATATCTAGGAATAATATCCTTAACAAAACCAGTTAATAAATGTCCATAATGAGGTAATCCATTAGCAAAAGGAGGACCATCATAAAAAACATATTCATTATTATCAGATCTATGGTTAACAGATTTTTTGAATATATCTTCTTTTTGCCAAAAATTTAAAATCTCTAATTCTATTTGAGAAAAATTAGGTTTGGGATCTAAATCAAAATAATATTTTTCTTGCTTCTTTTTTTCTGTCATTATTAGATTTTCATATTTTATATTTTGTCATTTTATATTGAGGTCTCAGATAAAATTTTATATTCCGGTCCCGTAGATTTCAAAATACTTCGAATTACACTAATTTTTTTAAACCGAAAAGAAATTTTCTTCGGGTATTCAAATTTTTGCAAATTTGAAGAAAAAGATTTTCGATCTTTCTTAGAATGATTTTTTCTTATTCTAGCAATAGTAATGTGAGGAAGAAATTTTTTGTGAATTTTAAAATTATTCTCTAACAATTTACATCTCAATTCATTATAAAGATAAAATATTTCAGGAGACTGATTTAATTTTGCTATAAAAACATTTGGAGAATTTAAATTTGGTAAAAACACAAATTCTTCAATAAATGTATTAATTTCACAATTAAACTTAATATCTTCTATGATTTTCTTAATCAATATCACTTGATCTTCTATAGAATCTCCAATAAATATTAATGTACAGTGAATCAATGATAAATCTGTCCATTTTAAAAAATGATTAAAAGTGTTCGGGATTAGTTCTTTAATCTCAGATAACTCTTTTCTAATAATATATGGAACATTCAAACTTACGAATATTCTCCAGGGAAAATCCTCATTATATTGATCTACCAAATTATCCCCCCGCAATTGCAGGCAGAAAATGCACTTCAGAATCTTCTTTAAGTTTATGAATTAATCCTAATCTAGTAGTACGACCATCAATAACTGCTGAAAGGCCAGGCTTTAATTTGTTATTCTCAACTAATTCTAATTTGATTCCAGGAAATAAATTTTCCAGATTGTTAATCAATTCTTTTAAATTTTTCCCATTTACATCTATGACATTTGATCCCATAGAAAAATGTCTCAGTTTATATGGTAGATAAACAATTGCCATAAAAATTATTTATTCTTTAAACCCTCTACAATACTAGAAGGTTTCATAGGAGTAGTAGAAATTCTAATCCCCAAAGCATCGTGAATAGCATTAGAAATAGTTGGAATTGGAGGCACAATAGGTGTTTCTCCAACTCCTCTTACGCCAAATGGATGTTCTTCACTAGGAACTTCTACAAGAATTGTATCAATCATCGGAAGGTCTAAGGAAATAGGCATTTCTGTAATCTAAATAACTAGAATTTTCCATGATTCCATCTCTACTCATATAATATTCCTCATTTAAAGCCCAACCTATGCCTTGAGTAGCTCCGCCTTGTAGTTGCCCTTCAACATAAGAAGGATGAATTGCTTTTCCACAATCTTGAATTGCTGTATATCTTACTACATCAGTTTTACCAGTACTTTCATCAATTTCTACATCTGCTATATGTACTCCAAATCCTCCTCCTGCTTCTTCAAGATCTACAGAAGCATTAGCTGTAATAGGTCCACCTGGAGAATCATCAGCAAATTCTTTCAACGTCATTTTTAATTCAGAATCTGATTTCGATTTAATGATTCCATTCTCATAAATTACCTCTTCTACATCAATGTCCCACTTTAATGCTGCTTTCTCTTCAATTTCTTGAATTAACTTTTGAGAAGCTAAATATGCAGCATAACCTGTAGCATAACATGTTCTACTTCCACCAGTTACATCTGTATAACCAATACTATCTGTATCAACTACTGTGGGCCTTACATCTTCAGCGGGAATCCCTAAAACTTCAGCTGCCTGCATAGAAATAGATGCTCTAGTACCACCAATATCAGTAGATCCCTCAGTCAAAGCCACAGTTCCATCTGTATTTAGAGCTAAATTTACATGAGATTTAAAACCAATATTAAACCAATAACCGCTAGCAATTCCTCTTCCTCTCTTTTTTCCTGGGGACAAATTATCATCTAATTTTGACTTCCAGTGATCAGATTTTTTCGCAGCTTTCAAACATTCCTCTAATCCTATTCTAGTATAAAGTGGACCTAAAGCAGTCCGGGTACCTTTTCTGGCAACATTTTTAATCCTAAACTCTAAAGGATTCCAGCCTTTTTCAGAACATATTTCATCTACTAAAGTTTCTATAGCAAAAGCAACTTGAGGAGAACCTGGTGCTCTATAAGGGGCTGAACTTGGTTTATTTACAATCACATCATAACCATCAATCCTTGTAGATGGAATATCATAACAAGAAAAAACACATTTCGAAGCTGCCTCAATGAAAGCCTCAGGAAATCCGCCTGCTTCTAATTTTATTACTGCTTTGGCAGCTAACATTTTTCCTGAAGAATCAACTCCTAACTTTACCTTAACTTTTCCACCAGGAGCTGGTCCAGTAGCCTCAAAAACATCTGTCCTTGTCATAACCAACTTAACAGGTCTCCTAGATTTTTTAGACAAAATTGCTGCTAAAGGCTCTAAGTAAATAGGAATTTTACCTCCAAAACCCCCTCCTATTTCCATAGGAGTCACTCTTACTCTAGAAACATCTAATCCTAATACCTTAGATACACTATCTCTTACGACAAATGAACCTTGAGTACTAGTCCAAATCTTTACTCTATTCTCTTCATCCCAAATAGCTGTGGCATTATGTGGTTCTATGTAACCTTGATGAACGGTTTGCATATTTACTTCTTTTTCCAAAACAAAATCAGAATTAGAAAAACCTTTTTCCACATCACCAAAATCATATCTTTCATGAAGAGCTACATTAGTATTTAAAACTTTTTTTCCTAGATGATCTGCTTCAAAATCTTCTAAAATTATAGGAGCATCTTTATGCATCGCCTGATCAACATTTATAACTGGCTCCAAAATTTCATAATCAACTTTGATTTTTTTTATAGCTTCTTCAGCAGTATTTTGATCTATAGCAGCTAAAGCTGCAACAGCATGACCCTTATACATTACTTTTTTATAAGCTAAAACATTTTCACTTAAATGCTTTTCAGAACCTGATTCTTCTGAAGAAGCTCTTTGTACATCATCTAATCTTGGAAGATCATCAGATGTCATTACAGCGAGTACACCAGGTATTTTTTCTGCTTCAGAAGTATCAATGTTTTTTATAATAGCATGTGCATGAGGACTACGAAGTACTGCTCCCAACACAAGGCCTGGCAATTTTATATCAGCTCCATATTGAGCTCTACCAGTTACTTTATCATAACCATCATGCCTTATAGGCCTAGTACCAATAACTTTATATTCTTTTTTATCAGAAGTTGAAACCATTTTTCCTCCTAACTACGAATTTTCAGAAGCTTTTTGTACAGCTTTCACAATCTTGTCATATCCAGTACATCTACATAAATTGCCTGCTAACCAATGTCTTATTCTACCTTCTGAAGGATTAGGCTCCTTATCAAGTAAATTCTTTGAGGCGACTAAGAAACCTGGAGTACATATTCCACATTGCAAAGCAGCTTCTTCAAGAAAAGCCTGCTGTAATGGATGTAGACCTTCAGGTGTAGCCATCCCCTCTATGGTTTCTACATTTTTTCCATCTATTTCAGCGCCTAAAACTAAACAAGAATCAACAATCCTTCGGTCTATAGTTACAGTACATGCACCACAATTCCCATCATTACAACCTTCTTTTGTTCCAGTTATTCCAACAATCTCTCTAAGAGTTTCTAATAAGCTTATATATGGAGGAATCAATAATTCCATCTCCTGTCCATTGATAGTTGTAGTAATTTGAATTTTTTTAACTTTCTTAGAATTTGCCATTTAATTTCCTCCTGCTCTTTCTAATGCTAGATCTAAAGTTCTCCTAGTTAAAACACCTATAAGATGTTTTCTGAACTCAACATCTCCTCTCATGTCAGTAATTGGAGAACAAGAATCTTGTGCTATCTGAGAAGCTTGATCTAAATTATCTTCCGAAACATCTTTCCCTAATAAAAATTCACTTGCTTTTTCCGCATAGATAGGAGTGGGCCCTACAGCAGCTAAAGCTATTTTAGAATTAGTGATTTTACCTCCATCTACTACTACAGAAGATCCAACAGCAGCAACAGCTATATCCATTTCATTTCTGGGAATAAATCTTTCATAAGCTGCACCAAAACCTGAATTAGGCAAAGGAATTTTTAAAGAAACTAAAAATTCTCCTTCATCTAGAACGTTTTTTCCTGGACTTACACAAAATTGATCTACAGAAATTTCTCTAGATCCTTTAGGTCCAGCAATCACACATATAGTATTATGTACTATCAAAGGACATATTCCATCTGCACTAGGGGAAGCATTACATAGATTGCCACCTAAACTTGCACGTGATTGAATTTGAATGCCACCTATTAGAGAAGCTGCATCAATTATTCCTGGAAATTGTGAAGTGACTTTTTCATCTTCATACAATAGATAACATGGGACAGCTGAACCAACTAATAAATGATCTTTAGTCCACTCAACTTTTGTTAATTCAGGAATATTTTTCACATCTATAATCGCATCTAATTCAAACCTTCCACCTCTTGTTTGTACTAGAATATCTGTTCCTCCAGCTAAACATCTAGCTTTAGATCCAAATTTTTCAAGCAACCCCAATGCGTCATTAATATTTTCAGGGGCGTAATAATTATATGGATGCACTTGAAACTCCTATAAACAATAATTTTATTAATACACTTTAGATATTATCTTAATTTGAATCGAATAGAGCAAGAAACAATAAAATAATTTCTCAATCTATATGAAAATAGGTTCAATTCGTAGATTTCACAGATAAACAAGTAACTGTCTTTACTATACCTGGCATTCTATGCATTTCATTGCTAAGAATCTTTCCTATACTAGGAAGATCACTTGCTTCTATTACTGCAATAATATCATAAGGACCTGTAACCACGTCTAACATATTTACTTCCTTTATTCCTTCTAATGTGTTTACCACATCTTGACTCTTGCCAATAGAAGTTTCTATTAAAATATATGCTCTTGTAGCCATTATTCCTCCTGCTCAAAGTAAATAATATATAATATATAATACACGAAATTTAGTTTATTTTCTGTTTCATTTTTACTTCTATGAGAATAATTTTTCATAATATTTTAATGAGTTAATTACCATCTTGATTTTTTGATCTTTTCTTTAAAAAAATAAAAATTATTAATAAAATCAGAAAAATTACTATTAAAACTCCAAAAGGTGTCTTTGTAATAGACAAAATACTAAAAATAAAATTCCAAAAAGCTCTTAAAAAAGAAGTTATCCAATTAATCATTTACTAATAATAACTAAAATTTTCAGTAAATTAATATTATTAGACTATTTCAATTAAGATATTTATATTATTAATAAGATATAGAGAAATTCGAAAAGAAATTATGAGACCAGGATTTGGCCAATTTAATTCAGCAAGCCCAGAATATTTAAAATTCGCAAAACAATTTGGTGCTACAGATATTCTATTAAATTCAATAGGAGGAAATGATAATCTTCCTAGTGCTAATGGCAAATGGGAATTGCAAGATTTAGTCAAACTTAGACTTATGGTTGAAAGTCATGGTCTCAAATTATCTGCTTTGGAAAATGTTCCTAAATACTTCTATGATCATGTGATGCTTAACGGACCTAAAAGAGATGAGCAGATAGAAAATATGATTTACACAATCAGAAATATTGCAAGAGCAGGTATTCCTATATTTGGATATAATTGGATGCCATCACTTGTATGGAGGACAGAACCTAAATTAATTAGGGGAGGTGCTGAGGCTAGTGCTTTTGATGATTCTGTAGCTCAAAAAATGCCTCTTACTCATGAAAGAGAATACACTGATGAGGAAGTGTGGAAGAATTTAGAATATTGGATAAAAATCATTACTCCTATAGCAGAAGATGAAGGAATAAGGCTAGGAATTCATCCCTGTGATCCTCCGGTGCCTAAGCTTGGTGGTATTCCAAATTTATTTAGAAGTTTTGATTCATACAAAAGGTTAATTGAGATTTATCCTAGTGATTCAAATGCCATAGAGTTTTGTCAGGGAACCTTTTCTGAAATGAACGATGATATTTATGAAATGATTAGATATTTTGGAGAAAGAAAAAAAATACTTTATGTACATTTTAGAAATGTTTCAGGTCAGGTACCAAAATTTCATGAAGAGTTTATAAACACTGGATATGTAGATATGTATAAGGCAATGAAAATATATCATGAAGTAGGATTTGATGGATTTTTCATTGATGACCATGTTCCAAGTACATATAAAGATACTCCGTGGGGACATAGAGGCAGAGCTTTTGCAAACGGTTACATACAGGCAATGATTGAAGCTGTGCAAAAAGAGATTTGATATGGATTATTTGAAAAAATCCAAACAAAAACTTAATACTTCTTCAGGAGAATTAACTTATTTTAGCTTAAATGAATTAATTAAATACCATCCACAATTAAAGAAATTTCCATATTCTTTAAAAATTTTATTAGAAAACATCTTAAGAAATATATCATTAGGTAAAACTCATATAGAAGAACTAGAAAATATTTTATCTTGGGGTGATAAGTCATCTTTTAAAAAAGAGATTCCTTTTTTACCGTCTAGGGTGGTTCTTCAAGATTTTACTGGAGTTCCAGTAGTAGTAGATCTAGCAAGTATGCGTGAAGCAGCTCAAAAAGCAGGATACGATCCTTCTTTAATTAATCCTATTGTAAGATCTGAATTAGTTATAGATCATTCTGTGCAAGTAGATTATTTTGCCACAGAAGGTGCATTGGCTAAAAATACCAAGCTTGAATTTAAAAGAAACAAAGAAAGGTATCAATTACTTAAATGGGGACAATCAGCATTCTCAAATTTTTCTATAATTCCTCCAGGAGTTGGAATTGTACATCAAGTGAATTTAGAATATCTATCTCCTGGAATAATGATTCAAGAATTAAATAATCAAAAATATATTTTTCCAGATAGTTGTTTGGGAACGGATTCTCACACAACAATGATTAATGGTTTAGGTGTTTTGGGATGGGGAGTAGGTGGTATTGAAGCTGAAGCTGTAATGTTAGGTCAGCCATATTACTTGAAATTACCCGAAATTATAGGTGTAAGGTTAATTGGAACTTTAAAAGAGGGAACTACAGCAACTGATTTAGTTTTAACAGTGACTGAAACTCTTAGGAAACATGGAGTTGTAGAAAAATTTATTGAATTTTTTGGCCCTGGTTTGGTAGATCTGAGTTTAGCTGACAGAGCAACTATATCGAATATGGCACCTGAATATGGTGCTACATGTGGTTATTTTCCTATTGATGAACAAACAATTGAGTATTTAAGAAATACTGGAAGAGAAAGTACTAATATCTCTGAAATGGAGGAATATTTTATTAATCAAGGTATTTTTTATTCTAATGAGATAGATCCATCTTATACCGATGTTATTGAAATTAATTTAGATTTAGTGGAGCCTAGTTTAGCCGGACCTAAAAGACCTCAAGATAAGGTAAAACTTTCAGAAGTAAGAGATAGTTTTTACAAGAATTTTGAAAAACAAAAACATGACAATTTGGTTTTTGAAGATGCTTCAGTAGTTATTGCTGCAATTACTAGTTGTACTAATACATCTAATCCTTCAGTAATGGTAGGTGCTGGTTTGATGGCTAAAAATTTGAATAAAATGGGTTTAAAACCAAAACCTTGGGTTAAAACTAGTATGGCCCCAGGGTCAAAAGTAGTAACTAAATATCTTTCTGATTCTAAGTTGGATTTAGAATTAGATAAGATAGGCTTTTCTACTGTTGGATATGGATGCACTACCTGTATAGGAAATAGTGGTCCTCTTCCAAGGGAAGTTTCAGAATTGATTGAAGATAATGATTTGTCTGTGGCATCAGTTTTAAGTGGGAATAGAAATTTTGAAGGAAGGATTCATCCACAGGTTAAAGCTAATTATTTAGCTTCTCCTATGTTAGTAGTTGCTTATTCAATTGTTGGAACAATAGATATCGACTTAAAAACTGAACCTCTTGGGATTGATAAATATGGAAAAAATGTTTTTCTTTCAGATATTTGGCCTTCTCAAGATGAGATTAAAAGTACTATTCAAAATTCTATTAAACCAGAAATTTACAACAACACTTATTCAAGTGCTATAAAAGATAATTTGGATTGGAATAATTTGGATTCTGAAAATTCTAAATTATTTCAATGGGATAAAGAGTCTTCTTATATTCAAAAAGTCCCATTTTTTGATGACTTTTCTCTAGAATTACCTGATTGGATTCCTATCAATGGAGCAAGAATCTTAGTGAAGCTTGGTAATACTGTTACTACTGATCATATTTCTCCTGCTGGAAGTATTCCTCAGAGTGCTCCATCTGGACAACATTTGATATCTAAAGATATCCCACGATCACAGTTTAATTCCTATGGTTCTAGGAGAGGTAATCACAACGTCATGATTAGAGGTACTTTTGGAAATATAAGGTTAAAGAATTTGATGACTCCTGATAAAGAAGGGGATTGGACTATTCATTATCCAGATAAAAAAGTTATGAGGATATTTGAAGCATCAGAATTATATAAGTCAAAGAACGTTCCATTAATTGTAATAGCTGGTAATGAATATGGGACAGGATCATCTAGAGATTGGGCTGCAAAAGGGCCTAGTTTATTAGGGGTAAGAGCTGTGATAGCAAAAGGATTTGAAAGAATTCATAGAAGTAACTTGATAGGTATGGGAGTTATTCCCTTAGAATTTAAACAAAATGAAACTTTAGAAACTTTAGGAATAGAAAATTCTTGTATATTTAATATCAATCTCGATATTTTCGAGATACAACCTAGACAAAAAATTATTATAGAATCTATTTCAGAAAATGGTCATAGAAAAGAATTTGAAGTTTTACTTAGAATAGATACTCCTATCGAAATGGAATATTTGAAAAATGGTGGTGTTTTACAGTTTGTTCTTAGACAAATGTTGAAAAAATAATACTTTAATAATATTCCATAAAAGTTTTTTCTAATGTATCTAATTTAAATTTAAAATTTGAAGATAATAATTTTTCGGGCAATATTTTTGTGCTATTAAGTAGAGTTTTTCTTGTAGGATCAGTAGTAAAATTTGATATCAAAAATTTTGGAATAGGAAAAACACAGAATTTTTTCGAATATTTTGCGAATATTTTCATAAATTCTTTGTTTCTTGTTTGTTGAGGAGAAACGAAATTAATAGGTCCATTCAAAACTGGATTCTCTATAGCATGGTAAATACCTAAAATAGTGTCTTCTATACTAATCCAAGGCCAAAATTGGGAACCACTTCCGAACATTTTACCCAATCCTAAATTTCCCAAACCATTTAATTTAGGTAAGATCCCTCCTTTTCTTGATAAAATTAATCCAAATCGCATTAAAATTACTCTAGTATTAATATTAGGGGTGATATAAGAAGAAGCTGAGTTTTCCCATTCAATTGCTAATTGAGAAAGGAATCCTGTACCAGGAAGAGATTCCTCAGTTAAATTTTGATCTCCTCTATCTCCATAGAACCCAAACCCTGATGCTGATAAAAATACTTTAGGTGGATATTTTAATTGACTTATTGATATTGATAATGTCTTTGCACTTAAAATTCTTGATTTTTTTATTTCATGATTATTTGAAATAGGTAACAATCTATCAATTTTTTCCCCATTTAAATTTATTATGCAGTCAAAGCCTTCTAATAAATCTAAATTTATATCTTCATTAATTGGATTCCACAAAATTCCTTTTTGATTTGGGTCTCTTACTATAGCAGTAACACTTTCTCCTTTATTTTCTAAGAATTGTTTAAGTTCAGTTCCAATCAAACCATTGGAACCTGATATAGCTATATTCATATAAGAATCTTGTATTACTTATTTTTTTTAATTTTTTCAAATACTTCAGGAATTAAAGGAAATATCCATCCTCTATTTGAAATAATTTCAATACTTAATTCTTTTGGTATTGCAACTATGATTTCTGGTTCTATAGAAAATTTTCCAGTAAATCCTCCTATAGCACTTCTTGCATGTACGCCAGAATATCCTCCAGAATCAAGTCCATTTTGTGAATAATCTCCCTTTCCCCCACCAAAAACTGAATGCCATCTAAATGAAAAACCGTTTGTTACAGCAGGCCCAGAATCAAAATCTACATCTGTAGAAACAACCATTCCTAGAGCTTTTACAGTATACAGTACATCATCTAAGTCTCCTCCTTCTCCTCCACATGTAATAGCCCAGTGAAGTCTTTTGATCATATTATCTGCGACATTTTGGGCACCATCTTGTCCATGTTTTACTCTTTCTTCAGTATCATTCATTTGTAGTGTTCCACCTGATTGACCAGATAGATAAACTAAGCCACTTTCATTAAAAATTACTCCTGCTAAACCAGTTCCTTGAATACTTGTAACATTTTCTTCGAATGTTCCAAGATCAATTCCGAGATCATTAATCCTTTCATAAACGCTAAAATTCCTTCTAAACGATTTTGGAATTATAGAATCTTCATAAAATTTCCCCATTTTTTCTCCTTTTGAATTTATAATTTATATTTATTAATTAGTTCTCTTAAAAATTTTACTGATTTAGGAATCGCAGTTTTTTCATTTTCTTCATCTTGTCCTTCATATACAACACTCAACCAGCCATTATATTGAATTTTAGAAAATATTTTCATGATTCTATCATAATCTAACCATACTTCTTTTCCAGTACCTATTCTATAAATTTTTGCTCTTATATGTGTAGCAAAAGGAGCGCTTTTTTCAATACTTTCATAAAAATTATAACTTGAATCAATTTTACCTCTTTCCCCCATTGATGCTCCAGGAGACCCTCTAAACTGACCAGTATCTAAAATATGTGAAAAATATGGGCTATTAATATCTTTTAATAGCCTTACTACCTGTTCTCCTGTTGCAGGTATACATCCATGGTTATGGTTATGTAGACCTAAGATAATTTTTTTTGTAGAAGCATAATTAACAGCTTCTCTAGTCACTTCTACTAATTTTGGCCAAGCTTGTTCATCTGTTTGATTTTCACCTAACCATCCTCCAAAAACTCTAACCATAGGTATTTTCATTTCATATGCTATGTCTACCCATTTTTTTATCATATTGATTTGAGATGGTATTTGTGAATTAGGTAGGAGAAAGTTATTACTTAATCCTATATAGCAGATTTTTAGCCCTAATTTTAAACAATCTAATCTAATTTTTTCTAAATATTTTGGATCTGTTGATTTAAAATGGCTGAAGTGTATATCTATTCCATCCATTCGCATTTTTGATGCCCTTTGAATTATTTCATCTAAGTTTATTAATGAATCATTAAAGGTATTTTTATAAGAAAGTGTTTGTAAGCTTAATTTAATCATTAGACTAATGTAATTATTTTATGATTTTTTATCCAGTCCTCATTTAAAGTTAACCCTATTCCAGGTTTAATGGGTGCTCTAACTTCAGAATATTCATCAAAATCTATGGTATCAATACAAGCAAAATCGTGAGCCCAAGTAGGCATCCAGTATTCATAAAAATCGCAATTTTTTATACTCATCATTACATGTAAGTTGGCCATATTCATGAAGATATTACCTCCTGTTCCAATCTCACAATTTTTATTTGATCTTTCTGCCAGCTCGCATAAATTTTTCAATCCAGTTATTCCAAATTTTCTTGATGTTCCTCTGATTATTTTGGGATATCCTTTATTCAGATAGTCAGAAAATTCTTCAAACAAAAATCTTGGTTTATCGCTCATAGCTAGAGGTGTTTTTAATTTAGTAGATAATTTTTTGATGGAGTCAAAATTATTCCATGGGACAGGATCCTCAAACCAATGATAATTATTAAAGTCTAAAGCTTTTCCAATTTCTAAAGCTTTTTGGTAATTATAACCATTGTTAGGATCTAACATTAAAGTAAATTCAGGACCAAGGAATTTTCTAGTTTCTTCAATAGTTTTTATAGTATCTTTTGTAGACATTAATCCAGGATGAATTTTATAAGCTTTGAATTTTTTACTTTTTATTTCAAGTGCTTCTTCTAAATAACCTTTGTGATTTTCATATCTTGGTTGGTAGGTTCCATAAACTGGAATAGAATTTCTGATTTGTCCAAGAATTTCATGAATAGGAGACTTATTTGTTTTTCCTATTATGTCCCAAATAGCAATATCTATACTAGCTAAACATTCAGAATATAAATTTTTATTATTGTTCTGACTTTTTACTAATTCAAATAATTGTTTCCATATAGATTTCCAATCTCTTTCTTTAGAATTTATCAATATAGGCTTGAAAGTTTTTAAAATTTCTTTAATTTTGTCAGTAGAGTTACCTCTATGTTGACCTATCATAGAATTTCCTTCTATGCCTGTACTTGTAACTACTCTTATAATGCCTTGATGTACAATTCCTCCAGTTAAACCTCGATCACCTCTATTATCTTTTAAACCGACAAATTCTAATTCTCGTTCTACTACATCAATTGATATTTCATCTATTTTTATATTGTTTTCTGATAAATTTTTCATAGCTCTTTTATTTCGAGTATGATATTTCTAGACATAAGTATACAGAATCAAATCATTAAATAATAAAATGTCTTAGGAGTTCGTATATTGATTGCAAAGGGAAATAATCAAAGAGTAAAAGATAAAGTTTCATTAGTAACAGGTGGAAGTGCTGGAATTGGTGCAGCTACTGTAAAGATGTTATTGGAACATGGGTCTTCAGTTTATATTGGAGATATAAATGTTGAAAAAGGTAATCAACTTGCAGATGAATTGAAACACTTGGGTTTTGTTCAATTTTTAGAGTTAGATGTTGGAAAGGAAAGTCATTGGGAAAATGCGATAAGTCAAATAATGAAAACTAAAAAAAGATTGGATATTTTAGTAAATAATGCGGGTGTTTCAAATTGGGAAACCAGAAAACAGGTTTTGGAAACATCTTTAGACGCTTGGGAGTTATCTATGAAAGTGAATTCTACAGGAGTATTTTTGGGCACTAGGACTGTTTTACCTGTGATGAAAAATCAAAAATCTGGTTCAATTGTGAATATTTCTTCTATTTTTGGTATAGCTGGAAGTAAGGGAGGTGCTTCTTATCATGCTTCTAAAGGGGCGGTTAGGAGTTTTACTAAAGCGTCAGCAATACAATATGCTGAATATGGCATAAGAGTTAATTCTATACATCCTGGTTTTACTGATACATTAATGACTGAAGAACTTCATGGTTCTACTCATGAACGTACAGATGAAGGTTCTAGAAGAGAAGAAATTACACCTTTAAGAAGAATAGGAAAACCAGAAGATATTGCATATGGAATTTTATACTTAGCAAGTGATGAGTCAAGTTGGGTTACCGGTTCTGAATTAGTTATTGATGGAGGAGTTTTAGCTCAATAAAATGGCAAAAGTTGTTTTAGTTAGACATGGGCAGAGTATATGGAATCTTGAGAACAAGTTCACAGGTTGGGTAGATGTTGATTTGTCTAAAAATGGTGAAAAAGAAGCCTTAAATGCAGGAAAAATCCTTCAACAAACTGATATAAAATTTGATGTAGTATACTCGTCAATACTCTTAAGAGCAGTTCGAACATTAGAAATTATTCTTCATCAAATTAATCAAGAAAATTTAGTTGTTTTTAAGGACTGGAGACTTAATGAAAGACATTATGGAGGATTGCAGGGTTTAAATAAACAAGAAATTATAAATATACATGGTGATGAACAAGTATTAATTTGGCGTCGAAGCTATGATACAAAGCCTCCAAAAATTGACAATGATTCTCACGAAAAATTATTAAATCAAAAATGCTTTGAAGGTTTAAATATTAATACATTTCCTAAGCATGAATCTTTGAAAGATACATATTCTAGGTTAATGCCATTTTTACAGAAAGAATTCATTCCTCTAATAAAATCTAAAAAAAATATTATAATTTCTGCCCACGGAAACAGTATTAGAGCTTTGCTGAAATATTTTGAAGGGATTTCAGATGAAAATATTGTTAAATTAGAAATTCCAACTGGAAAACCACTTTTATTAGAATTTAATAATAACAATTTAGTTTCAAAGAAATATTTGTAGAAATTTATTATGATTTTTTTTCTTTTTCTAATTCTTTTGGAAGTTTGAATGTTATGTTTTCTGGAGTTCCATCTATACTAGTTAAATTTGATGGATTTAAAAATTGAACAATTTTTTGTACCATTCCTTCTGGAGTAGAAGCTCCAGAAGTGATTCCAATAGTTTTTTCTCCTTCTATCCATTCGGGCAAAATTTCTTCAGGATTCATAATTAAAAAACTAGGAGTTCCTAGGGATTCTGATACTTCTTGGAGCCTTTTGCAATTTGAACTATTCTGTGAACCTATTACAAGTACTAAGTCTGTTTTGAGAGCTAATTCTTTTACAGCATCTTGTCTATTAGTAGTCGCATAACATATATCATTTCTTACTAAAGCATTTGGAAATTTTCTTTTTATTTGATTTACTGCTTTTGAAGTATCTTTAACGGATAAAGTAGTTTGTGTAAGAACAGCAACTTCTTCATCAGGTTTTATATTATCTAAAGTCCATTTTTCTCTTTCATCAATTAGAGTCATAGATGTTTGTCCCATAGTTCCTTTGACTTCCTGATGTCCTCTGTGTCCAACCAGAATTATTTTTTTCCCATCATTTGAGTATTTTTTTGCTTCATTATGAACTTTGGTTACTAAAGGACAAGTAGCATCAATAACTAAGAGGTTTTTCTCTTTAGCTTTTGAAAAATCTTTTGGATTTGAACCATGAGCAGAAAAGATTACTACAGAGTTGTTCGGTATTTCTTCAACATTTTCTACAGTGATTGCACCTTTTTGTTCAACTTCTTTTACAACTTTTTGATTATGTACAATTTCATGTTTTACATACACAGGTGAGCCATATTTTTTTAAAGTGAGTTCTACGATATCAATTGCTCTCACTACTCCAGCACAAAAACCTCTTGGATTACTTAGAATGATGTTCATTTTTATGATTTCTTTTTTTTATTTAATATAATATTGTCAAAATTATTTATCTTCTTCAACTGATTTATTTAATACTATCAAAGGTGAGATAAAGAAAGAGAAAGATGATAGAAGTAGAAGAAAATAATAACCCCAATTATGATTTTGTAAATTTAGCCAATCTACTAAAAAACCTGAACTTCTTGCTAAACCACTACCAATAAGAAAAGCAATCGCTGTGAATCCTAATGTTCTACCAGCAAAATCTTTTGGGACTAAATCATTAACTATTGCCCAAAATATACTTAATATTAATCCAACTGAAGTGCCTATTAAAGCACATCCAATTAGTACAGGAATTACTGTGTGGAAAGGAATCATTAAAGAAGGTCCAATTACTCCAGAAATGCTTGCTAGAATTAACAAAGGTTTTTTGCCTATTTTGTCAGATATATATCCCGCAGGAATAACAATCATTCCAATTGTTAAACATAAAACTAAAATTATTAAAGTAGTAGTTTGAGCAATATTACTTTGTATAACAACATCACTAACGAAATAAATTGCAAATGTTTGCAAGCTTGATAAAGAAGTTACACTGATACTGAAAGCAATTATAAACCAAAGAAATTTTTTCTTTTGATTTTTTGTCCATTCTGTTGATTCTTTTTCAATGTTTTTGGAATTAATTTGTTGGGGTATTAGATTTAATTTTTCAGTTTTCAAACTTAGAGAACTCCAAATAGTTGAAACTAACATAATTATAGAAATGAAGATTATTGAACCCCAAAACCATTGAGCCTCTTGTGGACCTGAATAATTTTTCATAAATTGTAAAGTTATTAGAAGGACTATTGCTGCTCCTAAAACTCTTGAGAAATTAAAGACTCCAGATGCAGAACCAAAATTTTTTGATTCTATATGATCTTTTATTAATGCATTAGCAGGACCTTCACCTAGATTACCAAAGATATTAATTATCATAAAAATGATCATAAGTCCTAAAACAGATTGAACTGGAACTAGTAAAAGTGAGAAAAATGAAACTCCTATGCCTCCAACAAATATAAATGGAATTCTTTGTCCATATGAAGATTTTATATTCTTGTCACTAAAAAAACCTGCTAATGGTTGAATTAGACTTGCAGTTAAACCTGTAATTAAAGAAATTAAACCTAAAAGCCCATTTTTTCCTAAATTCATTCCTAAAAAAGTTACAGTAGATGCATTTAAAATATCTAATACTTTATATGGTAAAATTATTGCTCCTAAAGTAACTAATGTTCCAGAAATCCCAAAAACATAAGAACTTAAGTTTAATAAGCTATTCGATCCTTTGTAGAATTCATTTATTATTGGTTTGAATAATATATTGAAAATCTGTTTCATTTATTTATGATAATTAGAATTTAGTTTCTTTAAATAATATATTAATCTGAATATATAACTATTTTAATGGCATATTTCATTTTTAGTATTATTATTAGAGTTTGAAAATATCTGAAAAAAAATATTCATTTGAAGTATAATTTTTTACATTGAGCTTACTTGATATTAGGGGGGTAATATGCAAGGACGTTTTGGGAATTTAAAAATTTTTTCTGGAAATGCGAATATAATTTTGGCAGAAAAAATTTGTGAATATTTGCATGAAAAACCAGGAAAGATACAGGTTTTTAAATTTCGAAACGATAATAGTTTTGTAAGAATTTTAGAAAATATTAGAGAACATGATGTTTTTATAGTTCAACCCACTAGCGGTAATGTTAACGATAGTATTATGGAGTTATTAATTATGATAGATGCTGCTAAAAGAGCGTCTGCTGGTAGAGTAACTGCTGTTATGCCTTACTATGGTTATGGTCGAACTGATAAAAAAGATCAACCTAGAGTTCCTATTACTGCAAGGTTGATAGCAGATTTAATTTCAACTGCTGGTGCTGATCGAGTCCTAACAGTTGATTTACATGCTGCACAAATTCAAGGGTTCTTTAATATTCCTGTTGATGAATTGACTGCGGTACAAATGTTTGCAGATTATTTTTTGACAAAATCTCTAGATAATTTAGTAGTAATAGCAACAGATGTTGGTATTAGTAAAGATGCCAGAGATTTTGCCGAGAGATTAAAGGCACCATTAGCAATAGTTGAAAAAAGAAGAGTAGATAATGATGATAATGTTCAAACATTGAATATTATTGGAGATGTGAAAGGTAAAATAGCAATAACTTTTGATGACGAAATAGATACTGGAGGTTCTTTGGTCCAAGCTTTAGCAGCGTTAGAAGATCAAGGAGCAAAGGAAGTTTATAGTTGTGCAACACATGCAGTTTTTTCAAATGGAGCATTAGAAAGATTATCCGCTCATAATATTTTAAAAGAGATAATAGTTACAGATACTATTACACAAGAGGTTTCTTCAGGTAAACTTAAAGTTTTATCTATAGCACCTTTGCTAGGAGAAGCAATTTCAAGAATACAGACTGGAAGATCTGTTGGAGCTCTTTTTAAAGAATAAGAATATTTTATAAATGGTAGATATTTTTTCAAAAATATTTGGAGATCCAAATAAGAAAATTATTCGTAACCTTTCTTCAATGGTCTCTGAGATAAATGATTTAGAAAAAGTTTATGAAGGTTTTTCTAGTCAAAATGATTTTATTGTTAAAACTGAGGAATTAAAGAATAGAATCTTAAACGGAGAAACTTTAGACGATATACTTGTTGAAGCTTATGCATTGGTTAGAGAAGTATCAAAAAGAATTTTAGGTCAGAGACATTATGATGTTCAATTAATAGGAGGTATTGTTTTACATCAGGGGAAAATTGCTGAAATGAAAACTGGAGAAGGAAAGACCTTAGTGGCTACTCTTCCTTCTTATCTAAATGCATTATCAGGTCATGGTGTTCATGTTGTAACTGTTAATGATTACTTATCTAAAAGAGATGCATCTTGGATGGGTCCAATTCATAGATTTCTTGGTTTAAAAGTAGGATGTTTACAACAGGATAAATCTTTTATGTTACCTGAAAAACCTGTTGAGAACTCTAAAGGTGATTTTGAAGAATTAATTGAGGTAGAAAGAAATATAGCTTATTCCTGTGACATTCTTTATGGGACAAATAACGAGTTTGGATTTGATTATTTAAGAGATAATATGGTTGATTTAAAATCAAGAATCGTACAGAAAGAACATGTTTTTGCTATCGTTGATGAAGTAGATAATATTTTAATAGATGAAGCAAGAACACCTTTAATAATTAGTGGTCCTGTAAAAGATAGAGGACAGGATTATAAAAAATTTGCTCATTTAGCTAGAACATTGCATTTAGATGAAGATTTTACTAGTGATGAAAAAAACAGGACTATTAATTTAACTGAAGAGGGAATAAATAAAATTGAAAAAACTCTAAATATTTCTAATCTTTATGATCAAGAAAATTTTGGAGTAACTCATTTTATAGAAAATGCAATTAAAGCTAATATTCATTACATTAAAGATAGAGAATATGTGATAAATGATGGACAAGTAGTTCTAGTAGATGAGTTTACTGGTAGATTGATGGAAGGAAGAAGATATTCTGATGGGCTACATCAAGCGATTGAAGCTAAAGAAAATTTAAAAATTCAACGAGAATCGGCTACATATGCAACTATTACTTTGCAGAATTATTTCCGGATATATTCTAAATTGTCAGGAATGACTGGTACAGCTTCTACTGAAGCAGAAGAATTTGATAAAATTTATGCTTTAGATGTTGTTCAAATTCCAACACATCGTCCAAATATTAGAGAAGATGTTCCTGATTTGATATTTAATAGTGAAAAATCAAAATTTAATGCACTAGTAAAAAAAATCAAAGATCTACAAAAATCAGGTCAACCTGTATTAGTTGGAACTACAAGCATAGAAAAATCAGAATTGCTAAGTAATTTATTAAGAAGAAATGGTGTTAATCATCAAGTTCTTAATGCAAAACAACATGAAAAAGAAGCTGTAATAATTGCAGATGCTGGAAAAGAAGGTACTGTAACTGTAGCAACTAATATGGCTGGTAGAGGTACAGATATTATATTGGGAGGTAGTAAGGGTGTAGAGGAAAAGGAATGGGAAGTTAATCATCAAAAAATTTTGGATTTAGGCGGATTAGTGATTTTAGGATCTGAGAGACATGAATCTAGAAGAATAGACAACCAATTGAGAGGTCGTGCGGGTAGACAAGGTGATCCAGGAGGTACACAGTTTTATATATCAGCTGAGGATGATTTGATGAAAAGATTTGGTGGTGACAGAATTCAATCTATTATGAATATGGTTGGTTTAGATGAAGAAACTCCTATTGAGAATAAACTTTTGACTCGAGCAGTTGAGAGTGCTCAATCAAAAGTAGAAGGTTTTCATTTTGAAATAAGAAAAACTCTAGTTGATTATGATGATGTTATCAATACACAGAGAGAAATAATTTATAAACTAAGAAAACAAGCCTTTAGTGATGATTTATTAAAAGAAAGAATTCTTGATATTATTCATAATGAAGCTGAAGATTTAGTTGCTGATTTTTACAGATCAGATAGTAATAAAGAAAATAATAATTTATTTTTCCAAGAGTTTTCAAAAATTATTCCATCCTCAAAATCTGATTTTAAAATGATAGAAAATTTGACTGGAGATTCATCTGCCTTATCTGAAAAGCTTCATCAAATAATGGATAATCAATTTGATTTGTTAAAAGAAAATTTGCAACCTGATAAATTTGATGGTTGGTTAAGATTTGTGCTACTAAGATCTATAGATTCTCATTGGGTAGAACATCTAACAATTATGGATAACATGAGACAAGGTATTGGCTTGCAAGCTGCTGGTCAGAGAGACCCTCTTGTTCAATATAAAACTATTGGATTCCAAATGTTTGAGGATTTAATGTTTAGAATTAATAGGGATATTTCAAGAACAATTTTTAATGTAGGTATAAATTTTGATTCCCCAAATTCTTCTAGAAATTCTAATGAATCCCTAAATTCTTCTAAACGTTCTCTAATGGATGATGTCAACTTAGGTCACGGAGAAAAAAGAATTATTGGGAAAAAAATTGGTAGGAATGATCCATGTCCTTGTGGAAGTGGTAAGAAATATAAAAGATGCACAGCAACTGAAACATGTGGTGCCAAAGTTTAATTAGTAAATGAATGATATTCTCAAGGGTTTTTTAGGAATTGATAGAAATTTTTTTGATGATGAATTCTTAAAAGAAAATCATTCACCTGAAATTTATTTTGAATTAGTTGAAAAGTCATTGAAAGATGGATTTGATTGGAGAGAAGTTGTTTTGGATACTATAAAGATTTGGGGTATACCTGAAGAAAAACATGGCAATAAAAAATCAATTTATCTAATTTCTGGAGAAGCATTTAATTGGATTAGATTAGCAACAAGGATAATTAATTCGTTTAAAATTCTGCCGCCTAAAGAAGATATAAATAACTTTCTATTTACGGGATTCTTACCTGATGGTTTTTCTGAAAATAAATTTAAATCTAAAATTGGAGATGTAAAATTTAGAGGATGGCAAAATTATTTTTACGGTGTAATTGTAGAAGAGTGTGTAATTGAATTATCAAAATTAAAATATTTAAAAAAAATGTTTTCTTCTGGAATTGATATTTCTGAAGAAATTTTCGATGAAGTTTATGAAGAAATTTATGGTAATACTTTTAAAGTTTTATGGGAAAATTTTAATTTTTATGATCAAAAAGGTAAGAGGAATAAAAAATATTATTTGCCTAAGACTACTGATCAATCACAAATTGATGAGTTTACATATTGGTTATTTAAAAATAGGTTAATGAAGTCTACTCCCGAAGTTTTTGCTAGTAGAGTCAATGAGGCATTGAAATATTTGGATAATGTGAAAATGAATAATATTATAAGAAGATCTATTAATCAGATTTAGGATGGAATTATTGTGACAGAGAAATTTTTAAATATAAAAATGGATGATTTCCCTAAAAATTATGATTTTTCTTTATCAGAAGAAACTATAATTAATAAATGGGAAAATTCAGGGATTTTTAAATGGAATTCTAAAATTTCTGATAAAGAAATTTTTTCTGTTGATACTCCTCCTCCGACTGCTAGTGGATATCTTCATATGGGGCACATTTTCTCTTATACTCATCAAGATTTTATAGTTAGATTTCAAAGGATGATAGGGAAAAATATTTTTTATCCAATGGGATGGGATGATAATGGATTGCCTACAGAGAGAAGAGTTCAAGATTACTTCAATGTAAGATGTGATCCATCTCAAACATCCATAAAAAATATTATAGATGTTGTTAAATCTAGAGATAAAAAAAGTAATCCTTTGAAAGTCTCCAGAAATAATTTTATTGAATTATGTCATTTGGTTACTCAAGAAGATGAGAAAGTTTTTAAAGATGTTTTTACAAAAATAGCACTTTCTGTAGATTGGACTCAAGAGTATTCTACTATTGGAAAACTACCTAGAAAATTAGCTCAAAAAAGCTTTTTAGATCTTTTTAATAAAGGTCATATTTACAATACTGATTTTCCAGTAATGTGGGATCCTGGCTTTCAAACCGCTGTTGCACAAGCTGAGGTAGAAGATAGAGAAGTTGAAGGTGCTTTTCATGATATTGAATTTTCAATTCCTGATATTGATATAAATTTCACGATTTCTACAACAAGACCAGAATTGTTACCTGCTTGCGTTGGAATCACTGCCCACCCAGATGATAAAAGATATAAAGATTTTTTTGGTAAAAAAGCTGTTACCCCATTATTTGGAGTTTCAGTGCCAATTTTCGCTAGCGATTTAGTTGATCCTGAGAAAGGAACTGGGATATTGATGGTTTGTACTTTTGGAGATCAGGTGGATGTTCAATGGTGGAAAGAGAACAATTTACAATTAAGACAACTGTTAGATTATTATGGGAGATTTAAAGAAGTTGAGTTTGGAAAAAAAGGATGGGAATCTTCAAGTCCCGAAAAAGCAAATTCTATTTATAAACTTTTAATAGGAAGAACAGTTAAACAAGGTAGAGGGATTATTGTGGATAATTTAAAAGATCCAAAAAACTTTGAAGACTCTAAAATAGCATTGATTGGTGATATTAAAAAAATTACTCATTCTGTAAGATTTTATGAAAGAAGTAAGGTTCCTCTAGAATATTTGAGTACAAGACAGTGGTTTGTAAGTTTGATGGATAAAAAATCAGATCTAATTCAAAAAGGGAAACAAATTTCTTGGCACCCTGAATTTATGAGAAAAAGATATGAGGATTGGACAGAAAATTTGCAGTCTGATTGGTGTATAAGTAGACAAAGGTTTTTTGGAGTTCCTTTTCCTGTATGGTATTCATTAGATAGCTTTTCAAAACCAGATTTTGAAAATCCTATTATTGCATCTATTGAGAATTTGCCTGTTGATCCCACTGAAGATACGCCTGATGGATATGATTCAACGCAGAGAGGTAAACCTAATGGATTTATTGGAGAGTCGGATGTTTTTGATACATGGTTTACTAGTAGTTTGTCTCCTCAAATTGCTGCTAAATGGGATGAATCAGAAGATAATATGAATAAAGTTTTCCCAAATAACATTAGACCTCAGAGTCATGAAATCATAAGAACTTGGGCTTTCTATACTATCGTAAAATCTCTTTTGCATCATGATTCTATTCCTTGGAAAAATGTAGTTATTAGCGGTTGGATATTAGATCCGGATAGAAAAAAAATGAGTAAAAGTAAAGGGAATGTTATAACTCCTTCAGATTTAATTAATGAATATGGAACTGATCCAGTGAGATATTGGGCTGCTAGTGCAAGGCTAGGAACAGATACTGCTTTTGATGAACAAATATTTAAGATTGGTAAACGTTTATCTACAAAAATATACAATGCTAGTAAATTTGTATTGTCTCAGGATGCTTTGGTGGGAGATATAAAAAACCCTTTAGACTTATCTTTTTTAGCAAATTTGATAGAACAAGTAGATATATGTTCTAAAAGTTTCAATAAGTTTAATTTTGCTGAATCCATGATGGTAACAGAAAAATTTTTCTGGAATATGTTTACTGATAATTATCTAGAATTAGTTAAAAATAGAGCAAGACAAAATGAATATTTAGAGCAACAAACTTCTTCAGTTGCTACATTGAGATTAACTTTGAACGTTTTGTTAAGGTTGTTTGCTCCAGTTCTTCCGATAATTACGGATGAAATATGGAGTTGGGTTTTTGATAAAGAAACTGGAATAGACTCTATTCATTCTGCTCCATGGCCTAGCAAAGAAGAAATATTAAAGTATTCTTCTGAAGAAGGTAATAAAGAATTATTTCTTACTACATGTGATGCAATTCGTTCTATTAGAAAATCAAAATCACAAAATGGATATAGATTAGGTGCTGAAGTTAAATCTATATTATTGGTTGGCAGTGAAAAGGATATAAAATTTTTAGAATTAGCTAAGAATGATATATCTACTGCAGCAAGATGCGAAGTACTAAATCTAAAATTAGGCAAAAATCTTGAGGCAAGTATTATAGATTAAAATTATTCTAATATTTCTGACTCTACCTCTAGATCCATTCCGCAGAATTCAATCCAAGGTTTAAAGTCTTCTACAAATTTTTTCCCCTCTTCCAAGGATGTTAAACCTTTTATAGATCTACCTGGATCATATCCTCTCGCTTTTGCCATTGCTTCAATGCCTCTTTTAGTAGTTCTAACTCCTCCTAAAATCATAGTGTTATCTTCCTCAATAACTACTAGATCAAGGCCATTTTTCTTTTTTTTCCAAATTAATTTCATTTCTTTCCTTTTTTTCTATAGATTCTAACTAATTAATGAAATTGTTTCATCTAATAAAATATGAGCTAATTCAGTTTTAGGCATAATAGGTAATTCATTAATTGATCCATCCTTTTGTATTAATGTTACTTGATTATTGTCACTATTAAATCCAATATCATTTCTTGATACATCATTAGCGACAATCATATCAAGATTTTTATTTTTCAATTTAATTTTTGCATTTTCTATAATATTTTCTGTTTCAGCTGCAAAAGCTATTTTAGTTAAATTATTGTTTTTTAATTTTTTAATAATGTCTGAAGTTTTTTCTAATTCAAGATTAAAGTTAGATTCTTTTAGGTTTTTCTTAATTTTTTGGGTTTCTATATTTTTGGGTTTGAAATCACATACTGCTGCTGCCATTATAATTATATCTGATGATTCAGCCTTATTTAGAATGATCTTTTCTAAATCTGAAGATGTTTCAACATAATGATTTTTTACTCCTAATGGAACAGGGAGAGAAATATTTTCAGCAGAAAATAGTGAAACATCTGCTCCTCTATCTCTAGCAGCAGTTGCTATTGCATAACCCATTTTACCACTGGATCTATTTCCTATATATCTGACAGGATCAATAAATTCTCTCGTACCTCCAGCTGAAATAATTATTTTCTTTGAACTCAAATCTCCATTTTTAGACATTAATAACGTAGCAGTTTCTATGATAAAATTCGGTTTAACCATTCTACCTTTTCCTATAATTCCAGATGCTAGTCTTCCTATTTGAGGTTCAAGTATATGGAATCTATTTTTTTCTAAAGACTTTAGATTTCTACTAACATTATTTTCATACATTCCTGCATCCATTGCAGGTGCAAGAATCACAGGTGAATTACTTGCAGAAATTGTTCCGGTTATAAGATCATCTGTGATTCCATGTGATATCTTTGCTATAGAGTTTGCTGTTATAGGAGCAACAATTATTAAATCTGTATTTTTAGCAATATATACATGATCAATATTTATCTCACTAAAATTTTCAAAATAGTTAGTCATCACAGGTTTATGACTTAATGCTTCGAAAGTATTTTTCCCAACAAAATTTTCAGCATTTTTACTCATTAGAACAGAGACATTTGCTCCTAACTGAACAAGTTTACTGACTAAATCTGCACTTTTATATGCAGCAATACTTCCGGTAACACCAACAGTAATATTTTTTCCTTCAAGAGGATTTCTCTTAATTTTTTCCATAATGATATTTTATCTGAAATTTAAATTATAAATGAAATATAGACCTTTCAAAGTTAAATCTTGGTCTACTCTATCAAAATTCTTAGTGTAGGAAGACATTAATGGGGCTAAGCCTCCTGTTGCTATTACAAATATTTTTTTACTATTTGTATACTCTTCGATTTCTTTTTTGAAACTTGTTATCATTCCTTCTACAAGGAAAAGATATCCCCAGAATAATCCTGATTGTAAAGAATCATTAGTGTTGTTACCGATAATTTTTTTTGTTGGGGTTACTTTAATTCTATTTAATAAAGAAGTGTTTATATATAAAGCTTCTGATGCTACTTCTATACCAGGTGAAATAGCGCCACCTAAATATTTTCCAGATTCTGTAATGGCATCAAAAACTGTTGCAGTTCCAAAATCTACAATAATTTTATTATTTGGGTATAAAGATGTTGCTGCTACAGCATCACATATTCTATCTGAACCAACATCTGATGGTTTATTATAAAGTATCTCAAGATTGGTTTTTGTTTCAGAATTCATAATATGTATATTTACATTTGTGATTTTTTGAATGGAGTCTTTTATATGATTAGTTATTGAAGGAACAACTGATCCAATGATTACTCCATTGAGATCTTTGTAATTTTGAAAATCTTTATTAAAAAAGTTGAAAATTTTATCTTGATATTCTATTTGTGATAATTTTAAATTAGTTTTTAATGATTTCTTCATAATAAGAGATTCATTTTGGAATATTCCCATAGAAATATTTGTATTTCCAATATCTACTGCCAATAACATAATTTAATTGAGTTGTATTTTTCTGAATGCTTCTGGGATTTTTTCTAAAATATTTGTTGAAGTCATACCATATACTCCTTTGCAATTTGTTGCTAGATTTCCTGATAAACCATGTAAATATACACCTAGCGAAGCTGACTCAAAAGAATTTAGATGTGAATGTGCTGAAAGACCGCTAATAATTCCTGTTAATAAATCTCCTGATCCTGCTTTTGCCAGGCCACTATTTGCCCAAGGACTAATTAATAGTCTTCCGTTAGGATGAGATATAATTGTATTTGAACCTTTCAATACAATTATTTGATTCCATTTTGAGCTGAATTCTTGTGTGATTTCAACTTTATTTTTTTGAATTTCTTGTATTGAGATTTTTGTTAATCGAGACATTTCTCCAAAATGAGGAGTTAAAATACATTTGTTGGGTATTTTGTTCCACCATTCTTTTTCAAAAGATATTTGATTAAGGGCATCAGCATCTAAGATGATTTTTTGTGTTGTTAAATTGCTGTTAGATATATTTTTCAATGTATTTAGAGTAAATTGTTTTGTTTCTTCATCTATTCCCATTCCTGGTCCTATTGCTATTGATGTAAATCTTGAAAAAAATGTAAGAGAGGTTTTTTCTCTGAATTTTTCTACAGGAAAAAATATCGCATCTGGTAACTTTTTAGCAATAGTATTATAGATATTGTTTGGAATCATTAGGCCTACTAGCCCTACACCAGTTTTCGTTGCTGAAGATCCAGTAAAAAAAACTGCTCCAGGGTAATTTATTGATCCTCCAATAATTAAGGTGCTGCCTGAAGTTCCTTTATAAGAATTTAAAGGTCTGTTAGGTAATATTTTCGTAGCCCATTTTTTATCAAGCAGATGTCTTTTTGGAAATTTCCAATTAATATTTTTTTCATCTATACCGATATCTAAAGTAATCAAATTTCCTACTATTTCAGGTTTAAGGGCTATATGGCAGCCTAATTTTGGATATCCAACCATCAAAGTAAAATCTGCTTTGAAATTTTTTGTTAAAATATTACCTTTATCACTATCTAAATTGCTTGGATTATCTATGGAAATTACTACTTGTTTTTTATGATTAATTGATTTTCCTAAGTTTTCAAGTAACTTTACAGTATCTTGTCTTAATGGAAATTTTGCCCCTATTCCAATTATTGAATCCAATATCAAATCAAATTGTTTTAATTTTAATAGATCTTTTTCATCTAAGTTGTCAATAATTTTATGGGTTAAATTATATTTTTTTATTACCTTTAAATTTTTTAATATTTTTTTATTCTTTGATAAAATCCAAATTTCTGTTTTTTTAAATTTATTAGTTAAATTTTTTGCTGTAATAATTCCATCAAGTCCATTATTGCCAGATCCAGCTAAAATTAAAATAGATTTATTATTTAAATTGGAAAATTGTTTTTCTATGAAGCTTGATATAGATTTAGCAGCTTTTTCTATAAGTTCATCTGATGTGACACCTAAAAGAAAAATTTGATCTTCTATTAGTTTCATTTCTTTTGATGTAACTATTTTATTCATTTTTTCAAGACCATAATCTATTTAAAAGTTTCAATAGTAACACAAGCAACTGCATAGAATTTAGAATGTGAAATACTCAAAGATGTGTTTTTTAGTCCTATTTTATCCCCAATTTTTTTCCCTCTTCCGGATAGTTTTATCTGGGGAGCTTGTCCTCTATTTCTTATGACTTCCACGTCTTTCCATCCAACTCCTCGAATTCCTGTTCCCAATGCTTTCATCATTGCTTCTTTTGCAGCAAACCTAGCAGCTAATTGAGGAGTTCTGTCACGGCAATAATTTATTTCGTTTTCAGTAAAAATTTTTTCTAGAAATCTTTTTGGATATTTTATCTTTACGTTCTCGATTCTTTCTATTTCAATGATATCTATTCCTACATTAATCAAATTAGCCCCCTTATAATTAACATGATACTATTTTGAAGTCATATCAATTAAATTACATACTAGATATTTTAACCCCAATACTAAGAAAAAATGAAAATTATTGATGGAAAGAATATTTCTAAAGAAATCATAAAAAATATTCAAGAAAAAGTTCAATTAAAAATTCAAGCTGATTCTTATTCCCCTAAATTAGCAATAATTTTAGTTGGAGACGATTATGCTTCTCTAACATATGTTTCTGCGAAAATTAGAACTTGTGAAAAAGTAGGAATATCTACACAATTATTCAAATTTGATGATAATGTAAAAAATGGACAAGTCATTGATAAGATAAATGAATTAAATATTAACCCTGATTATCATGGAATCTTAGTTCAATTACCTTTACCTTCACATCTTAATCAAAGAGAAATTTTAGATATAATTAATCCTCTTAAAGATGTAGATGGATTAACTTCATCGAATACAGGATTATTGGCTTTAAATAGACCTAGATTTATTCCTGCTACTCCTTTAGGTATACAGAAACTTTTAATTGAATCGAAAGTTGAAATTGAAGGTAAAAATATTGTTATATGTGGAAGGAGCAATATAGTAGGAAAACCTTTATTTAATTTATTTTCAAATGATCAAGTTAATGCTAATGCAACTGTAACGTTATGCCATTCGAAAACTAAAAATTTGATAAACCACACAAAAAATGCAGATATTTTAATTGTTGCGGTAGGAAAACCAGAATTTATTAATGAAAGTATGGTTAAAGAAGGATCAATAGTTATAGATGTAGGAATTAATAGAGTAAAAGATGATTTTAATAATAAAGGATATAGAATAGTTGGAGATGTGAATTTTGATTCTTTAATGAATAAAGTTTCTATGATTACTCCAGTTCCTGGAGGTGTGGGTCCAATGACAATAGCAATGTTATTAGAAAATGTTTTAAAATCTGCTAGTTACATATAATTGTAAATCACAATATTTTCAGTGTATTCTTCTAATATGGATAAAAGTAATTTAAGTAAAAAAGAATTATTTAATCTTCTACAGAAAATGATTTTGATTCGTGAATTTGAAGAATCTTGTGGGGAGAATTATGCAAAAGGTTTTATTCGAGGATTTCTTCATCTTTATATAGGCGAAGAGGCTATTGCAGTAGGATCTATTTCAGCCTTGAGAGAAGAAGATTATGTTGTAACCCATTATCGAGATCATGGGCATGCTTTAGCACGTGATTTAGATACTAATTCTGTTATGGCTGAGTTATTCGGTAAATCTACAGGAGTAAGTAAAGGTAAAGGTGGATCAATGCATCTCTTTGATGTTAAAAAACATTTTATGGGTGGTCATGCAATAGTAGGTGCTCAATTGCCTTTAGCTCTAGGGATTGCATTAGCATGTAAATATAAGAAAGAAAATAGTGTAGTTTTAGTATTTTTTGGTGACGGTGCTGTAAGTCAGGGAACTTTTCATGAAACATTGAACCTTGCTTCTCTCTGGGAACTTCCTGTACTTTTCTTTTTGGAGAATAATCTATATGGTATGGGCTCTCATGTTGAAAATACTAGAGCTGAAGGAAGAGATATTCATTCTTCAGCAGAGTCTTATGGTATTCACGCAGAAATTGTTGATGGAATGAATGTGTTGGAAGTTTTAGATATAACAAAAAAATCATTAGATAGCATACGAAATAATAGTAGGCCAATCTTAATTGAAGCAAAAACTTTCCGTTTTTCAGGTCACTCTATGGCTGATCCTGCAAAATATAGATCTCAAGATGAGTTGAATTATTGGTTGAAAAGAGATCCTATAGAATCATTTGAAAAATACTTAGTTGATGAAAATATTTGTACTCAAGATGAGTTAAAAAAAATAAAAGATCAAGTTCAGGATGAAATATCAAAAGCAGTAGAATATGCTATTAAAAGTCCTGAGCCTTCTTTGGAAGATCTTAAAAAAGATATTTACGCTTGAAATTATGACTTTAATGACAATTAGACAATCGATTCAGAAAGGATTACGAGAAGCATTGAATAATGATCCTTCTGTATTTTTGATGGGAGAAGATATAGGAGAATATGGTGGAGCATATGCTATAACGTCAGGGTTTTTAGAAGAATTTGGTTCGGATAGGATTAAAGATACACCTATTTCTGAAGCAACATTTATTGGTGCAGGTATAGGTGCTGCTACTGTAGGCTTAAAACCTATTGTTGAATTAATGTCTATGAGTTTTTCTTTAGTTGCTTTTGATCAGATAGTGAATATGGCTGCAAATTTAAGATATATGTCTGGTGGTCAAATTTCTGTTCCTTTAATTATTAGAGCTCCGACAGGTGCTGGTATGCAATTAGGGGCTACTCATTCTCAAAGCTTCGAAACTTGGCTATCTGAAGTTCCAGGACTTAAAGTGATTACTTTTTCAAGTCCAAGCGACGCTTTAGGGTTATTAAGAAGTGCTGTGAAAGATTCTAATCCTATAATTATTGCAGAACCAGCAGGTTTATATGGAGTTCGTGGAGATGTTTCTGATGAATATTATGAGATTCCTATTGGTTCTGCTTCTGTAGTCAAAGAAGGTAATGATGTTACTCTAGTTTCTTACGGACATGGAATTCCAATTTTATTAGACACTCGAGAAGAGTTAATTAAAATAAATATTGATGCTGAAATAATCGACTTAAGGACGTTAAATCCCTTAGACATGGTTTCAATTGATAAATCAATTAAAAAAACTGGAAGAGTTGTTCTTTTAGATACTTCTAGAAAATTGGGAGGAATAATGCCTGAAATTGTTTCTAGAATTCAAGAAAATTCTGTTGATTTCTTGGATGGACCTATAGTCAGTGTAGGATCTGAAAATACTCCATGGCCTTATAATAAAAATTTGGAAAATTATTCTCTTCCTAATGTTGATAATGTGATAGAGTCCTTTAGAGAAGCGTATAAAATTTAATATTTCATAGTTTAAAATTTTGGAGGAATATTTTGATTACTGAAGTAACTATGCCAAGTATGGGTGCAGATATGACCGAAGGCACCATAGTAAAATGGTTAAAAAAAGAGGATGAAAAAATAGAAAAAGGGGATAAGATTGCTGAGATTGAAACTGATAAAACTGTTGTTGAAATGGAAGCTTATGGGGCTGGATTTTTAAGGAAAATAATTATTCCAGAAGGTGAAAAAGTTCCAGTGGGTACTGTTATAGCTTTTATGGGGGAAATGGATGATGAAATACCTGAATTAAAAGATGAATCTTCTAGCAAAAATGAACCTGTTTCAGAAATAACTTCTAAGCCTTCATCTCTTCAAGGTAATTCTATAAATTCTAATCCAAAAATATCTAATAGTGGAGGAAGAGTAAAAGCTTCTCCTATAGCTAAAAAATTAGCAGAAGAATTAGGTGTTGACTTGTCTTCAATTTCTGGAACTGGTCCTGGAGGTAGAATTACCAAAGAAGATGTTGAAGGAGCTTCAGGTTCTGGAAGTGGTGAAATCGAATCAACTGTTCAAGGAACTTTGACTCCATTAAGTAGTATGAGAAAAACTATTGCCTCTGTAACAGTAAGAAGTAAAACAGAAGCTCCACATTTCTATATCACTTCTTCTATAAATATGACTAATACATTAGAAAAAAGAAAAGAATTCAATGACCAATCAGACGTTCATGTTAGTGTGAATGATTTGATAATTTTTTCTTCTATAAATGCGTTAAAGAAATTTCCTAAATTTAATTCATCTTTTCAAAATGATAGTTTAAATATTTATTCTCAAATTAATATAGGTATTGCTATGGCTCTTGAAGCAGGATTGATTGTTCCTGCATTAATTGATTGTCAGGATAAATCTTTGAGTGAAATTTCTTCTTCTGCTAAAGATTTAGTTAATAGAGCAAAGGGAAATGGTGGATCATTATCTCAAGAAGAAAATACTGCAGGAACTTTTAGTATAAGTAATTTAGGTATGTTTGACGTTGAAAATTTCACTGCAATAATAGTACCTCCTCAAGCAGCAATTTTGGCTACTGGTAAAGTTGTTCCTACACCTGTAGTTAATGAATCCGATATAGTTGTTTCTCAGCAGATGAAAGCTACTTTATCTGTTGACCATAGAGTTGCAGATGGTGCAGAAGCTGCTCTATTTTTAGGAGAAATAAAAAGTTGCCTAGAGAATCCTGATAATTTGTTTTCTTAAGTAAATAAGATTTATCATTATAAAAAATCTGATTTATATAAAGTAGGATTAATTGTTTTATCAGGAAGAATTTTCTCAAAAAGAACGGGTTATATTAAAAAAATATTTTACAAATATTGATAAGCCAGTTTTTGCTTTGATAAATCTTCCTGAAGTAGTTAAAGGAGCACTTTTTGCTAGGTATAGCAGATCTCCCAAATCTCTTCGTAGGTTGTTTTTGGATGAATTTCTTTTACATATCGAAAAAAAACAATCAGATGATGTAGAAGAATCATTTCTTGATATCTCTAGAGCAGAAAAGCTATATGATCGAGTTTTCAGTGAATATGGTGATGATTCTGTAGCTCAATTGGGAGGGGCTCATATTGCTTGTGAACAGGCTTCAAATATTTTAACAAAGATATTAGAGTGGAGCCGTTTAGGGTCTTACTTAGAACAAAGTACCAGATATATTTTTTATGATCAAAAATTGGGTGATAAATATAGATATACTATTCCCTCAGAAATTTTGAATTCTCCAGATGAGGTTACTTATTTAAATGGAATGGAAGATCTTTTTGAAATATATAAAAAATCATTAGGTGAATTAATTCCTTATTTTCAGAAATTATTTCCTAAAAAATCTTCAGATTCAAATTTTGTTTACAATTCAACTATTAGAGCTCAAGCTTGTGATATTGCAAGGGGTGTATTGCCTGCTTCTACTGTGTCTAATCTAGGAATATTTGCAACAGGTCAATCATATGAACTTATGATAATGAGAATGCGAGTACACCCTCTTAAAGAAGTTAGAGATTGTGCAGAGATGATGTTAACTGAATTAAGAAAAGTAATTCCTTCCTTTTTAAAAAGAGTTGATGTTTTAGAAAGAGGTTTGAAGTGGAGTTCATACTTTGAAAAAAATCATCAAAATATGAAAGATATCAGCGATAATATTCAAGCTTCAGGTGAAGATATTTTAGATGTAGATTTGATAGATTGGGATGAAGATGCTGAATTAAAAGTCGCTGCTGCAAGTTTATATCCATATACTCATTATTCTGAAAATAATATTTTAAAATTTCTTAAAAATATGAATCAAGAAGAAATAGAGAATATTATTCGTAATTATGTAGGTGAACGAGAAAATAGGAGACATAAACCGGGAAGAGGAATGGAAAGAGTTTTTTATAAATTTGACATTAAATCTGATTTTGCTTCATTCAGAGATCTACAAAGACATAGGCTTATGACTATTGATTGGCAATTATTGAATCCTAATTTAGGTTTTGAAATTCCTAAAGAAATAATCGAAACAAATCTGGAATTTGATTGGAATAGAGCTCAAAAAATTTCTGATAAACTTTTTTCTTTACTATCTTCATATGGACCAGAAGTAGCTCAATATCCTGTTTTATTTGGGCATAAAATTAGATATTCCATGCAATTAAATGCTAGAGCTGCTTTTCATCTTCTTGAATTAAGAACTACTAGACAAGGTCATACTAATTATAGAATTGTGTGTCAGAAAATGCATAAACTTATTAAAGAAAAAGCTGGGCATAGAGTTATAGCTGATTTAATGAACTTTGTTGATCATAATGATTATGATTTAGCGAGATTAGAATCTTCTAGAAGTACTGAGAAAAAAAGAAATCAGAAATAATATTATTTATTGTTTCTTTTAGATTTGCTCATCATAATTGCAGGTATTATTCCAATTATTGATACTATAGCACCTGCTAAAAAGAATCCTTGAAATACTTTTTCTCCAGCAGCAAGAGCGGCTTCAGTAAATTTTTGCTGCCCGAAAGGATCTAATGAAAACTCAGGCATGTCTTTAGTCAATTTTGCAAATCTAGATGTTCCCCATGCAGTTAAAATAGCTAAACCAAATGTTTGTCCCATCATTCTTGATACAGTTAAAATAGAAGATGCTGATCCACGTTCTGAAGATTTTATTTTATCCAAAGCAGCTTCCATTATAGGTGCAATACACAACCCAAAACCAAATCCTGTAATGCTCAAATGAATTGATATCCAAGGATCTTTTATCACTGGATCTATACCCCAATTGGACATTAAGAAGAATCCTATAGTTGTCATTGTCAATCCAATTATAATAGGAATTCTTGTTCCAAATCTTTGAGTTAATATTCCGCCAAGAAATGCTCCTATAGACAATGCTATAGTTAGTCTTAATAATTTTAATCCTCCTTCAAGAGGAGATTCAGAGAATAGAGTTTGTGACATTACAGGAACAGTTACCATTGCAATGATTAAAGCAGCCCCTATGAATAAATGAGTAATATTAGAAGCAGAAAAACCTGGTTTACTTAAAAGATTTCTTGGAATTATTGAATATTCAGTTGTTTTATGTCTCACTATTGTGAAGAAAAGGGAGATTATTGAAATAACTATGAGCATAATTCCTAAATTATTTTTTTCACCTATTTGAGATAATCCTGCAGTAAGAAAAGCCAAAAAACTTGCGAAAATAATTGCTCCTAAGAAATCAAGTTTAACAGGATATTTATTCCCCTTAGGGCATTTAAATAAGAAAATAATTGTAATTAATGTTAATGGAATATTTAACCAAAATGCCCATCTCCAATTAAGAAATTCAGTGACCGCGCCTCCGAATAAAGGTCCTATTACACCTCCTGCTTCAGCACTTGCTCCTATCAATCCATAAGCTATTGCATGTTTATTTCGTGGAATTAAATATCCTGCTGCAGCTATAGATATTGGTATTAAAGCACCACCTCCCAAAGATTGTAGTACCCTAGTTCCAATTATCCAACCCATATTTGGAGAATTTCCACCTATCTTAGATAATTCGGGGCTTATGGCTGTTGCAGCAGACCCAATCATGAATATTATTAAAGCTACTAAGAAAGTAGTCCTATAGCCATATTTATCAGATACTCTTCCAATAAATGGCATTATAGCTGTATATCCAATTAGGTAAGCAGTTACAAGCCAAGATGCTTTACCTAACTCATGGATCGGAATCTCAAAATCTATCATTATTTCAGGTAAGATAGTGACTACTTTTGTTTGATCGTCAGCCCCAAGAAAAACACCTGCACAGAATGGTAAGAATAGTAGGAAAGGCTTTATGCTCCCAAAAAATTTTCCCATACTATTATTTTAGAGGATCTATAGGAGGATTAACTTCTATATTTCCATCTACTTCCCAAATTTTTATTATTCTAATAACCTCTTGTGGATCTAGTGGATTTATTCTACCTATAATTTTTGCTGTTTTAACATCCTTGTTTACATAATCTAACTCTAAATGAACTTCTGCATTCATATTGGAATCGGCTAATCCTACTAAAGGTTCAAAAACAGTAGCTATTACTTCTCCTTTCACAATAAAATTAGCATCTTTTTTTGAAGAAATAATTTCAGGGTTTTTCATCATTTTTAAGATGTTTGCAATCACTTCTCGAACATCAAAATTTCCAAATGGGCTATCTTCAGGATCTATTTGATTCCATTTTCCAGTTAAAGGGTTTGTCATAAAACTCAATTCGTCTATAAGCACAATATCTAGTGCAATAAATTGACCACCTACTGTAGCTTTTCCTGTTAATTTCACTCTTCTAGGGAGTACTACTTCACCTTCAATTATCCGAAGTTCCATGCCATTAGATATGGTAGTAGTTCCTTTTTCATGTTCTAATCTGAACTTGAAAGATTTCCAATCATTTATTCTGCTAGTTGCATCGTTTAAAAGTGTTTGAGGGTTTGCATCGATTTGTTGATTGTTTTGGCATCCTAAGAATAACAATATAAATAATGGAATTAATAAAAAAGTTATTGCTATTTTAATTTTCAAAGTGTTTCCTATTATTAAATTTGTTTAAATTATGGATCAGAACAATCTCTAACAAATCCGCATTGCTGACATATTATTTTACAATGAATATTCAATACTTTCCCATAACATAATTCACATTTATTTGAATTGGATTCCAAGTTATGATTGAGATTCATTATGGCTAGTTGAATAGTTTTTTTCGAATATTAATCAGGTTAATAGTTATAGGGCTGTCTTCAGGTGATTTTTCTATATAATTATCTAATATTTCTAAAGCACGAGAATCATTATTTAGTTCTTTATGCAGACTAATCAAATGCATTAAGTTTTGTATGTTATTAGGTTGAATTTTTAAAATTATATTTGATATCCACAAAGCTTTATCAAATTCATTTATAGATGAAAAACTAAATTTTAAATTGTTTAAAACTCTCAATACAGTCTTTCTGGGTCCATATTCTTTGATACTATCTTCAGATACTTTGATATTAGTGCTGTGTTTATTTTTTTTATTAGTAATTTGAAGGACTTCTTTCTTAGTTAAGAGTACTCCTTTATTGTAAGGATCTAAGAATATTAGAGATTCTCCATTTCCATGTTTCAATAAATAATGTTCTGGTATTCCTATTCCCATTAGATCAAATCCAAGTTGTCTGCAAATTTCCTGATAAATAATAGAAATTGATACGGGGTTTCCAGTTTTTGTTTGAAGAACCTTATTCAAAAAACTATTATTGGGATGATGATAGTCTAAGCTATTTCCTTGAATTTTTATAACATCAAAAAGATAATTGTTGGTGCTCTGAATGATGTCATAAAATGTATCAAAAGCAGTTGTGGTTTCTTTGATTTCCTTAGTAATGTTACTTATTTTTCCTAGAGTTTCTATCACGTCTACTTCATGATACATAGATTCTAATTTTAAAATCATCAGAGGGACATTGATGAATTTTTGATTCTCTTGGTTAATGTCAGAAACAAAAGATTGTTCAAATTTTTTTTGAGATTCAGTATAGTTCATATATTTTGAAAATTATTAATAAGATTAAGTTTATAAAATTTATCTAATAGATTAAAGGTAATATATTGAAGTTTGAAAAAGTTGTGTTTAAAAGATAATATTTTATATGAAGATGGGGGAGCTAATTATTGGCTGAGAGGGTATGACCGACCCCTGAACCTGATACGGATAATTCCGGCGTAGGAAGTTTCTTTTATGCCACAATTTTATCCGAAATTTAAAATGGATAAATTGTTAGAAGTAAAATCATTAGGCAAATCATTTAAAAGAAAAAATATTGAGAAAACTGTTTTTTCAAATATAGATTTTCATCTCTTTGATCAAGAAATTATTTCTATTATAGGTCCTAGTGGTTGTGGTAAAAGTACTCTTCTTAATATCATCTCAGAAATAGAATCCGATTTTCAAGGTGAAATAATTATCAATGATAGAAAATCATCTCAAGGAACTCAGTCAAAAGTTTCTTATATGCAACAAAAAGATCTATTGCTTCCATGGAGAAATGTATTAGAAAACGCTATATTGGGTCTTGAAATAAATAAGCTCAACAAACAAAAATCTAGAGAAAAAGCTTTAAAGTTATTACCTGAATTTGGTCTTGAAGGTACTGAAAAAATGTTTCCAAAACATTTATCTGGAGGTATGAGACAAAGAGTTTCATTTTTGAGATCAATATTGCTTGAAAAACCAATAATGTTACTTGACGAACCATTTAGTGCATTAGATTCTATTTCTAGATCTAAAATGCATGAATGGGTCTCATCTATTTTGATGAAAAATAAAAAATCTGTAGTCCTAGTAACTCATGATATTCATGAGGCTGTTCTACTTTCAGATAGAGTATTAATTATGGGGGGATCTCCAATAAATATTTGTCGAGAATTCAAAATTAATATAGATCGTCCTAGAAATAAATCTTCAAATAATCAAAAAATTTTTTCGAAATATGAAAAAGATATTTCTGATGAGTTATTGAAACATGTTCCAAAGAATATTTAAAACAATCACAAAATATTTTGAATCTGGAAAATTTCTTGCAGTTATTTCTCCTTTGATATTAATTTTTCTTTTATTGATTATTTGGGAAATTGGAATTTTAGTTTTTAATACTCCTAATTGGATGCTTCCTTCTCCATTAGCTATTATTCAAGAGATTATTGGTTCTAAAAATATTCTTTTAGAGCATGCTTTAGTTACTTTAAATGAATCTTTTTGGGGATTATTATTGGCTATAATTTTAGGAGTAATTTTTGGAATAGTTATTTTCTCATTTAAAATTGCTGAAAGATCTGTATATCCTTTGATAATTGCTTCTCAGACAATTCCGATTATTGCTATAGCTCCTCTACTTTTAATTTGGGTGGGCCCTGGTATTCAATCTAAAATAATTGTTGTAGTTTTGATTTCTTTTTTTCCGGTAGTAGTCAATTTAATAGATGGATTTAAAAATTCTGATAAAGATTATGAAAACATGTTAAAAACTTTCAATGCTTCTAAGATTCAGATTTTATTAAAGATTCATTTCCCCTTTGCTTTACCATATTTGCTTTCAGGAATAAAAATTGCTTCTGTGTCTTCAATTATAGGAGCAGTGATTGGAGAATGGGTTGGTTCAACTGAAGGTTTAGGTTGGCTCATAAAAATTTCTAGTCCTCAATTTTTAACAGAAAGAATGTTTGCATCTATAGTAATTTTATCATTTATGGCTATAATCTTGTTTTTAATTAGTTGGCTTTTAGAAAAATTCTTATTAAGAAATTATCAATAATTAGATTGAGTGATTTATGAAAAAAATAATAATGTTACTTCTGATTTTCTCATCAATAATTTCATGTAGTGAAAGTATGGAAACAAAACTAGCTTTGGATTGGTATCCTAATTCAAATCATGGAGGAGTGTATACTGCATTAGAAAAAAAATATTTTGAGGATGAAGGTTTGTTGGTGGATGTTTATATTCCTTCTGACCCTTCTACTATTTTACAGACCGTTGGTGCTGGACAAGATGATTTTGGTATAAGTTATCAACCTGATTTATTACTAGCAAGATCACAAGGAATTCCAGTAGTTTCAATCGCTTCAATTGTTCAAATACCATTGAACTCAATAATGTCATTATCTTCATCAAATATTTCTAATCCTTCAGATTTAAAAGGGAAAACAATTGGATATCCGGGAATTCCTTTAAATATAGGAATTTTAGAATCTATATTGGATAGTGAAGGATTAACAATTTCTGATGTTGAATTACTTGATGTAGGATTTGATTTAGTCCCTGCTTTATTGAGTGGAACAGTAGATGCTGTTATAGGTGCTTATTGGACTCATGAATCTATTTTGATTGAGATGGAAGGGCAAGGAGTAAGCATAATGAAATTAGAAGATTGGGGAGTACCTCTCTACTATGAATTAATTTTAATTACTAATGAAAAAATGATTGAGGATAATAAATCACTTGTTGAAAACTTTGTTAAGGCCTTTATAAATGGATATCAAGATTCTATTAATCATCCTGATGATTCATTGGATTATTTGATTAAAGCAAATCCAGAAATGAATTCAGAATTAGAAGATAAAGGATTAGATCTACTGATTCCCATTTGGAGTGCTTCAAAACCAAAATTTGGAAGCCAAGAAAAAAGTGTTTGGGATGGTTTTGCTCAGTGGATGATTGATAAAAATTTAATAGATAAAAATCTTGATATTAGTAAGGCATATGATCCAACATTTGTAGAAAATTTAGATTAGGGGAATAATAAATGTCCTTTTAATCCTGTGTTCTTAACCTGATAAACTTCTCCTCCTACAAAAGTAATAAAAAGAATATCAAGATTTTCTCCTCCAAATGAGCAATTTGTAGGTTTGTCTGCAGGTGCTTCAAAAGTTCTCAATACTCTTCCGGAAGTATTAAAATGATAAATCATTGGCCCGGGTCCTCCTTCATGATGACCAGCAGTAGCTAATATATTACCTTCTGTGTCTAAGCACATTCCATCTATACCTCTTCCGTCTCCAAAATCGTGTAGTACAGTATGATCTCCTAAAGAGTAATCTTCATTTATTGGATAAGCTCTAAATTGTCTTCTTACATCATTTCCATATGGGCTTTCTGCTACGTAAAGAGTTTTTGTGTCTTTTGACAATAAGACTCCGTTAGGTCTAGTAGTATCAAATGTTGCTCTTGAAATATTCCAAGAGTCATTTGATGTTTTTTGTGCTAGATAAACAGATTCATGTTCAAGAAAAGGTTTTCTCCCACCATAGTTTGGATCAGAAAACCAGATATTCCTACCATCAGGATAAATAGCTAGATCATTGGGTTCATTATATTTTTTACCTTCAAAATTATCAGTTATTATTACTGTTTCTTTTCCTTTAGAATACTGAACTAATCTCCTTCCTTCTCCCTCACATGCATACAAATTTCCTTCTTGATCAAATAACATTCCATTACTGCCCTTAGTTTCTTCTCTCCAAACTGTATTTTTATTGTTATTAGGGTTCCATGACCAAGTTAGACTAGCAGGGCATTGTGAATATAATAATTCACTTCCGTTCCATGCTGGTCCTTCGGTAAGACTTTCCTGTTTTACGATTAATTCCCAGTTCCATTCGTTCATTTAGTTCCTCTCTTTTTATTTTTCAGGGTAGAGCAAATATCCTTGTCTACCTGTGTTTTCTACCATAAATAAGTGTCCTTCTAAAGTTGTTACATAAAGTATATCTAAATTTTCTCCTCCAAAAGTACAGTTAGAAGGTCTTTTGCAAGGAACAGAATGAGATTCAATAATTCTTCCTTTAGGGCTGAATACACAGATCATTCCACCCGGTCCAGAAATTTCCCATCCACATGTAGCAATGATGTTTCCTTCTGAATCAAGAGTCATGCCGTCTATTCCTCTGTGGGGGCCAAAATCGTGAAGTAATTTGTATTCACCCAATTTCCCATTTTCTAATACAGGATAAGCTCTTAGTTGCCTTCTTTCAAAGCCGTTAAAAGTACTTTGAGCTACATATAGAGTTTTATAGTCTTCTGAAAAAAGTAATCCGTTAGGAGACGTAGTATCAAAAGTCATTCTTTCACAATTATATGAACCATCTTGTTGTGGAGTAGCTTTTAGAATTGAAGCGTGATCTAATTGAGGAAGTTCATCAATTGTAGATATTTGATCAGAGAACCAAATATTTCCTGATGGATCGATAGCTAGATCATTTGGGTGGTTGATTTTTCTTCCATCAAGCCTTTCTGCTATAGTCTTTTTTTCATTATTTTCTAGGTATTGAACAATTCTTCTTCCACGTTGCTCACATCCAAATAATTCTCCTTTAGAGTTAAAGTTTAAACCGTTAACTCCTTGAGTACCATGAAACCATACTGATGATTTTTTTGATTTAGGATCTATTTCCAAGATTCTGTCACTTTTTCCATCAGTTATTAATAAACTTTTTCCAGTCCATGCTGGTCCTTCTGTAAGATCACCATTTTCTGGTAGTATTTCTTCAAAATTCCACAAAATTTAATTTACCCTTTTTACTTAATTTTTGTTAATTATCATATTATAGTTATGGATATTAATTTATTCCATAATGATTATAAAAGGTGAGAGATGGCTAAGTTTTTAACAGAAGAGAATGTAAATCAATTACTTGAAATGGATGATGCTTTAGATTCTTTGGAAGAAATATTCTTAGCAAGTTCCGAAGGTGGAATAATTAATTTACCTAGAGAACGAATTAACATTGAAGGTTCTAGTTTTAACTTTATGGCTGCTAGTTGGGAAGAGAAAGGTATAGTTGGGTATAAATCCTATGTTGCTGGTTCAAAAGGACTTAGTTTTCATGTGTTAATTTATAGTTTGGAAGACAATCAGCTTTTAACTATGATTGAAGCTAACAGACTAGGTCAATTGAGAACTGGTGCAGCCTCTGGTATTGCTACAAAGTATTTGTCTACTAATGATTCAATTGATTTAGGTGTTTACGGATCTGGTTTTCAGGCTGAAACTCAAATTGAAGCAATTTCAAGAGTAAAAAACATCAAATCTTGTATTGTATATTCTAGAAATTCAGATAACAGAGAAAAATTTTGTGAAAAAATGACTGAGAAACTTGGGTTTTCTCTTGAACCTACTGATGATCCAAAAAAATCTGCCATTGATAAGGATGTTATAGTTACTGTTACAAATTCATCTGAACCTGTTTTAATGGGCGATTGGATATCTTCGAGTACCCATATTAATGCTGCCGGCAGTAATATTGCTTCGAAAAAAGAAATAGATCTTGAAGTGGTTGAAAAAAGTGATTTGATAGTAGTAGATGACTTAAATCAGGCTAAAACTGAGTGTGGAGATTTAATTCAGGCTGGAGTTGGCTTTGATTGGAGTAACGTGCTTTTGTTAGAAGATATAGTTTCTGGAAAGATTAAAAGGTCTAATGAGAATATAAGTTTATTTGAATCTCAGGGAATAGCATTGGAGGATATTGCTATAGGTTTCAGATTGCTTCAAAAAGCAAATAATGAAAATATTGGAACTGAATTAAGTTAAATCATTATCACTATCACCATAGTTCCTGAAATACTTATTAACACTCCAATTATTTGATGTAAAGAAAGTTTTTCTTTTAGAAAAATAAAACTTAACAACACCGCGAAAATTGGACTCACACTGTTTAGTATTACTGTAATACTTGGTCTTGTTAAAGACAGAGCAAAGATAAAACTTAAAGAAGAACCAAGACCAAGAAGACTACTAGCCCCCATAAAGCTTTTATCTTTTAATGTTAAATTTGAGATGCTTATTTCTTTTTTAGTAATCAAGATCCATATAGTGAATCCTATGGCTGGAATTAATGCTCTAATAGTAGCGGTAATCATTGGTTCAATTTCTTTTAGAGAAAAATCGGTTAATATTAGCCCTACTGACCATAATAATGCGGCCATTATTGGGAGAAATATAATCTTCTTATCTATTTTAGGTTGATTGGAATTGTTAGTTCTGTTTACCAGATATACTCCTGTTAAAATAAAGATTGATCCAATAATTGCCCATAGAGAAATCGTGTCTATTTTTAGTAGTATTCCCCATAACAAAGAGAAAAAAATCATCATGCTGGTGGATGTAGTATAGGTTATTCCTACTCTTCCTTTCATTATGGCGGTTGTAAACAATAATATTCCAGCCGTATTAATTATCGTTGCTAAAACTATTAACAATAGAGGTATTAGAGGAATGTTGGGTAATTCAGATATTTCTACCGAGAAAAATGTTAATAAAAGTAAACATGGAGTTGCGATCCAAAATCGAAATGCGGTTATTTGAAAAGCACTTATTTTTGATTTTATAGATTTGATAAAAATTCCACCTGATGCATGAAATAAGGCAGACAATAATGCCAAAGATTCTCCAAGTCCAATCATCAGTTGTTTTTTCTGGGGCTTTTAGTATTTATAGTTATAATTTCATTTTGTATAGGAGTGGTTATTTCAGGATTTTGATCATTAATGAAAACGTTTATTTCACTTCTAACTCCAAAATCATCAAGATATATTCCCGGTTCAATACTGAATCCGATTCCTTCAGTTATATTTCTTTCATCAACTGTTTCAAAACTGTCTAGATTTACAGACACAGAATGAACATCTGTACCAATACTATGGCCTAATCTATGTATGAAAAATTCTCCATATCCTGAATCCGAAATATGCTGTCTAGCTAATTGATCTACCTCAAAACCTTTTACGAGTTTGTTGTTTTTGAAATTATCTTTAATGAAATTAAATGATAAATCTCTAGTATTTTTTACTATTTCAAAAACTTTTTGGTTTTCGTCGGGTATTGTGTCACCCAATTGTGCTACCCAAGTAATATCAGAGTAAACAGAATTTTCTGTTTTAGTTTTTGCCCAAAGATCAATTAACAACCAACTGTTTCTAGTGATGATGCTTGAGGTTTCTTCTTTGGGTTCATAATGAGGCAGGGATGAATTTTGATTTACTGCTACGACAGGACCATGATCTGTTTTTAATTTGTATCTATCAAATTTTCCTCTTATGAACTCAGCGATATCAAATTCAGTTAATTTCCAATGTATATTTGATCCAATGAAGTCAAAAGTTTCTTCTAGAATTTCTTTTAGTTTTTCTCCAGCTATAAGATGAGATTCTAATTGCTTCTCTGTCCATTTTCCTGCTATATCCTGAATTATGTTAGCCGAAGAAATAATATTAAGACCTAGCTCATTTTTACACATATCTATAGTACCAGCGTCTACAAAGCTGGTTCTTGGAATAAGTCCATTAGGGGAATATTCCATTGCTACTTTGGAGCCAGTTGGAAGTTTTTCTTTTAATAAGTTCATCATTGATTTTCTATCAGTATATTCTTCTATAATTAGTCCTTCTTCACGAACAAAATTAGAATCAAGCTTATGGGTGATTATCAGAGGCTCTTGATCAACTTTAATGACAAACCATATTGGTCTGGTCAAACCTTCTATTTTTTTACCTATAATTTTCTCAAAGAATGGGTTTGATCCTTTATAATTATAAATTAGCCATGAAGATAATTTGTTTTGGCTTAAATGGTTCTTAGCTTTTTTGATTAATTCTGTTTTCATCTACTCAAAGTTTATTTCTCTTGAAAAAATCTTTATTGCTTCTTGGTATTCTTCAGGAGTATTTATATCTATGTTTACAGTATCACTATCTATTTCAATTGTATTAACTGAAGTAGAGTATTTTGTGGTGATTTTTCTAATACCTTGAGTTTTTTCTTCTATTTCTAATAATTCTTTTCTTAACTGGTTTTGAAAAATAATAGGGTGTCCTTTTGATCCTTTGTTAATCGGACAGCTAATTAATGTTTGATTTTTAATGTGATCATCTATGACTTTCTTTAATATCCATCCATGTCTTGGTTGATCTACAGCCAGGAGCATAATGTCAGATTCAGTATTTTTTACGCCACTAAGACCTTTTTTTATTGTAGTGGTTTTCCCTTTTTCATAATCAGGGTTCAAAACTATTGATATATCTAGATTCTTGATTTTATTCTTAATTTTCTCTGCATTACTTCCTAGCACAACAATGATTTCTTGAATTCCAGATTCTTGAATCTTTTCAATTTGCCATTCTATTAATGTTTTGTTTTCCCATGGAAGAAGAGCTTTTATAGAACCCATACGAGAAGAAATACCGGCAGCCAATAATATAGAAGTAATAGGGGAGTCTTTCGTCAATTTTTCTCTTTAACAGTTAAAGTTTTTTCTTTGATTTTATCTATTAGCTTTTGATCTAATTGCATTGGTTTTCCTGTTCCTCCAAACCTGAATGCTACCATTTCAGCTACTATACTGATTGCTATTTCTTCCGGAGTTCTAGCTCCGATATCTAATCCTGCAGGAGCCTTGATATTTGATAAACGATCTATTGGGATGTTTCTTTTAATTAATTCTTCAAAAATCAGGATGGTTTTTCTTTTGCTTCCGAGTAATGCTACATAACTGGCTTTTGTTCTTGCTGCAGCTTCTAGTGCAACATCATCAAATCTATGACCTCTGGTTGCAATTACTATAAATGTGTTTGTGTTTACTGGAAGTTCTTCTATACATGTTTCAAAATTTTTATTGCAGATTATTTCAGCCATTGGGAATCTTTCCTTGTTGGCAAATTCTTCTCTGTCATCACTTACAAAAATTCTAAATCCTGCAGAAGATGCAATGGGTGCTAAAGCCTTTCCTACATGACCTCCTCCAGCAATAATTAGAGTAGGAGAAGAGATAAAAGCTTCTATGAATACTTCATTACCTTCATCTGTTTTTAGGTATTTATTTCTACCTAAAGGAATAATGTCTTTTGATTCTGAAATTATTTTTTCATTTAATTCTTGAATTCCTAAATCTCCTAGTATTGAGCCATCATTTCTTACTAATATTTTTTTTCCAGTAGGGAATTGTTCAGGATTTGAAGATTTTATTAAAGTACCAAGAGCTACTGGATCTCCTCCGGCATATGCAGAATTGACTTCATCTATAATTTTTTCTGAAAGTAATGAATCTTCTTCTTTTTTTCTTACAGGGTCTATCAGAAAATACATAGTTCCACCACAAACTAGACCATCTTGCGCTGCTATGTCTTCATTTAGATAATATTCTTTTTCTGATGAAACTCCTCCTCTTTTCAAGATTTCTTTAGAAGCAAACCATATATCTCCTTCTACGCATCCTCCTCCAAGTGTTCCAACAGATGTATCATCAAGTTTTACTAAGAGCTTTGCTCCAGGTTTTTGTGGAGTAGATCCTGATGTTCGGACAACAGAAGCAATAACAAAGTCTTTGTTGCTTTTTAATTCCTTATTTGCTGCAGCGTAAACTTCTTCCATAATTATTAGAGTACTCTGTATTTTTCCAATTCTTTTTTATTTAATTCCAATCCCAATCCAGGAAGATCTGGTGGTGAAACATAACCATCTTTAATATCGATTGTTTCTGTATAGCTTTTGCCCCACATTGGATCAACTGTATCGTTATAAAATTCAAGAATTAATCCATTGGGAATTGCACTTACTAGATGAATATGAACTTCCTGTGCACCATGTGGAGAGATGTCTAAATCATTTGCCTGTGCAAGTGCAGATATTTTCATAAATTCTGTTATTCCTCCAAGCACTAGTGCATCAGGCTGAAGAATGTCAGCGCTTCTTGCGTTTATCATGTCCCTGAATCCATATCTAGTATATTCATTTTCTCCAGCTGCAATAGGTGTTGATGTGGATCTTGCAATTATTGCCGAGCCTTCGTAGTCATCTGGCTCTACTGGTTCTTCAAGCCAGAAAACATCATACTCTTCTATTTTTCTAGCTACTTCCATAGCCTGATAATGCCTGTATGCATTATTTGCATCCACCATGAGCTTAATGTCTTTTCCAATAGCTTCACGAACTACCTTTACTCTTTCTACATCTTCATTAATGGGAACACCGCCAATCTTCATTTTTACAGCTCTTGCTCCAATATCAAGATGGGATTTCATTTCATCAGCTAACTCTTTTAATCCTTTTCCTTTTTCGTAATAACCGCCGGCAACATACGCTTCTACTTTATTCGTAAACCCTCCAAGGAGCTTATAAAGTGGAATTCCCAATGCTTTTCCTTTGATGTCCCACAATGCAATATCTATTCCTCCGATTGCACGGGTGGTAAGGCCTCTTCTTCCAACTAACTTAGGCCTCCACATCTCATGCCAGTGTCTTTCATTATCAAAAGGATCCTTTCCTATTAAAGCAGGTTTTAATCCTTCTACTATTGCGGATATTATATTTGCAGATACCATATCAGTTGTTAATCCTAATCCTTGAAGATTTTCATCGGTTTCAACAATAATTGCGTTTAACCCGGCATGGGTATAGGTATAAAGACCATTTGTAATAGGTTTAGTTCTGGGCCATCTGTAAGCTTCAAATTTAATGTCAGTTATTTGCAAAACTTTTCTCCCGCATTATTATTGTTGTTTAATGTAACTATTTTATTCAAATACTAGTATTTCCGTAAGTTTATCTTAAAATAGTAACATTGTGATGTGGGGCCTGTAGCTCAGTTGGTCAGAGCAATCGGCTCATAACCGATAGGTCGCAAGTTCGAGTCTTGCCGGGCCCACCAATTATCCAAGTTCCCATTTTTATTGAACATTTTTATGAAAGAGTTGTTTTTGAAAACATGTTAACAGTAAAGTGAAAAACGTTATCAATTATTATGGAATCAAATCAAAAAGATGATGGTGTAGAGATAAGTCTCGAAAATCGTATCAAGATTGTATCGAAAAGCATGGCTCCTATTTTAATTTCTATGGTGAATAGTTTTAATGATTCATAGAGAATTTATACTGAAAAAACCTATTTTGTATTACTAAATGATTTTGGTCTTTCTCTGCTCTTAATGAGCAGAGAAAGATGTATATTACAAGTTCGGTTGAGGAGTTGTTCTTAAATACTCTTTAACGATTGTGTGTCCCTTAGGAAACTTGCTAGGAATATCCTTAGTTTCTACTGCAGGTACAACTATACAGTCTTCACCATATACCCAGTCTGCAGGAGTTCCAACCTGATACTCTGCTGTTAATTGTAGAGAATCAAGAACTCTTAGAATTTCCTGGAAATTTCTTCCTGTTGATGCCGGATATGAAATTATAAGTTTTATTTTCTTATCAAGACCAATAATAAAAACAGATCTTACAGTAAGAGTATCACTAGCATTTGGGTGGATCATTCCATAAGAATTAGCTATCTCCTTGTTAGGATCTTCAACCATAGGAAAATTAACATTTGCATTTTGAGTTTCATTAACGTCTTTGATCCACTTATTGTGAGATTCTAATGGTTCCAATCCTTCCTTGATTCCAACACTTAAAACTAGTACCTTGGTATTCCTTTTGGTGAATTCTCCTTTTAAGTTAGCTACTCTTCCAATTTCAGTAGTACATACTGGTGTGAAATCTGCAGGATGAGACATGAGTAGTCCCCAGCTATCTCCTAACCAGTCATGTAGATTAATTTCACCTAATGTTGTGTTTGCCGTAAAATTTGGTGCTTCGTCGCCTATTTGTAGACTCATTTTTTCTCCTTAAATTAAAAAAACCTCGATTAATTCGAGGTTTAATTACTTTTATATCTTTTAAGATCTATATACGAATTAATACCCCGTTATCATTTTGACAACAGTTACAACAACAAGTGTTACTATTTATTAATTCACAAATCCTTTTCATGGAGAACAGTCTAAATTTATCTTATTTTTTTTTCAAGATTTTTTTTAACTACTTGGTCCAAACCTTTCAGTTTTGATTTTTTCAAATGGAAATTCTAATTTTATAAGTAGGGCACACATAGCTTCAACGAATTGTGTTGATCCACAAACATAAGCAATTTTAGGGCCAATTGTTTTTAATGTGTTTTTAAGAAAATCTTCATTGATTCTGCTATTTGAGTCTTCTTGATTGTTTTCTCGTGTAAAGAAGAAATGAGGTTTTATATATTCAAAATTTGAAAGCTGATCAATTTCATAAGAATAAATCATGTCTCTTTTGGTTCTGCATGAATAGGCAATTGTTATAGGAATTTTTTGGTTATGATTGCCATGGACATTTTGTTTCATCATTGATCTTAATGGCGCAATACCAGATCCTCCAGCTAAAAGTAGTAGTGGTCCTCCCATTTGAGGTGTCCATTTAAAAGGTCCTCCAACTGGTCCTCTAAACTCAATCTTGTCTTCCTCAATCATTTCATTGAAAAAGTAGGGTGATACTTCTCCGTCTTCAATAAGTTCAACAGTGATTTCAAAAAAAGATTTTTTCTCTGGATGTGAAGAAATTGAGTAACTTCTCTGAGTTTGATACCCAGTTTCAGATGTCAGTCTTACATCAATGTGATTTCCAGGCTGAAAAATTAATGGTTCATGGGGGATTAACTGAAAAGTTTTTGTTCTGTAATTTTCAGTAATAATTTTTGAAATTTTAGCAAACTGCCAATTCATTTTGATTAGTCGTTCCAGTATCTTTGTTCCTTCCAAGGGTCTCCATAGTTATGATACCCGTATTGTTCCCAGTATCCTGCTTTATTTTTTTCCATCAGTTGAATTCCCTGAATCCATTTAGCAGATTTCCAGAAGTAAAGCTTTGGTACAACTAGCCTTGCAGGCCCTCCGTGTTCTGGAGATAGATTTTCTCCTTCAAAAGTAGTAGCTATCATTGCTTGACCATTTTGAGTGTCTTCTAGAGGCAAGTTTGTTGTATAACCTCCATAACAATATGCCATTAGATAATGATATTTATTTAGATCTTTAACTTTTTCAAAAATAGTATCAAGAGAGACTCCTTCCCAATTTGTATCAAATTTAGACCATTTAGTTACACAGTGAATATCTGTATGAATTTTTATTTTTGGTAGAGACATGAATTCTTCCCATGACCATGAGTGATCGATATTTTCTCCAATTCTTATTTCAAATTTCCAAGTGTTTAAATCTACAGGAGGCGTAGGTCCAGCTGTTAGAACAGGGAATGATTTTTCAATGTATTGTCCTGGAGGAAGTCTTTTATTTAACTCAGGATTATCTTTCTTGCCAAAAAAATTTCTAGATATCATTTTTCTTTTTGTCGTTAAATTTTATTATATTCAATGATAACCTATATCTAGGAATATATATAAAAATTAGAGAGGTGAATGTATGTCTAGGCTACAAGATAAAATTTCAATTGTTACAGGTGGAGGAGAAGGAATAGGTGCTGGGATTGCAACAACTTTTGCTGAAAATGGTGCAACTGTAGTAGTTGCTGATATTAACCCTGAAACTGGTCAAAAAACTGTGGATTCTATTAATTCTAATGGTGGGGTAGCAAAATTTGTACAATCTGATACTAGTGATCACCAAAGTGTTAAAGATATGGTTTCTAGCGTTTTAGATGATTATTCACGAGTAGATATTCTAGTTAACAATGCAGCAAGATTTGTTTTTGGATCTGTAGAAGAAATTACTATAGAAGATTGGAACAATGTTTTTGCAGTGAATGTAATTGGTTATTCTAATTGTATACAAGAAGTTTTGCCGTCCATGAAGGAAAATGGCGGTGGATCAATTGTGAATATAGCATCAGTAAGTTCTTTTATCGCCCAGCCAAATTTTGTTCCTTATAACTCATCAAAAGGTGCGGTGTTGCAACTCACCAGATGCTGCGCTATGGATTTAGCTCCTTATGGAGTTAGAGTAAATGCAGTATGTCCAGGTGCAATAAAAACTCAGGCTACTGATCGTCATATAGAACATTTGGGACTCGACAAAGAAGAATCTTATATAGAGTTTGGTAATAGTGCATTGTTGAAGAGAATGGGAAAACCAAAAGAAATAGCAAACGGTGTTTTATTCCTTGCTTCTGATGAAGCATCTTATGTTACAGGAGAATATCTTGTAATTGATGGTGGATCATCTATAGGATAATACTTTTTTTTACCAGTTAGTAAAAGCTCCGTCATTTCTTTCAAGATATGGCGGAAAACCACCTAATTTTGTGTGGTATTTTTCAGCTACTTCTTCGTCAAATTCTATTCCAAGACCAGGTCTTTCAGAACACCACGCGTATCCATCTTCCCATTCAATCTGTACTGGGAATAAGTCTTGAGCGAATGACCCAGGTCTTTTGGGCATCTCCTGTACTCCAACGTTTGTGGAAGCCATACATAATGAAACACATGCAGCTGCACTGATTGGTCCTAAAGGATTGTGTGGCGCAATATCTATGTAGTGAGTTTCAGCCCAATGGGTAATTTTTAATGCTTCTGTGATTCCACCAACAATACATAAATCTATTCTTGCATAGTTAATCAAATCTTCTTCTATTACCTGACGGAATGGCCATTTGCTTGCCCATTGTTCTCCAGCTGCAATAGGAAGCGAAACATGCCTAGCAAGATTTTTGTAACTTCCAGGATTTTCAGATCTTAAGGGATCTTCAATAAAGAAAGGTTTAAATTCTTCTAATTGTTTACACATATTTATTACGTGAGCAGTATCTAGCCTTGTGTGAACATCAAGACATATCTGTATATCTTTTCCTACTGTATTTCTAACTTGCTCTACTTGTTCTACTGCTTTTAAAACTGACTCAACTGGCTCTAAGACTCCATGTTCTTCTGGTTCTAATTCATTACTTGTCTCTGGTTGACCCCATCTAACAAATTTCCATCCTTCGTCTACAGTTTTTTTACAGTTTTCTATTAACTCTTTTGTTGAGGATCCTTGATTATGAGGGTAGCAAACAACTTTGTCTCTTACCGGCCCTCCTAAAAGTTTATATAAGGGCATGTTGACTGATTTAGCTTTAATGTCCCATAGTGCTATATCTATTCCGCTTATGGCAGAACAGTAAACTATTCCTGCGGGGAAGAAGTTACCTCTATACATTAATTGCCAGTGTTTTTCTGTAGACCATGGATCTTCTCCAATGAGTCTTTCGCTTAAGTGTTCAATGGCATTAATTACAGATCCTCCCATTTTGGCAATTCCTATTTCTCCTAATCCAAAAATTCCTGAGTCTGTTTCAACTTTTACGAAAAGGTAAAGAATGCTTCTCTCTCCAACTACTTTGAAATTTGTGTAATTTAAAGGGAATGTCTTTATTGCTGTAATTTTCATAAGGTACCTCTATTTAGGGTTTTGGTGGATAAAAACCTGCTCCATCTGCGCGAGAGAAGGGAGGAGAATCAATTGGAGGGTTAAATTTATCGACTTTAATAGAATTTAGTTTCTTAAAATCAATATTTAATCCAAGTCCGGGACTATCTCCCATAACTATAAATCCTTCCTCTATATTTTGATCTGTATTGAAACATAATTCTCTTCCGTTATCAATGACCTCCATCATAAAATGGTTAGGTAGAACTGCTGCTAAATGAGCCATGATATTCCCTGGACAATTCATCATTGCTACAGGAAGTTCATATGCATATGCTAGATTTGCTACTTGAAGTGCTCCGGTTATTCCTGTGGTATTCATTCCAACCTGAACTATGTCAACTCCTCCATTTCTAATTAGAGGTGTAAAGTCACTAATTGAGTTCAGGTTTTCACCAGTCGCCACAGCACCTTTTATTCCATCAGATACCTTTTTCAAACCTGCATAATCCCATCTTCTGGCTGGTTCTTCTGCCCATGTAATGTCGAATTTAGTTTCTATTTCATTTATATATCTTATAGCTTGTTTTGGAGACCAGAATTCATTTGAATCTATACATATATGAGGTCTATTATTATTTACAGATAGTTTTTCTTTCATTATTGAAATCCTGTTCAAATCTGATTCGAAATCCAATCCCACTTTTAATTTTCCTGCATCTATTCCCTTTTGTGCCATTCTTCCATAAAAAGTTGATATTTCATTATCATCTAGACACATATCTATTCCAGATGCATATGCTTTTACCAAATTAGTGTTAGCTCCAAGAGTTTTCCACAATGGTTCATTATTGATTTTTGCTTTAAGGTCCCATAAAGCTATGTCTAGGGCAGAGATAGCTTGATTTTTTTCCCCTTCATTCCCATCTTTGAAGACTAAATCTGTCATTTTTTTCCATAAGCCTTTGATGCTTCTAGGATCTTGGTTTTCAATTACTGGGAATATATTTTTTATATAATCATTTCCTAAAGGGGCAAAACCTTGTAATCCTTCATCAGTATCAATAATTAAGATTGACATTCCTACATAATCACTACCCTGAGGTCCATTAGCATCACCTATTGGTCTTTCTGCTTTTCCTTCAAATTTAACTAGTTCATATCCTGTTATTTTCATTTTTCCTGAGCCTCTTTAATTTCTTCTGGAGAAGCTTTTACTTGATAAAGTCCTGCTCCAGATCTTCTTCCATATGGACTAGGACCAGAGACTCTAGAAGGATTTTCTGTTTTCAAATCTTCTAATTTGTCCCAGTTAATTTTGAATCCAATTCCAGGTTCATTTCCTAAAATTGCATTACCTTCTTCAAATTTTATTTCTGTTGAAAGTACAGGGTCAGGAAATTCTGATGAAACTTCCATGATCATAAAATTTGGTATGCTTGTAGCTAAATGAGCATGAAGATGTCCTGATGAACCGCCCAGTGTGACAGGTAGATCAAATCCATATGCTGCATCTGCAATTTGTAGCGCACATGTTATTCCTCCCATTCCACTGCTTACTTGGATAATATCAGCCGATTGATGGTGAAAATATGGTAAAAATTCACCTAAAGTATCAATGTTTTCTCCAGCACATACAGCAGTTTTAACTGAGTCGGAAATTTTCTTTAATCCTATAAAATCCCATCTTCTGGCTGGTTCTTCTGCCCAAGTTATATCAAAATGTTCCTCAATCTCTCTTATAAACCTTATAGCTTGCTTTGGAGACCAGTATTCATTTGAATCAATTAGAAGCATCGGATTGGGATTATTTACGGACAATGCTTCTTTCATTATTCCTATTCTTCTAATATCATCATCTTGATTTAAGCCCACTTTTATTTTTCCTCCATCAAAACCCATGGCAGCCATGCTTTCATACCATTTTTTTAAATCAAGGTCGCTTAGTGGCATTTCTATTCCACTAGCATAACTTTTTACTTTTGGATTTAATCCACCTAATGTTTTCCACAATGGTTCATTATTGATTTTTGCTTTAAGATCCCATAATGCTATGTCTAAAGCAGATATAGCATCATTAACTACACCATAATGACCACCTTTAAATGCAATTTCTACCATCCTTTTCCATAGGCCTCTTACATGTACAGGATTTTCATTGACTAAAACTGTGTTGAACATACTTTTTATGAATGGAATAGTTGAAAAACCAGTAGTAGAAATTCCAGTTAATCCTTCATCAGTGATAAGTTCTAGTATTACATTAGATGATCTTTTTCTTCCACGTGGAGAGTTTGCATCACCCATTTTTCTGGGCATGTCTACTTCATATATATGTGTTTGAATATTTGTAAGTTTCATCTAATTTTTAACGGTTATTTTGGATTATATTTGAAAAACGCATTTTTTCGAAACAAATTCTACTAGAAGCATTAAATCACCATTTGATAATATCAAATGCTATTAAATCAGGTAAAAACAAAATTTGAAAGATGAAATTTTTTAAGAAAAGTTTATTTTTTATACTAATTTTTTCAATTATTTTTTCAGTAGTTCCTGTTAATGATTTACATGCAGATGAGCCTACTCAAAGAATAGTAGTTATAGATGATAATTCTCTTGTACATAGTGAAGATGTAGATATGACGTTATCATTATTAACCGCTCTAATTTCATCATCTATTGATGAAATGAATACTGATGTTTTCATTGGTAGTTCTGATTTAGGTAAAAGGTTACCAAGAAGTTTATCGAAATCTGATTTATCTCAATTGAGAAATTATTTAACTTTATCTTCTAATCAAGGAAACAATTTTATATATGATGGATACAATCTTACTAGTGATTTAATTTCTTTTTTATCTAACAATGAAGTTCCTTCTGGAACAGAGATTTTTTGGTTTACTAGAGGTTTTAATTCTTCTGAAAATAAAGTTGATGTTTCTCTTGTAAGCCAATTATTTGAACCTTTTTCAAATAATGAATGGAGATTAAAAATCGTTAGTCTTCCTACTTCAACACAATATTCAAGAGAAGTGATGCAAGAGATTTCTAAATCCGCTAACGGGCATTTTTTTGATGTAATTTCTCTAGAACATTTTTCCCTACTATTAGAGAAAATCACAAACATTTCTATGGAAAAACAATTGGATAATTTTGGGAAACCTAATACTAAATCTTTTACTTCTGTTTCTATTCCTCCATCTTCATCATCATTTTCAGTAAATATTATTAGAGATAAAGCTGATATGGTTGGAGAAATTTTTGATCCATTAGGTCAAAAAATCAATAAAAATCAACAAAATGTGGATATTATCGAAACTCCAAATTTGGTGATGATTAATATAGATAACCCTGAACCAGGAAATTGGATGGTTCAGTCTATATCTGAAGATAATTCTAGGATTTCGATTTTTTCAAAAGTTCAACATCATTTAAATTTAAATTTATTAAATGAACCTCCTATTCCAGTTGGAGAAGAATATAGAATTTTTGCAGAATTAAAAATAAGAAATGAAATTTCAGGTCTTAATGGTTCCTGGATTGATGCAGTTGTTACATGGTCAGATAATGCTACTGAAGTATTTCAATTAAAAGATGATGGTTTGTTAACAGACGAAAAAGCAAATGATGGTGTTTTCTCTGGTGTAATAGATACTAGAAAAGTTCAAGGGATTAATAATGTAGACCTCAATCTTAATTGGGCAGATATTGGAACAATTTTGGTTGTTTCAGATTCATTTAAAACTGAATATTATCCTGTAGTAGAGATACAAACTAACGAAAAACTTGATTTCTATCCAGATAATGAAGTTGAAATAGCCAGGATTAATATTACAAAAGATGGTTATCCGTATTTAACCAAATCTGAAAACATTAATGCTATTCTTAAAGATGATTTGGGTGAAAATGTGGATGTAGTAATTTCTCCACTAAGAAATATAGATCAAGATAAAGCTTGGGAATTTTTAATTAAAGCTTTTCCTAAAAAATCAGGTCAATTTGATCTTCAAGTAAGTTTAAATGAAGAGTATCTAGGAAGAAATTATAAATTTGATACTTCGAAATTTCCTTTAAGTTTTGAATTAAAAATTCTAGAAACACCTGTTCCTTATATGCAATATATTTCATGGACATTAATTTCTTTAATGATTATTTCTTCTTCTGTATATGGATTTTGGAGATTCAGACTGCCTAATCCTAGAGGTGTATTAATAGATAGTAATGGAGAATTGATAGTAGATTTTTCAAATGTGAAAAGAAAACTATGGAGAAAAATTATTTATCCAAATATTGTTTATTCTACTGAATTAGACAACTTGTTGATTGAAAACATTAGATTCTTATTTTCTACTGATAATGCTATTTATTTGATTTTTGATTCTGATACATCTTCACTAGGTTTAAGAATCAACAGCAAGCCAGCTAGAGTTAAGAATTTGCTAACGGAAGATACATCAATAGGAATGGGTGGAAAACTATATTATTTTTCTCCTACAGTCACAGAATCTTCAGAGTTATGGGCTAGAAAAACTGTTTAATACCTATTTTTTTACTATTTCAATTTTATTAATTTTGAAAAGAGGTGCACTAGGATTTCTAGGATCACGAGGTGCAATAAGTGTTACTATTTCCATTCCAGATATTACTTTTCCAAATATTGAATGTTTTCCATCTAGATGTTCAGTAGATCCATAAGTTATAAAGAATTGACTTCCATTAGTATTTGGTCCTCTATTAGCCATAGAGACTATTCCTTCTCCCTTATGTAAAAGTTCTGGATGAAACTCATCTTCAAATGTATAGCCTGGACCGCCAGTACCTGTACCAGTAGGATCTCCAGTTTGAGCCATAAAACCTGGAATTACTCTATGAAAACCAACTTCATTATAAAAACCAGATTCAGAAAGATTGATAAAATTTTCTACTGTTAGTGGAACCTGTTTTTCAAAAAGATCTATAGTAATGTTTCCATTTTCTGTATGTAGGACAGCACTGTAGTCTTTAGAAGTGTCTAGGTCTCCAGTAGGAGGACCAGTTTGTTTTGCGCAAGCCATAGAAAAACTCCCAATGGTTAAAATTAATAATAAAATAGAAATTGTTTGTTTAAAATTTAAATTCATATTAAAAATTGTCATTTAAAAAAAACCTTTTTTACTCTAAGTCAATAAATTATGCAACAATTGTATAGTTAAGTAAAACAAAATTCTTTTTAATAGATAATTTGATAAATTTTGATGAATTATGAGATTAGAAAAAATTGAAATAGAACATGAATGGTTGGGGATTCAAAAATACTCAGAATCATTAAATACTCAGAAAAAATATCATCAGAAAAGAGTTGATGATCATATTAATGATTCTGTTATTTTTTTAGAGCATTATCCAGTCATTACTATAGGAAGGACTGGTTCAGATAAAGATGTTCTTTCAGAATTAGAGTTATTAAAAAAATCAAAAATCGAAATTGTAAACACTAATAGAGGTGGAGAAACCACTTTTCATGGACCTGGACAACTAATAGGATATCTTTTCATCAAAATAAAGGATTTAAACTTAACTCCAATTAGTTATGTAAGATTATTAGAAAAGGTTTTAGTTTTATCTTATTTAGAATATGGTTTACAGACTATGACTCTGAAGGGGAAAACAGGAGTATGGGTACCTGGAGATAAAAAAAATAAAAAGATAGCTGCTATAGGTGTGAGAATATCTAATGGAGTAACTATGCATGGTTTTTCAGCAAACATTTCTAATGATCTTTCTGATTTTAAACATATTATTCCTTGTGGTATGCCAAAACTTGAATCAACCTCCCTTAAAAAAGAGTTATCTCTAGATGTGGAATTAAAAGATTTTTCAATTAAATTTATGAAAAATCTTTGTGAAGAAATAGGTCAAAAAAATAATAGTATTATTTTAGGAGTAAATTCTTGAAAAGCTATTTAACTATTTTAGAGTGCACTTATTGTTTTGCTGAGTATCCTTCTGATGAACTTATCAATCTATGTATAAAATGTGGAAAAGTTCTTTTTCCTAAATATGATTTAAATTTAATCAAGAAAGAACTTAATCCTAATGTTTTTTCTAATCGATCTTCGAATATGTGGAGATACAGAGAATTGATGCCAATAATAAAAGAATCTAATATTGTTTCCCTAAATGAAGGATTTACGCCATTAATAAAATCTTCAAATTTAGGAGACAAATTAGGATTAAAAAATCTTCTAATCAAAGATGAAACTATGAATCCCACAGGTTCTTTCAAGGCGAGAGGTTTATCTGCGGCTATTTCGAAGGCAAAAGAGTTAGGTGCAAAATCAATTACAATTCCATCTGCAGGAAATGCTGGTGGTGCCATGGCTGCTTATGGTGCTTTAGCTAAATTAGATACATATGTTTTTATGCCTAAAGATACTCCTTTGGCTAATGTAATAGAAACTAAAGCTTATGGGGCTGAAGTACAACTTATAGATGGTTATATTACTGATGCAGGAAAGTTTTCTCAAAACTTAGTGAGTTCTAAGGGAGTATTTGATGTTTCTACTCTTAAAGAACCATATAGGGTTGAGGGTAAGAAAACTATGGGTTTTGAAATCGCAGAACAGTTAAATTGGACTTTGCCTGAATTTATTATCTATCCAACGGGTGGAGGCACTGGAATTGTGGGAATATGGAAAGCATTGCATGAATTAAAGGAATTAGGATGGATAAAGGATCCTATGCCTAAAATGATTTGTGTTCAAGCTGAAGGTTGTAGTCCTATAGTTGATGCATTTTTGAAGGGAGATGATTTTGCTGATCCTTTTAAAAACCCCTCATCTATAGCTTCTGGAATGAGAGTACCTGCAGCAATTGGGGATTACTTAGTAATACGTTCATTAAGAGAAAGTGGCGGTACTGGATTAAAAGTTTCTGATGAGGAAATGATAAAAGGAGTAAAATATTTATCTGAAAACGAAGGTATATTTGCTGCTCCTGAAGGTGGAGCTACAATAGCAGGTTTGCAAAAACTTCTAGATAGAGGTGAGATTAATGAGAACAACAAAGTTTTATTGTTGGTTACTGGCTCTGGATTTAAATATTTAGATAAACTAAGTCCATTTTTTGAAGACTAATTAAAAATATTGAGAAATTCCTGATTCATAAAGTGAATTATATTCTTGAGATAGGATTCCCATAATTACAGAATTGAATCTAGCACCTTCATGTGGCCTACTTTTTCTCAAAGTTCCTTCATGTTTAAATCCTGCATGATCAAATAAAGTCCTTGCGTTTTGATTATACTCAGGTATATCTACCCAGATTCGATATAATTGTAATTTTTCAAATACATATTGCATAGCAATCAGTAATACTGAGCTACCATATCCTTGATGCCAAAGATCTTTTCTCCCTATGAGAATTGATAATTGTGCGTCTCCTAATGCTTCATCAATTGAAAGTTGAATTTCACCTATATGCTCATCTTTTTCATTAATTACAGATAAAATGGTTCTGTGAGGTTCATGATTAGGATCATTGAAGGTTCTATCCCATTCAGATTCAGATGCATCGATCATTTTTTTAGGGTCATATCCTAAATGGGCTGGATCACCATAATTATATCTTCCAAACCATGATTCAGATACTTCCTCATCTTCAATCCAACTATGGACTCTTTTTACATCATCCCTTGATACATCTCTTAAAAATGTTTTAGGTAAATTTTTTCTTAACATTATTGAAAATAGCAATTAATTTGTTTACGAATTATTATCATATATAAATATTTATTTGTCATATTTGATATTAGGAGGTTTTCCATGAAAGCTGCTGTAATGTATAAACCATCATTTCCATTAGAAATTGTTGATCTGAGTATAGAAAATCCAAAGGCTGGAGAAGTTTTAGTGAAAATCGATGCTACAGGTTTATGTGCTAGTGACCATCATGTTATTGAAGGAGTTCTTCCTTATCCAACTCCTATAGTATTGGGTCATGAAGCTTCAGGAACAATAGAAAAATTGGGTCCGGGGGTTTCAAATTTAGAAGTGGGAGATAGATGTATTTTTAGTTTTATTCCTAGTTGTGGTTTTTGTTTTAACTGTAGATCTGGAATAGGTCATTTATGTACAAATCATAGAACAGATACAAATAGACATTATGATGGCACTCTTCGTTTGAAAGATAATTCTGGTAATGAAATATATCAAATGCACAAATTAGGATCTTTTGCAGAGCAACAAGTTGTTTCAGAGCAGTCTTGTTTTAAAATCCCGGATGAAGTTCCATCAGAAGTAGGTGCATTAATGGGTTGTTGTGTAGCTACAGGAATAGGAGGAGTTATAAATATTCCTGGTGTGAAAATAGGTTCTACTATGGCTGTTTTTGGATGTGGAGGAGTGGGTTTAAACGTTATTCAGGGTGCTAAGTTATTAAATGCTACTCAAATTATTGCTGTAGATGTTCATGACCATAAGTTAGAGTTTGCTTATAAATTTGGAGCCACTCATGTTATAAACGCGAAAAATGAGGATGCAGTTGAAGCTATTCAAGAAATTTCTAAAGGTGGAGTGGATTATGCTTTTGATAGTTTTGGAAGCAGTAAAGTTATGGAACAGGTAATGGATTCGATAAAGATGGGAGGTACGGGAGTTATTGTTGGTGTAGCACCATTTGGAGAAAAAGTAGCTGTTGATATGGTAGACATGATTCGTGCTGAAAAAAAGCTTTATGCAGCTTTTTATGGATCAAAAACTCCTCATGAAACATTTAAAACAATTGTTGACTTGTATATTTCCCAAAAAATTGATGTAGATAGTATGATTCGTGAAACATATAGTTTAGATCAAATTAACGAAGGATTTAAAGCTATTGAAACTGGAGAAGATGGTAGAGGAGTAATAGTATTTTAAAAAGAAACATAAAATCTAAAAAATAATTGTTTCTACTAGATGTTTTCCTTAAAATTATAGAATTAAATCAAAATTAAAATGTAATGTTGAATAATTATTTTGATCAATACGGAATTATAGGTTTATTTTTAATTACGGCTACTTTAGTTCCTTTAGGAATGTTGCTTGTATCTAAATTAGCTCAATATATTAAAGTTAGGCCTCACAATCCTTCAGAAATAAAAGAAGGGATGTACGAATGTGGAATGAGAGTTGATTCTGACAGATGGCAGGGTTATAACCTTAGATATTATTATTATGCGTTATTATTTGTGATATTTGATATTGAAACTGTTTTTCTCTTTCCATGGGCTGTCAAGTACGGTGTTTTGAGTAAGGAATTTGGAGTAAGTGTTTTGTTAGCTATGATATTATTCTTGTTCGTAGTAACTATTGGTTACGTTTATGCTTGGAAAAAAGGAGATCTTCAATGGAAGTAAATAAGCCATCAGAAAATATTCTTAATAGTATACCTCTTTATCAAACAACTGATGAATTAGACAGAGAAGAGGGTATAGAAATTAACTCTATGAAAGCAACTCATCAAAGTCCTATTCCAGTTAAGGATTTATCAGAAAATGATGATATAGATAAAACAGCTTTTGTAACATCAGTAGATTTTCTTTTAAATTGGGCAAGAAAATCATCTATATTTCCAGCTCAATTTGGATTAGCATGTTGTGCTTTTGAAATGATTGCTTCCGCCGCTTCAAGATTTGACCTAGCTCGTTTTGGAGCAGAGAGATTTTCTGCGACTCCAAGGCAAGCTGATCTGATGATAGTAGCTGGAACAGTAACTTGGAAAATGGCTCCTGCTATTAGAACTATGTATGATCAAATGAGTGATCCCAAATGGGTTATTTCTATGGGTGTTTGCGCAACTAGTGGAGGTCCTTATTTTGAATCTTATTCTGTAGTCCCAGGAGTAAATCATATTGTCCCTGTTGATATTTATGTTCCTGGTTGTCCTCCTAGACCAGATGCTCTTTTATACGGTGTAATGCAATTACATGAAAAAATAAAGAAATATAGTATATGGGGAGCAGCAGCTGGTCAAAATGACTAAATGTTTTTCAGGAGAAAAAATTTGTGAATTGATTGATGAGATAAATCCTCAATCTGTAGTTTCCACTAATTCAGATAGTGTTCATATCCAACCTGAAAGTGCTTTAAGCGTTTTTTCTGAGTTGAAAAATAAAGAGAATTGTCAATTTAACCTTCTGAATTCTTTAACTGCTGTAGATTATATAGATCATTTTGAAATGGTTTATCATCTAACTTCTACAATCCACAATCATTCAATAGTAATAAAAATAATTTGTGGTGAAGGAAGAAAAGAGCCAAAAGTTTCAAGTGTAGTGAATATTTGGAGAGGGGCTGATTTACAAGAAAGAGAAGTTTGGGATTTAATGGGTATAACATTTGAAAATCATCCAAATCTTAAAAGACTTTTACTTTGGGAGGAATTTCCCGGACACCCACTTAGAAAGGATTATTTGAGATGAGTTTAAGAACTGAACCAGTAACTATGAATGTAGGCCCTATTCATCCTAGTACTCATGGTGTTTTTAGAATGAGAGTAACTTTCGATGGTGAGGAAATCGTAGATGTGGAACCAGTAATAGGATATTTACATAGAGGCTCAGAGAAATTAGCTGAAGAAAGAACTTACACTCAAGTAGTTACATTAACAGATAGGATGGATTATGTAGCTTCTATGACAAATAATCAATCGTATATTTTATCTGTTGAAAAGTTGGCAGGAATTACTCCATCTCCTAGAGGTGTTTGGTTAAGAATGATTGCTGCTGAACTTCAAAGAATTGCTAGTCACGCTGTTGCTAATGGATTTTTAATAAATGATTTAGGTGCTTGGCATACTCCCTTGCTCTATATGTTGAGGGAAAGAGAAAAAATTCTTGAAATGTTTGAAATGCTTTGTGGTGCAAGAATTACTAATTCATATTTGAGGCCTGGAGGAGTATTTATGGATGCTCCTGATCAATTTTGGCCTGCTTTAAATAGATTTTTAGATGAAATGCCAAATAGAATTGATGATATAGAAAGACTTCTTACTACAAATGAAATCGTGTTAATAAGAACTCAAAATGTAGGAGTTTTAAAAAAAGATGAATGTCTTAATGCTTCAATTACTGGTCCTGTATTGAGAGCATCTGGTGTTGATTGGGATTTAAGAGACAAAAACCCTTATGACTATTATGATCAAATTGAATTTTCTAGACCTTTGGGAGAAATAGGGGATAATCATGATCGTTTTCTAGTAAGAATTTTTGAAATGAGAGAAAGTTTGAAAATTCTACGACAGTGTATAGAAAATATTGAGCCTGGACCTGTTAGACCTAAAGAAGTTCCATTCTTAGTTAGACCTCCTAAAGGAGATTCATATGTTCCTATTGAAAGCCCCAAAGGAGAGTTGGGCTTTTACCTTGTTAGTGATGGAGGGATATCTCCATTTAGATGTCATGTAAGAGCTCCTTCATTGATAAACCTGACGCTTTTGAGAGAAATGGTTTTAGGAGACAAAATAGCTGATTTATTTGTTACTTTTGGTTCTATAGATGTCAATATGGGTGAGGTAGATAGGTAATGAATACAGTTTTGGATAGCGTAGTATTTAAATTTATATATTGTATGCTTGTTTCGAGTGATGAATGCGCTAATTCATTTAAAATCATTGGGTCCGGATTCATTAGCGAGAAATATGCAATCATTGGTTTTTTAATTACGGCGTTTTTCTTAATTTTTATAATAGTTAATGGTGCTCTTGTAGGAGTTTTAGCACTTATATGGGGAGAAAGAAGACTTGTTGGAAGATTCCAAGCAAGGTTAGGTCCTAATAGATGGGGGCCATGGGGAATATTTACTCCAGTAGCTGATGCTATAAAAGTAATGTTTAAAGAAGATATTTCACCTACGCTTTCTGATAAATTTGTCTTTATTCTTGCTCCAATTTTAATGGTTGTTCCAGTGCTTATGATTTTTGCGGTAATACCTTTTGGAGAAGCAACTTTTTTAACTGATTTAAATGTTGGAGTTTTGTTTGTGTTAGCAATTACTTCTACTAATACTCTTTCAGTACTTATGGCTGGTTGGGGTTCTGGTAATAGATATGGGATTATAGGTGGATTAAGAGCAGTTGCGATGCTATTGAGTTATGAGATACCTATGGCATTGGCAGCAGTAGGAGTGATTTTAATGGCTGGCTCCTTATCTATTATCCAAGTAATCGAATCCCAAGTAATTCCTTATGCTATTTTTCAACCTTTGGGATTTTTAACATTTTTAATAGCATCAACTGCAGAATTGAATAGAAGTCCATTTGATATTACTGAAGCTGAATCAGAATTGATTGCTGGATATATGACTGAGTATAGTAGTATGAAATTCGGATTATTCTACTTAGGTGAATTTATGGCTACTATTGCTTCTTCTGCAATAATTGTATGCTTGTTCTTGGGAGGATGGAAAGGTCCAGAAATTCTTCCTTCACATTTTTGGTTTATGATTAAGTGGATTTTAATGATTTGTGTTTTCATTTGGTTTAGGGCTACATTCCCACGTTTAAGAGTAGATCAAATTATGGAATTAGCTTGGAAAGGACTTTTTGAACTTACATTGATAAATATACTTTCTATTGCAATTTTGATGCTCATTTGGCCTGATCCGTCAATCACAGAATTGTGGATTATGACTGGTATAAAATGGATAGTTTTCTTTGTATCTTTATGGATATTTGGAAAATTATTAGGCCCTAAGCCTTTACAAAAAAATGGTGTTGCTAGAAAGATAGTGTTACAAAAGTAGGTGATATATGTTTGGTTTTGGTTTAATAAAAGGATTATTCGTAACTTTGAAAAATTTAGTAGGTCCTACCTTTACTGTTCAATATCCTAATAAAAGAGTAGGTTTAATAAAAGCTTCTAAATACTATAATAAAAATCCTTTTAGCTTATTTAAGAGCCATCCTTTAGAGGGATTTAAAGCGATTGTAGGACAGGCTGTAATTAAAGAATTTCCTGATCAGTCTCCTAGGTTTAGAGGGCAAGAATTTAATTGGTTTGAAGATCGTTGTACAGGTTGTGCTAGTTGTGCAAAATATTGCCCTCTAGGAATAATAGAAATTGTAACTCATCCTGGAGAAAAAAATATTCAAGAAGGTACATCTTACGATATTGATGTTTTTGATATAGATATAGGTAGATGTATGTTTTGTGGTATTTGTGTAGAAGCTTGTCCATTTGATGCTTTACATATGGGAAGTGGATTTGAAAGAGCAATTGAGAAAAGAGAAAATTTAGTTATTTCTGTTGATGAATTAAGGTCGGCTGAAAAACGACCTAGTACTTGGTTTAGGCCTCAAATGGAGAAGTCATCATATGAACCAAGAAATGAAAAAATCGAGGATTCCCACGATGTAGGTCGTCACGAGAAACCTTCAAAAGAAGAATTGACTAAAAGGTGGGTTAACGAAAGATAATGGTATTTGCTGATCTTCCAACACTTGTTGATATTGTTTTCTGGATTATAGCATTATTTACAGTTTGTGGATCAGTTGCAATTATTTCAGTAAATAATGTTTTTAAATCAGCTGTTTTATTAGCTCTTACGATGGTATCTGTAGCTATTCTTTACTTTTTACTAAGTGCTGACTTTATAGGTGTTATTCAGATTTTAGTTTATGTAGGTGCGGTTTCTGTTCTTATCGCATTTGCTGTGATGCTTGTAAAAGATGTTCCAAGAAGTAATAGTGCCAATAATTTAATTAATTTATCAATCATTCCTAGCACTATATTTTTAGTAATAATTGCATTTGCTATAGGTGCAGAAAATTGGATAACTAAAACTACTATAAATTATGAAGAACCTTTAAATGAAATCGTAGTTTCTAATGTTTCTTGGATTGGTGAGTTGTTAATAAGAGAATATTTTATTTCGTTCCAAATAGCTGGATTGATACTACTAGCTGCTTTAATTGGAGCTTTAGCATTATTGAGAAGGGAGGGATAAATTGAATTTAGAAACTGTTCTTATACTATCTGGAATAATATTTACAATTGGTTTATATGGATCTTTGACTAAAAAAAATTCAATTGTAGTAGTGATGTGTTTAGAATTAATGTTTAATGCTGTAGCCATTGCAGTAATAGGATTCTCAAGATTTAGACCTCCTCAGGTACTTGTAGATTCTGATGTCTTAAGTCCATTAAATGTTTTATCTGGACATATGATGGCAGTTTTTGTTATTGCAATAGGAGCAGCAGAAGTTGCTCTAGCTTTAGCTTTGATTATTTCAATATACAAAATTAAAGGAAATATAGAATTAACCGGATTAAATAATTTGAAGAATTAATATGTGGATTGATTATAAAAAAACGAAAAACTTAATAACAGCTGAAATGTGGAAAAATCTTCTTGAAGGTGAAGGATTACCTGCAAAGATTATTCCGGAAGGAAATGATATTTTGGATTGGTCTGAATACTCTGAATTTAGAATTTTGGTGCCTAGAGGAAGGGAACATGTTGCAGATGAAATTTTGAGGAAATTATAGATGTCAATTGAGAATATATATTGGTTGATCCTTTTAATTCCTTTTATAGGATTTTTAATTAATGGGATCCTATTCTCTATATTTTTCAAAAATTATTCTAAAATTTCAGGTTTTGTTACTGTAACTAGTGTTTTTATTAGCTTCGTTTTATCGATATTTTCGTTAATTAATTTTAATGATAAAGGAGTTCAACTATTAGATTCATTTGACTGGTTAATGATTGGTGATGTAGGAATAAAGACGGGATTTTTAATAGATCCTCTGACTTCTATGATGCTTATTGTTGTAACTGGCGTAAGTTTAATGATTCAAATTTATTCAATAGGTTATATGGCATCAGACAAAGGTTACTCTAGGTACTTCTCATTTATGGCATTATTTACATTTTCAATGCTTGGACTAGTCTTGTCCAAAAATTTAATTCATCTTTTCATTTTTTGGGAATTAGTCGGTGTTTCATCATATCTATTGATAGGCTTCTGGTTTAAGAAAAATAGTGCTGTTGTTGCTGCCAAAAAAGCCTTTTTAATGACAAGGGTAGGTGACTTTGGGTTAATGGTAGGTATTTTATTTATATTTTCTAAAGGACAACAATATTTAGATATTCCTACTCTCTATAAAGGAGTATCATCTGGAGAATTTCAAGGATCAGGATTATTGATAATGTGTATTCTTTTATTTCTTGGAGCTGTAGGAAAATCTGCTCAATTTCCTCTACACTCTTGGTTACCAGATGCAATGGAAGGACCCACTCCAGTATCAGCTTTGCTTCATTCAGCAACAATGGTTACAGCAGGAGTATTTTTAATAGGTAGGCTATTCCCTCTATTTGAATCTTCTTCTGAAATAATGGTAATTATTGCAATTATTGGCGGTTTTACTGCTGTATTTGCTGCAACTATGGGAGTTGTTTCAGATGATATAAAACGTGTCTTGGCTTATTCAACTATTAGTCAGTTAGGATATATGGTTCTTGCTTTAGGATCTGGTTTTTATGCAGCTGCTTTTTTCCATTTATTTACTCACGCATGGTTTAAAGCATTATTATTTTTGTCGGCTGGATCTGTAAGTCATGCAACAGGTACTTTTAATATGAAATTTATGGGAGGATTGAGGAAGCATATGCCAATAACCTATGTTTTAACTTTGTTAGGTGCATTAAGTTTGATAGGAATTTTTCCTTTCTCAGGTTTTTGGAGTAAAGATGAAATATTAGGACATATTTATCTTCAAAATAGTCCTATTTCTATGGTTTTATTTATTTTAGCTAGCTTAGGTGTTTTCTTAACTGCTTTGTATATGACTCGAGTGATAATGTTAACTTTTCATGGATCTTACAAAGGAGGAATATCTTCAGAAAATTCTTCCAATTCTAAATCTGAGGATAATGATCATCCTACTGAACCACATGAAAGTCCTGGAATAATGCTTTTTCCAATGATAATTTTAGGTTTCTTATCTGTAGTCATTGGATTCTTAGTTAATCCTCTTATAGATCTAGGATTTGTGAGTAAACATGCATTTAGTCATTTCTTAGAACATAATTTGTTCTTTGATGATCCAAAAGAATTTCATTTTGTTTTTGAGGTAGCTATCATATCCACAATATTAGCAATTTTGGGAATTGTTAGCGCAATTCTTGTTTTTAAAGGAAAATTAAATATTAAAAATAATTTTGTTTATAAAATATTAATTAACAAATATTATTTTGATGAATTTTACGAAAATTTAATTGTGAAAAAATTTTTCTACAATAAAATTGGTTCATTATTAAGCTGGATTGATGAAAATATTGTAGATAAATCAAATGCGAAAATTTCAGATTTCACAATATATTTATCTAAAAAAATGTCCAATGTTCAAAATGGACATTTACAGTCTTACGGATTTGTATTTTTTATGGCTTTAACTGTTTTAATGATAGTATTTTTTATTTCTAATCTTAATACAGGTGATTCTTGGCTGGATCTTATAAATAAACTTAATTCAGAAATTTATTAATGGTAATTATTAGAAATGGAAAAGAAATAAAATGAATGGATTGATAAGCATAATTGTTTTTATACCTATTTTAGCCTCAATTATTATTTTGGCTTTATTAAGAAATGATAAACTTATTCGAAGATTTTCATTCTCCATAGTTTCAATAGAATTGATTCTAACAATCTTTGCATTTTCTTTATACGACAAAGCAAAAGGTGGGATTCAACTAGTAGATTTTATTGAAGGTTGGATACCAATTAAAGGTTTTAATGCAAATTATCTAGTAGGAATAGATGGTTTGAGTGCTCCTCTTGTACTTTTAAGTGGAATTTTAGGTGCAGCTGCAGTTTGGGGATCTTGGAGAATAAAGAATAGAGTAAAAGAATATTTTGCTTTATTATTATTTCTTCAAGGTGTAGTGATAGGTGTTTTTGTTTCTCTAGATTTACTTCTTTTCTTTATTTTCTGGGAAGCTGAATTAATACCAATGTATTTTTTGATATCAATTTGGGGTTCTGGAAGAGCTCATTATTCAGCGGCTAAATTCGTAATATTTACTTTATTTGCTGGTGCATTATTGATAATTGGAATCTTGGCTATTTATCTATCTCAGGGCATAAATTCTTTTACCATGGTGAGCATTCCTGAATTAAATTTACAAGGAATTCCAGAGTTAATGGCAGGAGCTAATTTATTAATTCCTGTTAGTATAATTTTTTGGTTATTCTTTATAAGTTTTGCTATTAAATTACCTCTTTGGCCTTTACATAGTTGGTTGCCAGATGCTCATACTGATGCACCAACTGCTGTAAGTGTTATGTTAGCTGGGATACTTTTAAAAATGGGCGGATATGGAATTTTTCGTATATCTTTAGGCTTTTTTAAAAACAGTAGTTTTAACTTTGATATAGCTGCACCTATTTTAGTTATTTTAGGGGCCATCAGTGTGATTTATGGAGCTATACTCACTATTAGACAAACTGATTTAAAGAGATTAATTGCATTTAGCAGTGTAAGTCATATGGGTTATGTGATAATAGGTTTTTCTTCGTTGATTAGTGTGGTTTCTATAAATGATACTCTTGCTTTAAATGGAGCGGCTTTACAATTATTTACTCATGGAACTATTACAGGTTTGGCATTTTTACTTGTTGGTTTAGTCTATGATCGTACTCATACTAGATATATTCCTGACCTAGGAGGACTGACTAGTAAAATGCCAATAATAGCTGTATTTTTCTTAATAGCTGGTTTTGGTTCTTTGGGATTACCTGGATTGAGTGGATTTGTAGCAGAATTGATGATTTTCCTTGGAACTTTTCAGGTAGGAAATATTTTCGCAATAGCCACAGTTATTGGTGTCTTCGGAGTAGTTTTAGCTGCTGGATATACCTTATGGATGATTCAGAGGTCTTTTTTTGGGAATAAACCTTCAAAAGAAAGTCCTGTGTCAAAAGATTTTGAAACCCTTTCTGATATGCATATTCTTGATGTATTACCAGTTTTAGTATTAACAATTCCTATTTTTGTTGTTGGGATTTATCCTAGGTTATTGACTGACATTATTGAGATAGGGATAAGAGAGATGTTCCTATTATGAGTTTTCAAGATTTTCTTATAATATCCCCTGAAATTGTAATTTCTTTTACAGCAATTTCAGTTTTCTTACTTGATTTATTTATAAACAATAAAAAATTTTTAGTTAATGTTTCTATTGCTGGATTACTGTTTTCTTTTATATTGACTTTAGGACTATCGAATGGATGGTTAATTGAATCTCCAGGAGTTTATGCATTTTTTTCATCAATTAAATTAGATGAATTTTCTTTGTTCTTTAAAGTTTTAATAATTCTTTCTGGAGTTGCAGTCATAGGATCTTCAGGTGAATATATTAGTTCCAATATTGAATCTAAGGGAGAATTTTTGGGTCTTCTACTACTTTCTATTACAGGTATGCTTCTATTGGTTTCCTCTGTTGAATTAATTACTGTATGGGTTTCTTTAGAGTTAACTGCTATTCCATTAGTAGCTCTAGTAGCTTTAGGTAAGAATGATACTTCTTTGGAAGCCTCGCTAAAATTTTTAATTCTTAGTGCTGTTAGTTCTGTAGTGATTCTATATGGTTTGGTATTTTTATATGGATATTCAGGTTCAACTTATTTTAATGATATTTTTAGTTATATTTCATCGACAACTAGTTCTCCAGAAGACTTAATAGTTTTGAACTATGGTCTTTTGATTGGAATAATTTTGTTGGTTCTAGGAATATCCTTTAAGTTAGCTGCTTTTCCTTTTCAAATGTGGGTACCTGATGTATACCAAGGTGCTCCTACACCCATAACGGCTTATCTTTCAGTAGTAAGTAAAGCAGCTGGTTTTGCGGTTTTATTAAGAATTATTTATTCAGTTTTGGGAGGTAACGACTTTTCTGTGATCCTATCAAATCTATTTTCTATTATTGCTGTTTTTTCTATGACTATAGGAAATGTAATGGCATTAAGACAGAATGATATAAAAAGGCTATTAGCTTACAGTACTATAGCTCATGCTGGTTATTTATTAATAGGAGTAGCCTCTTTAAATATTTCTGGAATTGGAGAAAATTTATATTCAGGTCCTCAAGGGGTGTTATATTATTTGGCGGGTTATGCTTTTACTAATTTAACTGCATTTTTATTAATTATTGGTGTATCTAAATCTATTGGAACTTTTGAACTTTCGGGATTTGCTGGTCTCAGAAAAAAATCTCCTCTAACTTCTTTTGTTCTTGCAGTCAGTGTTATTTCATTATTAGGTATTCCTCCTACTGTAGGATTCATGTCAAAAATATTTATTTTTTCTGCAGCAGTAAATACCAATTTGACTTGGTTAGCAATTGTTGGTGTAATAAATTCTGTTATTTCGGCTTATTATTATTTGAGAATATTGAAAATAGTATTTGTAGATCCAGAAAATAATCAATCTGAAATAAAAGTTAGTAAATCAATATCTTTAATTACACTTATAGGTATGATTGGAATACTTCTATTAGGACTTTTTCCTAGTTTAATTCTAGAAATTGCAGAAATTGCAGTAATGTCGATTGTCAATATTTAGTTTAAATATTAAGATAATCTCGCGATTCAAATTATTTGACCTTATGTGATTAGATATGAATTCTAATATAGAAAATTTTAATTCTCCTAAAAGAGTAGGAATACTTGCTAACCATATCATTCCTCAGGCTGTGGAATTGGGTGAACTTCTTAAGTTTAATTTAGACAAGAAAAATTCTTGGTGGGTAAAAAACATAAATGATTTACAGGGAATTTCAAATAATTTGGATGGAACTGATCTTATTATAACCATTGGTGGAGATGGGACAATCTTAAGAGCTGCTCATATTTTATCTTTAAAAGAAATTCCAATTTTGGGTATAAATATGGGAACAGTGGGTTTTATGTGTGAGATAGAAGCTTCTGATTGTATAGAAGAACTTCCAAAATATTTGAATGGATCTTTAATTGTTGAAAAAAGAATGATGTTAAGAGCAGAGATAAATAGAAATGGAAAGAAAGTAGAATATGATGCATTGAATGATATTGTGTTAGCTAGAGGATCTAAAATTCGTGTAATAGAGATTTCTGTGAGATTGAACAATACTCATCTTGCCACATATAGAGGAGATGGTGTTGTTCTATCTACGGCTACTGGATCTACAGGATATAGTTTATCTTTAGGTGGACCAGTAGTTTCTCCTTCAAGTAATTTAATTTTATTAAAGCCAATAGGTTCTCATATGAGTTTACATGGAGGAGTAGTACTAGATCATAATTCAAAAATTGATTTAACAATAAGATCTGAAAATTCTGCTACTCTAAGTATAGATGGTTTTATAGATCTCCCTATGTCTGATTTTGACAAAATTAATGTTGAAGTAAGTAAACAAAGAGTAAAATTTCTAAGACATAAGAGCTTTGAGGAAAATTTTTGGTCTTTAATTACAAAAAAATTAGGTATGAGAAAAGGGAACATAATTTAGGATTTCTGAATTGAGTTCGAGTAATAGTAAAAATCAAAAACTAATAAGATCTAAGATTGAATATTCTGGTGAAACTTTAAGTTTAAGATCTGATCTGATTGAATTAGACTCTGGTATACAAGTCAAAAGAAATATTGTAGAGCACCCTGGATCAGTAGTAATAATTCCTAAAACTAAAAATGGTAATATTTTGATGGTTTCACAGTGGAGACATGCTATCCAACAAACTTTAATTGAATTGCCTGCAGGCCATATAGATGATGGAGAAACTCCTGAAGAAGCAGGTATACGTGAACTTCAAGAAGAGATTGGATTTAAACCTGAAAAGTTAATTTCATTATCTGAAATTTGGATAGCTCCTGGATGGTGTAACGAAAAAATTTTTTCTTTTTTAGCATTAGACTTAATTCCTTCACAATTAGAACCTGATCAAGATGAAAATATTAAAATTTTGGAGTTTGAACCCTTAAAAATATATGAAATGATTATCGATAAGGAAATAGTTGATTCAAAAACTATCTCTACTTTTATGATATTTTACAAAAATGAACTGAAATTGGAATAAAACTATAGTAATATTTTTTTAGAATTATTTTATTGAAAATATGAGTAAACACGATTTATTAATTATTGGTGCAGGATTAGCTGGTTTAAGAGCCGCTGTTGAGGGTGTTCGACAAGGCTTAAATGTTGCAGTTATTACTAAAGTTCATCCAGTTAGGAGTCATTCTAATGCTGCTCAAGGTGGAATAAATGCAGCTTTAACAGATAGAGGTGATGATTGGAGAGATCATGCCTTTTCAACTATAAAAGGTAGTGATTATTTAGCCGATCAAGATGCAGTTGAAATAATGTGTAAAGAAGCTGGAGATGCATTAATTGAGCTTGAACATATGGGAGTGATTTTTAGTAGAGACGATGAAGGAAAATTAGGGACAAGAGCTTTTGGTGGGCAAAAAAAGGCTAGAACTTTTTTCGTAGGAGCTATTACAGGTTCTGCAATGTTACATGTTTTATACGAACAATCAGTAAAATATAATCTTTCAATTTACGAAGAATGGTTTGTAACCAAACTTGTGAAAGTTGATGGGAAATGTGTAGGCGTAATTGCAATTGATATGAAAACAGGAAAAGTTGAATCTATTTCAGCTAAATCTATTGTTATTGCAACTGGAGGAGCAGGAAGAGTATTTGAACCTTCTACTAATGCAATCATTTGTACAGGTGATGGTTTGAGTTTAGCTTTGAGAGCAGGTGCAGAATTAATGGATACTGAAATGATTCAGTATCATCCAACTACTTTAGCGGGTAATGGGATTTTGTTATCTGAAGCTGCAAGAGGAGAAGGAGCGTATTTAATTAATAGTGAAAACGAAAGGTTTATGGAAAGATATGCACCGGATTATATGGAATTGGCTTCTAGAGATGTTGTGTCAAGATCAGAGCAAACAGAAATTGATGAGGGTAGGGGAATAAATGGATGTGTTTTGCTAGACATGAGACATTTGGGGAAAATTTTTATAGAAGAAAGATTAGGATATTTACAAGAAGTAGCTACTGAATTTATGGGTATTGATTTATCAGAAAAACCCATACCTATTAAACCTGGAATGCATTATATAATGGGTGGAATAAAGACGGATTATAATGGAGCCACTTCTGTTCCAGGCTTATATGCTGCAGGAGAATGTGCAAATGTAAGTGTTCATGGTGCCAATAGATTAGGAGCAAATTCTCTACTAGATACTGTAGTATTTGGAAGAAGGTCTGCTGTGAATAGTGTTGAGTGGGTAAAAAACAATGAATTTATTGAAATTCCAGATGAAATTCTAATTAGCGAGAAAAAAAGATTTCAATCACTGTTTGATCAACCATCTAGTGGAATAAGACCTGGAAAGCTTCGTTTAGAAATGGCAGAATCTATGACTAAAGGAATAGGGGTTTGGAGAGATGAAAAAAGTATAAATAATGCTTGGGAAAAGGTGAAAAATATTAGAGAGAATTATAACAATATTTTCTTAGATGATAAGGGAAAAGTTTATAATACTGATTTGATTGGAGCTTTAGAATTAGACTTCATGATTGATGTCGCAGAATCAATTTGTGCAGGAGCTAAAGCCAGAAAAGAAAGCAGAGGGGCTCATTTTAGAACTGATTTAAAAGATAGAGATGATAAGAATTGGCTTAAACATACTTTGGTTGAAAAAAATGATGAAGGTTTTATGGTAAAGACATCTGATGTAAAAATTACAGATTGGGAACCTGAAGAGAGAGTTTATTAATGAAAGCAGTTCTTGATGTAAAAAGATTTGACCCTGAAAATAATTCGAAAGAGTATTTTCAAAAATATGAATTAGAGGTTGAAGAAAGCTCAACAATCTTAGACGCTTTAATAAAAATCAGAGAAGATTTAGATGGGACTCTAGCTTTGAGATGTTCATGTAGAGCTTCAATTTGTGGTTCTTGTGGAATGAGAGTTAATGGATCTGCTAAATTAGTCTGTAAAACTCGACTTGTTGATATTGCTCCTGAAGGAGAAAAAGTTCAGGTAGAACCATTAGGAAACATGCCTATAATAAAAGATTTAGTCGTTGACATGAATCCTTTTTGGAATAAAGTTCAGCAAGTTAGGCCCTTTATGATGCCTAATAATACTGAACCAGAGGGAGAATATATCGCCTCTAATGAGTCGATGACTCATTTAGTAGATGTAATGAATTGTATTATGTGTGGAGCTTGTGTTTCAGATTGTACCGCATTAGAAGTAGATGAAAGTTTCATAGGTCCCGCTGCTTTAGCAAAAGCATATAGATTTGTTGCTGATCCTAGAGATGATAAATCTAAAGATAGGTTGAAGTATTTAAATAAAAATTCTGGTGTATGGGATTGTACAAGGTGCTATGCATGTGTTGAAGTATGCCCAAAAGGGGTTGCGCCTATGGAAAGAATTATGAAAATGAGAGATTTAGCTATAGAAGAAGGTTTTAAAAATACATCTGGATACAGGCATACAAAATCATTCGTAAATTCTGTTGGGAAATCAGGAAGATTAGATGAGGCAAGACTTGCTTTAACTAGTGTTGGGTTTTTTAATGTTTTTGGATTAATAGATTTAGCATTTGTAGGGTTGAAAGCTTTGGTAAAAGGAAAATTGCCTCCAATTCTTCCTCATAAAGCAAGGGAAAGTGAAAATATTAAAAAAATCGTAAACAAAATAGAGAGGGGAAAGGGGTAACTGTGAAAAAATATGCTTTTTATCCTGGTTGTGTAGCACGTGGAGGAGCACCTGAATTATACCAATCTTCTTTATTAGTTCTTGATAAATTAGGTATTGAAACAATTGAATTGGATAAAGCAGCTTGTACTGGAGCAGGAGTTCTTCAAGAGAAAAATCAGAAATTAGGAGATGTTTTAAATATTAGAACACTAGCTTTTGCGGAAGATATGAATCTTCCTATAATTACTATTTGTTCTACATGTCAAGGTGTAATGTCTCAGGCAAACCACAGAGTTCTGAAAAACCCTGAATATTTGGAAGAAATAAATTCTGAACTTAGAGAAGAGGGATTAGAATACAAAGGATCAACAGAAGTTAAACATTTATTATGGATTTTAATAGAAGATATTGGTCTGAATGAACTTCAAAAAACTTTTAAAAAGGAATTGAAAGGGTTTAATTTTGCTCCTTTTTATGGTTGCTATATTGTTAGACCTTCTGATGCATTAGGTTTTTCTGAAAATCCTGAAAGGCAACATTCTCTAGATATGGTAATTAATTCCACTGGTGCATCTGTTACAGATTTCTCTGGAAAAACAAAGTGTTGTGGTTTTCCTATTTTATTAATCAATCAGAAAAATTCTTTGAAAATGGTTTCTAATCATACTGGAGAAGCAAAAGATAAAGGTGCTGATGCAATGGTTACTCCATGTCCTTTATGTCATTTAAACCTTGATGGTTATCAAGGAAAAGCTAGAAAAGATAATAGAGGAGATAAAGGAGATTTACCTATAATTCATTTGCCCCAATTACTTGGTTTAGCAATGGGTATAGAGCCTTATAGATTGGGGTTTGCACGTCATATTGTTTCTACTAAAGATTTTATTTCTTCTATTTCCCCTGGAGAACGTTATTCAGACCCTCAAAATTTCAACGTTGCGATGCTTCTTGGAATGATAGGTTTTGGTTCTCTTATATTTGCTTTAATTACTGCGATAGCAGCATTTTTTATTTTAAGAGCTATTTTAATATATGAATGGGGAGATAATTCCTTTACTCATTATATTGATACATGTAGTTTTGAAAATATTTTTATTATAGGCAAATATATTTGTTCTTTTTTGGAAGTAACAGAAAAAGTATGGGATTGGGGAATTTCTATATTAACAAGTTTATTTTAAAAAGGAAACTCAGTTTTTGGGGTTTCTAATTAGATAGCCATTCCTCCATCTATTATATGAGCTACTCCAGTAGTATATGATGATTCATCTGAACCTAAGTAAACTGCAAGTTTAGCTATTTCTCCTGGTTTTCCAATTCTTTTCATAGGTTGTCTGGCAATGAATTTTTTCCTTTCTTCAGAAGGATTTTCAGATTTATTTATTCTATCTTCTAATGAAGGAGTTTCGATAGTAGAAGGGCAGATAGCATTACATCGAATATTTTTTTCTACAAAGTCTTTTGCAATAGATTTTGTTAATCCAATTACTGCAGCTTTACTTGCGGTATAAACAAATCTATTAGGAACACCTAAAGTACTAGAAGCAAGGGAAGACATATTGATTATACTTCCAGAATTTTGTTTTAACATTAGAGGAAGATATGTTTTGATAACTTTAAACATAGATTTCACATTAACATCAAAAGCAAGATCCCAGTCTTCTAAATCAGAATCTAATATTGTGCCTTCATGAACAATGCCAGCACAGTTGAATATAATATCTACATATCCAGTAATTTCTACTAAATTTTTTATTTCTGAGTAGTTAGTTACATCAAGTTTTAATGGAATAATGTTTGATTTATCATTAAAAAACTCTAAAGCCTTCTCATTTTTATCAGTAGCAAAAACTTTAGCACCTTCATTTGCGAATTGAATTACTGTTTCTTTACCTATTCCTTGCCCTGCACCAGTAACTAACGCTTTTTTATTTAGAAGCCTTTTAGTCATTTTTATACATAATTTCAGTTAGTTCTTTAACTGAATCAGCTGAATTTTTTAACGCTTTTTGCTCTGATGAACTTAATTCTATTGTAACTATTTCTTCTACTCCTGACTTTCCAATTTTTATTGGAACACCAACAAATAATCCATTTATGTCATATTCTCCTTCCAAAAAGGCAGCACAAGGAAGAATCTCTTTTTTATCAAACAATATAGATTCTACCATCTGTACTATGGATGCAGAGGGAGCGTAATATGCACTTCCAGTTTTTAAAAAACCAACTATTTCTGCTCCTCCATCTCTAGTTCTTTGAACTATTTCCTCTAATCTTTTTGATGGTATTAAATCAGATATAGGTACTCCTCCGACAGTAGTAGATTTTATGACTGGAACCATTGTATCGCCATGACCTCCTAGGACATATGCAGAAATACTATTTACGGAAACATTTAATTCATCTGCTAGAAAAGATTTAAATCTTGCAGTATCTAAAATTCCAGCCATTCCTAAAACTCTTTGTTTAGGGAATTTAGATATTTTATGTGCATGTTGAACCATTGCATCTAAAGGGTTTGAAACTACAATTAATATTGCATTAGGAGAATAAGAACAAACATTTTTTGTTACTTCACCGACAATTTTCATGTTAGTTAGTAATAAATCATCTCTGCTCATTCCTGGTTTTCTTGCTATACCAGCAGTAATGACTATAACGTCTGAGTTTTTTGATGATTCATAATTATTATCACCTATTATTTTGGAGTCTGATCCTACCACAGGACCACTTTCTAAAATATCTAATGATTTACCTTGAGGAATTCCTTCAAGAATATCTATTAAAACTACATCAGCATATCCTTTATCAAAAATTCTTTGAGCTGTAGTTGCTCCTACATTTCCTGCTCCAATTATTGTAACTTTTTGTTTTGCCATAATTGTCCTTTTTTATATTTTATTTTCCCCAAGGGGTTATTGCTTTTTTAAGTGATTTGTACCCTTCTAAAAATCCAGGTCTATTTCCTTCATATACTTTATCGAATTTATTTAAAGATTTATTCAACCATTCATGTAAGTTTTTATTATCTGGGTTTGCATCAATATAGGCATCCCTAATTAATACGAAGTGTATTCTAGGATCATATGGTTGTTTTGTTCCTCCGACCCATTCATCTCCATCTAATAACCTTAATAACATAGCGTCTGCTGATCCCAAAGTTTGTTCATGTATTGGAGGACCATCCATTCTATACATAACTGAGGTCATATCTCTTCCGTTTCCAGTTTTATATCCCATTTCTTCCCACAACTTCTTTGTATTAATGTCTTTTCCAAGCTTATTTGCAACCATTCCAGAATAAGCTCTTAATGGATCAGAGATATCAGCTAATAAATCTGTAAGTCTATCACCATCAAGGTCGGTTGAAAGAACAATAGTGTTTTGTTTATTAATTAAATCCCATACTAAAAGTCCATAATTTGTATCTGCAATGTGTTGTTCTATTCTTCCTGACCAATTTTCCATGCCATTTTTAAAATCAGAAGGTAATAGTTTGATTATTTTCTCTATGCTTTCTTTGTGTTCTTCAAAAGGATCTACTGCGTATTTTCTGCCTACTTCAAATTTTGTGTCTTTAATCAACCAAGAATGAAGGCCTGCATTGATACCATCTTCCATTGCCTGAGTTGGTTTTGTAGCAATTCTTCCTATAGCACCACTGGAATTTACTAATTTTAAAAATAACCTGTTTGCATAAGCCATTTGTACGCCAGGTGAATTCATTTCAGAGTGTACTATTCCGTCATCATTCACTGAAAATTTGGTTTTATTTTGGGAGTAGGGCAGGCATGGCATACTTCTTACAACAGTTATTGGGCCATAAGGCCTAACATTGCAGTATACACCTGCTTGAGTTCTTAAATGTGCATTGCCAGATTTTCCCATTACAACAACTTTATTACCGTTTTCATCATTTACGTAAGCATCTCCCGCTGTTGACCATTTAATAGAAGTTGTAGGGATATTTCCAAACCATGCTAATGCTTCTAGTTTAGTATCGTGACGAAATTGAGACCACATTGGAACTGCATAAAAAGGCAATCCTAAAATATCTATAGCAGCAATAGTACCTAATAGGGCGTAAGCATCTGTTAAGGAATGTGCAACTGGGTTTATTATTCCATTATGATTTCCACCTTGCCATACTACAGCATCAGGATAACCACTTGGTTTTATTTTTGCATCTTCAAATAAATTTGAAAGTTCCTTAAATAAATTCCCTCCACTGGATTCGATTTTTGCAATTTTCAACAAATCAATCATTTATATTTAATCCTTAGTATTAAAGAGGGATGTTTCCATGTTTTTTGGGAATATTATTGTCGCTTTTTGTTTGTAACATTTTTAGAGAAGATATAATTTTTGATCTAGTTGTAGAGGGATCAATGACATCATCCAAATAACCTCTGCTTGCAGCAACAAATGGGTTAGCAAATTTATCTTTATATTCTTCTACTAACTTATTTTGTGTCTCTTCTTTGTTTTCTGATTCTTGGATAATCTTTCTTGAAATAATTTTTACAGCTCCTTCAGGACCCATTACTGCTATTTCTGCACTTGGCCAAGCTAAATTTATGTCAGATCTAAGTTCTTTACTTCCCATAACAATATATGCTCCTCCGTATGCTTTTCTTACAATTATTGTAATTTTAGGAACTGTAGCTTCTGAATATGCATAGAGTAATTTGGCTCCATGGCGAATAATTCCTCCAAATTCTTGGTTAACTCCAGGCATGAATCCAGGTACATCTACTAATGTAAGAATAGGAATATTAAAGGCATCACAAAATCTCACAAACCTAGCAGCTTTCACTGAAGCATCAATATCAAGAACTCCCGCTAAAGATAAAGGTTGATTAGCTACTATTCCTACTACTTGTCCATTGAAGCGTGATAAACAGGTGATTATATTTGGTGCAAAATCTTTGTGAATTTCAAATATTTTACCTGAATCTACAATTTCTCTAATAATTTCTTTCATGTCATAACTTTGATTTGCTTCATTAGGGATAATTGATTTTAATTTCTCAGAAATTCTATTTACTGAATCAGATGATTCTAAATTTTCTGGATCATCTAAGTTATTTGAAGGCAGGTAAGACAATAATTCTCTCACTTTATTAAAACATTCAGTTTCATTTTTTGTGCTTACATGAACTACTCCACTTTTTTGAGAATGAGTTTTTGAACCACCTAATTCTTGATGATTCACTTTTTCTCCTGTTACTGCTTGAATTACCTCTGGTCCAGTAATGTACATCTGTCCGATCTCTTCAACCATAAAAATAAAATCAGTAAGTGCTGGAGAATAAACAGCACCACCTGCTGAAGGTCCTGCGATTACAGTTATTTGAGGAATTACACCTGAAGCCATAGTATTTCTTCTGAAAATTTCTCCATATCCTGCAAGAGATTCAACTCCTTCTTGAATTCTTGCTCCTCCAGAGTCATTAATTCCTACTACTGGACATCCTGTTTTGACAGCGTGGTCCATAAGTTTACATATTTTCATTGAAGCTACTTCTGATAAAGAGCCTCCTAAGACAGTAAAATCTTGAGAGAAAGCAAAAACTTGTTTTCCATTAACTTGACCGACTCCGCAGACAACAGAATCACCTTCATATTTTTGTTTATCTAAACCAAATTCTTGGGATCTATGTGTAATGAATTGATCAAATTCTTCAAATTCTCCGTTATCAAACAGTAGAGATAATCTTTCTCTAGCTAATAGTTTGCCTTTCTTTTTTTGAGTTTTATTTTTTTCTTCACCACCACCTAGTTGTGCTAGTGATCTTCTAGCTTCTAGTTCTTCTAACTTATTTGTATTAGTATTTTTCTTATCTGAATCAGAAATGATTTTACTCTCCAATATCTTCAATAAATTATGTACATAGATCGTAACTCAGAGTTAATATACGATCAAATATAATTAATGAGATAATCAATAATTACATTTTATAATTATAATTATCTTTAAATTATTTTGAAATGAATACTGAGGTGAAATATTTTAAAAATCGGATCAAAAATTTTTGAGTGGGGTAAAAAAACTTATGTAATGGGAGTTATAAATGTTACTCCTGATTCTTTTTCTGGAGATGGAGTGTCTCAAAATGTTGATGAAGCATTAGCTTTGGCATCAAATTTTAAAGATTTTGGTGTTGATATTATAGATATTGGCGGGGAATCAACGAGACCTAGTTCTAGATACACTAATGTTAAAGATGTAACTGTTCAAGAAGAAATTTCTAGAGTAATCCCTGTAATATCTCAAATAAAAAAACATTTTGATATTCCAATAAGTATAGACTCAAGAAGGGCACCTGTTGTTAATAATGCCATTGAAGTAGGAGCAGATATGATAAATGATGTTTCTATGATGAATTATGATCCAGAAATGATCAATGTTATATCGGATCTTTCTATTCCTTTTGTATTAACTCATAATAAAAAAATTAAAGATGGAAATGTAGTAAAAGAGATAAAAAGAGATTTTGAAGAGAGTATTTCAAAATTGAGAAATACAAAATTTGATTTATCTAATTTAATTATTGACCCAGGGATAGGATTTAATAAATCATCAAAACAAAGTATTTTAATTTTAAGAGAATTAGATAAATTGAAATTTGGATTTCCACTTTTAATTGGAACTTCTAGAAAATCTCATATTGGAGATGTATTGAATCTTCCTGTATCCGATAGACTCGAAGGGACTGCAGCTACTGTTTCTATTTCTATAGATAGAGGAGCTGATATTATTAGGGTTCATGACGTAAAAGAAATGGTAAGAGTAGCAAAAATGACAGATGCTATTTCTAGAGGATTTGAATAATGAATATAGTTTATTTGAGCCTAGGTAGTAACTTGGGAAACAGATTAGAAAATATTAATAATTCCCTTCGTTACTTAAAGAAATTAGGTGATATTCAGAAACTTTCCAATATTTATAATACAAAACCATGGGATGTTAAAGAAAAACAGCCTGATTATCTAAATCAAAATTGTCAATTGATTACAGAACTTTCTCCTGAAAAATTGATTGAAGAGACAAAGGATATTGAGAAAATTTTAGGTAGAAAAAATAAAGGTGATTTGAGTTCTAGGATTATCGATATAGACTTATTAATATATGAAAATTTTACCCAAAAAAATGAAAATTTAATTATTCCACATCCTAAAATGGCTGAAAGAGCTTTTGTAATGATTCCATTAGCAGAAATTGCCCCAGACTTGATAATTCATGGATATGATAAAACTGTAAAAGAAATTGCAGATGAATTAGATTCATCATTGGTGGAGATTTTTTAAGAAACTAAAATTGTTTTTCTACTAGTGTAGAAAGTATCTCTGCAACAAGAAAAATTAAGACTCCTGAAATTACAAAGAAAGTATAAGAAAATATCCAAGAGAATTTATTTTTAGAATTTATTAATGTTTCATATTTATTAGTTCTAAACTTCCATACCAAAAAAAATAACCATAAACTTAAAATGATTTTCAATGCTAATAGAATGATATAAATATTTGAAACATTTTCAGTTGACAATCTTTCAATTGATAGAATGATTCCGGTAGATAATATTAATACTATTGATGCATTAACAATATCTTTAAAGAAGAACCCTAGATCTTTCCATGATTGATTTATATTTTTTCTGTAAATCAATAAAATTATCGATCCTCCTAACCAAACTGAAGCTGAAACTGCATGTAAAAATTTTGAAATTAATAAAATAGCGTCTAGAAAATTCATATTATTGTATTATTATTTCTTTGATTAACTCTTCCAACTTTTTTTTATCTAAGTAACCAGACCATTGATTATTTATTTTATGTTCATCGTTTAAAAAAATTGAAGTTGGATGAACTTGAATAGAAAATTGATGTTCAATTTTTCCTTCTTGATCGAATATATTTACATATTCTGCATTCAAATTATCTAATAATTGTTTGGCTGAGTCTTTACTATCAAAAGGCGAGTTATGTAGTACACCAATAACTTTGATTTTATTAGGGTTTTTATTTAATAATTCTACTAAATTAGGTATTTCTTTTACGCATGGAGGACATGAAGGATACCAAAAATTAATTATTACTGGAATGCCTTTATAATCTTCTAGATTAAATGTTTCTTCTTCTAATGTTAGCCCAGAAAAATTTATGGTATTTACATTATCAATATTATTACAAGATATGGTTAATAAAGATAAAAATCCTAGAAATTTAATTATGTTTTTTATCATTATTAAAACTGAGTTTCTAGATGTTCTTTTATTATTTGGGTTACTTTATCTACTTCAACTCTTATCTGTTTCATAGTATTCCTATTTCGTATTGTTATAGAGTTGTCATCTAAAGTATCAAAGTCTATAGTGACACAAATAGGAGTACCTATTTCATCTTGTCTTCTATATCTTTTTCCAATACTCTGTGTGTCATCAAATTGACACCTAAAAGAGCTTTTAATTAAATTAAAAACTTTATTTGAAATTGATGCTAACTTTTCATTTCTACTAAGTGGAAGAACTGCTACTTCAATAGGGGATATTTTGGGGTTAAACTTTAATACTGTTCTAGTTTCATCATTTACTTTTTCTTCATGATAAGCATCTGAAAAAACTGCAAGGGTAGTTCTATCTGCTCCCATAGCAGGCTCAATAACATATGGAATAAATCTTGATTTTGTTGATTCATCAAAATATGAAAGGTCTCTTCCACTTTTTTCCATATGATTTTTTAAATCATAATCAGTTCTGTTATTAATAGTTTCTAGTTCACCCCAACCCCATGGAAAATTATATTCAATATCTGTAGCAGACTTAGCATAGTGAGGTCTTTCATCATCTGTATGGATTCTGGTTTTTAAATTTTTTTCTTGAATTCCTATTTCTTTAAACCAATTCATGCTGAATTCAATCCATTCTTTGAAAAATTTGTCTGAATCTTCTGGATGACAAAAGTATTCCATTTCCATCTGTTCAAATTCCCTGGTACGGAAAATAAAATTTCCAGGCGTTATTTCATTTCTGAAAGATTTTCCTATTTGTGCTATTCCAAATGGGATTTTTCGCCTACTAGTAGTTAAAACATTATTGAAATTTACAAATATCCCTTGAGCTGTTTCAGGTCTTAAGTAGATTGTTGCTGCTTCTTCTTCTACTGGTCCCATAAATGTTTTGAACATCAAATTAAATTGTCTAGGGCTTGAAAGCTCAGAGTCACACTCTGGACAAGTAGATTCTATTTGATCTTCTCGAAATCTCTTATGACATTCGGTACATTCCACTAGAGGATCTGAAAAACCTTTAAGATGACCACTTGCTTCCCATACAGCAGGGTCCATAAGAATAGATGAATCAATTCCTTCAATGTCATTTCTATTATGGACCATAGATGTCCACCAAAAATCTTTTATTCTTCGTTTAAGTTCAACACCTATAGGACCAAAATCCCAAACACTTCCAAGTCCTCCATATATTTCACTATTTTGGAAAATGAAACCACGTCTTTTAGCTAAAGATACTAGAGTCTCTAAAGTTGGCATATTCATTCCTGTTACTATTAGTTTTTTAATTCTTCCGTTTTTAGTAGGATATTAATTTATAAGCATATCAACGGAATTGAACTATTAAAACACCTTGATGAAATTTAATAATAATTTAAAAGAAATTAGGCATAAGATTAGAGAAGGAAGTTTCACTAGTACAACATCAGGCCTTAATCCAGGATATACACAAACTAATGTGGCAATATTACCTAGTCAATATGCTTTGGATTTTATGATATTTTGTCAAAGAAATCCTAAGTCTTGTCCGTTAGTTGAAGTTTTGACTCCTGGAAAATTTGAGGCTCGAATTTCTTCTCCGAATTCTGATATCAGGACTGATGTCCCAAAATATAGGATTTTTCAATCTGGAAAAATGATTGATGAAGTTACAGATATAATAGATTATTGGAGAGATGATTTTGTAACCTTTCTTTTAGGTTGTAGTTTTACTTTTGAAAGAGCACTTATAGATTCTGGGATTCAATTAAAACATTATGATCTCAAGAAAAATGTTGCTATGTATATTTCTAATATTAATTCAGTATCTTCAGACTTTTTTTCAGGAAACATGGTTGTTTCTATGAGATGGATCAAAAATCAAGATATAGAAAAAGCTATAGAAACTACTAAAAAATATCCTTCGATGCATGGGGAGCCAATACATATAGGTGATCCTGAAAAAATAGGTATTTTAGATATTTCTAATCCTGATTTCGGAGACTTTTTTGAACCTGATTCTAATAATTATTCTCCAGTCTTTTGGGCATGTGGCGTAACACCACAGGTGGTAGCATTAAAATCAAAAATACCAATAATGATTACTCATTCTCCTGGACACATGTTTATTACTGATCTTAGAGATGATGATTTTAAATTTGAATAAATTTATTTGATATGGCAGAAATAGAAAATATTATTTTAGATAAAGATACTAGAAATATTTCAAAATTGAAGAAATATATTGATAAAGATTTTGTAAATAAATCTGCAGAATTTCTTTTAGAGAGTAAAGGTCATATTTTTATTACTACTGGCTTTTATATTGTATATGCTCGAGCTACTGAAACTGATGGTCCTCCAGGTTCTGTTGCTCTAGGTAATGCACTTAAAAAATTAGGATTTTCAGTAACATACATCACGGATAAATGGTCTTATGATGTTGTTGATAGTATTCTTCAAGATGAAGATGAATTAATTGATTTTCCTATCACTTCTCATATTGAATCTTTAGAATTTGGCAATAAACTGATCAAGGATTTTTCTCCAGAGTTACTTATTTCAATTGAAAGAGCTGGTTTAATGAATGATGGAACTTATAGGAATTGGAAAAATGAAGATATATCTGAATTTAATGCAAAAATAGATCATCTTTTTGAACAATTTCCAAGATCAATTGGAATAGGAGATGGGGGAAATGAAATTGGAATGGGTAATTTATATAATGAAATAATTGAAACTTCTGGATTACCTGATAACCCTAGTATTACAACAGTATCTAATTTGATAATTTCTAGTTGTTCAAATTGGGGAGCTTATGGACTAATTGCAGCTATATCTAAAATTATTGGAGAAAATCTTTTGCCATCAGTAGATCTAAGTAAAGAATATATTATGAAATTAGTAGACAGTGGGGCAGTAGAAGGGATGTCAGGTAAAAAGTATTATGGAGTAGATGGTAGAGATTTAGAGAATGACTCAATTTGTCTTCAGAGATTACATGATCATTTAAAAAATCATGGATTATGATTTTTTCTAAGTGTTTCTGGTACTAGAAACACAAAAAATACTATACCAATAAAACCTATTCCGGTAATTGAAAAAGATGCTAAACTCAAACTTAAAAATTGTCCTATAGTTCCTACAAGTGGTGATGCTAATCCACTTCCTGACCAAGATATCAATCTCCAAATTCCTAAAAAAGGTCCGTTAGAATCTTCAGGTGCTAAATCGGATCCTAATGTTAGCATAGCTCCACTGCCGATCCCGTTAGAAATTCCTAAAATTAAACCAACTAAAAGTAATTTTTGATAAGAATCAGCAAAGCTTATTAGTGAAAATGCTAATGAGAGTAAAATAATACTTGGTACTGATGTCCATTTTCTTCCGAATTTATCCATTACATATCCTGCGGGGTAAAAGAGAGTCATGTCTATCGCTGAACTAATGCTTTGAATTATGCCTAAAGCATCTACTTCAAGTCCTATGTTAAAAGCCCATAGAGGAATGATTATATGTCTTGATTCTCTAAGTAAATTAAGTATAAATAAACCTGTTCCTACTACTCCAAGGCTATATTTATTTTCTTTGATTATTTGAGTAACTTTTTTAGATGTATTTTTATTTTCTTTAATCAAATATTTTTCTTCAGGTGATGATATAAAATACATTAATAGAGTAGCCATAGCACTGATAACAAATACTATATAAAAAGGTATGTCAAAATTTATATATTTTGCAGAGAATCCTCCAATTAAAGGTCCTATAAAATAACCTATTCTACTAACACCTCCAAATCTAGAGAATGCTTTTCCTCTATAATCAATTGGAACTACTTTGGAAAGGTAAGAATGTCTAGATATTCCAAATAACCCTAAAGATGCTCCAAGAAAAAAAATCGAAAAATATAAAATATATCCATTTGGGCTTAAACCAGCTATTAAAGCAAAAATTGACACTCCAATAGAACCTGTAATAGTTGTTATTCTGGTGCCTAACTTGTTAATTATTATTCCTACAGGAACTGCAAATACTGCTTCACCTAAATTTCTTGCACCTACTATTAGTCCTATTAAAAAAACACTTCCACCAATCCAATTTACTTTTGCAGGAATTGCAGGAGCTAATATTCCTATACAAATTGATAGTAATAATAGAGGAAAATATACCGGTAATATAAATTTATAAAATTTGAAACTGTAAGAATTATTAATTTCTTGATTTCCTTGAGAAATCATTTTTTGGGTTCAGTCATAGATTCTGGATCAAGAATTATTTCTAATTCATCTTTAGATAAATCTGTTTCTTTAATTGCTACTTCAAAAATACTTTCACCAGTTTTTGATGCTATATGAGCAATATTTGCAGCATTATCATATCCAATTATTGGTGCGAGAGCAGTACAAATTGCTAATCCATTTTTTACTTGATTAGGACCATTTTCAGTTGCTTTAAGACCTGAAATACATTGTTCTGAAAAATTCAAAGCGGAAGATGATAACAATTCTATTGACTGGAGAATATTGTATGCTGCAACTGGCATCATAACATTTAATTCAAAGTTCCCAGACTGACCAGCTATTGCGATAGTAGTATCATTTCCAATTACTTGTGCAGATACCATTGTTACAGATTCTGCAATAACTGGATTAACTTTACCTGGCATTATAGAACTTCCAGGTTGAACTTCTGGTAACTCTATTTCCCCAATCCCGGCCCTTGGTCCTGAACCTAACCACCTGATATCATTTGCGATTTTCATTAAGCTCACTGCTATTGTTTTCAAACATCCAGATGCTTGAACCAAACCGTCTAAAGAATTTTGACTTTGAAAATGGTTTGGAGATTCTTTAAATTCATGATCGTATTCACTATTTAATTCTTGGATCATTTTTTTTGCAAAATCTGGATGCATTCCTACTCCTGTTCCTACTGCAGTTCCACCTAGAGCAAGTGCAGATAATTCTTTTAAGGCTACTTTAGATCTTTCAATTCCTAATTCTATTTGTCCCTTATAACCTTCAAATTCTTGTCCAAGCCTTATTGGTGTAGCATCTTGTAAATGAGTTCTTCCTGTTTTAATTATTGGCCAAAATTCTCTAGACTTATTTTCTAATTCTGAAGATAATTTTTTTAATGATGGAATAAGAGTCTTTTTTATCTCCATAGAAGAAGCAATATGAATGGCAGTTGGAATAACATCATTAGAAGATTGTCCTTTGTTAACATGGTCATTAGGATGAACCGGTTCTCGTGAACCAATATTTCCATCAATTGATTTAATAGCAATATTAGATATTACTTCATTCACATTCATGTTAGTTGATGTACCTGATCCTGTTTGAAAAACATCTACAACAAATTCTTTATAATGCTTTCCATTTAAAATTTCTTTACAAGCATTTTGAATTAAGGAAGAAATTTTTTGGTCTAGAAGTCCTAAATCTTTGTTTACTATTGCAGCTGAGTATTTTATTTGTGTAATTGCATTTATCAAGGAATTGCTTAATTTTAAGTTGCTAATCGGGAAATTTAACACTGCTCTTTGTGTATTAGCTCCATACAAAGCATCAAAAGGTACATTGAGATTTCCCATAGAATCTTTTTCTATTCTTGTATTTTTATTAGTCATAGAGTGATCTCCGTCAACTACTCATATTTTTATAATAATATATAATTTCTTAAATTAATTTCAGGGTATTTCATTATAATAACTGAAGATTTAACTCTTCTGACAAATTTGTAGGTTTTTTACAACTGAAGTTTTCACAAAGATATGCTGTAGGAAGCTTGTTAAGCATTATCTTTTTGTTAGTAATATCTAAGTTATTAGCTTCAGAATTATTTGAAGCAGTAATTATCATCATGTTTGGTTTATAAAATTTATTACCTATTTTTAATAATTCTTTTGTGTTTTTATCTTTAGGGTTTCCTATTATGCATAAGTGAAGAGGTTTTGAATAATACATATTTAAGCTACTTAACCAATATGCATGACTGGTAGGTAAGCGAGAGATTTGATTTGATGTGGTAGATAAAAATTTATCTAAAATCAATTTATATCTTTTATCATTTGTAATTGAAAAAAGTTTTATTAATATTCTCCAAGCTACAGATGAACCTGAAGGGACTACGTTATCTTGTAGTACGCTAGGCCTTAATATCAGAGAGTTCGAGAATTTTGAAGTATCATAAAAAGAATTTTGATTTTCATCCCAGAAATTATGTATCATTTTTTCTGTTTGTATTAATGCTTTTTCTAACCAAATTTTTTCTCCACTTACTTGATATATTTCTAACAATGCATCTATTAAGAAAGAATAATCTTCTAAAAATCCTAGTGAGTTATTTTTTTTATTAGAGTTTTGGTGTTCGTATGATGAACGTAATAAATTTTCTTTATAAGTATTTGATTCTAGTAAATTATTTGCAGCTTTAATTGCTGTATGAATAAAATCTTTTCTATCCAACAATATCCCTGCATATGCGAAAGATTTTATTGCCAAACTATTCCATGAGGTGATAATTTTTTTATCAGTCTCAGGCGGAATACGTTTTAATCTTTGTTTATATAGTTTATTTAAAATCTGGTTTATTTCTTTTCTTTCATTAGAAGATAAATTTAGATTCCTCCTTTCTAAAATTATATTCATTCCTTCAAAATTTCCTTCTTCAGAAACTAAGAATACTTCAGAAAATTTATCAGCATCTTTTTTACCCAATGTTTTGAAAATTTCTTTTCTACTCCATACGAAAAATTTTCCTTCTATTCCTTCACTATCAGCATCTTGAGAAGAAAAAAAAGATCCTTCTTTACTAAGCATTTCTTTATTTAAATATTCGAGGATATTTTCAGAAATTTCTTTAAATCGGATATTTTTAGTTATTTTCCAACAGTCTAAGTACAAATAACTTAGTAAGGAATTGTCGTAGAGCATTTTTTCAAAGTGGGGAACTTTCCATTCAGAATCCGTAGAATACCTATGAAATCCTCCACCTACTTGATCATATATTCCACCTTTAGCCATGGATAAAAGTGATTTAGTTACTATTTTTAAAGATTCTTGATCAGAATGTTCATTCCAAATATTTAATAATAGGTTATGTAATAATGGTTGAGGAAATTTAGGAAAAGACCCAAATCCTCCATGAATATCATCATATTCTGATTTCAAAGATTCTAAAGCTTGGTTGAATATTTTTGAATCTGGTTTTTCTGATTTTATTTTTTCTTCTAACTGGATTTTTAGCATTGCAGTTAATTTTTCACTTGATTTGATAACATCTTCATTTTTGTTTGAATAAATATCAGATAAAGATTTTATTAAATCTAAAAACCCAGGCATTCCATGTCTACTATTTTTAGGAAAATAAGTTCCTCCATAAAATGGTTTTCCTTCAGGAGTTAAGAAAACACTCATTGGCCAACCACCTTGACCAGAAATTATTTGCACTGATGCCATATAAATCGAATCTATGTCAGGTCTCTCTTCTCTATCTACTTTAATATTTATAAAATTTTTGTTTAATAATTCTGCTACCTCTAGATCTTCAAAACTTTCTTTTTCCATTACATGACACCAATGACAAGATGAATATCCTACACTTAAAAATATTGGTTTTTTTTCTAATTTTGCTTTATTTAAAGCTTCGTCATTCCATGGATACCAATCAACAGGATTATCTTTGTGTTGTAATAGATAAGAACTGGTTTCAAATTGTAATCGATTGGGCATCAGATATTTAAATGGATCATTTCTTTTTAGATAAATTGGAATTATTCTGAATTTCTTTAATAAGATTCTTCATTTGTTTTTTCAATTGTAGTACTTCTTTTTCCACTTTATCTAATTGAGAAGTTTCATCTTTATTAACAAAAACTGCTGCTAAATTTGCTGCTAATGCTGCAAAGAAACCTACACCTGAAACCATCAAAAAAACCGCTACAATTCTTCCAAAAAATGTAATTGGTTCTTGATTACCATATCCCACGGTTGTGATAGTAACAATTGCCCACCATAAAGCATCTGGGAATGATCCTAGTTCAGGGTTTCTTCCTCTTTCTAAGCTTGTGATAATTGTTGCACCTACAATTACTAATGCTCCCACCCAAACGAATAGAAAATCTGCTTTACCTAATCTAGTGAAACCCCTTACTGCTTTTGTTCCAACTACAATTATTCTTAATACTCTGATTGGTTGAAGATTTGGTAGACAACAAAGTGCTTCAAGCCAGTGTTCTTTGATGAATAGTAATCTTTGAGGTGATATAACCAATTTTATAGCAAAATCTATTACGAATACTGACCAAATAACATTATCTAATCTACGAAAAGTTTCTATTTCTTCTGGTGTCAGATCCCATAATAAAGGTCCCAAAAGTAATGGGACCATGGCAAATGCAAATACTATTAAAGGTAATTCTGTGATCTTATCTAATCTGGTTACAATATGGTTTCGTTTCTCAAATTTAAATTCAGATCTAATAAAAAGAAGTTTTAGTAAATAAACTGGATTAATATATTTCAATTTTTTATACCTTTTATACTTTGATAAATATTACTATAAATCATCTAATATTTTATTTGAAATTGATCTTGTGATTCAAGAAATTATTAAAAAAATCCAAAAATGTTGGTAATTTGTTTGAATTTTCAACAAAAAAAGTTACGATTTATTACTTAGATTGGAAATAAGGAGATAAATATGAAATTAGCGGCTAGGATGAAAAATTTAGGAACGGAAACTGCATTTGAAACTTTAGCTAAAGCAAAAGCTCTAGAGGCAAAGGGAAAAGATATTGTACATCTAGAAATAGGGGAACCAGATTTTGAAACTCCAGAAAACATCATTAATGCTGCTAAGTTAGCATTAGATCAAGGATATACACATTATGGTCCTTCTCCAGGATTACCACATGTAAGATCTAAAATAGCAGAACATCAAAGTGATACTCATGGTTTTGATGTGTCTCCTGATCATGTTGTAATTACTCCTGGAGCTAAGCCAATAATGTATTTTTCAATTATGGCTTTAATTGAGGATGGAGATGAAGTGATATATCCTAACCCAGGATTTCCTATTTATGAATCAATGATAAATTTTATGGGAGGAAAAGCCGTACCTTTACATCTGAGAGAAGAAAATAATTTTAATGCTGATATTGAAGATTTTAAAAATTTAGTTAATGAAAATACTAAAATGGTAATCTTGAATTCACCTAATAATCCATGTGGAAGTGTAATTCCTAAAGAAGAATTAGGAGAAATTTCTGAAATTATCAAGAATAGCAATGCTATAGTTCTCACTGATGAAGTCTATAAGAATTTTTATTTTGAAGGTCAACATAATTCTATAAGTGAATTTGAAGGAATGAGAGAACGGACGATTATTTTAGATGGGTTTTCTAAAAGTTTTGCTATGACAGGGTGGAGATTAGGCTATGGTATTTTTCCTGAAAAATTAGTAGAGCCAATATCTAGATTAATTACAAATAGTGTTTCATGTACTTCAAGTTTTTCTCAGGTAGCAGCTATTGAAGCTATTGATGGTCCACAAGATAGTATTTTAAATATGGTAGCTGAATTTAAGGCAAGAAGAGAGATAATAGTGGAAGGATTGAATAGCATTAATGGAATTTCATGTAGAACTCCTAAAGGAGCATTTTATACCTTCCCTAACATAAAAGAGACAGGTTATAGTAGTAGGGAGATCTCAGATAAATTGTTATATGATTATGGAGTGGCATTACTATCTGGGACAGCTTTTGGGAAATTTGGAGAAGGATATTTAAGGCTTTCTTTTGCAAATTCTAGAGAAAATTTAAATGAAGCTGTAAAAAGAATGAAGTCTTTTCTAAACTAGGAATTAATTTATTGATAGAGAATATCCTTTTCCTCTTTTAGATTTTATTAATTTAGATCCGCCTGGGATTTTTGCTAATTTTTTCCTTAATCTATAGATAGTTATTGGAATTGAAGATTTTACAATTTCTAAATTTTCTTTTTTTGCATTTTCTTCGATTTCAAAGTCTTCTATGTATGAGTTAATATTTTTTGCTAACATTTTCATTACTGTGAATTCTTGAGAAGATATTGGGACATTTTTTTCTTTGAATTTGATAGATTTATTATCCAAATCTAAAGATAAATCTTTTAAATTTATCAACTGACTATTTTCTTCTAATTTTCTGCCTGCATCAGATAAAATTATATCCAATGAGTTTTGTTTTTTAGTATTTTTTACTAGCCACAAATATTTTGAAGATACGTAGCAAAAAACTTTGCTTTCTTCTAAGAATTTTTCTTGAACATGATCTTTAGATTCAAAAAACCCATAAACTAATCCGAAAAAATTAAGTTCATTTATTAATGGAATTACTATTCCATATTGATTATTTTCATTTATCCATGGAGGTAAAATTTGATTATTAGGATCTATTAAAACAGAATTTCCTTGTCTTAATTTTTCCCATTCAGGATGATCTTTAATATTTATAGGGTTTGAATTAATATTGATTCCATCTTTAATTTCTAATTTTAGATTTTCAGTACCTTGTTGACGAAGAAATACTATAGATGAATTAAATCCTCCTATATTTTTAAGGTTTTTTGAAAAATTCTTTATAGTTGATTCCCATTTTGTAGAATATGATATGGATTTTAATCCCTCTATAACTCTTTTTGAAATAGCTAGATCAAGTTTTAAATTGTTAATATATTCAGAATATTTTTTATTTTCTTCTTTTAAGTTGTTAAGAAAATTCGATATGAAATTTAACCCTAAACTAATGAAAATCCAGGAAAACATATTGAATAAAGAAGGCAAATATAAAAATTTTGTTTGATAACTTATTAAAGCTAATATAACAAAAAAAGTTATCAAAATATGATATTTCTTGGGAGAAATAATTATCCATTTCACCCATGGTATTGAATAAATAAGAATAATACTTTGAGGATTTTTGAATTCTAAAGATAAAATAAAAAGAAATGAAAATTCTATAAAAAACAGTAAAGTTGTGGTGATTTGGTTAAATTTTAATTTTTTAAAAATATATGTGCTAAAGAGTAAAAAAAATTGGTAAGCAACAGATAAGATAATTAAAAAGTCCAGAAGATTAATATTCAAAAAATTTTTTGGAGAAAAATTTAGTAAAACTAGAAATGTAACTATAATACAATTCAGTAGTGTAAATTTGAGATTATTTGGAAATTTAACTAGTTCATTATTCATTCATTAAATATATCATTTCAATCAACAAAAATTCTTCAAGAAAAGTAACTATTTTAATCAATTATAATCATGAAACCTATTAAAGAATCAGGTTATCAATTCTCAATGTTTTTTTTCATATTCTTTGAAAGTTTCTGATGCTGCAGTTAGAGCGTTTACAGTTGATGGGTATCCTCCATAAAATAACATTTGTGTAATTAATTCTATGATTTCTTCTTTGGAGGCACCAGAATTTAAAGCTCCAGTAATATGTCCCGGAAGTTGTTTGGGTTTATCAAGAACAGTTAAAGCTGCTATTGTACAAAGACTTCTAATTTTAGTTTCTAGATTTGGACGTTGATAAATATGACCAAATAAAGTTGCATTGATTAAATCAAATGCTTCTTCTACCGGTTGAGCTACTGGATCTAATTCAGGCTCTCCATCATAGTACCATTCTCGCCATTTATGAGATTTATTTTTAAGTTCTTCGAAATTTTCCATAAATTCCTCCTTATTGTTTTTCTTTAGAAATTTCTTTTAAACCTGTGATTAAGGGAGTAATTAACATTAATAACCCAGAAAAGTAAAAAACAAAATTTATTCCAAATATATTTGCTACATTACCAGACAATGCTGGTCCTAGAAACATTCCGAAAGCATATATAGCTTGAAAGAATCCCATTGATGTAGCTTGTTCATGTTTTGGAGAATTATTTACTATTGCACTAATAAGAATAGTATTTATCATTCCTCTCCCTAGGCCACTAATAATTTGAGTGATCGTAACAAGAATTAAACTTGATACAAATGGTACTACAAAAGCTCCAATGCTAATTGTGATAGCACTTACCCAAATTGAGTATGTTAATCCTATTTTTTTTGTAATATATGGAGTGATTAATATACCAATTAAACTGGAAAATAAACTGATAGATGTTATTAGCCCTATTTCAGATTTATTCGCTCCAATAGTTTTGAGAAATACTGGTAAAAATCCGAAAAGAATAGAGAAAGTTACAAATTGAGGAAGAATACCTATTAATGAAATCCTGATTAAAAATTTTGATAAAAATATTTTAGATATGTCTTTTAAAGAAAAATTTAAATTTTCTGTTCTTTTTTTCTCTTTAGTAAAAAGTAGCAATGTTGTTCCAATAATTCCTACGAGGGTACTTGCCCAGAAAGTAGAAATGTTCCCAAAATGTTCAGCTATATATCCTCCTATAAGAGTGGCTATTAAAACAGCAAAACTATGAATAAACATTAAATATGACATTGCTTTACTTTTATCACCGTCTCCAAAATAGCTTGCATATAGAATACTTATTGCAACCCAGCCTGCAGCACCAATACCTACTAATGTTCTTGAAATTAACATAGTAGTATCATTGCTAGATATTGCTAAACCTAGAGAACCTATTGTTCCAAACAAAGTACTAATGCAAGCAAATAATTTTCTAGATCCTAAAACATCTGACCCGATTCCTATAGGAATTCTGAATAGAATTTGTCCTATTGCATAAGAGGCAACTATTAAACCAACAAAATTTAGATCAGCCCCTAAATTTTGAGCATGAAGTGGAAGAATTGGTACATATAAATAAAGATTAAACCAGAAGCAAACTATTGCTCCAAGTACAAAAATCATTGATCTTTTTTCTTTATAATTCAATTAATACTAAGAAAATAAATTTAATTTCAATATTTTTTCAATCTTGAAATCTTTGGATTTGTTAGACTTTCAAAGATTATATATCATCTAAATAAATATTATCTCTTGGGGGAAATTATGAGATTTTGTTATGCATTTAGAAGATTCTCTGACTATCCTTATTTAGGAAATGCTTTTGATATGGATCCAAGTAAATTAACTGATAAATTCCTTAATAGAGTTAATCAAATGGGTTTTGATGGCATTGAACTTGGAATGGAATGCTTAGATAGAATTGAAGGAGAAGAAAAAGGTTTAAAAGAATTTGGAAAAAGATTAAATGATTTAGGAACTCCTGTATTGGCTATAAGATCTGGAGGCCTGATGATTGATCCAGAAAAAGGAAATGAGAATTTTCAAAGATCAAAACGAGCAATTATTTTTGCAGAAATTTTAGGTTCAGAAATTGTAAATGGTGCTATAAGTGGTTCTGGAAAATCACCTTATATAGATACTGGGACAAGATTAATCCCTCAATCAGGGAGTTCATTAGTAGGTGCACAACCAATGGGTTATTTTAAGTCTCAAAATTCTAGTAGAGATACTACTATGCCAGAGTATGAAATGCTAGCAGAAAAATTTGTAGAAATTTCTAAATTTGCAGCAGAACATGGATTGAAAATATCTTGTGAGGTTCACCAAAATTCTCCTGTAGATAATAGTTGGTCGGCAAAGCTAATAAATAGTCTTGTGAATCAAGAGAATTTTGGGATAAATCCTGATTTAGGAAATATTATATGGAATTATGATATTCCTGAAGAATTATGTGAAGATGCAATAAAGGAATTGGCTCCTGTTTCTAATTATTGGCATTGTAAAAATTTAACAAGAATTAATTTTCCTGAAGATAACAGAACTCTTTTTATTAGAGAGAATATTGTTGGGGGAGAAATAGATTATAGATTTGCTGTTGAAGCTATGCATGAGGCTAATTATCCCGGAATGATGGCGATTGAAGGTGTATTTACAGGAGATCAATTTTATTCAGACAAATTGAGTTTAGATTATTGTAAAAAACTTTGGCATGAACTAGAAGTTAATAAAAAAAATCAAGGTTAAATTTGAAGAATTTAAATAGCTTTGAGCCAGTGGAAAACTGGCCTCAAATCCCTCATCCATTAAACTTTCTTGAGGCTACTTCAGTAGCAGTTGATTCTATTAATAATGTTTATGTCTTTAATAGAGGATCTAATCCAATAATGATTTTTAATAAGGATGGAAAATTTATTGATACTTGGGGAGAAGGAAAATTTATTAGACCTCATAGTATTTTTATAGATGATGAAGATTTTCTTTATCTTGTTGATGATGGTGGTCATTGTATACATAAAGTGACAACTAATGGTGATTTTATATTTACTTTGGGAACACCTGGCTCTCCAGCTCCTTGGCAAGAAGGAGGTATGTTTAATAGGCCTACTGATTTGACTATTGACTTAGAAAAGAATTTATATGTTTCTGATGGATATGGAAATTCACGAATTCATAAATTCGATTATCTAGGAAATCATATTATGTCATGGGGAGAGCCTGGTTCAGAACCTGGACAATTTAGTCTTCCTCATAATATAGCTTTTCATCAAAAAGGTTTTTTGATTGTATGTGATAGAGAGAATTTTAGAGTTCAATTTTTTGATACTGACGGAAATTTTGTTCGACAAATTCATTTGCATAGGCCTCAAGCTATTTGCCTAGGAAAAGGGGATTTTTCTGGAAAATTAATCATTTCAGAAGCAGGAAGTGCTTCTTTAAATCAAATCAATGTACCGAATTTAGGTAATTTAGTGAAAATAATAGATTTGAATGGAAAGGAAATTTGTAGATTTGGAGATTCTATTGGAGGAGAATTACCTAATCAATTCATTTCTCCTCATGGTATCATTCAGGACCATGAGGGAAATATTTATGTGGCTGAAGTTTCTTATACAGCATATGGTTCTAAACTTAATCCCCCTAAAGAAGTAGTTAGTCTGAGGAAATGGAGACCAAAATATAATTAGGAAAAATTTTCAGACAACAATGTTATTTCTTTTTTTGCTTGAATATAATTATAGTAGGTTCCTTGATCTATAATTAAACGTTTTGGAGAATTATTTAAGAATGTTTTTTCTTCTTCTAAATTTAATATATTTATTAAAGTACTATGAGTTTCAGTAAGGTTTATAAGAGACTTTCTAAATGAAGCTCTGATATTTTCATTGTTTGATTTAACTTTTATAGGTTTTTTAGTAGATATTTTTTCTGATGACATTTTATTCATTACAGAAATTTCTTTTAAACTTATCTCGTATAATGTATTTAAGACTTGGTTAGAAAATTTTGAATCTTGATCTCTAAGTTTATCGTATGAAAAATTGGTTAAAGATTTTTGCAGATCTTTCCAAGAGGTTTTTATGGCTGATAATACATTGTTTTTTGTAGACATGGAATTAGATTTATTTTAATAAAACATTATTTTACAATATTTTTAAAGAAGGTTAATTTTTAGAATGTTCACTATTATAAATCATTATTCTTTGATTATTTTAGGATTTTTTCTAATAGGGGGATTTTCTTATCTCTATTTTCGTAAAAAATCTCCTTATTCCCTTACTTTATTGATTTCAATAATTCTTATTTTGATTACATCATATTTTATTTTCAAACAAGAAGGAAATGAATTATTGGTTAATTCAAATGAAAAAGAATTTGGATACATTTCTGAGAAACTTCATTTTGTAGAGTTTTTTTCTTCTACTTGTTTAGCATGTATGATTAGCAAACCTATTATTGAGAATTTAGAAGAAGAATTTAATGATAAATATGATTTTGTTTATCTTAATGTAAAAGATTATGAATATGTTGATTTAGTTTTTCAATTAGAAATTCAAACAGTTCCTACTTTTGTGATATTAGATAAAAAAGGAGAAGTTTTATTTAGATCTTCAGGGGTACCTAAATCAAGTGATTTAAGATCAAAATTAGAACAAATTTATTCAGATCAAATTAATTGATCATAAATTTTTTATAGGTTTTCTTAATATAAAAAATATTATTGATATAAAAATTAATAATATTGATGTAATCATTAAAGAATTAGCTATTCCCATAAAGGAAGCTAAAGAGGCTATAGGAATCGCTCCTAATGGAATAAACCCAAAATTCATAGTGTAAATCCCATTTACTCTACCTCTAAACTCTGGTTTAGATTTTTGCATTAGAAGTGCAACGTTTAAAGATCGTCTTCCCGCATCTCCAATTCCCATTAAAATCATGATAATTATGGTTAACCAAAAATACTGAGATATAGATAATAAAAGTATAGAAATACCTGATATGGATAATGTTGCTATTAAAGTTGTTCCTCTTTTCCCTTTAGATAATCCTGCAAAAAAAAGAGATCCTAGAACTGTTCCTAAACCAATTGTGCTCAACATTAAACCTACTGCATCAGCCCCTTTAGAAAAGATTTCATCCATTATTACAGGCATTAAAGTTCTAACAGGCATACTAAGAAGTGTTGTCACTAAAGCAATCAAGATTAATAACCTCAAAGCATTATCATGAAAAACATATTTTATACCCTCTTTCATTTGCGCGATCCTAGATTCTTTTTTTCTGTTTACTGGTGTTACTGATGGTAATGATTGATTAATTAAACATGAGATCAAGAATAAACTCATTATAGTTACATAAACTATAAGAGGGCCTAGTTCTGCATATAAATATCCTCCTAATCCAGGAGCTAAAAAAGTCATCAATGCCATTCCGGATCCATTTAATGCTATTGCATTCACGATCAAATCTTTTTTTACTAATTCAGGAATAAGAGATTGTCTTGCTGGTACAAGGAAAGCCCATAGAAATCCTTGAAGAAATGCTGCTAATATTAAGTGAAAAACAGTAAGAACGTCTAAAAAAATGGAAATTGCTATTATAGCGCATAAAATTATCATCCCTAACTGACTTATTTGAAGGATATGTTTTTTATTAAATTGATCAGATACACTACCTCCAAATATTGCTAGTAATAATATTGGTGGAGCAAAACCTGCTCCTACAACTCCTACATATAATGGAGATCCAGTAATATCATATGTAAGTTGGCTTCTGGCTACCATTTGCATATTAACTGCAGCCATCATCAATACCAAAGCTATAAAGTAAGTGCGATACTTTTTTTCTTTTAAGGATATAAAAGTGTTTGATAATGAAAATTTCATTAAATAATGTAACTTTTAAATAGGCTCATTATTTTTATATTTAGAATTTATACGAGCGGTATTTAAAAGCACACTTAAAAAGCATGAAACTAGAATTAATATGACTAGTACATTTGGAGCAACTGAAAAACCTTCTATAGTGTTATCTACTGCTAGATAAATTAAGATCGCAATTATTGGGAAAGTTCCAAATAATACTCCCCAAAGACCATTAATTAATAAGTTTTCCCCTCTGTACCTATCATATTTTCTCATAAATCCTCCTAATGGTTTTTATCCTGGAGGCCATTGAAATTGCCTTCCTCCAAGAAGATGTAAGTGTAAATGGTATACAGTTTGACCTCCGTCTTCGTTACAATTAAAAACGGTTCTAAATCCAGATACACTTAAATTATTGTCTTTTGCTAATTTTTGTGCAACCTTAAACATTTTACCAATAAGTTTATAATCATCTTTATCATCTAAATCATTTAAAGTAGGTATAACTTTTTTAGGTACTATTAGAATATGAATAGGTGCTGCAGGATTGATATCTTTGAAAGATATTATTTCATTATCTTCATAAACAATATCTGCTGGTATTTCACGATCTATGATTTTTGAAAATAAAGATTTAGACATTTGCTTTTAGTCATTATCAGAATAAGGATTAACTTTAAATTCTGTTCTATCTCTCTCTAATTGAGGAACATTAAGGTCTTCAGTTAATACTGGGCCACTATCATCTTGAGGTTTATAGCCTAGTTCTTTTTTAGCTTTTTCAATAGAAAAAATATTCCAATAATTGTCTGACATGGCAAAATAAACTCCGTACTTTAAGCTTTCAGGAGCATCTACAGCTTTCATTATGATTTGTGTACAGTCTCTATGAGATAACCACAAACTCATTCCTTTTCCTGGATTATCATTTGAAGCAGTATATCCTATTCTTAGATGAATCGATGGGAGGCCATAATATTCATTATATATAGAACCTATAGCTTCACCGAATGCTTTAGAAACTCCATAAAATCCTGAGGGTCTAATAGGAGTATTTTCATCAATTCTTTTGTATGGTCGCTTAACTTTCGAAAAGTTTGCAGAAAGAATAGATCTATAAGGTTCATCTAAATAATTACCTCCAACTGCATGTTGAGACGATCCAAAAACTACTCTTTTAACTCCAGTTATTTTAGCAGCTTCAAATACATTTTGAACTCCAATAATATTGTACGGAAGAACTGTGTCCCATTCTGCCTTCATACTTCTGTCTGCTGCTAGATGTACTACTACATCTTGACCTTCGAAAGCTTTAAGAACAGAATCATAGTCTTTTAGATTTCCTTTATGATTTCTTTCATCAGGTATGTCTTCACATCCATATCTAGAAAAAGAAGATAATTCATATTTCTTTTCAAATTCAGTTTTAAGTGCAGAACCTACTACTCCATTTAATCCAGTAACTAAAACTTTCTTTTTCGACATAATTTATCTCCTAAATTTTATGAATATCAATTAATCATCTAATCTTGTTTTTCTTTGTTTTTTTTCTTTTCCGTTAGCGAATTCTTCTACCATTTGTCTTGCTTCATCATCAGTAAATTGTTTTGGTGGAGATTTCATAAAATAAGAAGATGCACTATCTATAGCACCTGAAATACCTCTGTCTTTAGCTATTTTTGCGCATCTTATAGCATCCACTGCTACACCCGCTGAATTAGGACTATCTTCTACTTCTAGTTTAATCTCAGCATTAAGTGGAAGGTCTCCAAATGATGTTCCTTCAAGTCTAATATATGCCCATTTCCTATCTTCTAACCATGGTACATGGTCACTGGGGCCTATATGTATATTGTCTGAATTAATTTCTTGTTCTAACTGAGATTTTACTGATTCAGTTTTACTAATTTTTTTTGAAATCAATCTATCTCGTTCAAGCATGTTCAAAAAATCTGTATTTCCACCAAAATTTAATTGGTAAGTGTTATTGATTTTCACTCCTCTATCTTGAAATAATCTAGCTAAGACTCTATGTATTATAGTTGCACCTACTTGTGATTTAATATCATCTCCAATTATTGGGAGGCCAGCTTCATGGAATCTTTTTTGCCAGTAATTTTCTTTAGCAATAAATACTGGAATACAGTTTACAAATGCACATCCTGCTTTTAATACTTGTTCTACGTACCATTTAGTAGCCTGTTCCGATCCAACTGGTAAGTAGTTTATGACTACATCAACTTTTTTTTCTTTTAGAATTTTAACTATATTGGAAGTTTCTCCTGATGCTTTTGAAATTATTGAGGATAAATATTTTCCTAATCCATCATGAGTCATTCCTCTTTGTACGGTTACTCCTGTATTCGGAACTTCATGGAATTTCAGTGAATTGTTATTCACATATATGGCTTCAGATAAGTCTTTTCCTACTTTTTCTTTATCTATATCAAATGCAGCTACAATTTTTATATCTCCTATATGATAATCACTCATTAAAGTGTTCATGATTCCTGGTATTTCATGATCAGGATCAGCATCGCTATATTTATAGATGCCTTGAACCAAAGAAGATGCACAATTTCCAACACCAATGATTGCTACATTTATAGAACCCATATTTTTCCTCAGAATATAAATTAAGTTAAAGTATAAAAATATAATAATTTATTATCAATTAAAAATTATTTGATCAGTAATATATTTACTAATAAATTGTTAAGTTATTAATAATATTTAAATCCATATTTAATAATTTTATTCTACCACCATCCAATTTTAGTAGAAAAAAAGAATAAAAAAATTATAACTATATTTAATGATGATGAGATGAGGTATTTGATTTGAAAGCTTCTTTTTGAAGTTTTATGTCTTGTTAATTTCATTCCGATTGTTCCTAGAAACCAACCTCCTAAAAGAGCTAAAAAAAATAATTGATTTTCAGGTATTCTTTTTAATTGATTTTTTGATAGATATTTATCTAAGAGAATCAATAGGAAAGAAAATATGTTTGCTGTTGTTATTGTAATTATAATTATTTTTTCTATCATAAATTATTTGTAAAATTAAATAGTATTACACCTTATAAATGTTTTAGTATAATTACTTTTATGAGTTTATTTATAATAATCAATAGGAAGCTTGAGAAGAGAAGAAAATATTTACTAGTGATACTTAATATTTCATTGTTAATATTTGTATTTTTAGAAATTTCTATTTTGAATACTATAAACCCTAAAACAGAAATAAAAAGTTTCACTAAAAACTGTGTGATGGAAAATCGTTGTTAAAATTATGAGAAAATTAGTAATTATCCTAGTAGTAAATCTATTCTTTTTTTCAGGAATTAGTTGTGGTTCAGATAATATATTGAAAGAAGAATCAAATTCAGAAAACTCTGTTTCCAAAATTCCTAATGGATATGTAGGAAATTTGTATAAAACTGAATCAGGTTCTGAATCTTTAAGAAAATCAGAAATTTTAAAAACTAAATCAGATAATATTGATGAAGTAATTGTTGAAGTACAAAAATTAGAAGATTATTCTGGAAAACCTAGATTTATAGAATTCTGGTCTCCTACCTGTATGACATGTTTAGCTAGTAAGCCTGTGGTTCAAGGTTTAAAAGAAGATTTTGGAAAACAATTTGATTTCTTTTCTTTGAGTACTTCAGATAAAGAATATAGAAATGCTTTTTTAGATTATGGAATACGAGCAGTTCCCACCTTTATAATAGAAAATGGTAAAGGGGAAATTATTTTTAAAGCCTCTGGTAGAGCTAAGAGTGAAGTTTTTGAATCTACTTTTAAAGAAATTCTAAATACTAATTAACTTTTTTCTATTTTCATTTTTATGTATTTAGGTTAGTTTATTATATCAAACCTATGATCATTATTAGAAAGAGATATGAATAAGAAATTAAAAGTATTGGTCTTAAAAGCAAGTTCTTTAGAACGTTCCATAGAAGAATTAAAAGAGCATACTAATGTTCCTGTTGAATGGACAATTATAGATTTTATGGATAAAAAATCTATTGCTGATATTCTTCCCCAACAAGATATATTAGTAAGTACTTCTCTACATGATTATTTTAAGAATGAATCGAGGAATTTAAAGGCTATTTTTATGCCGGGTGCGGGATGGGAAAAAATTTCTTTTGAAGCTGTTCCAGATGGATGTTTAGTAGCAAATAGTTATGAACACGAGATAGGAATTGCAGAATATGTAATCATGTCAATGATTGCTTTAGATAGAAATTTAATAAATGTGCACAATAATTTTTCTAAAAATAAATGGGACTTTTGGCCTCAAAGAAGTGGTCCTAGTAAAGAATTGCATGGTAGGTCTGTGGGTGTACTTGGTTTAGGTAGAATAGGTAAAAAAGTTTTAGAGATGACAAAAGTATTTGGAATGAAAAACTATGCAATTGAAGTAAATCCAGTAGATCAATCTATTTTTAAACAGTATTCATTATTAGATCTTGTAAAACCTAAGGATATGATTTCACTTCTTTCAAGCTTAGATTTTTTTGTTATCTGTGTTCCTTTTATAAAATCTACAGAAGGGCTAATCACAAAAACAGAACTTAGTGCTATGAAAAAAGATTCTTTTATTATTAATCCTGCTAGAGGACCTATAATTATTGAAAAACACTTATTTGAAGCTCTTGAAACTAATCAAATTGCAGGTGCAGCTTTGGATACTTGGTATACTTATCCTAAAACGAAGGATGAAAATCCAAATCCTTCTAATTTTCCATTTAACAAATTAAATAATGTGATAATTACTCCACATGTATGTGGATCAACTTTTGGGACATTTGATCGTAGGATGAGGGTAGTTGCTCAAAATATTAATAATTTTTATGAAGGTAAAGAACCTATAAATAGGATTCAGGAGCTGTCTAAAGATTAGTCTTTCTAATTATATTGATGATTAAAAATCAAAAAATCTTTGTTTTAATATTTCCACAGAGATATCACAATATATACAATTAAGAGATCCCCTAAAATTTCAATTGACTAAATATATTGGGGAATGCTAAAAATAAAAACATTAATATTTTAAAAATTGAGTGTCAGGGAATCAGTTTATAGCTGAACGGTTTGCGCCACTGTTAAGGTTGTTTTTTAATCCACTGAGTAATTGGGAAGGATTAATTGAAGAAAAACCTTAAGTCAGGAGACCTGCTCAAAATCTTTACGAGGGTTTTCGCAATAAGAATCCAATATATTAGATATTTTATTGCGTTATTTTATGTTATCTATATCAAGACGCAATAGAAATAAATTAAGAAATTTATCATATTTTGATAAGCTTTTGCTTTTATCAATTCTTTGTTTATCTTTCACTTTATTATTAGTGATTCTCTCAGTAAGATCAGGTCCAGTAAGTATAAATTTTGCTGAAATACTAAATATTCTTATCAATATTTTGAATTCATCTGAATCTACTATTGATATGAATTCTCAGATAATTTTAAATATCAGATTACCTAGGATAATTCTTGCAGTTTTAGTTGGAATTTCGCTTTCTGTTTCTGGTGCAATTATGCAAGGATTATTCAGAAATCCTATGGCTGATCCTAGTATTATAGGAGTTTCATCAGGAGCTGCGGTTGGAGCCGTGAGTTCAATAGCATTAGGTATATATTCATTATCTCTAATTGTATTACCTTTGATGGCATTTTTAGGTGGAATAATTGCTGCATTTACAGTGTATTTTATTTCCTTTGTTTCAGGAAGAAATTCTTTAGTTTCATTAATTCTAGGTGGACTTGCTATATCATTATTTGCTAACTCGGTAATTTCAATGATTATTTTGGCTAGTTCAGAATATGGAGAGATGTCATCCATATTATTTTGGTTAGCAGGGGGATTAGAGTCAACAAGATGGGATCATGTTTTTTTGCTTTTTCCAATAGTTTTAATTAATTTGCCAATATTAATTTTTTATTCAAATAAACTAAATGTTTTAGCTTTATCTGATGACTCTGCAAAATCTCTAGGATTAAATGTAAGTAAAACTAGATTAATTTTATTATTGTCCACTACAGCATTAACTTCAATGGCTGTTGCAGTTAGTGGAATTATAGCTTTTGTGGGTATTATAATCCCTCATATTGTTAGATTAATTACTGGTCCTGATAATCGGGTTGTGATACCAATTTCAGCATTATTAGGATCTCTATTTTTGGTGTTTACAGATTATCTTGCACGAACAATATTCTCTCCAACAGAAATTCGGTTAGGAATTATTACTAGTTTAGTTGGAGCTCCATTTTTTATTTATTTATTAATAAGACAAAGAACAACAGAGGTTGCCCAATGAGTATTCGCTTTTTTATGTTAATTCTAATAATTATTCCAAACTTGTTTTTAGCTTGTGCAAATACTGAGTCTAAAACAATCAAAGAAGAAACTATTGTAGAAGTAATTAAAGAAATTCCTGTGGAAAAAGAAGTTATTAGAGAAGTGGAGATTGAAAAAATAATTGTTCAAGAAAAGGAAATTATCAAAGAAGTTCCTGTTGTGGAAACAGAAGTAGTAGAAGTTGTTAAAACTGTAGAAGTATATATAGATCAAAAATCTGATTCTTTGATAGATTTATCTAAGGTAGAAGGAATTGTTAATCCAAAAAATTTTTCTTGGCCTCGTGAAATTCAAGCCATGAATGGAAATATTGTTATAAATCAAGAGCCTCAAAGAATTTTAACTGTTTCTTTAGGTCATGATGAAATGTTATTTGGATTTGTAGAACTAGATAAAATAGTTGCAACTACTTCATTTTCACAAGACCCTGGAGGGAATATTTTTGAGTTTTCTAATGGTCTTCCAGTGATTACAGCAGATCCAGAAGTTATTATTGCTCAAGATCCAGATATTGTATTTGCAGATCCTTATGCAAACCCAAATCTTTTAGATGCATTATCAGATTTAAATATACCAGTAATTCAAACTACTCTACATAATGATGTAGAAGGAAGAAGATCAGATATTCTTTTAATGGGTTATGCCCTTGGAGAACTTGAATCAGCTAAAAATTTAATTAATATATTGGATGAAAGAATCAAATTTATTAATTCTTATACTGAAACTAAAGATGTTAATGAAAAACCAAAAATTTTATCTTTGACATATTATGATGCTTATTGGGCAGGAGGGCTAGGCTCTACAGAGGGGAGTATTATAGATTTAGCTGGTGGAATAAATATTGCTGCTGAATCGGGTGTACAATCAAATGACATGATTACTAAGGAAAGTTTAATTTCTATGAATCCAGATGTGATAATTATTCCTCAGTCTAAAGAATGGGGAGGTGAATCATTTTTTAATGATTTAATTTCTGACAATACATTAAAAGAAATTCAAGCTATAAAAAATGATAAAGTGTATTTAGTTGATCCTAGATATTTCACTACATTGTCTCATTGGAATTTAAGAGGAACAGAAGAGTTAATGAAAATTGTTTGGGATGATTTGAGAACAAAAAAATTTATTGATTTCGGTAGATAAATTACTAATTTCACTGTGTCTTTTTCATTATTAAATATTAATTACCAAAATAATAACAAGAATATCCTTAATGATATTTCAATAGATTTTACTGAAAAGTCTATAGGTGTTCTTGGTCATAATGGTTCAGGAAAAACAACCTTAATGAAGATTCTCTCAGGTATAACAAAACCAACCAGTGGTAAAGTTGAATTTGATAAAAAAAACCTTAAACATATTTCTGATTTAGATAGAGCTAAAAATATTGGATATGTACAGCAGGACAGAGAATATGTTATTGGATTCACATTATATGAATATGTGGAATTAGGAACTTTTCCAAATAAAAACATTCTTGATTTTAAAAAGAATCTGGATTCTAAAGTTATTGATAAAGCTTTAGATATTGTAGGACTTCTTAATAGAAAAGATGAATTGGTTGATAATCTTTCCGGAGGAGAGATGCAAATTTTGAGAATAGCAAGAGTATTAGCTCAAAATACTAGAGTTATTTTATTTGATGAACCAACATCGAATTTAGATTTAAAAAATGCTCATAAGGTTTCATCTTTAATAAAGAAATTAAATTCCCATGGAATACAAACTATTGTAACTTCACATGATTTCAGAATTTTAAAAGATATTTCTGATTTTCTATGTTTATTAAAAAATGGAGTTATCCTAGATTTCGGTAAAACTAAGGATGTTTTAACACATGAAAATATCATTAATGCTTTTGAATTATTGCCTGAGCATTATTCTAAAATAGACTCTAATGAATTCAAGGATTTGTGAACTATATTAATGGTTTCCAAACAATCAAATTATATCCTTGCATAAACAAATTTCCAAAATTCATCTTATGAAGAAGATTGAACTAAAATTTCTATTTTAATAAAAATGTCACATCTTGAGCGAAAGCTTCTCTGTTTGAGTTAATGATATCTAATTGACCTCTACCTTTGACCAACTGTTTTGATCCATCATGCTCTGGCTTTGAATAATTTTTGAACCAGTCAAAAAGTTGTCTCTTCATTTTAATAATAATTTCAGCAAAATCCGGATTATTTATTTCGTTTTTTGTTTCTTTGGGATCAGCCATTAAATTATAAAATTCGCATTCAACTCCGTTATATCTATGGATATATTTGTGATTATTATTTCGAATCATTCGAGTTTGACCGTATTCGTCATATACCATTATTGGTTTTTGGTCTATTTTCTTAGATCCCTGAATTAATTTCTTAAAACTTTTTCCAGGCATTTGATGATTTTCAGAATGTTCTATATTGGAAAATTCTAAAATAGTTGGCATAAGATCATAGTGGCTTAGTAAGTCAAAATTAACGATGTCTTGAGGTAAATGGTTAGGCATAGATATTATAGTAGGAACTTTTACCGATGTATCAAACATATTAGGAGGATAAGTACCATTTCCTTTACCCCAAATTCCATGATGTCCCATGTTCATACCATTGTCCGAGGTGAAAATAATTAATGTGTTATCACGTAATTTCTTCTCTTCAAGCCAATCTAATAAACGTCCTATGTTTTTATCCATCTCAGTAATTGCAGAAAAATAGCCACTTAAAATTTGTCTTCTTTCTAGTTTTGTATGACCTATGCTTCCTGAAGCCCCTTCTTTTGATAAATGGTTGGGGTGAGTTGATTCCCAATCTACCGATTCAAATTTACAATTTTTGAAATAATCATCGTAAACATCTTTTGGGTGCTGATGTCTATCCCATGGTGCATGTGGAGCTGTGTAATGAACATTCAATGAGAATGGTTTTTTTTCGTGAAATTGCTCTTCTAAAAATTTTATTCCATTCTCTGTTATTACATCACTAACATAACCATCTGCTTCGTAAAGTTTTCCATCCCTAAACATCGGTGATTTGTAGTAATCTCCGGAACCTGTAGCAAATACATCCCAAAAATCAAAACCAGCTTGAGGTGTCACTGAATCTCCAAGATGCCATTTGCCACTTAGAGCAGTTGAATATCCTCTTTTTTTTAGTAGTTCAATGTAAGTAGGTGTTCCTTTTATATATTGGATACTTTTATCTTCTTCTGAAAGTTCTGCAGAATTTCCTGAACGTAAAAAATCTTGCACACCATGTTGTGATGGCATTTGACCAGTTAGAATAGTTGCACGGGCAGGAGAACAAACCGGGGATGCGCAAAAGAAATTTTCAAATCTTATTCCCGTTTCACTGAGGCGGTTCAAATTTGGTGAAATAAGTTCTTCTGTACCTGCACAGTTCATTGCCCATGGGCCTTGATCATCACTCAGTATAAATAATATATTTGGTCTATTTTGATCAGTNCTNGCCATANTTTTATCTGAAATTTATTCAATTCATATTAANTAAAAAACTAAAATGGGAAAAGAAAATTANTATAANATCAATTAAGAATANATTTCGGAAAATAATTATTGATTTAACTAGACTGTTAATCTTTTTACTGATACACATTAAAAAATGGAACATGAAAGNTTTATATTAATTCTCAAAAAATAAACATAAATATGTCAATTTTTAAAAATAAAGCCTTTGTGTTTTTATTAGGGTCATCTGCATTAGCGTTTTCTATTTTTTTTATAAGACTAATTCTAATTAGTTGGTATATTTTAGAAGAAACTGACTCTACTTTTTTAATTGGTTTATTAACTGGCTTGCCTGCAATATTCAATATACTTTTAGCACCTTATGGAGGGAAGTTAGCAGATCGTTTTTCAAGAAAACATATCTTCTTCATTTTTAGAACATTAAGTATAGTGATTTTTATTTCAATGGCATTATCAGTAATGTATAACTTTAACGTAATATTAATTATCCTAATTACTTCAATTTTTATGGGTGCATTTATTGGTCTAGAAGGGCCTTCTGCTAGGTTACTTATTGCAGATATTTTAGGAAAAGAAAAAATTGTTGAAGGAAATGCAGCTCAAGAATTTTTTAATCAATTTCTTAATGCAACTTTGCCAGCTATAGCAGGGTTTTTACTTACTGTTTTGAGTATTTCTTTAATGTTTTGGTCATTACCTATAATTGCTTTATTAAGTTCTATTTGTGCTTTTATTACTCTTTTGATTTTTAAGGAGAATAAAAAATTTAAAAAACATCAATCTTCTGATAATTCTTCTATTAGAGATGCAATTATATATAGTTATAAAAATATTGAGATAAGATGTTTATTAATATGTTCTGTGACTATTATCGGATGGGGAATCACACAACCATTAATTCCGGAATATTGTAGAGATAAGTTAGGTTTAGATGGTTCAGGATATGCAATTATTTCAAGTGTTTATTTTGTAGGAGCAATGATTGCTTCTATTTCTCTTCCATATCTAAAAAAATATGTTTTGAATTCAAAAAGTATTGTTTTGTTCATAATTTTATATTTGTTTTCAGTTATTTTATTGTTTATTTCTCCAAATTATTATTTAGCAGGTTTAATGATTTTATTATCAGGAGTTTTTCATGCTTATTGGTGGGCAGGAGTACTATTATCCTTACAAATAATTTCTGATGAAAGATTTAAAGGAAGAGTAATAAGCTTCTTTTTTGCTACACTAGGATTGGTAGGAATAGGATTTATTCTAGGAGGATTTTTCGGAACTAAATTTAGCTCAATTGTTGTTGCTTCAGCTTCTGGGTTTATATTGTTTGCTACTCACTTTGCACTTTATATATTTTCTTCATCATTTCGTAATTTAAATTCATATAGACAATAAATGTAATCATTGAAGCATGTTAGAAATGAAAAAGATTTTTTTCATAATATTAATTGGAATAAATTTTTCTTGTTTTTCAGTAGGAGAATCTGAGGATTCTGATTCAGTTTTAAACATAGATTCTAAAATTGAATCTATTGTTACTAAAACGCCAGAACCATATCCAGAGAGAAATAAAGAGATAAATTTAGATGTTGTGTTTAAGGACAAAGTTAATCTTTATTTAAATTTAGATATCCCTAAAGGATTTGTTCTCAAAGAATTAGTTGTGAAAAAATATGAAGGAGATGACAAAATAGCTTTCTTTGCTATACAAAAAAGTTCAACTTATACTGCTGGAGATGATATATCTAAGATGGTTGCCTGGGGTCATTTTGGTCCAGAATCTGGAAACGTATTGTTTTATTCTGACAATTTAGAATTTAAAAACAAAATTCCTGTGAAATTGAGTTCAGGAAGTTATTCAATAAGATTTGCTCAAAACAACTACAAAGATGCTAAATATAAATTGGTAGGCAAATTGATTTCTGCTTCTAAATCAGGATTACCTGATTATGGAGAAGCATATAGTGATCATGGATATTAGATATTAATAGACAAATTATTTATCGTATAAATGAGGACTTCTTTCTTTTCTGAGAATTTTAAGTTCTTCTTCCATAGAATTACTTCTAAAAGTGCTTTTTTTACCTAGAAAATCTACTGTCTCCCAATCATCTATTGGGTTTTCTTTTGATGTGCTACTAATCTTTAAGTGGACATCTTTTCTTTCTTTAACTTCTTTTTTTAGTTTTGTTCCTATTCCAGGATTTTGAGGAGCATTTAAGAATCCATCTATTATATCAAGGTTAGGATCTACGAAATCTCCATACCATCCTTCATGATAAGGTGGTACGAATTCTTGGATCATAGCATTTATTGAACTTATACAGATTTGAGCACAAGCAAATATATTAACTGGTCCACTAGCATCATGAGGTGCAAAAGGAACTTGATAACTTGAAGCTAAGATTGCGATTTTTTTTGTTTCAGAAATTCCACCTGTCCATATTAGATCTGGCATTACTATTCTTGCTGAACCGTTTTCAATGAATTCTCTGAATTGCCATCTACTCAGTAATCTTTCTGAAATACAAATGGGAGTTTTAGTCGAGTTTTGCAATTCTTTTAATGCATTTGGGTTATGTACTGGCATTAAGTCTTCTTGCCACATAATTTCATATGGTTCCATGGCTTGAGCAATCCTAATCGCAACAGGTAAAGTCCATTTACCATGGCCATCATTAGCTATTTGAATTTTGTTTCCTATCGCATCTCTAATTTCTTTTATTGGTTGTATAGCAATATCTAGATCTTTAGGCGATAGAAATTGTCCATCAGATGCAAGTGCTAATGGAATTGTTGGGCCAAATTTCATTGCTGTAATTCCTTTATCTAGAAGTTTGTTAACATATTCAATGAATCTAGAATAGGGCAACCCTGTAGCATAAACTCTAATTCTTTCTCTAACTGCACCCCCGAGTAATTCATAAATTGGAACACCCGCATCTTGACCTTTTATGTCCCATAAAGCCATATCTAATGCTGAAATTGCCCTCATTTCTGCACCACCAAAACCTGCATGATCAGAAAGGGTAAACATTGAATTCCAATGTAATTCTACTTTTCTAGGATCTCTTCCTATCAATAATGGTCCAAAATGGTCATGTATCGCAGACTCAACTACTGTAGGAGCATAAAATGTTTCTCCTAATCCGATAATTCCTTTATCAGTGTGAATGTTTACCCAGATAATTTGTGGTATTTCATCTACTCTTATTGTTTCTATATGTGTGATTTTCATAATATGTTGAATTCTATTTTAGGATTAAATTAATTGATTCAATCATCTGTTTTCCACTTGGAAGATAGTTTACAATAGTTTTAAATAATTTTTGCAAATGAATTTAATCAGATGAAAATTACTAATATAAAACCTTTTGCCGCACAATTTATATCTTTATCTAAATCTGCAGAATCACATCCTAAAAAATGGGTATGTATAAAAATTGAGACAGATGAGGGAATTCATGGTTGGGGAGAGATTGGCACAGGATCTTCTGTTAGTGAAAAGTTAATGAGTACTGCAGTTAATGAAGTAACAGATCTGTTTATTGGTGAAAATCCAATGGACACAGAAAGATTATGGCATAAGCTTTTTAGAAAATTTTCCTACGTAGGCTCCAGAGGATTTACTACTTCTTTAATTTCGGGTTTTGATATTGCATTATGGGACATTAAAGGTAAATATAGTAATATGCCCATTTATGATTTGCTTGGAGGAAGATTCAGAGACACGGTAAGACTTTATTGCAATTCGTGGTTTGATGGTTGTGATACCGCTAAAGATTATGCAAAGGCAGCAAAAACGAATCTTTTAGATAAAGGATACAGTGCATGTAAACTAGATCCTTTTTTGGAGATGGTTCCTTTTCACACAATGTATCAAGATGGATTTATCTCACAAGAAGGAGAAGAAGAAGGTTATGAAATTGTATCTGCTGTCAGAGATGTTGTTGGTCCGAAATTTGAAATTTTAATAGATGCACATGGTCACTATAACGTACCAAATGCCATACGATTAGCAAATAATCTATACGATAGGTTTAAAATAGGATGGTTTGAGGAACCATTGCCTCCAGAAAGCATTAAGGGATTAAAACAGGTTAAAGAAAATACAGATGCTCCTATCTGTGTTGGAGAGCGACTTTATACTAGATATGATTTTTTGCCTATTCTTGAGAATGGATTAGCAGATTACATTATGCCTGATACGGTATGGACTGGCGGGATTTCTGAAACAATTAAGATAGCAAACATGGCTGAAACATATAATGTGCCTGTTTCTCCTCACGTTATTCCAGGAGGACCAATTGAACTTATATCTGCTGCTCATGTTGTAAGTGCGATTCCTAATTTTTACAGATTGGAGCACTCGTTATCTCTTATGCCTAAGCATAATAATTATCTAAAAGAGCCTTATAAGATTATTAATGGTGAATTTCACCTAAATAATAATCCTGGCTTGGGGTTTGAGCTTGATGAAAAAAAATTAGAAAAGCTTTTTTAATATGTCTTTGGATATATCCAAAGTTACTCTAATATCTTAGAATAACATCTTTGAAACTATTAAAATCATTATGAGATTAAAGCATTGTCATAATTATTATGACTTTAGAAAACTTGCTAAAAAAAGAATTCCTTCACCTATTTTTCATTACATAGATGGTGCTGCAGAGGATGAAGTGACTTATCGTAGAAATGCTAGTGCATTTAATGACATTGATTTAGTTCCTAATGTTTTAAGAGGAGTTGAAAATATAGATTTATCGACAACTATATTTGGGAAAAAGCTAGATTTGCCTTTTTTCTGTTCTCCTACAGCATTACAAAGGTTATTTCATTATGATGGTGAAAGGGCAGTAGCAAGAGCAGCTAAAAAATTAAATACTATGTTTGGAGTATCTACATTATCTACAATTCCAGTAGAGGAATTATCTCAAATTAATACCCCTAAGCTTTTTCAGTTTTATTATCATAAAGATAAAGGTCTTAATAATGTTGTTTTACAAAAAGCAAAGGAAGCAAAATTTGATGTTTTAGCTCTTACAGTTGACACTATAGTAGCTGGTAACAGAGAAAGAGATTTAAGAACTGGTTTTACTTCTCCTCCCAAAATCACATTGTCTAGTCTTTTCGAATATTTAACGAAACCTATGTGGGGAATTAATTATGTGACCAGAGGTAAATTTGAATTGCCACTTCTTAAAGATCATGTGAATGAATTATCAAATGTTGCTATGTCAATTGGAAACTATTTCTCGAAATTCTTAGATCAGTCTATGAATTGGAATGACGCTGAAAAACTTTCTTCTGATTGGGGAGGTCATTTTGCTCTTAAAGGAATAATGAGTGTGGAAGATGCAAAAAGAGCAATTGATATTGGATGTACAGGTATTATTTTATCTAACCATGGAGGTCGTCAACTTGATGGATCAAGATCTTCTTTAGATCAACTATCTGAAATTGTTGATGCAGTAGGAGATAAGATAGATGTGATCATCGATGGTGGTATTCATAGAGGAACCCATATGCTAAAAGCATTATCTTTGGGTGCTAAGGCTTGTAGTGGTGGAAGATTATATCTTTATGCATTAGCAGCAGCAGGTGAAGTTGGAGTTGAGAAAGCATTAAATATATATAAAACTGAATTAGAAAGAGATATGAAATTAATGGGTTGCACTAAACTAAGTGAACTTAATAAAGATAATCTAAGATTTAGGAATATTCAATAATTCCTAATATCGTCATGAATAATTACATACAAAAAAATATATTGAAAAGATTATTTTTTTTTATTTATAACACTTTTATTTTTAATCGGAGCTTGTCGAGAAAAAAGTCTTTCAGATTCTGAAAATCCTCCTTTAGAAAAAATCTCTAATGAGGATAGAATATATACTATTGAAAATTTTCAAAATACAGGATTCAAAGTTAACAAAGAATATGATGTTTCTCTATAAAAGATTCTAAAGGAGTTTGGTTTGGTTTTTGGAAAAACGATTCGAAGAAATCTTTGGATTATGAAATAAGAATTTATCCTTCTCAGAAATTAGCTTTAGATGAAGGAGTCAAATATGTTGAAGAAGTGATAGGTGAAGATGCGATATTAAAAAAATCACTCTCATCATGGAAAGAAGGAATTCAAGATAGAAGAACTAGAAGTGATAAAAGTTATAAGGGAAGCAGTGCTAATACAGTCAGAGCAAAATATTTGGACTATATTGTGTATGGGAATTCAATTATTCTTTGTACAGGATTGGATTTAACAGATGCCAGACAAAATTGTTCTGATTTAGCTTATTCTATTGATAAATAATATTTTCCTATTATTTACTTATTTCTTTTTCTTAATCTTTTTGTGAATCACATCTAATTTCATGGGAAATTAATATTATTTAAAGAATGAATAAACTTTCTTTAAATAAAAAAATCACATTATTTGTTTTTTCTTTTATAGGTTTATTCGTTGTGAATTCTATGTACCTTTATTGGCAATTTTTTCAATTTGACCTTACTACATTTTTTAATAATACGATTGCTATTGCATTATTCATTGAAGTATTTTCCTTGACTATTTTGCTATCTATTTACTTTAAAATTTATCCTATAGGAAAGATAAAATGGTATTGGTTAATAATATTTTCTTTATTAGGAAGTTTGTTATTTGCTTTACCTTTTTACTACTGGTTGAATACTAGGGAAAACAACAAACTTAAATAAAAGTTTATACAAAACTAATGAATTTTTTTTATTTATTAGGATGGCACTTACACATATTGCAAATTCCAAGTAGTTCTAAGGAATGTGATGATACAGAGACATCATACTTTGATTCTATTAGTTCTATTTCTTTTTCGAGATCTTTCTCTAGACTATCATTTACTTTAAAGTCGTATACAGATCCACAAGATTTGCAGAAAATATGATGATGATGCTCTTCTTGTAGGCTTGCAATCTCAATTACCTTTGTGTTTTCTAAAGTTTGGAATTCATTTATAAGATTAAATTTTTTCAGATTATTAATAATTCTATATAAAGATGATACTGCCAACTTTCCTTTTGAAAGTTTTATTACTTCTTCAACTTTAAGGGGTCCTTGGTTCTTCAACAAGATTTCTAAAAAAAGAATTCTAGGTTTAGTAATAGGAATATTGTTATCTAATAAAATTTGACGGCTTTGATATCTAAAGTTTTCTTTTACCATCTGTTCATTATAACGAATTAATTGACATATTAAAATTTTTTAATATAATTCAAGAATGAGAATCATTCTCAATAATTAAACAATAATTAAAAAAAGGATATTTGATGAAATTAAAATATATACTTAGAATTGCTTTATTTACATTATCTATATTTTTAGTATCTTGTGGAAATGTTGAAGAAGATGCGCCCATAGAAATTGAAGAAACTTCAAGTGAAGTAACTGAAAAAATTAATGTTGTAGCTACTACCCCTATGCTAGGTGATTTCATAGATGAAATTGGTGGTGATAATATAAACCTAGTTGTTTTAATGCCACCAGAGGCTGACCCTCACATATATGATCCATCTCCTCAAGATGCAGGTAAAATATCAGATGCTGATTTGATTTTTTATGTAGGACTTAAATATGAACCTGCTGCGTTAATTAAGTTATTAGAAAATTCATCAAGTGGTGATGAATTTTTAGTTGAGATAGGTCCAAATATAGATCCAATAGAATTTAAAGAAGATGATCACGAAGGACATGATGATCACGACGAACATGATGAAAAAAAGGATCATGACGAACACGAAGGACATGATGATCACGACGAACATGATGAAGAAAAGGATCATGACGAACACAAAGGTCATGAAGGACATGATCACGGAGCATATGATCCTCATTTCTGGTTCGATCCATCAAGAGTTGTAATGGCTGCTGAGCTTATTAAAGATAAATTGATCGAGTTTGATTCAAGCAATAAATCTGAATATGAATCTTCTTTAAATGCTTACATAAGTAAATTAAATAACTTAGATAAAAGTATTTCTGAATTAATTGAAACAGTTCCTTCTAAAAACAGAAAACTTATTACTACCCATGAATCACTTGGTTATCTAGAAAATAAATATGGAATGAAAATACTTACTACTATAGTTCCAAGTTTAAGTTCTGCTAATGAAATAACACCTTCTCAATTAGTTGATGTAATAGAATTAATTAATGATAATAAAATAAAGGTTATTTTCGTAGAATCTGAGGTTCCATCAGTATACTCTGAAACAATTTCTGAAGAAGCCAACATAGATTTGGTAACAGGATTGTGGGTTGAAACTTTAAAAGAAAATCAATCTTACAGTGATTTCTTAATGAGCAATGTTGAGTTAATTGTTGGAAACCTGGATCATAATGATGACCATGATCACGATGAGCACGATGAGCAAGAAGACCATGAAGGTGAAAAATAAAATAAAAAATAAAGGCCTAATTGTTTCAGATGGATGTTGTGTTGAATATGGCGACACTTTAGCTTTAGATAACGTTACTTTTACTGTTAATGAAGGAAAACTTGTCGCCGTTGTTGGCCCCAACGGAGGAGGCAAATCGACATTATTTAATGCTATGACAGGATTAGTACCTATAGCTAATGGTTCTTTAAAAATAAAAGGATTAAAACCAAACAAAGCTAAAAGTTTAATTGGTTATATTCCCCAAAAAAATCTAATAAATTGGAACTTCAAGCTTTCTGTAAAACAAGTTGTAGGAATGGGCTTAACTAAGAACAATTCTTTTAACCCATTTTCTAATAAAAATAATAAGATCATTGAGGAAGCATTAAATCAAGTTGGTCTAATTGAGAAAATTGATGACAATATAAACCAATTGTCAGGCGGGCAACTACAAAGAATTTTTATAGCTAGAACTTTGACTCAAGGTGCTGATATTTTGTTGTTAGATGAAGCGTTTAGTGCAGTTGATGTTGGGGCACAAGAAGATCTAATGGAAATAATCAATAGTATTAAATTAGATGGAAAAACTATTTTGATTGCTACTCATGATATTAATAATATTGAAGAAAAATTTGATGAAGTTTTATGTCTAAATAGACATTGTTGCGCCTATGGAGATTCATCTAAAGTTCTCACAAAAGAAGTCATGGAAGAAATGTATGGTTCTCATAATCAAATGTTTAATAACCATAGACCAGGTAATCACGGAAGTAAAAATGGGAATTGAAAATTTATTGGAACCTTTTAAATACGATTTTATGATTCGTTCATTAATTACAGCAATTCTTTCTGGAATTATGCTCCCAGTTCTAGGATCATTTACTATCAACAGAAATATGGGTTTCATGGCAGACGCAATGGCTCACGCTACTCTCCCAATAATTGCAGTCGGAGTTTTCTTTGGGTTTACTATTTCAGCCCTAGGTGTCCCTGCAGCAATAATGATTGCTTTATTACTTGCTTTTATAATTAAAAATACTGAAGTAGGAGAAGATACTGCAATAGGAATAATTTTTTCTTCCTTTTTCGCGTTAGGTTTTATATTAATAGCAGTTTTTAAAGTCTCTATAAATTTAGAAGATTTATTATTTGGTCAAATATTGGCTGTCAGTACATTTGATGTAATTGTTGTTTCAGGTTTATTTTTTACTGTTATAGGTATCTTGTTAGTTTTCTTTAAACAACTATTGTTTTATTCTTTTGACCCAGTTGGTGCTGAAGTTAGGGGTTTAAATGTTTCTTTTTTAAATTATTTATTTCTTATAATTTTATCTCTAGCAATTATAGGTTCCCTTCAAACAGTCGGGATAATTTTGGTTTTAAGTATGTTAATAATTCCTGCTGCTGCAGCAAAATTAGCAACTAAAACTTTTATTGATTCAGTAATAGTTAGTGTTGTTTTTGGAGTTATTGCTGCTGTAAGTGGACTTTACTTGTCATATTACTTTAATTTACCTTCAGGTCCATCAATGTCAATGGTATCAACAATGATATTTGTAATAGCTTTTATTACTCGAAAATTTAAAAATTCTATAAAATTATACAGCTAGTATATTTTGATAAGTAATTAGTGATCCAATCTCCTACTCTTATTTGGTTTTAAGATACTTACTATAAGAATTTTTTGTAAAATAAAAATATGTTTACAGCTTTCCTAACAGGATTTTTACTAGGAATTTCTTTAATTTTAGTAATTGGAGCACAAAATGCCTTTGTTTTAAGACAAGGAATACTTAGACAACACATTTTTTATGTTGTTTTATTTTGTGCATTATCTGATCTACTTCTTATATCCATAGGAATTACTGGAATATCATTTTTTTTTAATAATTTTATGACACAATTTTCAAATCTACTCTTTGGGTTTTCATCAATTTGGCTCGCTACTTATGGACTTATTAGGTTAAGATCAGTGTTTAAGTCTAATTCTTACTTTGAAATTGATTTATCAGAACCAAAAAGTCTCATACAAACTCTGTCAATTCTTGCAGTCTTAACATTTGCTAACCCTCATGTTTATTTTGATACCTTAGTTCTTATTGGTTCTGTATCCCAACAATTTTCATGGAATCTGAAAATCGCATTTGCAACTGGAGCATCTCTGGCTAGCTTTATATTTTTTTTCAGCTTAGGTTATGGTGCAAAGATATTTGCACCATTAATGCAACGTCCCATTTATTGGAGAATTTTGGATTTATTAATAGCAGTAATAATGTTTACTATTGCTATCAAATTAGCTTACGAAGGAAATTGGCTTTAAATGGAGCGGGAGATGGGATTCGAACCCACGACACCCTGCTTGGAAGATAGGTTCACATAATTCGACATGGTCTGTCATTGCTCATTATTGTTCGGTAAAAAGACTTTCTGTTGTTCGGCATTGTCTAATATTGTTCGACATTGCTAAATATGGGTTACTACCAAAATGAGTACCAAAGAAAAATTATGTAAAATGGCTTAATGAATCGAAGTTACCAAAAATGTTATCTATGCAAGAAAGATAAAGAAATCGAAGAATTTACCTTAAGAAAAGATGGATTAAGGTATCAAATGTGCAAATTATGCAATTTAGATGTTCAGAAAAGAAAGAAAGGAAATAAAGGAAAACTAAGACATACTGACTCTTCTAGAACTTGTTATAAATGTGAAAGATTTTTACCCAATAATCAATTTACTTTGAGGTCTTCTGGAACATATTTTTCTGCTTGTAAGGAATGCAATAAGTATGAATTTAGTCATAGAAGAAGGTCAAGGCTTCTAATGGCGGAAGGTAACTTTACTACCAAAGAATTCAATGATTTATTAAAAAAAATTAAGTCTTGCCCAATGTGTAAAAGAAAATGGGAAGATATTGAGTTGCCACCTCATAAAAAGGTTCCTTGGACAGCCGACCATATTATTCCTATTTCTAAAAAAGGAAGTAACACAATAGATAATATTCAGCCACTATGTTTTTCTTGTAATTCTAAAAAAGGAGACAAGTTAAATTAAATGGAGCGGGAGAAGGGATTCGAACCCTCGACACCCTGCTTGGAAGGCAGGCACTCTAGCCACTGAGTTACTCCCGCATAAAGAGATATTTTAAACTTAAATTCCTGATTTTCATAGACTCTTTTGTAAGAGTTTAGTTAGCATTCAGACCAAAAACTCTACTGCCAAGTTTATTTTTCCAGATACTTTCTCTATTTATTATCTCTTCGTCAGAAAAAGTTGAAGCACAAACTTCAAGTATAGATATCTGGTATATAGTCTTATTTAATTTTTTTAACAATTTATTTCCGCCATTTCCTTTTGCTTCATCTTCATAATTTGCCCATCTTCCAAAAAAACCATCTTCTCCATAAGCGCAGCCAATATATTGATTTCCAGTCTCTTCATGTACAAGCAAATATATTCCTTTATTTGCAGAAAGAATTGCTTTCCAAGTTTCAGGCAAAGCATTTCTGTAATTACTCATCATTCTGAATTCATCAAATCCTGGAAATTCGGGTTCTTCGTATTCTTTTAGTAAAGCTAGAATAGGTTTGGGGTTATTACCAGCTATTTGACTCCAAGACCTAGTGGCTTTCCATTCTATAATTAATCTTTCTTCATACTCTTCAAAATCTGTAATTTTAATATGATTCCATTTAACTACTGAATTTTTTTCATCTTTATTTGATTCAAGTGTTTTATAGTCAATTAACTCATATAAACCAGTAAAAACAGTATCACCATTGGAAAGCCCAATAAAATGAGCAACATAAGATTGATTTCCAAATGTTTTCTTTAACTGAACTCTAATTTCTTCGTCCCAAACATCTTTAGAATTTCTCCAAATTGAATAATATGTTGATTTTCCTAAATTTGTTTCTTCAAATATTTGATTCCCTGGATGCCTAACTAATCTAACATCTTTAGGATTGAAATTATGAACTTTTAGTATGTCAGCGAAATCCATATTATTTCTAATGGTACCAACTGCTCTTTCTAATCTTTTCTTGTTTTAGTTTGTGTTCTTGAACAACAAAACCAGAAGCAATCATCTTTAAAGTTATAAAGATAACGCTTGTAATAAATAATACTAAAAAGACTATCCATATTCCTGATTGGTCAGAGAAAGAGAAATCGCCACCATTAGACATAGCAGTAGTATCAATAGTTGTTAGTAGACCAGCAATAGAGCCAACTAATATCAATATGTATAAATACATCTTCATACATACATATTATCTAATTCAGATATTTATGTGGAGAGTAGGGGATTCGAATTATAAAAAACCTTAAGTTTATAAAAAGTTACTTGAATTTTATTAATCTATTTCCTTAAGAGCATTAATTAATTTCCAGCAGACTTCAGAGAGGTGATTTCAGGTCCTTCGCAAAGCATAAGAACATTTTCTTATGAACTAAATTCTTGAACTATGGCAACTTATCAGCAGTTTCTTGTAAGAATCCCAAAGTATCTTCTGGCTCTTCTGTAGCTAAAGGCTCTGCCATAATCACTAAATTTCCATAAATGATATATTCTGTATACATAGGTTCTCTTCTTGAAGAACAATTTCCGTGTATACCATAACCAGCATGCCCTCTACATTCTTTTCTCTCAACCTTAGGTCCGTGAGCTATATTCTTTTCTACAACTTCAATTAGTTCAGTTTGCTCTTCAGCTACTGTTTTCCCTAGCGTTAGAGCAAGCTCAACAGTTGGATATCTAATTATTGCTATCTCTCTACCTTTTAAGAAACCCCATTTTGAGTCAGTAGATTCAGGAAAGTTAGTTTCAAAATCTCCTTTGATTTTGATTCCTATCACCGCAACTTCGTCCATGGAATATATTTTATTCGAATCTTTAGATTCCTCCTGAGAGCAACTGACAAAAATTAAGAGAATAATAAAAAATAAGATTTTTTTCATAATACTTACATATTATATAATTTAGATGTTTATATTGGAAAATAGGGATTAATGTGGTATATTTTTATTAAGTGTTGATTTGAAAGTCAGCTTGCGGACACTTAAAACAAACAGCTAAAGAGGCATTTTTTATTTTGTCCCCATTGTTTACTCAGGCGGACTTTTTTTATCTCTACTTAAATAAAACAAATTAGGAGGTAAAAATGAAAAAGAAAAATAAAGTCCCATCCGAACGAGTTTCAATAACCTATGAGGAACAATTTGAAATGATTAGAGAATCGTTGTCGAAATTGTCAGAGGAATTAGGGTATCCAATTGAGATTAGAGACATGAATTTTAAACCGCCTGCGGAGACTACAAGTGTTTCAATGAGACCTTTAAGCCCAATTAAGAATAAAGATAAGAAATAGGTCTATTTGTACCCTTTACCTTCTCTATTAGGATTTTTTGTGTCTGAATCACTGCCGTGAGAAGAATCTGTGTTGGTGGGGGGTAATGCTTGAATATCCCCAATATCTGGCCTGATAGAATTTAAGATGGCAACCTGAAAGATAATGAAGATACTTAAGACAACATTAAGGGCTATTAGAAGATATTTTCTCTTTCCATTTAAATATATATTTAAAGTATTAACAGTATTCATACTTATATGTAACTAATTCCATATATTTATGAATAGAATAGGGGATTCTAATTACTCAATCAAATTTTTTTATTTCTGAATCACAAATATCAAACATTAATTCTTCTGATTCAAGACTTAAAGAGGTGTTTCTTCTAAGAGTGCTAAGATATTTTTTTTAGATGGCTTGAATCGTTTAATCTTATTAGATTCCAGCCGTTTGGATCAAATCTGAATTCGGAAATTGAAGTATTATCTATTTGCAACTTTTTAATAAAGCTTTGATCAAACTCTAAAAGATACTGAAAATAACATCTAAATGCATTTCCATGAGCAACTATTGCAATATTCAAATTAGAGTTAATCTTGGAAATCTTATCATTAAAAATTATTTCTTCATCAATTAGTGATGAGAATCTTTTTTGGACTTCGTATTCTGATTCCCCATCTCCCGGAGAGTAAAATTTACCGTTTTTACCCCAAGAAGCCTCAACGTCAGCAGTTAGAACCTTTCTTCTTTTTTTTCCTCTCCAGTTAGGGATTTCTAGTTCATTTAATTTTTCAGAATTTTTGGTAGGCACAATATTATTGTTAGAATGTTTTAGCATAATTTTGGCTGTTTTTGTAGCTCTTACTAACTGAGAAGTAAACACAAAATCAAATTGAATTTTTTCTTCTTTCAATCTTTCTCCAAGTGCCTTTGCTTGTTTTTCTCCAAGTTTTGTTAAAGGAGCATCGTAATTATGACCAGCAGCAAATTCCGGGAGTATATTAGATTCTGATTCTCCGTGCCTAATAAAGTATAGATTTCTTTCGTTTTTGTGTAAGGGCATGATTAACAAACTATATAACAAATTGTTCAGCTTTCATAAACTCTATTCTAGTTTTATCTTGTTCCTCTACCATAACTACACGAAGTTGCTTTTGAATTTTCACAAAATCTATTCATTTTCTCTTGAACTTCTTCTGCAGACAACAGGCCATTTACTTGATTCCAAACCATCATCTCTAAAAAAATGAATATTATTAATACTACATTGAGGGCAATTAAAAGGTATTTTCTTTTTTCTCCTAAATAGATATTTAAAGTATTTAATCTTGTCATTTTTTCGAAGATGATTTAAAAAATTAATCTAAAACTGAATTTATTGTAAAGAAAAATCCGATTAAAAAGAATGATACTAAAAGTAATAGTGGTATTCCAAAGACTATAAATACAGCAAGATAGTTCTTTTTTGTTTTTTTATCATCATCCATATAGATTAGCCTCTAAGGATTATCATGAGAACTCATTTTTTGTGACTTTTTCATTAATTCTATTCTACGTTCTGCTAATTCTTCTTCAGTTAAAAAATCACTAACTTTATTCCATATTAAAATCTCTAAAATTACAAAAATAACTAACACTATATTGAGGGTCAATAAAAGATTTTTTCTATTTAAATTATTAAATTTTTCCATTCTAGAAAATATTATAGAAAAATTTTTAGTTAAATACTAAAACTATAGGTGAAATAATGAATACTAACAGCCAAGCCCAAACAAATAATCTAACTATTTGGAATTTTTCTTTATCGAGTGTAAGGATTAAGGAGATAAGAAAACCCAAAGGTAATGGCAACCAAGCATATACATTAGATAATTCAGTAAAGTTATAAATTATGGAACATACTAGTATAGATGCTATATTTATAGGCACAAATGTTTTCATTAACTTATCCATAATTATGACTTTTAAAGATATCATATTGATATTGAAAAATTAAATGGAAAATATTTTTTAGGTTTGAAAAGGGCATTGGTTCTTTAGAACAAAATTAAATTCCATTAAAATATGTTTCATGAAACATATTTTTTTTATTTTACTTTTTGGACTAGTACTTGGGTGCTCTAGTGAGATTACTCCTAAACCTGAATCAACATCCACTCCTAAAATTGAACCTTCAACTATATCTACAGTTGTATTTAATAATATAAAAAATGAACCTCCCTTTGTTGGGACAGTTTTTTTAAGCCCTGACATATTAACTTATTCAGATCCTTCTTCATTTGAAATTCTTGTAAAAATTAATGACGAACAACGTGAAATGTATGACCGTAGATATGGATGGATCAACATAAAACCATTTTTATTTCAGGCAGAATTTTCTGACGGATTGATAATAGAAGTACAAGTTAACCCTGAATTTGAAACTAAAGAAATAGCTGAAGATATAGCTTTACAATATCTTTCAGCAGTTGGTCAATTGCCTACCTATTTACGTGAAGATGTCGATACGATCTGGCTTCACAAAGGTTTTGAAAATTTTGGAGGTGGAAACAACAATTTATTGATTCATCATGGTAAAGGTCTTGAGTATATAGAACAAGAAATATTAGAAGAGATTTTTTTACATGAGGCTACACATACCTCACTAGATTCTGATCATCTTTCATCATCTGAATGGATTACTGCACAAGAGTATGATGATCAATATATCTCAAATTATGCACGAGATAATCCTGAGAGAGAAGATCTTGCAGAAACATTTCCCTTGTGCTTTGCACTTAAGTACAAATCGTCTGTACTATCAGAAGAAGTAATCCAAACTATCAAGGAAACTATCCCAAATAGATTAAAGTACTGTGATGTAGTATTTTTTGATGGTTCGGGTTATTAATTTTAGTTCAAATAAGGGAGTTGATTGCTGAGATTATTATTTAATGTTCACTGATTAAGTTTTTCTATAACTATTGTGCATTTTATTAAAGCTTCAGATTCAGTATATCCAGGGCACATTAAAATAAAATTATTATGCACAATGTAGTTCATATATTTGGGATACAGGGTTCCTAAGTCATACATCTGTATACGATGTTTCAAGTCTTCTTTCCACAAAGCGCAGTCTTTTGATATACATCCATTTTCACCAGTAGCATTATCAACGTATTGTTTACCTTTCTGAACTGCATCAGAGTGATTTGAATAAAACCGTATTTCATAATCTTCTGGCTCACCTAAGTCATTTTTCATGAATCCAAAATATGCTGAAACTGCACCAGGTAAATCTTCCACTTTGTATTCATAATTTTGTTTGAATCCTATCTTTTTTAAATTTTCTATGGAGAATTTTTTACCTGAGTCTGTTATTTTTTTTACCGGAGTATTCTCCGAACTTGAAGAAGTTTCTTCTCCACATGCAAATACAAGAATCAATAAAGTTATAAGTAATATTCTTTTCATAATACTTATATATTATCAGTTCAAATATATATTTATTTTTATAATCGTGTAATATTTTAACCATGAATCAAATTCGACCAAATATAGTTTTTGCTTTTTCCGATGATTGGGGAAGATATGCAAGTGCATATAAAGATCAGAATTCTATTAATGAATTAATTAAAACACCTAATTTTGACTGGGTTGCAGAAGAGGGAGCTCTTTTTCAAAATGCACATGTTCCGGTACCTAGCTGTACTCCATGTCGTAGTTCTGTTCTTTCAGGAAGATATTTTTGGCAGA